>CAVQZA010000006.1:0-67012 GCA_963718355.1 uncultured Actinomycetes bacterium
GCAGCTTACGCAGAAGACGAATCAGTTCAACCTGACCTCGCGCGACGGACCGTGGAAGAAGTCCGGCGCCTGATCGCCGACCCTTCGTCCATCTGCAAGACGATCGAACTGGAGGACCGTTTTGCGCAACACGGTATCGTCGGTCTCGCCTTCGCGGTTCCTGCCAGCGACGCAGCGAACACGGTCGCACTCGACACGCTGCTACTCAGCTGCCGAGTGATCGGACGAACGGCGGAGATCCACCTGTTCCGGCACGTATGCAGCACCGCGCTCGAGGCCGGGATCACGCGGATCCGGGGGAAGTACGTCGCTGGGCCGCGCAACGCGCTTGTCGCCGATCTCCTCCCGCGTCTCGGCTTCGTCGAACTCGAGGGCGACGACGGCGCTTGGGAGTACGACATCGCTGCAAACAGACACCCCGGAGAGCCCCCTACATTGGAACCCTCGGATGACCACGCAGGGGTTCGACGGCGCGTTCAACGGCGCGTTGGAGGACGTATTCGGCTGGGACACCGAACTGGGCGACGGCGACGGGCCTGGCACAATCGAGGAGTGGGATTCGCTTGCGCAGATCAGGCTCGTCCACCTGCTGGAGACCCGCTTCGACGTCCGCCTCCCCGACGATGCACTGCTTGAGGAGCGGACCGTGGGGTCACTAAAGCAACTCGTCCGTGAGCGGCTTGCGGACTCCTGAGGCCCCGGGCTCCTCGCGGCAGCTGCAGTTCACGGGCGAGGACATCGCCCTGTTCGCGGCGGCGAGCGGCGACCGGAACCCGCTCCACATCAACGCGGCCTTCGCCCGAAAATCCCCTTACGGGGAGTGCATCGTCCACGGCTCGCTCCTGGCGCTCGGACTGCTCGGCACTCTGCCGGAGGACGTCCTCGCCCGGGTGCGCACCGGTGCGCGCGACATTCAGTGCGCCGGTTCTCGTCGGTGAGCGGGTGACCGCGCAGGCCGATCCGGCCGGTCGAGGCGCGCACTGGGAGCTACGTCTCACCGGACGGGGCCGGCGTCGCCGAAGTCCTGGCGCACCGACTCCCGCGACCGGGAGGTGACCCCGCCAGATTTCGGCCCGCAGCAGGGTGCGCCGATGCGCGTTGAGCCGCGCGCACCTGGGCCTGGCGAGGACAAAGCCGGAGCCGAGATCGCGGGCAGCTACCGGCCAGGCCCAGGAACTGGCCGACGTCGCGCCGATCGCGCGCGAGGCACTCGAACCAGCGCTCCTCGAAGGTCTCGCATCGGCGAGTCTACAGCGCGATCGGTATGGAGTTGCCGGGCCTCCAGGCCTGTTCACCGCCGCGACGTTGACCGTGCTCGCGGGCGACGGCGGATCCGCGAGCCGAATCCACACCCTCCCGGCTCAGGGAGCGCGACAGCGGTCCGGTCGGCTCCTGATCGACGGCATTCTCGGTGGCAGCAGCGGTCAGACGGCAGGGACGCTCGAGCGTTCTCCGACGCCCCGTGCCGGAGCCGGACACCGGCCTGCTGCTGCCGGCCGAACCTGCCGCTCTCCGGCCAGGCCTTCGTCGTGGTCGGAGGCGGCCAGAGGCCTTGGCGCAGCACTGACGCTCGCCCTCCTCGGCCGCGGACACGTCGTCCATGACCTCTCTCCACCTCCGTCGGCGACATCCCCCACCTCGCTGCGCCGCCTCGTCGTGCGCCTACGACGGAGGCTCGCGCTGCACCGGCCGACGCCCGCGGACCCGCAGGCACTCGCCGCGCTGGCCGAGAGCTCCGCGCAAATGGAGGCATCCTCCGCGGCTGTGCTTCGGCGGCACCGCCGCCGCTAGCCATGGGTGTCACGGCCGAGTCCACGGCCGCTATCGCAGCCTACGTCGCGGCGAGCGTCGACCTCGTGGCCGCACCACTCGGCTCGCTGTTGCCCGTGCTGGCCGACGACGGCGACGGCTTCGTCCTGTTCTGCTCGTCCTCCGCGGTCGCAGCGCCCCCACAGACTGGCCGCACTTCGTCGCCGCCGAGGGCGCGGTCAGGGTGCTGGCCGAAGATGGACAGCCGCGACCAAACCCGGCCTCCGCGCACCGTCGTCGCTCGACTCCCGAGATGCGGACCGAGATGACGAACTCACCGACCGCCCGGCTCGACGCCGCCGCGCCGGAGCCGATTCGCCGCCCGGCTGATCGAGCGCCTTGGACACGGCGGGATCGGCCGCCTGGATCGACGATTCTCAGCCGGAGGCCCTGTGCCGCGCGCGAGGCCTGTCGAGCGCCGGCTCCCTGCGCAGAGGCCTACGTCGCCTACGGCCGAGGTGTTCAGCCTGTTACAGCTCCGCCCTCGCCGCGTGGGTCGGCCTGGACCGCCCGTTCTGGCACCGCGCCGTGAACAACGGCCTCCACCTCACCCTCGTGGAGGCAGACGACGGGCTGTTCGGCTTCGCGCACTTCTCGCCCGGGCTACGCACAGAGCTCGAGCTCCGCCGGTGCGCTTCGGACAACGCCGACGAGGCTTCGGCGGCGATCCTCGAGGAGCTCGAGCGCAGTGGCCGGGTGATTGTCGCCGGGGACGGATACAACCTGCCTTGGCACGTGGCCGCCGGCCGGCGACACGTTCCGCACTGGTTCGTGCTGGCGGCCTCTCCGGCCGAGCCTCTCGTCGTCGATCCATTCACCTGCCGCAACGATCTCGGCCGGCAGGAGGCGACCCAGCTTGCGATCGAGCCGCGAGCACTCGCAAAGCTTGCCCTGAGCCATCCAGCCTACGATCGGGTCGTGACACTCCGCGAGCGGTTCGCACTCGGCGACGACGCGAGCGACGGCATTCATGGGCGGTTCGAGTGGCTCGCCAGGGAGTCGGTCGACGCACGCACCGCCCGGCGGCGTGTCCGGGCCTGAGGCCACCCGACGACTGGCTCGGCTTTCCGCGTCACCTCGCGGACATCGACGCTCGCGTCGACCGCGACGACGTCTGGTCGATCGGCCGACATCGAGCCTTCCTCGCACAGTATGCGGCGCGGGTGGCCGAGAACTCCGCCGACGAGCTCGGCGCGTGGGTCGACGGTCACGCGGCTCCCCTCGCCCGCAGGTGGTCCACAGGCCGCCCTCCTCCTGCAGGCCACCCTGGCGTTGGGCGCTGGTCGCCAGCCGAGCACCTCCGTGGCGGAAACGCTTGAGGAGCTGGCCGATCGGGAAGCGGCTGCCGCATGGGCGTTCCCGGCCGACGCGACGCAATCGCGTACTACCGCCGACGAAATTTGACGCCCGAACCCAGCCCTTCCAAAGCGGGCGAATCTGAACTATTGAATGGGTGTATCTGAACTACGATCAGACCGTGCACTCGCACGCTCGCGGGGCATCCTTACTAGGGCTCGAACCGGATCAATGCAGACGCAACCTCCCGAAATCTCAAACTTCAGGCTCTCGCCCCAGCAAGAGCGAGCTGCTGTCGCTCCACGAGGCGCCCGCGCTCACTCAGTCTGCCGTCGTTCTGCGAGAGCACCTCGCGGCGGCCGACGTGAGCCGCCTGCTGGAGACGCTGGCGGCGCGCCACGATCGATCCTGCGACGACGTTTCTGCAACCGGCCGGGATGCGAATGCGGCAGCAGGCCATCCACGAGGCGCTGCCACCGCTGGTGTCCGCGGCCGCTTCGAGCGGCAGCGGCCTCAAGGCGGCAATCGACGACGAGGCCGCCGCCCTCGACCTCGAGCTTGGTCCAGTGCTGCGCGCTGCCCTCGTGCCCGCCGCAGACGGTCGGCTGGCGCTTCTTCTGACAGCTCCCGGCGGCCTGCCTCGATGCGCAGTGCCTGGCTGTTGTGCTCGCTGAGATTGCTCAGCTCCACCATGGCGAGGACGCTCTCGCGGAGAGTCCGCTCCAGTACGCCGATTACGCCGAGTGGCGGAACCAGCTCCTCGCCGGCGAGGAGCCCGCACCCGAGGCTGCGCGCGCATTCTGGGCGCAGGCGAGCATGCAGGGCCGGCCCCCGACGCTGCTCTTCGCCCGGTCTACTAGTCCCGAAGCCACCCTTCCCCGAAAACTGGCGGTCCCTCTCGCCCACGCGCACGGTGAGACCGTTCGCGCGGCGGCGGCTCTGGCCGGGGTGAACGAGGACATCTTCCTCGAGGCATGCTGGCACGCAGCCGTCGCCCGCCTCGGCAGGAACCCGCGATCTCGTGCTCACGCGTCTTGAGGACGGCCGGTCGCAGCCCGATCTCGCCGGAGCGATCGGCCCGTACGCTCAGTACGTCCCCGTGGGCACGCACTACGACGAAAACACGACCTTCGCCGAGGTCATCGACCAGGTCCGTCGGTCGCGGTCGGAGGCGGCGAGATGGCAGGATCACGGGTCGGCCCGCGACCTCGCCGAACTCGCGGCCACTGCGGCGATCGGCTTTGCGTTCACTGACGTCGCGCTCGACGGCGAGCTGTACGCAAGCTCGGACTTCGAATCTCTGACGCGGCACGGCGCGCTCGCACTGGAGCTGGCCTTCCGTTCCACCGGTCACGGGATTACCGGCGATCTGGTCTACGACCCGTCCCGCTACGACCTGCCGGATGTCGAGGAGATCAGCGTGGCTTTCCTGAAGCTCGTCGCCAGCGCGTCGGCGAATCCCGACGAGCTCGTGACGGGGCTGGCGGTGCTCACCCAAGGGGAGAGCGCACGCGCAATCGAGCTCGCAGCCGGGCCCTCCGTGGAGCTACCGACCACGCCTATCCATTTCCGTTTCGAGGATTGCGCGGCTGCGACGCCGGATCGACCCGCGGTCGCCAGCGAGGCCGAGACCCTCACATTCGGCGAGGCGAATGCGGCAGCAAACAGGATCGCGCACCTGCTGCGGGAGTTCGGCATCGCCCGCAACGATCGTGTGGCCCTCTGCATGGACCGGTCGCCGGCGGCGATCGTGGGGCTCCTTGGAATCCTGAAGGCCGGCGCGGCCTACGTCCCCCTCAACTACGAGCACCCGGCGGCGCGGCTCGCCCACATGTTGGCCGAAGCAGACGTCGTGGCCGTGGTCACCCAGGAGCCGCTGCTTTCGCACCTGCCGACGTTCGCCGGGCCTGTAGTGTGCGTCGACCGCGATGAAGCTCGCCTCTCGACCTTCTCTGGATCCAACCCCGAGCGGGTGAGCGAGCCGGACGATCTCGTCTACGTCATGTACACGTCCGGTTCGACGGGTCTCCCAAAAGGAGTCGCCGTCGACCATCGCAACCTCGCGAACTACACGGCGTACATGGTGGACCGCCTCGGCGCGGCCGACGGGTTGCAGTTCGCCGTCGTTTCGGCGCTCAGCACCGACCTGGGCAACACCGCGATCTTTCCCGCGCTCGCTGCTGGCGGCTGCGTCCACCTCATCGATCCGGCTGTGGCGATGAACGTCGCCGCGTTCGCGGCGTATGCGGAGAGAACGCCCATCGACGTCCTCAAGATCACGCCGTCGCATCTCGGCGCACTGATCGGCGACGTCGGCGGAGCGGCCATCCTTCCGCGCCGCTGGCTCGTATGCGGCGGCGAAGCGCTGACGTTCGAACTGCTCGCACGGGTCCGCGCTCTCTCGCCGGCCTGCCGGATCCTGAATCACTACGGCCCCACGGAGACGACTGTCGGCTCCTGCGTGCTCGAACCGGGCGAGGAGACGTCATCCGGCTCGGCCGCGGTGCCGATCGGACGGCCGATCGCCAACACGCGAGCCTACGTGCTCGGCGCAAACCTCGAACCGGTGCACGTTGGCGTCGCGGGCGAGCTCTGTATCGCCGGCGCAGGCGTGACCCGAGGCTACGTCGGCCGGCCGAAAGAAACCGCAGAGCGCTTCGTCGCCGATCCGTTCGGTGGGGGCCCGGCCGAGCGCATGTACCGCACCGGAGATCGGGCACGCTACCTCCGGAACGGAAACATCGAGTTCCTCGGTCGTGTCGATCAGCAGGCGAAGATCCGTGGGTTCCGAATCGAGCCCGGCGAGATCGAGGCCACGCTCCAACGTCACCCGGCCGTGCGGCAGGCGGCCGTCGTCGTGCACGCGGACCAGGAGGAGGCGCGACTCGTGGCGTACGTCGTCGCCGCACCGCAACCCGAGGCGCGCGAGCTTCGCTCGTTCCTCTCCGAGTGGCTACCGGAGTACATGCTTCCGCGGACAATCGTGCCGATGGCCATGCTCCCGCTCACCCCGAGCGGAAAGGTCGACCGAAACGCGCTGCCCGACCCGGCCCACCAGGAGCTCCAGCGCGACGAGGCCTTCGTCGCGCCACGCAACACAACCGAAGAAGAGATCGCCGCGATCTGGCAGGAGCTGCTCGGAATCGAGCGCGTCGGCGTGAACGACGACTTCTTCGCACTCGGCGGCCACTCGCTGCTCGCCACACACATGATCACCCGAATCCGCCGCCGCCACGGTGACATCCCGTTGCAAGCCCTGTTCACGGCTCCGACGGTCGCAGCGCTCGCCGAGATCGTCCAGAGCGCCTCCGCCTGACAACAAACGAACACCGACACGCAGCCACCCAGAAGAGAGACGTAGCCATGGAGCAAGCACAGACTTTCCGGGTCTCGCCAGAGCAGGAGCGGCTCTGGCAAGACGAGCCCGACGGGCCGACGGGCCGAGCGCAGGCAACGATCGAAATCGCCGGGCCGCTCGATCCAGCACGCCTCCGAGACGCGCTCCGTAAGGTCGTCGAGCGCCACGAGATCCTGCGGACCACCTTCGTCCGCCGTGCGTCGGTTCGCGTGCCGCTGCAGCTCATCCACGACTCGCTCGAGCCGGGCTGGGAGGCCCTCGACCTGGCTGCGGCCGAGACCGCCGCGTCGCAGGGGTCGGCGCTCAAGGCTGCGGTCGAGACCGAGCTGAACCGGGCGCTCGACTTCGACCACGGCCCACTCGTCCACGCGCTCCTCATCGAGCGGGGCGCCGACAACGCGCTACTCGTGCTCACGGTGTCGTCGCTCTGCGCCGATGCAGGCTCGCTCGAGGTGCTCGTCACGGAACTCGCGACGACCTATGGAGGCGAGCCGCCGACCGACGAGGTGCTCCAATATGCGGACTTCTCCGAGTGGCAGCACGAGCTCTCGTCGTCAGACGACGACGGCGCGAAAAGCGCGAAGGAGTTCTGGGGTCGAGCGGATGACCAGCGGTCGGCCGTCCCGCTCGTCTGGGAGTCCGACCTCCCGCACGAACCGGGCGCTGTTCAGATCCCGATCGACGCCGTGCTGTCGGCCGACGTCGTGTCGAGCGCGGCCCGCTACGGCTCGAGCCCCGCGGTGCTCGCGCTGTCGGCGTGGCATGCGCTGCTCGCGCGAGCGTCCGGAAGCGAGGACGTCGTGGTCGAGGCGGTCGGCGCCGTCACCCGTCATCCAAGCCTCGCGGGAGCGATCGGCGCGATCGAACAGCCGCTCCCGATTCCCGTGCACGTCGCGCCGGGGATTACGTTCCCGGAGCTGGTCGATCGAGTCGAACGGGAACTTGCCGAGGCGGCCGTCCACCAGGACTACGCTCCGCCCAGGGCGGAGTCGAGGTCGGCCGTCTTCGTTGTCCGGCCTTATCTCGATGTGACCGCGGACGGGGCGCGCTTCTCCGTCCTCGACGCTGGCCTCTCCGATTCCGGTGCCCTCTTGTCGCTCGTCTATGAGCCGACCGGTGGCGACGGGTTCGGCCTCTCGATCCGCTTCGACCAGGCCGCAGTCGCGGCCGACTGGGCGGAGAGTCTCGCTCAGCAGCTCGAGCGACTGCTCCGGGGCGCAATCGCAAGTCCGTCGATTCCCCTGTCGGAGCTCGACCTGCTCGGCGACGATGACCGCCGCCGACTCACGATCGAGTTCAACAAGACTGACGCCCCGATCGCGGAGGCCCGCGTTCACGAGCTCTTCGCCCGGCACGCGGCACAGGCGCCCGAACGGATCGCCGTCTCGGACGGAGCCGCCTCGCTCACGTATGCCGAGCTCGACGAGCGCGCGAACCAGCTCGCTCATCGGTTGCTTCGCGCCGGAGTCGAGCCGGGCCATGTGGTGGCGTTGTGCACAGATCGCTCGGTCGAGATGGTCGTCGGCCTGCTCGGGATCCTGAAGACCGGCGCCGCCTACCTGCCGCTCAACTTCGAGCATCCAGCGGCCCGGCTCGAGTGCCAGCTCGTCGAGGCCGCCGCCAGCGCGATCGTTACCCAAGAGGCGCTCGTCGAGCACCTGCCGACGGTCGACGTCGAGCTCGTCTGCCTCGACCGTGACCGGACGCAGCTCGACGAGGAGGACACGGCCCCGATCGAGGCGCCCGGAGTCCAGGACAACCTTGCCTACGTGATCTACACGTCGGGCTCGACGGGGAGCCCGAAGGGCGTGGCGGTGACGCATCGCAACCTGGCCAACTACGTGGGCGACATGATCGGAAGGCTCGGCGCCGACGCCGAGCCGCTGACGTTCGGAATGGTGACGGCAGTCTCGACCGACCTCGGGAATACCGCGATCTTCCCGGCACTCTGCTCGGGCGGCACGCTCGAGCTGATCAAGCCCGAAATCGCCGGCGACCCCGCGGCACTCGCCCGGCAGCTCGAGGGGCAGCCGGTCGACATTCTGAAGATCACGCCGTCACACCTCACCGCGCTGCTCGTGAGCAACGACGCCGGCGTGCTCCCGCGCCGCTGGCTCGTTCTCGGCGGCGAGCGCTCCGGCTGGGATCTCGTCGCCCGAGTGCGCGAACGCGCTCAGTGCACCATCCTGAACCACTACGGCCCCACCGAGACCACGGTCGGTTCGTGCGCCGGTATCGTCCCTGACAGCCCATCGCCTTACGGACCGGCGACGGTGCCCATCGGCAGGCCGATCTCGAACACGCGCTGCTATGTGCTTGACGATCGCCTCGAGCCCGTGCCTATCGGCGCTCCCGGCCGCATGTTCATCGGCGGAGCCGGGGTCGCGCGCGGCTACATCGGCCAGCCGGAGCTGACGGCGGAGCGCTTCTCCGATGACCCGTTCGCGGGCACCGGCGCGCGTATGTACGACACGGGAGATCGCGTGCGCTGGCTCCCAGACGGGAGCCTCGAGTTCCTCGGACGCTTCGACGAGCAGGTGAAGATCCGCGGCTTCCGGGTCGAGCCGGGCGAGGTCGAGGCCGCACTCCGAATGCACCCGGCCGTCAGCGACGACGCAGTCGTCGCCTTCGCCGATGCCGCCGGCGACGCACGCCTCGTCGCCTACTGCGCGACCCGGGAAGTGGTCACCGTGGACGAACTGCGCCATCACCTCGCTGAGTGGGTCCCCGGCTACATGATCCCCTCGACGTTCATCATGCTCGAGGCCTTGCCGCTCACTGCGAGCGGGAAGGTGGACCGGATGACGCTGGCCGACCCGGCGACGGCGCACGCGGCGTCGGACGACGACGGATACGTCGCACCTAGGACCGCGGTCGAGCAGACTGTGGCTGAGATCTGGGCAAACGTGCTCGGGCTTGAACGGGTCGGCGTCGAGGACGACTTCTTCGCGCTCGGCGGCCATTCACTGCTCGCCACGCAGGTCGTCGCGCAGGTGCGTAGCGACCTCGCGGTGGACCTGCCACTGCATAGCCTTTTCACTGCACCGACCGTCGCCGCACTGTCGGCGGAGATCGTCGCGTTGATGGGAGCAGCCGACGGTGACGAGACCGCCAAGCTCGTTGCGCAGCTGGAAGGGTTGTCAGACGAAGAGGCCGAGCGGCTGCTTGCCGAGTTCTCGCAGGGCGAGGACGCATCTCGATGAGCGCGGCGGCACTCCCCGGGATCCACCGGCGGGATCATCCCGGGTCCGCCCCGCTCTCGTTCCCGCAGGAGCGGCTGTTCCTTCTAGACCGTCTGATGCCGGGGATGCCCGCGTACAACGTTCCGCGCCTCGTGCGGGTGGCGACGTCCCTCGACGAAGTGCTTCTCCAGCGGGCTCTCGATGCCGTCGTCGCGCGCCACGAGATCCTGCGGACGTCGATCAGGCTCGAGGACGGGCAGCTCCTCCAGGAGGTGTCGCCCGACGGCCACGTCGAGCTCAGCGTCGTAGACCTTCGGGGAGCCCCTGCACCCGATGCCGGAGCCGACGAACTCCTGGCAGACGTCGCCTGCGCCCATTTCGACCTCTCGCGCGATGTGCTTCTCCGCGCCGCGCTCGTCCACGTGCGGGCCGACGAGGACCTCTTGCTCATCGTCAACCACCACATCGGCTCCGACCACGGTTCGAGCCAGATTCTGTTCGCGGAACTCGACGAGCTCTACTGCGCGTTCCGCGACGGGCGAGAGCCCGACCTCCCTGAGCTGACTGTCCAGTACGCCGACTACGCGGCGTGGCAGCGTAACAGAATGACGACAGAGCTCCTCGGCGAGCTCCTTCCGTACTGGCAGCAGCAGCTGGAGGGCGCGCCGGAGCGCCTGGAACTCCCTTCAGACCGCCCGCGCCCGGCCAACCAAAGCTACCGCGGAGCACTGTACGACTTCACTCTCCCGCCCGAGCTCGCGAACGGGCTTCGCGCACTCGCGCGGGAGCTGAAGGTCTCGTTGTTCACGGTCCTAGTGGCGGCATTCAAGACGCTCCTCCACCGCTACACCGGGGCCGACGACATCGTCATCGGCGCACCCGTCTCGGGGCGCCACCACGACGAGATTCGACCGCTCATCGGATTCTTCAGCAACACGCTCGTCCTCCGCACCGATCTCTCGGGCGACCCGACCTTCGGCGAGCTCGTCGACCGGGTAAAGCTGACGACGCTCTCGGCGCAGGCATACCAGGAGCTCCCGTTCGAGAAGCTGGTGGAGGCACTCAACCCCGAGCGGACGACGAGCTACTCGCCGCTGTTCCAGGTTCTGCTCGGCTTCGACGTGGCACCGGATACAGAACCGGTGCTCGCAGGAAGCGAACTCGAGGAACTGCCTATTCCCGGCTGGCAGTTCGCGCGACTCGACTTTTCGCTGATCCTCCGCGAACGTCCGGACGGATCGCTCGGCGGCTCGATCGAGTACGCAACCGATCTGTTCGACCCCGCCACCATCGCGCGTCTCGTCGGTCATCTCGAGGCAGTGCTCGGAGCCGCGACCGAAGATCCCGGTGAGCGGCTGTCGGAGCTGCAGCTATTGACCGACGCAGAGCGCCGTCAGCTGCTCGCTGAGTGGAACGCCACCACGCGTGAGTACGCATGCGAGTGCCTTCACACGCAATTTGCCCGTCAGGCCCACGCGCGCCCAGAAGCGGTGGCCGTCGTCTGCGGGGCCGACGAGATGACGTTCGACGAGCTCGAGAGAAGCTCAAACCGGCTGGCCCGCGAACTGCAAGAGCGCGGGGCGGATGCCGGTTCGCTCGTCGGCATCTGCCTCGAGCGATCGATCGACCTCGTGGTAACGATGCTCGCGGTGCTGAAGTCCGGTGCTGCGTACGTGCCGGTCGACCCTGCCTACCCGCCGGAGCGCCTGGCATTCATCCTCTCCGATGCGAATGCCCGTGTAGTGGTGACGCATGAGCGTCACGCTGATGACCTCGATGTGCAGGGGGCCGCGCTGCTCCTGCTCGACCGCGACCGCGGCCTGATCGAGTCGCGAAACGACCTAGCGCTCGCCGCCGAGACGGATCCGGAACACCTTGCGTATGTGATCTACACGTCGGGCTCGACCGGCAGGCCGAAGGGCGTCGAGGTGACGCACAGATCGGTCGCGAACCTGCTCGCCCACATGCGAGAAGCCCCTGGCGTCGATCAGACGGATGTGGTTGCAAACCTGACCACACCTGCCTTTGACCTCTCTGTCCCGGACTGGTACCTCCCACTGACAACCGGCGCGAGGCTCTTCATCGTCTCGCGCGAGGCAACGCTCGACGCCGTTCAGCTCGGGAAAGAGCTGCTCGAGGCGGGCGCTACGGTCGTGCAGGCTACACCGAGCACGTGGCAGCTCCTCGTCGACACCGACTGGGCAGGGAGCGCGGCGCTGAAGATCGTTGCCGGAGGGGAAGCGCTTCCGCGCCAGCTCGCAAACGACCTGCAGAAGCTGGGTACGCTCTGGCATACGTACGGGCCGACGGAGACTACGGTCTGGTCGTCGATCTCGAAGCTCGAGTCCACCGAAGGGCCGACGCCGATCGGAGGCCCGATCTCCAACACGACGCTCTACATCCTCGACGAGCACCGGCGGCCGGTGCCAATCGGAGTTCCGGGCGAGATGTACATCGGCGGCGCGGGCCTGGCTCGGGGCTACCACCACAGGGAGGAGCTCACTGCCGCTCGGTTCGTCCCCGATCCCTTCACTACGCGGCCCGGCGCTCGGCTCTACCGAACAGGGGATCTCCTGCGCTGGCGCCCCGACGGGACACTCGAGTTTCTGGGCCGCATAGACCATCAGGTGAAGCTGCGCGGCTTCCGGATCGAGCTCGGCGAGATCGAGGCCGTGCTCGAGGAGAACGTGTCCGTGTCCGCGGCCGTCGTGATCGTGCGGGAGGACGTCCCGGGCGACCGGCGACTTGTCGCCTACGTGGTGCCCGAGCACGCGGAACGAGCCGCAGAAGGCGAGCTTCGCAGCCACGTCGCCGCATCGCTTCCGCACTACATGGTGCCCTCGACGATCGTCGTCCTGGACGGGCTCCCGGTCACGGCGAACGGAAAGCTCGACCGCACCGCGCTGCCCGCTCCGGACGGTGCTCGACGCCACGTCGAAGACTCGTACACACCACCACGAGGCCCCGTCGAGGAACACCTTGCGTCGATCTGGCGCGAGGTCCTCGCCATCGACCGCATCGGCATCCACGACGACTTCTTCGATCTCGGCGGCCACTCGCTCCTCGCCGTCAAGATGCTCGCTCGGGTCCAGACAGAGTTCGACATCGAGCTCCCCCTCACCAGCGTGTTCGCCGGGCCGACGATCGCCGAGCTCGGCGAAGCAGTGACCCTCGCGCTCGCGGGCGCAGCAGAGGATGACGACCTGTCCGCATTGCTCCTCGAGGTAGAGGGGGTCGACTCATGAGCGCGACAGCAGTCGGGACTTTCGATGCGCCTCTAGTGCGGACGGAGCTCCCTGGGCCGCTGTCGGCGAAGCTGCTCGCGAACCAGGAGCGCCTCGAATCCAACGCTCGGTCATATCCACGGAACCTCCCGATCGCGATCAAGCGCGGGGCGGGGTCTTATGTCGAAGACGTCGACGGCAACGTGTTCATCGACTTCCTTGCCGGTGCCGGAGCGCTACCGCTGGGCCACAGCCATGCCGAGGTCGTCGAAGCCGTCCAGAGGCAGGTGGCGCTGCTCGCGATGGCTCTCGACTTTCCAACCGTCCCGAAGGACGAGTTCACAGCGACCCAGTTCGAACTCCTCCCGGAGGCGATGCGGGGGAAGACGAAGATCCAGTTCTGCGGACCCGCCGGCGCGAACGCGGTCGACGCGGCTCTCAAGCTCTGCAAGACGGCCACCGGTCGTTCAGACGTCATCAGCTTCCACGGCGCATTCCACGGCAGTACGCACAGCGCGATGGCCCTGACCGGACTCGTTTCGCAGAAGGCGCCGGTCTCGAACCCGATGCCCGGCGTCCATTTCTTTCCGTTCCCGTCGACGCAGCACTGCTCCCTCGGCGGCGACCCCGACACAGTGGGCGTTCGATGCCTCGAGTACTTCGAGCGCGCTCTGAAAGACCCGCTCGGAGGACTGGCCAAGCCGGCCGCGGTAATCCTCGAGGTGGTTCAGGGCGAGGCAGGCACGGTGATTGCACCGCGGGAGTTCGTCCAAGGTGTCAGGCGCGTCACCCGGGAGCTCGACATTCCGCTGATCGTCGACGAGGTGCAGTCTGGCTGGGGCAGAACGGGCACGTGGTGGGCATTCGAGCAGTACGGGATCGAGCCGGACGTAATCCTGGCCTCGAAGGCGATCGGGGGAATCGGTATGCCTGTGGCGATCATCCTCTACGACGAGCGCCTCGACGTTTGGGCGCCCGGCGCCCACAGCGGGACGTTCCGCGGCAACCAGCTCGCTTTCGCGGCCGGCGTCGAGACCGCCCGAATCATGAAGCGCGACCGCGTTCTCGACAACGTCAAGAAACAGGGCTTGTACGCCCTCGATGCTTTACGCACTTTCGAGCATGAGCACGAGATCGTGCTAGAGGTCCGAGGGACGGGCTTGATGCTCGGCGTCGAAATAGCGGATCCCACCGGCAAGGACTCGAGTGCGCTGGCGCGCGCGATCCAGCGAGAAGTCTTCGAGCATGGCCTGATCGTCGAGTTGGGAGGCCGACACGGCGCGGTGGTGCGCTTGCTCCCGCCCCTGAACGTGACGCGCAGAACGATGGATCAAGCGCTCGACATCCTCGGTAAGGGGATCAGGCGTGCCGCAGAACGCGTCTAGGCACTTTGCGTGTCATATGGGACACGAGCAAGCTGGCCGACCGCGCCCACGCGATCTAGTTCTCGGTCAATTACGCGACGAATCTGACGGCAACGTCCGAGGTTCGTGAGGATCGCCGCGCTTCATTCCGCTTCACCCGCGTTCGTTCCTCGCCTTTCGATTTGGTAAAACCCAACCGTTTGACACCCGGAACTCCAAGCTACAGGGCGCTTAGGATTATGGCGGCGCCGGGGTCAGGGGGCGGAGGTTTTCTTCAGGGCTCGAGCCACAACGAGGTCAGGATCCTCTCTCTTCTAGGCCCCGGCGCTATCGATCTCGAGAGGACGGTCGGCCTCGTAACCACCATCTAACGCGGCACCTCCAGTTCTTCCCGCGCCCTCCCAGTTATCCGTCCGCCATTCTTGAACCACAGCATTGGCCGTAGATACCGCCGATCCAACCGCAGCCTCTTGTGCCGATCGAAGTGACACTGGCAAGACTCGAAGACCGCCCCAGCGCACTCGTGATAGTCGACGACCCAGACGGCGAAACTTTAGCCGCCTGACGAATGAGGTGGATGACCTACAGCCGCATTCTGCACGGGCGTTTTGGTGACTTCGGCGGCTCGCGCTCTAGTCGTCGAACTCCGCAACGGTTCGGTCGCGTTGGACGACTAGTCGTCGCGGTGGCTGCTTGTCACGCTCCAAATACGGGCGGACGGGTCAGCGCGGAGTGTTTTGAGGGCCTCACGTCACTAAGAACATCAAACTCGCCCCGTATCTCGGTCTTCTGGGGGTGCCCGACGTAACGACGGTGTAGATGCGCACATAGGGTCCCGATCACGAGGGCAATCGTCACGTACACCATCGGCGACGATCCGAGCCCCAGCACATCGAGTACATACACCACATCAACGAGGAGTTCACTACACGGTCGGCGGTGATCGCCGTAACCGTGAACGCTGCCGTGGCAACTTCTGCTCCTCGGCGGCGGGCTATGCCTTTGAGTCGACCGGCTCTCCTTGTCGAGATCGCGATCTGGGGCAGATCTGGGTCTTGGCGGGCCTGAGTACGTCGTCGATCCTGCGCGGAGTATGGAAACGACCGGGGTCTCAATAAGGGCACGGTTTCGACACAGACGCGCGCGGCTTTCACCTGTGAACTGTCGGGGTGCGCGAACCGCTCACTCTCCACGCCTACAGCTGCTGGGAACGTGCCGACCGTGGCGTGGGAACCCGCCCGACCGCGCAGTCCGATTGCACGGATTCGGGGAGGCGGCATGCGCGGCTCTGAGTACGGATGCATGTGCCGACCGCGCCGAACTAGTCGGCTCGACTGCGACTACTACCTCGTTCGAGGGCTAGCTACAGGGACCGCGCATGCCGATCACTGGCGGACTGTCCCCCTTGCTCGCGGCGGCCGCCCTCGCCTCACGCCGCGAGCACGAAATCAAGGAGCTCGCGAAATGAGAACGCGACTCGCACCACGTCCCTGCGCCCGGTTGGGCGTCCTCCTCGTCGTGGCCGCCGTTTGTTTCGGCGTCACAGTCATGGCCGCGTCGGGTGCCGCCAAGGCCCCGGCCGTAGTACCGAACTTCTTCGTCTCGCCGTCCGGCTCGGACTCGAACGCAGGAACCAGGGTAGCGCCGTTCCTCACGATGGCCAAGGCCTATAGGGCCGCTGCCCCGGGTCAGATGATCGAGCTTGCCGGAGGCACATACACCCTACAGAAGATCGGAAACGACCCGACCAAGACGGCGGCGTCGGCCCAAGTGACCTTCCAGTCGGCACCGGGCCAGCTCGCTATTCTCGGTGGTCTCACCCTGGACGGCGCCTCGCACATCACGATCCAAGGCCAGTCCGTGAATAGCAACCTGACGCGTTCAAGCACGCCGGTCGCACCGTCGGCTGGGATCACGTTGAACGCGAACCCAGCGGTCATGAATCAGGGTTACGACATATCGGTCGTGAACTGCGCCGACAGCGTGGTGCTGCTGCAGCTCGACGTCGGCCACCTGAACATTAATGACCAGAGCAGCTTCACCTACGACGGCGGCTCGATCGGCGGCTCGGACTTCGGGCAGGACGGCGTCGACGTCGGCGGCCCGTATCTCGGACGCACGACCTCCTACTGCCTAAGGGCGCAGGTTCCAAACAAGGTGCACTTCACCCAAGTTCTATTCCACGACATCTTCCGCACGAACAACGCCGCCGCACACGACGACTGCATCCAGTTCACCGGCTCCGACGGGGTCCTCCTCGACTACAACGCCTTCGAGCGGTGCGGGACGAGCAACATCATGGACCGCCCGGCTACTGGCATCTGGTCAGGTGACAGCGAAGACCACATGACCATCAGCCACAATCTGTTCACCACTCCACCAGAGGGCGGCAACGTCGTCGCTTTCGGAGCGGGGTCGTCGCCTCCTGACCCGATGGGCACAGGCGCGTTCACGGACAACGTGTGCGCAGGCAGCTCCTGCCTGACCAACATCGGTGCGTTCACCTCTCTGCATGTCGATCGCAACTGGTGGGGGTACTCAGCCGCGTACGGGTGTACCGTCTCCAAGCCGAAGGCAACCTCGTGGGACTCGAATACGTACGCCACCGGCCAGGCGCTTTGCGGCACGAACGCCAGCACGGTCGCGGCGCAGCCCGACCCCTTCGGTGCGCCGCCTGATGTAACGCCACCCGTCGTGACGGCACCGGCTCCGGTCGTCGCCGAGGCGACGAGCGCCAACGGTGTGTCTGTCGCGTTCACGGCCTCCGCGACCGACAATCAGGACGGGCCCATTGCCGCGGCGTGTTCACCGGCCTCGGGCAGCGTGTTCGCAATCGGCGTTACCAAGGTCGTATGCTCGGCCAGCGACGCAGCAGGCAACGCCGGGACCGCTGTCTCTACAGTTACGGTGCAGGACACAACGGCGCCCACGACGCCGCTCGCAGGAGCGATCACTACGTCCCAGGCATCAAGTGTCGACATCGCCTGGGCCGGTTCCTCCGATGCCGTCGGAGCGACTGGTTACACAGTCTCCCTCGACGGCGTCGAGGTGGGAATGGTCGCGCACCCGAGTGCCACGGTCACCGGTCTGACCTGGGGCTCACACACGATCACCATCGTCGCGTTCGACGCCGCCGGCAACATCTCGTCTCCGGCCGCGCTGTCAATCACGAGTCGCTGGAGCTAAGGCCATGGCCAAGTTCGGTACGCGACCCGGCGTTTGTCAGCGGCCGACGATCGGAACTCTGAAACGCGGCGATCCTCGCCTTGTGTTGGCCTGGCTCACGGCCACGGATATGTTCTCCGGTAGGGACGGCTCGGTTCTCATCCGGGCCGTCCCGACCTTCGCTCAGTATTCGACAGCTACCCCTGTCGCGGCGACGCAGTCAAGGGGAGCGGCGTAAGTCGGCAGGTGGCCGGGGCAATCCACGACCCGGGCTCAAGGACCAGAGCCGGGACCGAGCTAGCGCACCCCACGTCGGGCCTGCGGATCGGGCTTCTTTGCCGACGCGCTCTTGCGGAGCCCGGCCGGAAGTGAGCCGCGGGAAGCGCCTGGTTGGCCGGGTGCTAACGCGCCGGTCGCGATGCAATACTTGGGTTGTGCGTCTTGACCCATGGTTCTCGAGTCTCGCTGCGGTTATTGTCGTCGTTTCCCTGGTGGAGTTCTTCAGGGCGGAGCTTGCCCTGGGCGCGGTCTCGCTCCTGGCGGCAGCGTCTCTCTTGCTGTACGCCGGCTTGAAGGTTCCCAGCCTTCTGGAATGGTGGCAAGCCCGCGGCCTCGCGGCGTGCCCGCGCTGTGCGGAGCGAAGGCTTGGAGCGCCTGACGAGTGGGGCGTCCGTTATTGCTGGAGTTGCAAGAGCGATATTAGGTGCTCGCGACAGACTGGAAGTAGTCGGGCTGGGTGACAACGAGACAGCTCGCCCAGGTCTGTAGAACTCGGTGCGACTGATGTGCGCTACCAGCTACGTAGACGCGCGCGCCGTTTATCGCGGTCCGCGCCGGGCTATGTCACCATCGCTGGATGAGGCGCGAGGCTCTGTTCGACGACCGCCGCGACGCCGGGCTCCTGCTTGCTCGGGCGCTTGCCGGCGAGAGGGACGCGGTCGTGGTTGGGCTCGCCAGAGGCGGGGTAGTCGTCGCGGCCGAGGTCGCCCACGCGCTCGGGCTGCCGCTCGACGTCGTCGCGGTGCGGAAGGTCGGGCATCCCCGCCAGCGGGAGTATGCCCTCGGTGCGGTCGCCCCGGGCGGCGGCTTCTACCTCCGGGATCGCGACGGGCTCACGGCCGACGCTCTCGCCGCCGCGCAGGACGATGCCGAGGAGCTCGATCGGACGCTTCACGCGGGGCGCGAACCGGTCCCGCTCGATGGGCGCACCTGCATCCTCGTCGACGACGGGCTCGCGACCGGAGCGTCGATGATCGCTGCGATCCGCTGGGCCCGCGCGCGCGGCGCCAGCCGCGTCGTTGCGGCGGCTCCGGTCGGCGCGCGCCAGAGCATCGCCGCGCTTCGCGAGGAGGCCGACTCCGTGGTCTGCCCGCACGAGCTCGACGATCTGGTCGCCGTCGGCATCTGGTACCGCAGATTCGACCAGGTCGGCGACGCGGAGGTCGCGGCGTTGCTCTAGCTGTTGCCGGAGCCGGTGGTACTGGTGACCGTCTGCACGGGCGTCGTCACCGGCTTCGGCTCTGTGGTCGGATTTGCCATCTTCGGCGGCGAGGCCGTGGTCACCGGCGTCGAGTCGGGCGGCGCGGGGACGATGTTCTTTCCGGGCGGTGTCTCAGGCGTAGTCGCGACGGGGGTCGGGTCCCCGACGGGGGTCGTCCCCCCGAGCGTGAGGCCGCCATCTGACGTCGGCGCGGCCGGAGTCGTCGTCGGGCTGGGGACGACCGGTGCCTGCGTCGTCGGCGGGTCGACTGGCCGCGGCGCATCGGCCTGCGGCGTCGCCGTCGGAGTGGTGGTCGGAGGCGGGATAGCCGGCGCCGTCGTTGTCGGCGCCGTCGTCGGAGCCGTCGCCGGATCGCCGGGGACCGCGAGGATGGAAGTCACGGTGCCTGCCGGGATCACGACCGCTCCGGGCGTCGCCACCTTCACGCCTCCGAGGTCGGCCTTCGGCGCCGCAGCCGCCTTCGACACGGACGGCGCGACCCGCGACGGCGTCGACGTCCCCAGCGAGACCACAGCCGGAGCGCCGCCAGTCACAGGCTTCGAATGAGGCGCACGACTGTGATGCGAGAGCCCGCTCGACGACGCGGCGACGACCGCGGTGCCGACGGCGACGGCGGTGGCGACCGCCTTGACGGTGGCGCCGGTGGTGAAGAGCGTCTTCAGGATCGCGATGACCGAGCCGGTGTCTGCGGCCTGGCGCATCTTCTTCCAGCGCCGCGTCTTCGGCTCGTCCTCGAGTCCCTGCGCGAGCGTCCGGCGCGCGCGGAAGATCAGCGTCTCGACGGCGGCCTGGCTCAGATCCATCTCCACCGAGATTTCGCGATATGACAGCCCCTGCCACTCGCGCAGCAGGATCGCGCGGCGCTGGCTCTCGGGCATGCGCGCGAGCGCCTCTTCGAGGCCGATCAGCTCGTCGGAGCGCTGCTCGGGCGAGGGTGTGAAGTCCTGGATCGCCTGCAGGTCGCTGGGCGTCTCGACGCGGCCGCGCCGGAACGACGAGCGGTGGCGCGAGAGACAGACGTTCTCGGCGATCTTGAACAGCCACGCCGACTCGGCCTGGGGCACTACACCGCGCCGCAGCCCGCGAAACGCATTCAGGAAGGTGTTCTGGACAGCATCCTCGGCCTCTTCGCGCGAGCCGAGCTTGTGCAGGCAGTAGCCGTAGATCTGACCGGCGTAGCGCTCGTAAAGATCGCGCGTGAAATCAGCCTCCGGCGCGGTGGGAGGCGATTCAACGGCTGACGCACGGCCTATGGACGGTGCTGCTGCCAAGACCTAGCTCCATTTGGAGGACGCGGCGACGCGTCCCGCCCGAACGCGCCTTCATCCAGTGTGGGCAGCGTTTCCGAGCGCCGCAACACACTTCTGGGGGATACGGCCGACAGGAGAGCTCATCTGCGTAAAGCCCCGGCCCGAGGAACGTAAAACCGGGTTTACACGGCAACCGCTGTGGCCCCGAGCTCGATGCGCAGGCGCACGAACAGGGCCGCAAGGGCGAGCTGTGGATTGACGTTCAGCTCCTCGAGCGTCCGCCACGCCTCGCGGACGAGCTCGCACGCGCGCTCGGCGCCGAGAATCCGCTCCGTCGTCGCGTCCGCGGCCAGCTCGGCGTGGTGGTCGGCGTTCGCCGCGGCGCGATCGGCTCCGGCCGCGACGACTACGAGATCGCGGTACCACGCCGAGAGCTCCTCGAGCGTCGCGAGCAGCTCCTCTCGCTCGGCGCCGCGCGCGACGCGCTTCACGAACTGCTCGGCCTCTCGCGCGGGAGCCTGTGGGTCGACCTCGCCCTCGGCCCGCTCGCGCGCCGCCTCGCCGCGCTCCGACACGCCCTCGAGCAGCCGCCGTGCCGCGCCCGACGGCTCGAACTCCGGGTCGAGATAGACGCTGCGAGCGACCTCGAGCACCGTTGCGCGCCGGGCCTGCGCCGCGGGCTCGAGCAGCCGCTCGGCGCGGTCGAGCCGGCCGGCCGAGACGCGGGCGAGCGCGGTCAACGCGTTCTCGGAGAGCTCCGGCGAGCGCTCCTCGAGAAACGCGCGCACCGCCTTCTCGGAGAGCCGCCGAAACGGAATCGGCTGGCACCGCGAGCGGATCGTGATCGGAATCGGCCCGAGGTCGGCCGCGACCAGCACGATCACCGCGTAGGGCGGCGGCTCCTCGAGATCCTTCAGCAGCGCATCGGCCGCGTCGCGGTTCATCTCGTCGGCGGCGAGGATCAGGTAGACGCGACGGTCCGCCTCGAACGGCGTCATGTGCAGGTCGTGGCGCAGGGCGCGGATCTCGTCGATGCGGATCTGGTCGCCGACCGGCTCGACGACGTACAGGTCGGGATGCGAGCGGCGCGGGTCGCCGAGCAGCTCGCCGGCAAACGCGAACGCGGCCGCGCGCTTCCCGACTCCCGGCGGGCCGTGGAAGAGGTAGGCGTGCGCGGGGCCGTCGGCGAGCGCGGCCCGGAGCAGGCGCTTCGCCTCGGGCTGCTCAGGCAGCTGCTCGAACGCGTCCAAGAATCTCCTCTGCGAGCTCGGACGGCATGCGCGAGCCGTCGAACGGAAAGACACGGCGCGGGAAGAGCTCGGCGAGCTGCCGGTACGCGTCATCGACCCTCGCGCGGAACTCGGTGCTCTCACGCTCGATCCGGTCGCGCTCGTCGCCCGTGCGCTCCTCGGCGAGGCCCGGGTCGACGAGGAGCAGGATCGTCACGTCCGGCAGGAGCCCGCGCGTCGCCTGGAGGTTCATCTCCAGCACGCGCTCTACGCCGACCCCCCGCGCGAGGCCCTGGTAGGCCAACGAGGAGTCGATGTAGCGGTCGCAGAGCACGTCCGCGCCGCGCTCGAGCGCCGGCCCGATCACGCGCTCGACGAGCTCGGCGCGCGCGGCCGCGAAGAGCGCCGCCTCGGCCCACGGCGTGATCGGGAGGCCGTGGAGGACGACCTGGCGGATCTGCTCGCCGACCTCGGTGCCGCCGGGCTCCCTCGTCGCGACGACCTCGCGGCCCTCCGCGTCGAGCGCGGCACGCAGCAGCTCGACCTGAGTGGTCTTGCCGGAGCCGTCGAGGCCTTCAAACGTTACGAACACGCGGCGCCTAGGATACGGCCCCATGCGGGCAGTCGTCACCGGCGGTGCGGGATTCATCGGCTCGCACGTCGCCGCAGCGCTCGTGGCGCGCGGCGACGAGGTGCACGTCCTCGACAACCTCGCCACCGGCCTGCGCGAGTACGTGCCAACCGGAGCGGAGCTTCACGTCGCCGACATCCGCAGCGATGCCGACGTCGCCTCGGTCTTCGACGAGGCGCGACCCGATCTGTGCTTCCACCTCGCCGCACAGGCCGACGTCGGCACCTCGGTCGCCGAGCCGCTCTACGACGCCGAGGTGAACGTGCTCGGGACGCTGCGCCTGATCGAGGTGGCGCGCCGGCACGGGACACAGCTCGTCTTCAGCTCGACCGGCGGCGCGATCTACGGCGAGTGCACCGGGCCGGCCGCCGAGAGCGCGCCGCGCAGGCCGGTGTCGCCGTACGGCACCGCGAAGCTCGCCGCCGAGGAGTACCTCGCGACGTGGAACCGGCTCCACGGCTCGACGCACGTCGCGCTTCGCTTCGGCAACGTCTTCGGGCCGCGCCAGGCCGCGAGCCTCGAGGGCGGCGTCGTCGCGATCTTCCTCGACAGGATGGCGGAGGGCGAGACGAGCACGATCTTCGGCGACGGCTCGCAGACTCGCGACTTCGTCTACGTCGGCGACATCGTGCGTGCGGCACTGGCTGCCGAGGGTCACGAGGGCGGCGTCTTCAACATCGGCACCGGAGCCGAGACGTCGGTCTCGACGCTCTACGACGCGTGCGCGCGCGTCGCCGGGTTCGACGGTCCCGCCGAGTACGCGCCCGCCCGCGCCGGCGACCTGCTGCGAAGCGTCCTCGACCCCTCGCTCGCCGCGACGGAGCTCGACTGGCGGGCCGAGACAAGCCTCGAGGAGGGGCTCGCCGAGACCTGGAGCTGGATCCGGAGCAAGTAGGCGGGAAGGAGCCGCGGTGCGGAGCGAGAAATCCCTCGCACGATGGAGCACTCCCTCCCCTCCCCCGTCTCCGTCGGGCCCTGGCGGACCGCGACGATCGTCGTCGTCGTACTCGCCCTCCTCGAGCTGGCTGCGCTCGTCGCCGCCGGGGCCGCCCTCTTCGGTCCATCCGTCGCACACACGGTCCAGAAAGCGGCCGCGCGCCAGGTGTTCGCACCGATCGCGGCGGTGCCGCTGAAGCACCAGCCGAAGCCCGGCCCGCCGACGATCTCACGCAGTCAAACCTCGATCCTCGTCCTCAACGGCAATGGAGTCGCCGGCGCCGCCGCGACCGCGAGCGCCAGGGTGCGCGGGCTCGGCTACACCGTGCGCGGCGCAGCGAACGCGCCGCACACCGGCTACGTCCGCTCGATCGTGATGTTCCGGCCCGGCTTCCGCCCCGAGGCTCTGCGCCTCGCGCGCGACCTACACGTCCGGATCGTCTCGCCGCTCGACGGCATTCGCACGGCGCAGCTGCGCGGCGCGAAGCTCGCGTACGTCCTCGGCGATCGCTAAGGCTTCAGCGGCGTCCCCATCGCGTTCTGCTTCGCCGCCTCGCGGTTGACGATCGCGCGCGCCTTGTCGAGATAGCCGCCCTTCTGGCCGGCCGGCCCGAACCGGTCGAGGGTGTAGGCGTCGTTCAGAGCCCGGTATGCGGCGAGGTAGTTGCCGTTGCGGAACTCGAACACGCCGAGCTCGTACAGCACGTCGGGATTCTTCGGCTGGCGGGCCCGGGCACGCAGGAGCAGGATCTCGGCAGCGTGTTTGTTCCCGCGCGCGGTCGCGACGGCCGCCTGGTAGAGCAGCGGCTCGACCGCGAGCGGGTTGAGTCGGTTCGCCGAGCGGAACGCGGAGTCGGCGGCGACCAGGTCGCCCCGGTCGAGCGCGGCGAGGCCCGAGTCGAGCCTGCGATTCGCGAGCCACGGCGTCGCTAGGGAGTAGATCGCCGCAGCCGCGAGCAGCAACGCGCCGATCGCCCAGAGCGTCCGACGCCGCTCCGGCACGACGGGTCGCCCCGCAGCGGCGAGCGCGCCGACGGCGAGGAAGACCGGAGCCGTGACCGCGATGTAGTCCCAGTGCAGGTCGACGAGCGCATGCGCGAGCCAGGCTGCGATGCCGGCGGCGAGCGCGGCGACGGCGGCGCGGTCGCTGCCCTCGAAACGCCGCAGCGCCGAGCGGAGGACGAGGCCGCCCGAGACCACCGCTCCGAGCAGCAGGAGGAAGCCGACGATCCCGGTCTCGCCGAGCGCCTGGAGCGCGATCGAGTGCGGCTCGATCGTCGGCTCCGAGTAGTGCGCCGCACGCACGAGCCTATGCTCCAACTCGAACGTCCCTGCTCCCGAGCCGCCGAGCGAGTGCTGCGTGAACGAGTCCCACGACTCCTGCCACCAGCGCCAGCGGTTGCTCGAGTTGGCGCTCCCGAGCCGCCCCGACGACTGGGTGATCTGCTCGGTCGTCGCGAAGCCGTGCCAGAGCTTGCGCACGGCCGGAGCCGGGCCGCCCTCGCGCACGACTCCCGCGACCGCGACGAGCAGGACGACCATGATCGCGCCCGATGCGGCGAAGCGGACGACGCGGCGGCGCCCGGTTGCAGCCGGGACGCGGAGCCGCGAGAGCCACACGCCGAGTACAGCGGTCACTCCCGCGCCCGCGAGGAACGCCACCGCGAACACGACGCCCGCGTGGACGCGCTGCGAGTGCGTCGTCCCGTCGTCGACGAGGCCCGGCTGGGTGAAGACGATCCCCGCGACGAGCGCCGCCGGCGGCAGCGAGGCGGCCAGCGTCAGCAGCGAGCCGTATGCGTCACGCGCGAGGACGAGGTAGAGAAGGACGGCGAGCACCCCGATCGCGAGCCCGCTGCGCGAGAGCGTCAGCACCGCGGCCACCGAGGCGCCATAGACGACGAGCGCGCCGGCCCAGCGCCGGCGGGCTCCGAGCCAGAGCCCGAGCGGTAGCAGCGCGTCGCAGAGCTGCGCGAGCGCGTTCCAGTAGCCGACCGGCGAGCGCAGACGCGCGATCCGGCCGTAGTCCGGGTAGAGCGACGGGATCGCCTTGCCGAGCAGCGCCCAGCCGATCGCCAGGGCGAAGCCCGCGAGGAAGAGAAGCGCGAGCTTGCGCGGCGCGTGCGTCAGCGCAGCGCCGAGGAAGAGACCGAACACGGCGAACGCGAGGTAGGCGAGCCCGCGGTTCGTGTAGTCCCACGAGCGGTCGGGCTGCACCGACCAGAGGATCGTGACGCCGCTCCACAGCACGAAGCCGCCGGCCAGCGCGAGAAACGCGGCGCCGGAGCGACCGGGCGCAGGCCGGGGCAGGGACCCGAGGAACGAGGCCGCGGCGGCGAGCCCGGCCGCGAGCGCAGCGCCGCCGCCGATCCAGAGCAGCCGCGAGTCGCCGGAGGCTCCACCGGCGAAGAGCGCGGCGAGGAGCAGGGCGCCGGCCGCGGCGAGAAGAGCGGCGGCACGCATCGGCGCGCAAGGTACCACCGACCTCGGCGCGCAGGCTCTTCCCTTTACGAGAACTTCACACCCCGATCAAAGCGCCCTCATCCCGCGCCGCGAGACTGCGGCCGAGGACCGGCGCGGACGCGCCTCTCCTTTCCATACCATGACCCCGTTGAGAATCGCCCTGACCACAGCCGCCGCAGCGTTCGCGGTCCTCATACTCGGCGTCGCCCCCGCCTCGGCCGCCAAGCCTTGCTGGTACAAGGTTCAGAACGATTGGTACCGCCATGGGCAGGTCACCGGCACCTACCCGGTGCACTGCTACGTGGAGGCAATCGCGAAGCTGCCGACCGACTCGAAGCAGTACTCGAGCGCGCCCGAGGACATCCGCCGCGCGATGCTGCTCGCCATCCATGCGCAGCGAGGCGGCGGCCCGACCGGCCCGTCGTCGGGAGCGAGCGGCAGCCCGTCCGGCAGCGGCTCGTCGAGCAGCAGCCAGGGCTTCATCGGCAGCGTCTTCGACACCTTCGCACCGAAGAACGCCAACGGCGTCCCCGTGCCTCTGCTCGTGCTCGGAGGCGTCTCGCTGCTGCTGCTCCTGCTCGGCGGGGCCAGCGTCGTCGCCCGCCGCGTGCAGGCCCGCAAGGTCGCGATCGCGCCCCACGACCCGCCCGTAGAGCCAAGCGCGTAGATCCGTCCGACGCGCCCTCTAACTTTCGCCGTCCGCCTCTCCGACGTGCCAGGACGGCACGCACAGGCAGGTACGTAGAATTAACCCATACCCGGGAGGTAGGACATGGCGTCCGCGAAAGAGATTCAGGCACCCGATCCAGGGGTCGAAGAGCTCGTCAACAACGTGATCGAGCAGGAGGCCTCAGTCGGCCTGCGCCGCTACTTCACGATTCCCGGGCGCGACCCGTTCGACGAGGTCGAGTGGGAGATCCGCGACGCCTACATCCCCGGTAAGGACGGCCCCGTCTTCGAGCAGAAGAACGTCGAGTTTCCGAAGTTCTGGAGCCAGACGGCGACGAACATCGTGGCGCAGAAGTATTTCCGCGGCCGGATGAGCTCGCCCGAGCGCGAGACGAGCGTCAAGCAGATGATCGGCCGCGTCGTCGACACGATCGGCGGCTGGGGCCGCAAGGGCGGCTACTTCGCCACCGAGGACGAGGCCGAGACGTTCGAGGCCGAGCTGAAGGCGATCCTCGTCAACCAGCTCGCCTCCTTCAACTCGCCGGTCTGGTTCAACGTCGGCTTCGAGGAGCAGCCGCAGTGCAGCGCGTGCTTCATCCTCTCGATCGACGACTCGATGGACTCGATCCTCGACTGGATCCGCCGCGAGGGCGTCATCTTCCGCGGCGGCTCCGGCTCCGGGATCAACCTCTCGAAGCTGCGCTCGTCGAAGGAGCAGCTCTCTAAGGGCGGCTACGCCTCGGGTCCGGTCTCGTTCATGCGCGGCGCGGACGCCAGCGCAGGGACGATCAAGTCGGGCGGCAAGACGCGGCGCGCGGCCAAGATGGTGATCCTCGACGTCGACCATCCGGACATCGAAGAGTTCATCTGGTGCAAGTCGAAGGAGGAGGAGAAGGCGCGCGTGCTCGAGGCGGCGGGCTACGACATGTCGCTCGACTCGCCCGACTGGGCCTCGATCCAGTACCAGAACGCAAACAACTCGGTGCGCGTCACCGACGCGTTCATGGAGGCCGTGGTCGAGGGCAAGGAGTGGAACCTCACCGCGCGCACCGACGGCACCGTCGTCGAGACGATGGACGCGCGCCAGCTGATGCACGACATCGCCGAGGCCTCGTGGCGCTGCGCCGATCCCGGGGTGCAGTACGACACGACGATCAACGCGTGGCACACCGTCCCGAACACGGGCCGCATCAACGCGTCGAACCCGTGCTCGGAGTACATGAGCATCGACGACTCGGCGTGCAACCTCGCCTCGCTGAACCTGATGAAGTTCCGGCGCGAGGACGGCGAGCTGGACGTCGAGGCGCTCGAGCATGCGGTCGACGTCGTGTTCACCGCACAGGAGATCGCCGTCGGCTACTCGTCGTATCCGACCGAGGAGATCGGGCGCAACGCGAAGGCGTACCGCCAGCTCGGTCTCGGTTACGCGAACCTCGGCGCGCTGCTGATGGCGCGTGGGCTCCCGTACGACTCGGACGAGGGCCGGGCGTACGCCGCGGCGATCACCGCGCTGATGACCGGCCGTGCGTACCGCAAGTCGGCCGAGGTCGCCCGCCGCATGGGCCCGTTCGCCGGGTACCAGAAGAACGCGGCGGCGATGATCGGCGTGATCGCGAAGCACCGCGCCGCGGTCGGCAACATCGAGAACGCCGGCACGGTGCCCGACGACCTGCTCGGCGCATGCCGCAAGTCGTGGGACGAGGCGCTCGATCTCGGCGAGGTCGCCGGCTACCGCAACGCGCAGGCCACCGTGCTCGCGCCGACCGGGACGATCAGCTTCATGATGGACTGCGACACGACCGGCGTTGAGCCCGACTTCTCGCTCGTGAAGTCGAAGAAGCTCGTCGGCGGCGGCGAGATCACGATCGTGAACAAGACGGTGCCGCTCGGGCTCGAGAAGCTCGGCTACGCGCCGTCGGAGATCGACGAGGTCGTCGCATACGTCGACGAGCGCAACTCGATGGTCGGCGCGCCGTACGTGAAGACCGAGCACTACCCGGTCTTCGACTGCGCGATCGGCGAGCGGGCGATCCACTACCGCGGTCACGTGAAGATGATGGGCGCCGTCCAGCCGTTCATCTCGGGCGCGATCTCGAAGACGGTGAACCTGCCCGAGACGGTGACCGTCGACGAGGTCGGCGGGCTCCTGATCGAGGCGTGGCAGCTCGGCGTGAAGGCGATCGCGATCTATCGCGACAACTGCAAGGTCGCCCAGCCGCTCTCGGGCTCGAAGGACAAGTCGGTGGCGCTGCTGCCGATGGGCGCGACCGGCGTGATGGGCCATCCACAGCGGCGGCGTCTGCCCGACGACCGCACCGAGGTCGGCCGCAAGTTCAAGGTCGGCGAGTACGAGGGTTACATCCACGTCGGCCTGTTCGAGGACGGCACTCCCGGCGACATCTTCGTGGACATCGCCAAGGAGGGCACGACCCTCGCGGGCCTGATGAACTCGTTCATGATCTCGGTCTCGCTCGGCCTCCAGTACGGCGTGCCGCTCGAGGTGTACGTCTCGAAGTTCAGTCACATGCGCTTCGAGCCGAGCGGAATGACGAACGACCCGGACATCCGCGTCGCGAAGTCGCTCGTGGACTACATCTTCCGCTGGATGGGCAAGAAGTTCCTGACCACCGACCAGCAGGAGGTAGCCGGCATCCTCACCCCCGAGGTGAAGGAGCGCCTGGCGCAGGCCTACAACGCACTGGAAGGCCGCGAGTCGGTGCCAGTCGAGGCCCCGCCGGCCGGCCAGACGGCGCTGTTCAACAGCTGGGAGGACGCCGTCGAGTGCTCGAAGTGCGGCGGCCGCATGGTGAGAACAGGCAGCTGCTACACCTGCCGAGACTGCGGCACGAACACCGGCTGCTCGTAGGGGAGTCGTTCTACTCGGGTGGTGTCGCGGGAACGCTCTCGCGACACCACCCGAGTATCTTGACGATAATACGTATATTCGTATAATCGTCTAGATGTTGTATAGAACACCGACGCCCGACAAGGCACTCGCCGCGCAACTCGACCAGCTCGATCAGCTCCGCGCGGCTCTTCACCATGAGGTGACGACCCCGAGCCCGTGGCTCGGGACGCTCCGACGGCAGGCGAAGGTCGCCTCGGTCGAGAGCTCCGTCTCGATCGAGGGGTTCACCGTGCCGGACGGGGAGGCGGCGGCGATCGTCAACCGCAGCGAGACCACCGATTCCGATGACGACCGCATGGCGGTCGCGGCCTATGCGCGCGCGATGGACCACGTGGGAACGATGGCGATCGACCCGCAGTTCGCGTGGTGCGAGCGCGTGATTCTCGATCTCCATTTCGACGCGTGCTTCTTCCAGCGCGACAAGAGCCCGGGGCTCTGGCGGACGGGGCCGGTCAGTGTCACAGCCGCCGACGGAGGCTTGAGCTATCAGGGCCCGGGCGGCGCGGATGTCGTGCCTCTGATGGGCGAGGTCGTCGAGTGGCTGCGTCACGGCGACCAGGCGAGCCACGTCGTCGTGCGAGGTGCCATGGCTCACCTTCACACGGTCTCCGTCCATCCGTTCGAGGACGGAAATGGACGGGTCTCCCGACTGGTTCAGTCACTCGTCCTTGCGCTCGAGGGCCTTCTCTCGCCCGAGTTCGCGTCGATCGAGGAGTACCTCGGCGATCACACCACCGACTACTACTCGGTCTTGCGACGCGTGCAGGGAGGCAGCTACCAACCCGAGCGGGACGCGACGGAGTGGGTCGCGTTCTGCATCGAGGCTCACCTGGCACAAGCTCAGGCACGCCTCGCCCAGATCGACGTGGCGGGCAAACGCTGGGCAAGCCTCGAAGCTCTCGTTGACGCGCGCGGCTGGCCCGACCGTCTGGTGATTGCACTCGAGCAGAGCCTCATCGGCGGGACTGATCGAGACCGCTACAGCAGCGAGGCGGACGTCTCGAGCGCAACCGCGAGCAACGACCTCCGCCGACTTCTCGATTCAGGATTCGTGACACAGGTCGGCCGTGGTCGGATGACCGCGTACGAGGCAAGCGATGAACTGCGTGCAGCCGTGCGAGTATGAGCGGCGATGACCCGCGAGATCCGTTCCTGGCTGATCGACATGGACGGCGTGCTGCTGCGCGAGGAGCACGCGATTCCCGGCGCGAGCGACTTCATCGCGCGGCTGCGGGAGCTCGAGATGCCGTTTCTCGTGCTCACGAACAACTCGATCTACACGCGGCGCGACCTCGCGGCTCGGCTCCGCCGCAGCGGGCTCGACGTGCCCGAAGACCGAATCTGGACGTCGGCCCTCGCGACGGCTCGCTTCCTCGAGAACCAGCGGCCCGGCGGCTCGGCGTTCGTGATCGGCGAGTCCGGGCTGACGACGGCGCTGCACTCGGCCGGCTACACGCTTACCGAGCGCGACCCCGACTACGTCGTCCTCGGCGAGACGCGCACGTACAGCTTCGAGCGGATCTCGCAGGCGATCCGCCTGATCGCGGCGGGGTCGCGGTTCATCGCGACCAACCCCGATGCGACCGGCCCGACGCCCGACGGCCCGTTGCCTGCGACCGGCTCGGTCGCCGCCCTGATCAGCCGCGCCACCGGCGTCGAGCCGTACTTCATCGGCAAGCCGAATCCGCTGATGATGCGCTCGGCGCTCAACGCGATCGACGCGCACTCGGAGAGGACGGCGATGGTCGGCGACCGCATGGACACCGACGTCGTCGCGGGTCTCGAGGCGGGCATGCACACGGTGCTCGTGCTGACCGGGATCACGAGTCGCGACGAGGCCGAGCGGTTCCCGTACCGGCCGTCGCGGATCGTCGACTCGATCGCCGATCTCGTCGCCGAGCTCGGCTAGGCGATCGCGGCGCGGATCACGAGGTCCGGGCCTTCGAAGCTGATCGCCAGGACGTTCGCGATCCGGCGGATCAGCGACACCGCTGCCCGGTTGTCGCCCGCGACGAGGGCGGTGATCTCGGTGATCCCCGACTCACGGGCGTCCGCGAGCAGCTCGGCCGTGAGTGCCGCGCCGATGCCCCGGTGCTGGTGCTCGTCGGCGACCGCGAAGGCGATCTCGGCGCTGTGACCGTCGCGGACGAAACGCGCGATCGCGACCGGCCGGGGATCGCCCTCGACGTAGGCAACGAGAGCGCGGCGCGACTCGTCGATCGAGGACAGGCGCCGCAGCTCGGCCGCACTGAGGCAAGGCTTCGGCCCGTTGAAGCGCGCACGACGCGACCGCTCGCCCAGGCGCTCGAACAGTGCCATCACGGTGCGAACGTCGCCGTGTCGTAGCGGCCTGATCCGCAGCGGCTCAGCTCGGCTGCTCATCGGGGTCCCCGTCGTCGTCCGGCTCGAGCCAGGCCACGATCTGCGGCTCGCTGCGCAGGATTTCCAGCAGCAGCGGCCCCATTCCGTTCTCCTCTTGCTCGTTCACGCGCTCTCCCTCCCTTGGGTATTGAGGGTCACTACGAGAGAACCGCGCTCGGCGGTTTCTTGTTCCCGGCGTTAGGCTCGCGGGCGTGAGCCTTGCCGACTTTCCGCGCGTGCCGCTGACCTTCGGGCCGTCGCCGGTGCACCGGCTGGAGCGTCTCAGCGAGCACCTCGGTGGCGGGGTCGAGATCTGGGCCAAGCGGGAGGACTGCAACTCCGGGCTCGCGTACGGCGGCAACAAGGTGCGCAAGCTCGAGTACCTCGCCGCCGACGCACTCGCGCAGGGGTGCGACACCCTCGTCTCGATCGGCGGTGTCCAGTCGAACCACACCCGCCAGGTCGCAGCGGTCGCCGCGCACCTCGGGCTCGGTTGCGTGCTCGTGCAGGAGCACTGGGTCGACTGGGACGATCCCGGCTACGAGACCGTCGGGAACATCCTCCTCTCGCGGATCATGGGCGCCGACGTGCGCCTCGACGCGGCCGGCTTCGACATCGCGATCCGGCCGAGCTGGGAAGAGGCGCTCGCGTCGGTCGAGGCGGCGGGAGGGAAGCCCTACGCGATCCCGGCCGGCGCCTCGGATCACCGGCTCGGCGGGCTCGGTTTCGCGCGCTGGGCCGGCGAGGTCGCCGAGCAGGAGCACGAGCTCGGCCTCTTCTTCGACACCGTCGTCGTCTGCTCGGTGACCGGCTCGACGCAGGCCGGGATGATCGCCGGCTTCGCCGCGCAGGCGCACGAGCGCTCGATCCTCGGGATCGACGGCTCGGCGACAGTGCAGCAGACCTGGGAGCAGATCGCCCGCATCGCGCGCTTCACCGCCGAGGCGATCGAGCTCGGCCGCGCCCTCGACGACGCCGAGATCGTCCTTCTCGACGAGTGGCACGCGGGCACCTACGGGATCCCCGACGAGAAGACCCTCGACGCGATCCGCCTCTGCGCGCGCCTCGAAGGCGTCCTCACCGACCCGGTCTACGAGGGCAAGTCGATGGCCGCGCTGATCGATCTCGTCGAGTCGGGACGGATCGAACCGGGCTCACGAGTCCTCTACGCGCACCTCGGCGGTCAGCCCGCGCTGAACGCCTATGCAGCCTCTTTCTGAGCAGCCGCCTCGATCACCTGCTCGGCGGTCTGCTCCACCGTTCGCTTCGTCTCCTCGATCGTCTTCGTCGCCGTCTCCTGGTCGCGGCGGATCGCCTGCTGAAGCTGGCGGACCTCGTCGCCGGTCTCCTTGACCTCGTGCATCACCGTCGCGAGCTCGCCCTGGACGATGCGCAACTCGCGCGCCTCCTGGACGCTGCGCAAGGCCAGGTAGCCGAGCGGGACGACCGAGACGACGCTGAAGACACCCGCCACGAAGAGGAAGACAGCCATCAGGTTCTCTTTCCGATCCATGCCTGCATCGTTGCCTCCAGGTCTTGGGAACTGCGGTCACGCCAAGGCCGGCCCACCTCGCGGCGACGACCGTACCGGCGGCACGTAAGCCCCGGGTAAAGCGTGAGTTCTAGATCTCAGCGCCGAGAAACGCTGCGAGCGGGGCAAGCGCGTCGTCGAGGCGGGAGGTGTCGCCCCAGGCGCCGAGCACCTCGAGCCGTCGCGTCCCCCGGTCGAAGCGCGGCTCTGCCCGGCCGACGATGCGGTCGCCGACGAGGAGCGGGAGCACGTAGTAACCGTACTCTCGTTTCGCCGGCGGGACGTACATCTCGAGCCGGTAGTGGAAATCGAACAGCGCCTCGGCGCGGTCCCGGTCGTGGATGAGCCGGTCGAACGGCGAGAGCAGTGTGGCTCGATTGCCGACGTCGCCGTCGGTTGCGTCCGGATGGGCGCGCCACTCGTCCTTCTCGAGCCGCACTCCGAGTGCCCGAAACCGTTGCTCGGCGCGCAGGCGCTCGGCATCGCGGAGCGGCATCGTCACGGTCTCCGGAAACCAGCTCTCGGCGAGAGCCCAGAGCCGCTGCTTCCCCTGTCGGCCAGCGACCGCAACCTCGCCGCGACGGTGGAGGATCTCGAGCATGATGCCGACCCACCTGCTGCCGTACCAGCGGTGCTCGAGGCGCCCGTCGACCGAGCGGTCCTCGAGCTCGCGCCCGAGCAGGGGCCCGCGGTCGCCCAGCTCGCGCAGCACGTAGCGGCGAAAGGCGGCGTTGCGGGCGAGGAACTCGCGCGCAAACCGCTCATGCGCATACCGGACGCTCGTGCGCGCCCGGCGCATCAGCGCGCGGACGAGCGGCAGCGACTCGATCGGCCAGATAAAGGCGTTCCATTCGAACAGCGCACGATCGACCCAGAGCAGGCGGTCGAGCTCACCGGTGTCGTAGGGCCCGAGCCGACTGAAGAGGACGAGGTGCTGCGCAGGCGCAACGGTCGAGATCGGATCGAGCTGCAGAAAGCCGAGCCGACGTACCGTGTCAAGAACGCCCTGCGCCGATCCGTCCAGCAGCTGCGCTCGCACGGCGATCCGCCGCGCCTCCTCGATGCTGACTGTGCGAGTTGCCGCCATCCAGCGCTAACTCTGCCCGTACTCTTGAGCGATGCACAGCGCGCCGACTGCGATCGTGATCCCCGGGAACGGCGCTTTCGGCGAGGACGGCGCTTACCGGATCACCGAGCGCTGCCGCCGGCTCGTCGCCGAGGCCGAGCGCCTTGCAGCTCGGTGCTCGCCTCGCGCGGTCGTTTTCTCAGGCTGGTCGCCCGACGGCTCGACGTGCGAGGCCGAGCAGATGCTCGCGGCCTGGCGTGGGCCTGAGGTTGAGCTCGTCGTCGAGCCGACCGCGACGATCACCGCCGAGAACGCGGCTCGCACGCTGCCGTTGCTGCTCGAGCGCGGGATCGAGAGGGCGCTCGTGGTCACTACGCCGCTCCACCTCTACCGCGCTCGGTACTTCTTCCGCCGGCTCTACGCGGCGCACGGGATCGACGCACGGTTCCGCGCGGCACCTGTCGCGCCTTCGGTGCACATGCTCGGCTGGGAGCTCGTGGCGATGACAGCGCGGAAGCGCCAGCTGCGCGCCGCCGAGGCCGAGCTTCGCCGGCTTTGAGCGACACGCTCGTCTTCATCCCGGCCTGGAACGAGGAGCTCAACCTGCCGGCGGTGCTCCACGCGCTCGAAAACGGGCTCCCCGGCGCGGACGTGCTAGTCGTCGACGACGGCTCCACGGACCGCACCGCTGACGTCGCGCGCGAGCACGGCGCCGAGGTGCTCTCGCTCGGCGGCAACAAGGGCCTGCGGATCGGAATCGCCGCCGGATACCGCTACGCCCTCGACCACGGCTACGCGTTCTGCGGGCGCGTCGACGCCGACGGGCAGCACCCGGTCGCGGAGCTCGCACGCCTGCTCTCGCTCGTGCGCAACGACCGCTGCGACGTCGCCGTCGGCTCGCGGTTCGCCAGCGGCGAGGGCTACGAGCCCTACCGCTACCGGCCGAGCGCGTCGCGCCGACTCGGCACGGGCGTCCTCCGCCGCGCCGTGCGTCCCGTGCTCGGCCGTCCGTTCGGCGACGCGACGAGCGGCCTCTACGCCGTCAACGCGAAGGCACTGCCACTGCTCGCCGAGCCGTTCACGAGCGGCGCCCCGGAGGTCGAGGCTCTGATGCGGATCACCGAGGCGGGCCTGCGCCTCGAGGAAGTCCCCGTGAACATGGCCGAGCGCGCCTCCGGCGAGTCGAAGCTCCGCGGCAGCAAGGCGCTGAAGCTCGTCCTCACCCTGGCCGGCACGCTGGTCGCCGGTGCGATTGTCGTGCGCCGCCGCCGCTAGCGCACGATTAGGGCGAGCAGCGCCTTCTGGACGTGGAGGCGGTTTTCCGCCTCGTCCCAGATTGCCGAGCGCGGGCCGTGCGCGATTGCTTCGGTGATCTCCTCGCCGTAGTGGGCGGGGAGGCAGTGCATCGCGAAGGCGTTCGACGGAGCCTGGGCGAACAGGGCCTCGTCCAGTGCGTACGGGGCGAGATCGGCCTTGCGCTGGTCGGCCTCCGCCTCGAAGCCCATGCTCGTCCACACGTCGGTGACAACCACGTCGGCATCGGCCACGGCCTGCGCCGGGTCGCGCACGATCTCGACTCCCGCGACGGCGGGCTCGTAGCCCTCGGGACACGCGACGATCGGCGCGGCGCCGAGCGCGAGCGCAGCCTCGACCAGCGAGGCGCACACGTTGTTGCCGTCACCGACCCACGCGATGCGAACGCCCTCGAGGTGGCCGAGCCGCTCGCGGATCGTCAGCACGTCGGCGAGCGCCTGGCACGGATGCGCGAGATCGGTCAGCGCGTTCACGACCGGTATGTCCGCTTCGGCGGCGAGCTCGTCGACGGTCTCCTGCGACGAGATCCGGATCACGATCGCGTTCAGATAGCGCGAGAGCACCTTCGCCGTGTCGCGAATCGTCTCGCCGCGGCCGAGCTGCAGGTCGCGACCCGCGAGGTACAGCGCCGTGCCTCCGAGGTGTGCGACGCCGACCTCGAACGAGACCCGCGTGCGCGTGGAGGGCTTGTCGAAGATCATCCCGACCGTCCGGCCCGGCAGCAGCGGATGCGGCTCGAACCGCGCCTGCGCCGCCTTCAGCTCACTGGCGAGATCGAGCACAGCGGTCAGCTCGTCCGGCGTCCAGTCCGAGATCCGCAGCAGGCTGCGGCCCTTGAGATCGGTGAGCGTGCGCTGCTCGAGCGGCAGCGGATGCGGAAGTGTGGCGGACATCTTTGCGTATTATGCAGTTCTGTGCGTAATATGCAAGAGGTGATCACCACGGCAATCATTGGCTGCGCCGGCTACTCCGGCCAGGAGACTCTCGATCGCGTGCTCTCGCACCCCGGGCTCGAGCCGGTTGCGCTCGGCTCGGACTCGCTCGCAGGCCGGCCCGCCTCGGCGCTCGACCCGCGGCTCGCCGATTCGGGGCTGGCCCCGTTCGTCACCAATGACGAGGCGCTCGCGAGCAGCGCAGAGCTGATCTTTCTCTGCCTCGGCCACGAGCAGGCCGCGCAGATCGAGCCGCCCGTCGATGCCGTTATCATCGACCTCTCCGGCGCGCATAGGCTCGACAATCCGTCCCTCTACACGGACTGGTATGGGTGGGTGCATCCTCTCCCCGAAGCGCTCACCGGCTGGGCCTATGCGTTGCCGGAGCTTTTCCCGCCACAGGGGCGGCTGCTCGCGAACCCGGGCTGCTACGCGACTGCGGCACTGCTCGCGCTCGTGCCGATCGTGGATGCGATCGAGCCGCACGGCGTGATTGTCGACGCCAAGTCGGGCGTCTCGGGTGCTGGCCGCTCGCTCAGGGCCTCCTCGCACGCCGGCTCCGTCTTGGAGAACTTCGCGCCCTACAGGGTCGGGACGCATCAGCACGCGCCCGAGATCGCACAGGGGCTCGGCTTCCCTGTCTGCTTCGTGCCGCACCTCCTGCCGGTGCGCCGCGGGCTGCTCGCGACGTGTTACGTCCAGTCGTCCGAGACCGACCTGCGGGACCGGCTCGAGGCCGCCTACGCCACGACGCCCGCGGTGATGCTGCTGCCTGAGGGTGTCGCGCCCGAGCTCGCGCGCGTGGCGGGAACGGACGCGGCTGAAGTTGCGCTGTTCCATGACAAGGCGACCGGGACCGCGATCGTGATCTGCGCGCTCGACAATCTCGGCAAGGGCGCCGCAGGCCAGGCCGTGCAGAACGCGAATCTCGCGCTCGGGCTCGACGAGACCGCCGGGCTCCGGCTCCAGGGCGTGATGGTGTGAGCGTCACCGCCGCCAGGGGATTCGTCGCCGCGGGCGTCGCGGCCGGGATCCGCCGCCGTGGGCTCGACGTCGCGCTCGTCCGCTCGACGGTGCCTGCAGTCGGCGGGGCGATGTTCACCGTCAACCGCGTCCAGGCGGCGCCGGTGAAGGTCTCGCGGGAGCACCTCACGCTGGCCGAGCCGCAGGCCGTCGCGGTCAACTCGGGCGTGGCCAATGCGGCAACGGGCGCGAAGGGCGAGGCCGCCGCTCGCGCGACCGCGGCCGAGGTGGGACGGCTCCTCGACCTCGCGCCCGAGCAGGTGATCGTGCTCTCCACCGGCGTGATCGGCGCGCCGCTGCCGCTCGACCGGCTGCTGCCGGGCCTCGCCGACGCGACCGCCGCGCTGTCCGAGCTCGGCGGAGCCTCGGCCGCGACGGCGATCCTCACGACCGACACCCGCTCGAAGGAAGCGGTCGTCACGGGCGCGGGCTTCACCGTCGGCGGGATGGCCAAGGGCTCGGGGATGATCCATCCGAACATGGCCACGATGCTCGCCGTGATCACCACCGACTACCCACTGAAACGGGGCGAGCCGATCGAGTTCCTGCGCCCGGCCGTGAACGAGAGCTTCAACGCGATCTCGATCGACGGCGAGTGCTCGACGAACGACGCGGTCGTCCTGCTCGCGAACGGCGAGAGCGGGCTCGAGCGGACTCCCGCTTCGGATCACGAGTTCGCCGGGGCGCTGCGGGTCGTCTGCGCCGACCTCGCCCAGCAGGTCGTCGAGGACGGCGAGGGCGCCACCGTCTTCGCCGAGATCGCCGTCACCGGCGCCGCCTCCGACGCAGAGGCCAAGGCGATCGCGTCGCGGATCGCCACCTCGCCGCTCGTGAAGACGGCGCTCTTCGGCCACGACGCGAACTGGGGCCGCGTGCTCGCCGCCGCCGGCTCGGCGCCGTTCAACGGCGGCTATGCGCAGGTCGATTCCGAGCTGGTCACGCTGATCTTCAACAACACGGCTGTCCTCGTCGACGGAGCGCCGAGCGAGGACGAGCCCGACGTCTCGGCGGCCACGTGCAAGATCGAGCTCGACCTCGGGCTCGGCGACGGCGAGGCTGCGTACATGACCAGCGACCTGTCCTACGACTACGTCCGCATCAACGCGGACTACCGCTCATGAGCCGGGTCGTCGTCAAATGCGGCGGCGCGGTCGCGACCGAGAGCGGCGCCGCGATCATGAAGCTCGTCGACGAGGGCCACGAGGTGTGCGTCGTCCACGGCGCCGGCAAGCAGATCTCGGCGCTGATGGCCGAGCGCGGGCTGCCCGTGCAGTTCCTCGGCGGTCGCCGAGTTACCAGTCGAGAGGCCATCGAGGTCGTGAAGGAGGCGCTCGACCAGCTGAACGCCGAGCTGTGCGCCGCGCTCGGGCCGCTCGCGGTCGGGCTGCATGGCGACGAGATCGGGCTCAAGGCGCGGCCCGTGATGACGCTCGGGCTCGTCGGCGACCCGGTTCCGAGCCGGCCGCAGGCGGTCGAGGACGCGCTCGCAGCCGGCCTGATCCCGGTCGTCACGCCGCTCGCGATGGGGCCGCTCAATGTGAACGCCGACGAGGCGGCGGCCGCGCTCGCAGTCGGGATCGAGGCCGAGCGGATCGTCTTCCTCACCGACGTCCCGGGCGTGCTGCTCGGCGGCGCGGTGACCGCGGTCGTCCGGGCCGACGAGGCCGAGGCGATGCTCGACGCCGACGGCTTCGAGGGCGGAATCGTGCCGAAGCTCCGCGCTGCGATCACCGCGGCCCGGCTGGGTGTGAGCGCCGAGATCGGCGAGACGGTGGTGCTCGCGTGAACGTGACCGCCCACGACGCCGTGATGGCGACCTACGCGCGCTCCAACGTGACCTTCGTCTCGGGCCAGGGCTCCTGGCTCGTCGGTGCGGACGGCAACCGCTGCCTCGACTGCCTCGGCGGGCTCGCGGTCACCTCGCTCGGCCACTGCCATCCCGCAGTCACCGCCGCCGCGCACGCGCAGCTCGACCGGCTCTGGCACGCGTCGAACCTCTACTGGACCGAGCCGATGGAGACGCTCGCCGAGCGGCTGTCGGCGCGCTTCGGCGGCGCGTCGGCGTTCTTCTGCAACTCCGGCGCCGAGGCCAACGAGGCGGCGCTGAAGTACGCACGCAAGGCGACGGGGAAGGCCGGCGTCGTCGCACTCGAAGGCGGCTTCCATGGCCGGACGCTCGGCGCGCTCTCGGTCACCGGCCAGCCGGCCAAGCGCGCGCCGTTCGAGCCGCTCACACCGGGTGCCACGTTCGTCGAGCCGAACGACATCGCAGGCCTAACGGCTGCCGTCGGGCCGGAGACCGGCTGCATCCTGCTCGAGCCGATCCTCGGCGAGGGCGGGATCCATCCGCTCACCGCCGCGTTTCTCGCGACAGCACGGGCGCTCGCCGACGAGCACGGCGCCGTCCTGATCCTCGACGAGATCCAGGCCGGAATGGGCCGGACGGGGAGCTTCTTCGCCTTCGAGCAGCTCGACGTGCGGCCGGACGCGATCACTCTCGCGAAGGCGCTCGCGAACGGGCTTCCCATCGGCGCACTGCTTGTCGCGAACGACGCACCCGAGGGCTTCGTCGCGGGCGACCACGGCTCGACTTTCGGCGGCAATCCTGTCGCCTGCGCCGCCGCTGTCGCGGTCTGCGACGCGCTCACCGACGAGCTGCTCGCGGAGGTCCGGGAGAAGGGCGCGGTCCTCGCCGCAGGGCTCGCGCCTCTTCCGGCCGTCACAGAGCTGCGCGGCCGGGGACTGATGATCGGCCTCGAGCTCGACCGGCCCGCCGGACCTGTCGTCGCGGCCGCCCGCGAGCGTGGGCTCGTCGTCGGCTCGGCCGGCGACACCGTGGTCCGCCTCACCCCACCCTTGACGATCACGACCGAAGAGCTCGGGCTCGCGCTCGGAGTTCTCCAGGAGGTGCTCCAGTGAGCAAGTTCGACCGTCAGGGCGCGATCCTGCGTCTCGTCCAGGAGCGTCCGCTCGCAACCCAGGCCGAGGTGGCCGACGCACTCCGCGAGGAGGGCTACGACTCGGTTCAGGCCACCGTCTCGCGCGACATTGCACAGCTCGGGCTCGTCAAGGCTCGCAACGGTGACGGCCGCCTCGTCTATGCGCTGCCCGGCGCGGTCGATCTCAACAGGCTCTCCGAGCTGACCGCCGCGCTGCGCCGCTGGACGATGTCGATCAGCGCGAGCGGCAACCTCACCGTCATCCTTACCCACTCCGGCTTCGCGCCCGCGCTGTGTCAGGCGATCGACGAGGCCGTCCTCCCCGATGTGGTCGGCACGATCGCCGGGGACAACACCATCTTCCTCGTCGCGCGGGAGGGCCTCACCGGGGCCGACCTCGCCGACGAGCTTCGCTACCACCTCCAAGGAGACACCTAAATGTCCAAGACTGCTGTCGTCGCCTATTCGGGCGGCCTCGATACGAGCTGCATCATCGCCTGGCTGAAGGAGTTCTACGGCTATGACGAGGTCGTCGCCGTGCTCGTCGACGTCGGCCAGGACGCGAACTTCGAGCCGGCGTTCGCGCGCGGTCGTGCCGCGGGCGCCGACGACGTGATCCTGCTCGACCGCAAGGAGGCGTTCGCCGACGAACAGGTCGCGAAGACGCTGATCGCCAACGCGCTGTACGAGGGCAAGTACCCGCTGATCTCGGCGCTCTCGCGGCCGGTGATCGCCGAGGCCGTGGCTGGACTCGCGCTCGAGCTCGGCGCCGAGGCGGTCGTCCACGGCTGCACCGGCAAGGGCAACGACCAGCTCCGCTTCGAGCTCGCGTTCAAGGCGAAGTTCCCGGGCGTCCGCGTGATCGCGCCGCTTCGCGACAAGGTGTGGACTCGCGACGAGGAGATCGCCTACGCGGAGGAGCACGGGATCCCGGTCGAGGCGAAGCAGGCCTCGCCGTACTCGATCGACGACAACCTCTTCGGCCGCGCGATCGAGGCGGGGATGCTCGAGGATCCGTGGGTCGGCCCGCCGGAGGACGCGTTCATCCTCACGAGCTCGCCCGCCTCTGCGCCGGCGCCGGTGGAGATCGTGATCGGCTTCGAGCAGGGCGTGCCGGTGTCGGTCGACGGCTCGGAGCTACCGCTCTACAAGCTGATCGCGCTAATGAACGAGCAGGCGGGCGCGTACGGGATCGGGCGGATCGACATGATCGAGAACCGCGCGATCGGGATCAAGAGCCGCGAGCTGTACGAGGCTCCGGCGGCGATCGCGCTGATGACCGCGCATGTCGCGCTCGAGGATCTCGTGCTGACGAAGGCCGAGGCGGTTGCGAAGCGCGAGCTCGAGCCGCAGTGGGCCAAGCTGATCTACGACGGGCTCTGGTTCAGCCCGGTGCGCCATGCCTACGACGCGTTCTTCGCGAAGACGCAGGAGCTCGTCACCGGCGAGGTGCGGCTGCGGCTCCAGGCCGGCGTGCCGACGGTGGTCGGGCGCCGCTCCGAGTATGCGCTCTACTCCGAGACGCTTGCCTCGTACGGGACCGGCGAGACGTTCCCGCACGCCGCGGCGGAGGGCTTCATCCAGATCGCGGCGCTCGAGGTCGAGCTCGCCGCGGCCAGGGAGCGCAGGCTGGCGGAGGTATGACGCTCTGGGCCGGCCGCGTCGGGGGTCAGCTGGCTCCCGAGGTCTGGGAGTTCCTCCGGGCCGAGGACGCGGAGCTCTTTCCCTACGACTGTCAGGCGACCGCGCTGCACGCGCGGCGGCTGGCGGCGGCGGGGATCCTGACCGAGAGCGAGGCCGCGGAGGCCGAGCAGGCGCTCGCAAGTTACCGTGTTACCATGGTAACACGCGAAGATGAGGACGTTCACTCGGCGATCGAACGTCTCCTCGGCCCGCTCGGCGCCAAGATCCACGCGGGTCGCTCGCGCAACGATCAGGTCGCGGCGGCGTTCCGGCTCTACGTCGAGGACGCGTGCGCCGAGGCGCGCGAGGCGATCCTCGCGCTCGCGGGAGTCGTGCTCGATCTCGCCGAGACGGAGGCCGAGACGCCGATGCCCGGGTACACGCACCTCCAGCGCGCGCAGCCCGTCACGGTCGGCCACCACCTCCTCGCGTGGGTCGAGATGCTCGAGCGCGACCTCGTCCGCTTCTCGTTCGCTGCTGCGCAGGCCTCACTCTCGCCGCTCGGCGCAGGCGCGCTGGCCGGCTCGACGCTACCGCTGCCCGCGCCGGAGGGCGCCACGCAGCTCCGCAACTCGCTCGACGCCGTCGCCGACCGCGACTTCGCCCTCGACTACCTCTACGCGTGCACCGTCCTCTTCACGCACCTCTCGCGGATCGGCGAGGAGCTCGTCCTCTGGAGCACGAGCGAGTTCGGCTTCGCGCGACTGCCCGAGACCGCGGCGACCGGCTCCTCGATGATGCCGCAGAAGCTCAACCCCGACGTCGCCGAGCTCGTCCGCGGCAAGGCCGGCACCGCAATCGGCCGCCTCACGGGCCTGCTCGCGGTCGTGAAGGGCCTGCCGCTCTCCTACGACCGCGACCTGCAGGAGGACAAGCGGCCCGTGTTCGACGCGCGCCGCGACACCGCTCTCGCGCTGGCCGCGCTCGGAGTGCTGATCGGCGGGCTCGAGCTCGATCACGAGCGCCTCGCGGCGGCTTGCTCCGACCCGCTCCTGCTCGCGACCGACGCGGCCGAGGCGCTCGTCCGCGAAGGCGTGCCGTTTCGCGAGGCGCACGAGCGGATCGCCGCGCAGGTGCGCGAGGGAACCTTCGAGCCGCCCGCGGGCCCCGGCGCACGCGCGACCCCCGGCCCGAGCGGGGCACGCGAGCAGGTCGCAGCCGCCCGCGCGCGACTCGGCTAGCCCGTCGCGAAGAGGATGTGCGGGCGCCCGTGCGCCTCGATCTCCTCGACTCGCGTCATCCCGATCTTCTCGACGACGCGTAACGACGCCTCGTTCTCCGAGTCGACGACGGCAACGATTCGCGTGGCGAACTCGGCGAGCCCCGCCGCCAGCAGGACGGATACGGCCTCTGTCGCATAGCCGCGGCCCCAGCGGTCGCGCGCGAGCGTGTAGCCGACCTCGACATCGCCGGTCGGCGCGAAGATGCCGAAGCCGACGTCGCCGATCGCGCGCCCGGACTCCCGCTCGACAATCGCCCAGAAGCTGAAGCCGCGCTCCGCCTGCTCCTTCTCGTACACGGCGAGTTGGGACCCGACCACCGAGGGCGCGAGCGCGCCGCCGGGAACGAAGTGCATCACGTCCGCATCTCCGTAGACCTCGACCATCGCCGCCGTGTCCGTCTCCGCCACGAACGGACGGATCAGCAGGCGCTCGGTCTCGATCGGCATCGCAATCGCCATCGCGTGACCGAGGGTACTCACCCGTAGAATCGCCGGGATGGAAACGCGGCCTCTCGGCGGCACCAACGTGTCGCGGCTGATCCTCGGCTGCGGCAACTTCGGCGGGATCGGCTCCTCGCCCGAGTTCTTCGGGCAGGGCGAGAACGAGGCCGACGCGTTCGCGATCATGGACGCGGCCTGGAAGGCAGGGCTCACCACCTTCGACACCGCGGACGCCTATGGCGGCGGCCGGTCGGAGACGGCGATCGGCAAGTGGATCGCGTCTCGCGGCGTGCGGCCGACGCTGACCACGAAGACCTTCAACCCGATGGACGAGGGCGAGGATCAGGGCCTCGCGCCGGCGCGGATCCGCCGCCAGCTCGAGTCGAGCCTCACACGCCTCGGGGTCGACTCCATCGAGCTCTATCTGACCCACGCGCCCGATCCGGACACGCCGCTCGGGGACACGCTCAGGGCACTCGAGGAGCTGCGCGACGAGGGTCTGATCGGCGCGTTCGGCGGCTCGAACGTCGACGGCCCGACGCTGGCCGCAGCGCGCGGCCGCTACGCCTGGGTGCAAAACTCCTACTCGCTCCTCGACCGCGAGGCCGAGGCCGAGGTGCTGCCGCTCTGCCGCGCCGGCGGGCTCGGGTTCACGCCGTTCTCGCCGCTCGCCGGCGGGTGGCTGACGGGGAAGTACCGCCGCGGCGAGGCACTGCCGGAGGGCTCGCGGATGACGATGCGGCCCGGCCCCTACGAGCACCTGCGCACCGACGCGGTCTTCGACGGACTCGAGGCATTCGCCGGCGATGCGGCGTCGCGCGGGGTCGACTCGGCGACGCTCGCATTCGCCTGGCTGCTGTCGAGCCCGGACGTGACCGCTGTGGTCGTCGGCCCGCGGCGCCCGGCGCACCTGGAGCCCGCCCTGAGGGCGCTCGAGCTCGAGCTGACCGAAGCCGAGCGCAAGCAGCTCGCCGCGCTGCTGTGATCCTGGCCCACCTCGACCTCGACGCGTTCTTCGCGGCCGTCGAGGAGATCGAGCAGCCCGAGCTCAAGCGCGTCCCGCTCGTCGTCGGCGGCGACCCGCGCGGGCGAGGCGTCGTGGCGACCGCGAACTACGTCGCGCGCCGCTTCGGAATCCACTCCGCGATGAGCTGCGCCGAGGCGCTGCGCCGCTGCCCACAGGCCGTGTTCGTGCGGCCCCGCGGCCAGCTCTATCGCGAGTACTCGCGGGCCGTGTGGCAGACGATTCGCGGCGTCACGCCCACCGCCGAGCAGGTCGGGATCGACGAGGGCTACCTCGACATCGGGGAGGTCGCCGGCGACGACTGGCTCGAGGCGCGCAAGGTCGCAGAAGCGGTGCAGACGTCGGTGCGCGCAGCTACGAGCCTCTCGTGCTCGCTCGGCGTCGCCACGTCCAAGGTGGTCGCGAAGGTCGCCTCGGACCGGCGCAAGCCCGGCGGGCTGACGGTGGTGCCGGCCGGGCGCGAGGCGTCGTTCCTGGCGCCGTTCGCGGTACGCCTCCTCCCCGGGGTCGGCCCGAAGGCGGAGACACGGCTGGTCGCGGCGGACGTGACGACGATCGGCGACCTCGCGCGACTCTCGGACGACGAACTGAAAGCGCTCGCGCCGGGGAAGTGGGGCCGGCTGATGCGCGAGCGGGCCCAGGGGATCGACCCGCGGGAGCTCCAGGGCCCGTCCGAACCGGTCTCGATCAGCCAGGAGGAGACGTTCGAACGCGACGTATCCGACACGGAGGCGCTCCACGCGGAGCTCCGGCGCATGGCCGACCGCCTCTCGGAGCTGCTGCGCCGCGACGGACGCGTCGCACGCACGGTGACGACGAAGCTCCGCTACCCCGATTTCTCGATCCGGAGCCGCTCGCAGACGCTTCCGGCCGGGATCGACGACGCCGAGACGATCGGCGACCTCGCCTGCGCCCTGCTCGACCGCGCCCTCCAGCAGCGCCCCGGCGCCCTGCGCCTCGTCGGAGTGGGCGTCTCGGGCCTCGAGCGGTTCCAGCAGCTCTCGCTTGTCTAGAACAGAGTCCTTGTGCTCATGAGCACCAGCCACACCACGTGTTGCCTGGCCCGGATCGACCGGCGACCCGGACGAGGCTGGCTGCCGAACAATAACCTTGTGCTCATGAGCATTTAGGGCTGGAGGCGCTCGATTTGCCAGCCGCCGCCGGCCCGCTCATAGCGGAAGCGATCGTGGAGCCGGTCGTCGCGGTGCTGCCAGAACTCGTAGGCGGCCGGCGCGAGGACGTAGCCGCCCCAGTCGTCGGGCCGCAGCGGATCGACCTGACCCTCTAGCGCCGCAACCCGCGCCTCGAGCTCGGCCCGCGCGGCGACGGGCGCCGACTGGTCGGACGCGATCGCCGACAGCCGGCTTCCGAGCGGCCGCGAGCCGAAGTACGCGTCCGACTCCTCCGCCGGGATCCGCGAGACCGCACCCTCGATCCGCACCTGGCGCCCGGGCTCCTGCCAGTTGAAGAGGAGCGCCGCGCGCGGGTTCGCCGCGAGCTCGGCGGCTTTGCGGCTCGAGTAGCTCGAGAAGAACACGAAGCCGCGCTCGTCGAAGCCCTTCAGCAGCACCATCCGCGCCGACGGCTGACCGTCGGGCGCCGCCGTCGCGAGGGCCATCGCCTCGGATTGCCCCGAAAACCAGGCTGCGAACTGGGCAAGCGGATCGGGATCGAGAGCGGCGCGTCGTAGTTCCACGAACCGGAGCTTGACACAACATGCCGTAAGTGGTTACTTACGGTAAGTGACTACTAACGCACTCCAGGCTCTCGCCGACCCGACGCGACGCACGATCTTCGAGTCGCTGCGCTCGGGCCCGAGAGCAGTCGGCGAGATCGCCAACGATCTGCCCGTCTCGCGCCCGGCCGTCTCTCAGCACCTCCGCGTGCTGAAGGGCGCCGGCCTCGTCAGCGACGAGCAGCAGGGTGCACGCCGTCTCTACCGCATAGACCCGGACGGGCTCGGTGCCCTGCGCGCCTACTTCGACGGGTTCTGGGACACAGCTCTCGGCAGCTTCAAGGCGCTCGCCGAGCAGGAGAAGGAGGACTAGATGGCAGTCGAGACCATTGCACCCGTGATGTGCACGATCACCGTCGAGCGAACGCCAGACGACGCGTTCCGGATCTTCACCGAGCGCACCGCCGAGTGGTGGCCGCTCCGCACGCACGGCGTCTTCACGCACGACGCCGCGAGCATCACGATCGAGCCCGGCGTCGGCGGCCGGCTGCTCGAGCGCTCGACCACCGGCGAGGAGTCGAGCTGGGGCGAGATCCTCGTCTGGGAGCCGCCGCATCGCCTGGTCTACACGTGGCACCCGGGCTATGCGCCCGGCGAGGGCGTGACCGAGGTCGAGCTCCGCTTCGCGGCGGTCGGCGACGCGACGCGGGTCGACCTCGAGCACCGGGGCTGGGAGACGCTCGGCGACCGGGCCTCGACGACCCGTGACGCCTACTCGAACGGCTGGCTGACGGTGCTGGATCGGTACATCGCCGCGATCTCCTGACCGACGCGCTGCGGAAAAACCCGGACTTCCCGGGTGCGCTCCACCCGTACCATCGGAGCGGAATGAACGCGACGACCGAACTCCGGGACGTGATCCTTCGGGACGGCACCACATTGCGCCTGCGGCCGCCCCGCGCCGACGACGCCGCCGCGCTGCTCGAGTTCTTCACCAACCTCTCCGAACGCAGCCGCTACCTGCGCTTCCACGGGCTGCCCGAGCTGCGGCACGGGCTCGTGGAGCCGTGGGTCGAGCCGGACTGGGTCGGCACCGGCGCACTCCTCGGCACGCTCGACGAGCGCGTCGTGGCGCTCGCCAGCTACGCGCGGTTGCGCGAGCCGGCCGCAGCCGAGGTCGCCTTTGTCGTCGCCGACGAGTTCCAGGGCCGCGGCGTCGGCACGCGCCTGCTCGAGCAGCTGGCCGAGCGCGCGGGCGCCGCCGGGATCGAGCGCTTCGTCGCGATCGTGATGCCCGAGAACCGCCCGATGCTCGGCGTCTTCGAGGACGCCGGCTTCACGATCGCCCGCGCGCTCGACGGCGGCGAGATCGAGGTGCGGTTCCCGATCGCCGCGACCGCGAGCTACCGCGAGGCCGTGGATCTGCGCGACCACGTCGCCGTGACCGCCTCGCTGCGCCCGTTCTTCCGGCCAGAGTCGGTCGCTGTCGTCGGCGCCTCGCGCCGGCGCGGCTCGATCGGCGGAGAGCTCTTCCGCAACATCCTGGCCGGCGACTTCACGGGCGCGGCCTATCCGATCAACGTCAAGGGTGAGCCGGTGGCCGGCGTCCGCGCCTACTCGCGGATCGACGAGATCCCCGGCGATGTCGACCTCGCCGTGCTCTGCCTCCCGGGCGAGCGGGTGCTCGACGCGGCCCGCGAGGCGCTGCAGAAGGGCGTTCGGGCGCTCTGCGTGATCTCCGCCGGGTTCGCCGAGATCGGCCCCGTGGGCATCGAGCGCCAGGAGCAGCTCGTTTCGCTCGCACGCGCCCACGGCGCGCGCATCGTCGGCCCGAACTGCCTCGGGATCGCGGCGGCGGCCGTGAGCCTCAACGCGACCTTCGCGCCCCGCGCCTTTCCCAAGGGCCGGATCGGCTTCTCGTCGCAGAGCGGCGCGCTCGGCCTCGCCCTCCTCCAGCGCGCGGAGGCGCGCGGGCTCGGGCTCTCCGCATTCGTCTCGATCGGGAACAAGGCAGACGTGTCCTCGAACGACCTGCTCGAGTGGTGGGAGGACGACGACGAGACGGATCTCGTCCTGCTCTACCTCGAGTCGTTCGGCAACCCACGCAAGTTCGCGCGCATCGCGCAGCGGTTCGCCCGGCGCAAGCCGATCCTCGCGATGAAGAGCGGCATCACGAGCGCCGGCCAGAAGGCGGCCGGGTCGCACACCGCGGCGCTCGCCGGCTCCGAGGCCGCCGTCGACGCGCTCTTCCACCAGGCCGGCGTGATCCGGGCCGGAACGCTCGGCGAGCTGATCGACGTCGCCTCGCTGCTCTCCACCCAACCTGCCCCTCTCGGCCGCCGCGTGGCGGTGGTCACGAACGCCGGCGGGCTCGGGATCCTCTGCGCCGACGCCTGCGAGTCGGTCGGGCTCGAGCTCCCAACGCTCACCGAGACCACGCGCGCGGGGCTCGAGGCCGTCCTGCCGAGCGAGGCCAGCGTTGCGAATCCGATCGACATGCTCGGCTCGGCGACCGCGACTCTCTATGCGAAAGCGCTGCCGCTGATCCTCGCCGACCCGGGAGTGGATGCGATGATCGTGCTGTTCGTGCCGCCCGTCGCGGTGACGGCGGACGACGTGGGCGCCGCTATCTCGGCTGCCGCCGCGGCCGGCCCGGCCGACAAGCCCGTGCTCGCCTCGATCATCGCGGCAGAGGGCACCCCCGCGACCCTCGGCGCTGTGCCGTCGTTCGCCTACCCGGAGTCCGCTGCGCGCGCGCTCGGACGCGCCTGCCAGCGCGCCGACTGGCTCCGCGCGCCCTCCGGGACCGTGCCCGAGCTCGCCGGCATCGACCGGGCCGCGGCCACGGCGATCGTCGAGCGCAACGACGGCTGGCTCACACCCGCCGACACGCGCGCGCTGCTCGAGGCATACGGCATCCCGCTCGTCGGCGAGCGCGTGGTCGAGAGCGCCGACGACGCAGTCGCTGCCGCCGCTGCGCTCGGCTATCCCGTCGTCGTGAAGACGGCGGCGGCGGGCGCGCACAAGACCGAGCAGGGCGGCGTCGCTCTCGACCTCGACGACGAGACGGCGGTGCGCGCGGCCGTCGAGCGAATCGGGCTCCCGGTGCTCGTGCAGCCAATGGTGAAGGGCTGTGCCGAGCTGCTTGCAGGCATCGTCCAGGACCCCGTGTTCGGGCCGCTCGTCGCGTTCGGGCCCGGCGGGGTCTTCGCCGAGCTGATCGGGCAGGCGAACTTCCGCCTGGCGCCGCTCACCGACGTCGATGCCGTGGAGCTCGTCACCGGCGGCAAGGCCGGGATCCTGGTCGCAGGCTTCCGGGGGCACCCCGCCTCTGACAGCCGCGCGCTCGTCGACCTCGTGCTGCGGCTTGCCCGGCTCGCCGAAGAGCTGCCTGAAGTCGCCGAGCTCGACCTGAACCCGGTACTCGGGCTCGAGAGCGGCTGCGTCGCCGTCGACGCACGCGTGCGCGTCGCTAACCTCCCCGGCTCTTCGTCGCCCCTCAAGACATGGTGATGCCCGACAGCGAGCCCGCGGCCGAAAGCATCCCGGCCGAGCGACTGCCTGCCCGCAGGCAGGAATCGGGGCCACACCCGAGTGGCGGTGAGCCGCTGCGAGAGCGCGTGCTCGGCGAGCGCGCCCGGATCGCGAAGCTCTCCCGAATCCGGGAGCTCGTGCTCGGCGTCCAGGACGGGCTGCTCGTGCCCCTCGGCGTCGTCACGGGGCTCGCGGGCGCCTCGCTCGGCTCGACAGCGGTGATCGTCGGCGGCCTCGCCGAGGCTGCGGCCGGCGCTCTGGCCATGGGCACGGGCTCCTTCCTGGCGAGCCAGGCCGAAAACCAGCTCTTCGCGAGCGAGATCGCAGACGAAGAGGCAGAGCTGGCCGACCATCCCGCGCTCGAGGTCGAGGAGCTCGTCCTGCTCCTCCAGGAGGAGGGGCTGTCGGCCGACGATGCTCGCGTCGCGAGCCAGCGGATCGCCACGTCGACCCACGCGCTGATCAAGACGAAGGTCGAGAAGGAGCTCGGACTGCCGTACGGCGAGACCGAGACGGCCCGGGGCGACGCTGTCGTCGTCGGCGTCTCCTACGCGATCGCGGCCCTGATCCCGCTCTGGCCCTACTTCGTGTTCTCGATGCACGTCGCGCTTTTCGTCTCGCTCTTCTGCACGGGCGTTGCGCTCTTCACGCTCGGCGTGCTGAAGGGCCGCGTTGCGCGGATGGCACTCGTGCGGAGCGGGCTACAAGTACTCGTGATCGGGGGCGCCTCCGCAGCGATCGGCTACGTGATCGGCGTGCTCGGGCCGAAGCTCTTCGGAGGTTAGAGATGCGAAACCGCCTTCTCGCGCTTGCAGCGCTCGCGTGCGTCGTCGGCGGCGGGATCCTCTACGCGCTCGACTACGGCAGGGCCTCGAATGCCGTCTGGGCGGCGGGTTCGGCGATCATGCTCGTACCGCTGACGTGGTCGGTGTTGCGTACGTTGGCGCGGCGCGATGTCGGCGTCGACGCGATCGCGCTCGTGGCAATCGCCGGCGCGCTGGCGACGGGCGAGTACTTCGCGGGCGCGGTGATCGCGCTGATGCTCGCCGGCGGCAACGCGCTCGAGGAAGTGGCGGCGGGCCGGGCGCGTCGCGAGCTAACCGCACTGATCGCACGCGCACCGCGAGTCGCAACCCGACGCCGCGGCGACACTCTCGAGGAGGTCCCGGTGGACGACCTCGTCGTCGGTGACGTGGTCGTGGTTCGCGCGGGCGAGGTGGTGCCGGTCGACGGCGTCGTCGTCTCGGACGAGGCGATCGTCGACGAGTCCACACTGACGGGGGAGCCGCTGCCCAGCACGATCCGCCGGGGCGGACTGGCCCGAAGCGGCACCTCGAACGCGGCTGATGCCTTCGAGTTGCGCACGGCACGGCTCGCGGCGGAGAGCGCCTACTCGAACCTCGTCCGCCTCGTGCGTCAGGCGGAGACGCAGAAGGCGCCGTTCGTGCGTCTCGCCGATCGCTACGCGGCGATCTTCCTTCCCGTCGCGCTCGTCGTCGCCGGCGCCGCCTGGGCGGCCAGCGGCGATCCGACGCGCGCAGTCGCCGTGCTCGTGGTCGCGACACCCTGCCCGCTGATCCTCGCCGCGCCGATCGCATTCATCGCAGGCGTTTCCCGCGCGGCCCGCGCAGGCGTGATCGTCAAGGGCGGCGGCGTGATCGAAGCGCTCGGCCAGGCGAAAACGGTGCTGCTCGACAAGACCGGCACCCTCACGCTCGGTACACCCGAGGTGTCGGAGGTCGTCGCGCTCAACGGCTTCACTCCCGACGAGGCGCTCCGGCTCGCCGCCTCACTCGACCAGCTCTCGACCCATCCGCTCGCGGCCGCGCTCGTGCGCGAGGCGCAGCGCCGCAGGCTCGATCTCGCCTTCCCCGAGCAAGTCGACGAGACGATCGGCAAGGGAATCACCGGGCTCGTCGAGGGCCTCCGAGTCGCGGTGGGCAGCGCCGCCTGGCTCGATCCTGCGCACCCCGACGCCGCGAAGATGCTCGTCCAGGTCGACGGCAGGCTCGTCAGCTCGGTCGCAATCGCCGACCGGCTTCGCGAGGACGCGCCGAGCCTGACGCCCGGTCTGAAGGCGGCGGGGATCATCCACGTCGCGCTCGTCACGGGCGACCGTGCCGCCGTCGCGGAGGCGATCGGCCGCCAGGTCGGCGCCGACTCGGTCTACAGCGAGCAGACGCCGGAGCAGAAGCTCGAGGTCGTCCGCCGGATGCAGGCGCAGCCCGGGCGCAGCCCTGTCGTGATGGTCGGCGACGGCATCAACGACGCGCCCGCGCTGGCGCTCGCCGATGTCGGGATCGCGATGGGCTCGGCCGGAGCCACGGTCTCGTCCGAGACGGCCGACGCCGTGATCGTGGTCGACCGCATCGACCGCGTCGCGGACGCGATCCGGATCGGCCGACGCTCACTCCACATCGCCCGCCAGAGCGTGCTGATCGGCATCGGCGCGAGCCTCGTCGCGATGGGGTTCGCGGCGTTCGGCTACATCACTCCGGTCTACGGCGCCTTGCTGCAAGAGGTGATCGACGTCGCCGTGATTCTCAACGCGCTGCGGGCGCTGCGGTAAGCCGAAGTACGATCGCTCCGTGGGCTCCTGTCATCTCATCCACGAAGGCGGCTCGGGCCCGATGCACTTCGACCGGGCAGAGGTGCAGAAGCTGCACGATGCGGGCAAGTTCTTCTGGCTCGACCTGATGCATCCCGACGAGAGCGACTTCGCGATCCTGCGCGACGTCTTCGCCTTCCACCCGCTCGCACTCGAGGACTCGGAGCAGTTCGGACAGCGCGCCAAGCTCGACGAGTACGACGACTTCGTCTTCATCGTCGTCTACGGCGCGAATCCCGACGACGACCGGCTCGTCGAGGTGCACTGCTTCTACTCCGAGCACTACCTGATCACCGTCCACCGCGATACGTGCCCCGCGTTCGACGCGCTGCGGGCACGCTACGCGAAGCAGGAGGCACCGCTCGGCGACCCGCCGCGCCTGCTCTATCGGATCGTCGACGCACTCGTCGACAGCTTCTTCCCGGCCCTGGCCGACCTCGACAATCGGATCGACGAGCTCGAGAACTCGATCTTCGTCAAGGCCGACGATGCACAGCTCCAGGAGATCTTCTCGATGAAGCGGCTGCTCGTGGGGATGCGCAAGGCCATCTCGCCGCAGCGCGACCTCTTCGCGGGCCTGATGGGCGGCGTCGCCGAGCTGCCGGGCATGACCGAGGAGGACGAGCGCTACTTCCGCGACGTCTACGACCACCTGATCCGGATCAGCGACCTGATCGACACCTATCGCGACCTGCTGACCGGAGCGATGGACGTGTACCTCTCGACCGTGTCCAACCGGCTGAACGTGGTGATGAAGCAGCTGGCGATCATCGCCACGATCTTCCTGCCGCTCGCGTTCATCACCGGGTTCTTCGGCCAGAACTTCGGCTTCATGGTCCGCCACATCAGCGGCTGGCCAGCGTTTGTCGGCTTCGGGATCGTGTTCGAGCTGCTCGTCGTCGCCGGGCTCCTGCAGATGTTCAAGCGCCGCGGCTGGTTGTAGGTAGTTCGCCGAATCGGAGTTCGGCATCTCCCCCGATGTCACCGCCTTCGCGTCCGCGCAGCATGGGAGTCGACTGGAACACGAGTCAGGAGGCGCACCATGAAGGTCAAAGACGTCATGACCGACGACGTGCTCACCGTGAAGACGAGCGCAACGCTCAAGGAGACCGCGCAGCTGCTCGCCGACCTCGGGATCTCGGGCATGCCGGTCGTCGACGACAAGAACGTGCTCGTCGGCGTCATCTCGGAGGCGGACATCCTCTACAAGGAGCGCGGGCCCGAGCGGCGGCACGGCGGTTCGTTCGCCTGGCTCTTCTTCCCCGAGCTCCTCGACACGAGCAAGCTCGACGCACGCACCGCGGGCGAGGCGATGAGTCGGCCTGCCGTGACGATCAGGCCCAACCGGCCCGTGAACGAGGCGGCCGGGCTGATGCTCGACGAGGCCGTCAACCGGCTTCCGGTCGTCGATGCCGAGGGCAAGCTGCTCGGGATCGTGACCCGGGCCGATCTCGTGCGAGCCTTCACCCGCACCGACGCCGAGATCGAAGAGGAGATCCGGAAGGAGCTCGTCAGCGGCACGCTCTGGCTCGAGCCGACCGAGGTTGCGATCCGGGTGGAGCGCGGCGAGGTCACCATCGAGGGTCAGGTCGATACGAAGAGCGACGCCGATCTGCTGCCGGAGCTGATTCGCGAGGTGCCCGGAGTGATCTCGGTCGACGCGAAACTCCTCACCTGGAAGGTGCCGGCGCATTCACGCTAGTTTCCCGAGGGTGCACGCGTTCGGAATCAAGGAAGCGCAGGAACGTCTCGTGGCCGCCGGTGGCGGCTACGAGATCGTGCACGCCTCGCCCGGCCTCGAGCTCGGCGTCTATGTGCTCGTGGCGCCCGAGCCCGATCGCCAGCAGCCGCACGACGACGACGAGATCTACATGGTCCTCGAGGGCCAGGGCATCCTCGACGTCGAGGGCACGGAGGTCGACGTCAAGGAGGGCGACGCCGTCTTCGTCGAGGCGGGCGCCGACCATCGCTTCTCGGCCTATGAGCAGCTCAGCGTGCTCGTGATCTTCGAGAAGAAGCCGGCCTAGCCGGCGGCCAGCCGCTCGGCGATCTCGGCCAGCACGCCCGCGCCGTTCATCGACGCAATGTGCAGCGTCTCGCCCGCTTTGCCGCGGAGCACCAGCGCCGGGCGGCCAAGGATCCGCTCGTCCGTGCCGCGACCGACGTGGACGTCGGCGAGCTCGTCGTACCGGAGCGTGTCGCGCGCCGAGCCGCCTTCGAGCGTGAGCGCCTCGGCGCCGAGCTCCAGCTTCCCGGCGTGAAAGCGCCCGAGAGCATCCAACCAGGTCACGGCATAACTCGGCATGGTGGGAGTCTGGGCCGGTCGACGCGGTCCAGCATCGGTACGCGCCGACATCGGCGTTGCGGAAAAGCCGCAGGCAGGACGGGCGCACGCAAGCGTGAAGACGTCCGCATGAGATGGACTGCGCTGACCTTCGTCCTCGTCGCAGCGCTCGCGGGCTGCGGTCGCGGCAGCAACTCGAGCGGGACGACGACCCAGTCGGCACCGACGACGACCGCCGCGAGCACGACGACGCTGCGGGTCTACTTCATCCGCGACGAGAAGGTCGGCCCGGCCGGGCGCGCGGTGCCGCCGACGCAGGCCATCGCGACCGCGGCGATGCAGGAGCTGCTGAAGGGGCCGACCTCGGCGGACGCGGGAATCGGGCTGACGACGAGCATCGGCGCCGGCACGACGCTGAACCGTGTCACGGTCGCCGACGGCGTCGCGACGGTCGAGCTCTCACCCGAGCCCTCGGCGGAGCCGGCGATCGCCCAGGTCGTCTACACGCTCACGCAGTTCCCGACGGTCACCGGAGTCCGCCTCGGCAGCGATGCGAAGCCGCTGAGCCGCGCCGATGTCGAGGCGCAGACACCCCGGATCCTCGTCGAGACACCGCTGCCCTTCGACGCGGTCACGAGCCCGATACGACTGGCCGGCACAGCCGACACCTTCGAGGCGAACTTCACGGCCGAGCTGGTCGCGGCCGACGGCACCGTCCTCGACAAGCACTTCGTGACAGCGACCTCCGGCTCCGGCACGCGCGGCACGTACGCCGCGACCCTGAGCTATCCCACCGGCACGACGGGGTCGGCGACGGTGAAGGTCTGGGAGCCGTCCGCCGAGAACGGACAGCCGCTAGGAACCGTCGAGATCCCCGTCACTCTCGGCTAGCAGGCCCTGCGCGATCGCGTAGCGGACGAGCTCGGCACGGCTCGAGAGGCCGAGCTTCTGCATGATGTGCGCCCGGTGCGTCTCGGCCGTGCGCACCGAGATAAAGAGCATCTTGGCGATCTCCTGGTTCGTATGACCGAGCGCGAGCAGGCGCAGCACCTCGCGCTCGCGCTCCGACAGCGGATCGTCGGCCGTCTTCGACGCGGCCTCGGCGTCCGCCGCGACCATGCGCGCGCCCAGGGTCGGATGGACGTAGCGCCCTCCGGACGCGACCTCGCGCACCGCAGCGACGACCTCGACGTCGGCCGCCTCCTTAAGCACATAGCCGCTCGCCCCGGCCGCGAACGCCTCCCGCACGTAGCGCGGGTCGTCCTGCATCGAGAGCACGAGCACCTTCGCGTCCTTCGCGGCCTCGAGGATGTCCGGCAACGCCTCGATCCCGCTGCGTCCGGGCATCACCACGTCGAGCAGGACGACGTCGGGCTTGTGGAGGCGCGCGTGGCGGATCGCATCCTCGGCGTTGCCGGCCTCTTCGACGACCTCGATGTCGTCCTCCGATTCGAGCAGAAGCCTGAGGCCGCTGCGGACGACGGCGTGGTCGTCGGCGATCAGTACCGAGATCACGGCAGCGGCACCTCGACGAACAGCGTCGTCCCGGCTCCGCTGCGCGATTCGACCCGGAGCCGGCCGCCCACGAGCCCCACGCGCTCCCGCATCCCGACGAGCCCGAGCCCGTCCTCGCGCGCTCCTTCGAGCACAAAGCCGATCCCGTCGTCCTCGATCACAACACTCACCGCCTTCCCTCGTTCTGAGAGCACGATGCTGACATGTGACGCACGAGCGTGCTTGACGATGTTCGTCAAGGCCTCCTGCACGATGCGGTACAGCGCCGTCTCGACCTCCGTTTGCAGCCGTCCGGAGAGCCGGGCCTCGAGCTCGACGATGATCTGCGTCTGCTCGGCCCAGGTCTCGACGAGCCGTTCAAGAGCCGCGATGAGGCCGAAGTCGTCGAGCGCCTTCGGACGAAGCTCGACGGCGAGCTGGCGCACATCCTGCAGGGTGTGCACCACGAGCTCACGGAGTGCGCCGCCGGCGGCGCGCACCTGCTCGTCGGTCTTCGCATCCTCCATCGCCTTCAGGCCGAGCAGGATCGAGGTGAGCGCCTGGCCCGTCTCGTCATGCAGCTCCCGCGCGAGTCGCCGGCGCTCGAGCTCCTGCGCCGCCACGACGGCGCGCAGCGAGTCCCGCGCCACGCGGTCGGAGAGGTCGACCGCGACGGCGGCGCGCGAGGCGAAGCTCTCGGCGAGGCGCAGGTCGTCGTCGGTGAAGCGGGGATCAGCACCGAGCCGGTCGTGCACCTCGATCACCCCGATCGCGCGGTCGCGCGTGACGAGCGGCACGTAGAGCCCGGTGCGCGCACCGAGAAGCTGCGCTGCGACCTGGTCGACGTCCGGGTCGTCGATCACCGAGTCGACCCGCTGCCCGCGACGAGTTCCGAGCACGACCGTGCTCTTCGACCGCGCGCCGACCGTGAGCGTGAGCAGCTCGTCGGCCCCGTCGCCGTCCGCGGCGGCGACCTGCAGCGTGCCGTCCCGATTGGGGAGGTTGACGGTCACGATCCGCGCGTTCAGGAGCGTCCGCAGATGCTGCGCGACGAGCTGGAGCTGACGCGAGAGCCCGACCTCGCTGACGAGCGCGTTGCCGATCTCGTTCAGCGACTCGAGCTGCGCGAGCCAGCGCGTCGCCGACTCGTAGAGGCGCGCGTTCTCGATCGCGACCGCGGCCTGCGCCGCGAGCAGCGCGGTGAGCTCCTCGTCCTCCGCTGTGAAATCGCCGCCGCCCTCCTTCTCCGTGAGGTACAGGTTCCCGTAGGACACGTCGCGCAGGAGGACCGGCATCCCGAGAAACGTCCTCATCTCGGGATGGTTCGGCGGAAAGCCGACCGAGCGCGGGTCGTCGTGCAGGTCGTGGAGGCGGAGCGGGCGCGCGTCGGTGATCAGGACGCCGAGAATCCCGCCGCCGCTCGGGGGCTCGCCGATCCGCTCGAACGTCTCGGCGTCGATCCCGGTGGTGATGAACCGCTCGAGCCCGAGGCCGGCGCGGTCGACCACCCCGAGGGCTGCGTAGCGCGCACCCGTCAGCTTCGCCGCGGCTTCGACGAGCTTCTGCAGCACGGCATCGAGGGAGAGCTCGGACGCGAGCGCGATGCCCGCCTCGACGAGCGCGCGGGTCCGTTCGTTCGTCAACTCGGACATCGGCGCTCTCATTATCCGTGCTTTCCCGCACGACGAGCCGTAGTCCGACCCGAGGCGCCCCATGGCGCGCGGGCTCAGAGTCAGTGTGTGAACCGCAAGCGGATGATCGTCATCGCCGCGACGGTCGGAATCGCCGTAGCCGCCGCACTCGTCGGCGCGAGTCTCGTGAACGGCGAGCGATCGGCTGCCCCGGCCGCCTCGAAGACCGTCGCGATGGCACCGCAGACCGCTGCGCTCCTCCACGGGATCCCCCAGCACGGCGCGACGCTCGGCTCGCCCACGGCCCCGGTGACGCTCGTCGAGTACGCCGACCTGCAGTGTCCGTACTGCGGCGAGTTTGCCCGCACCACGCTTCCCATGCTGATCCGCGACTACGTCCGCACCGGCAAGGTGAAGCTCGTCTTCCACGGCCTCGAGTTCGTCGGCCCCGACTCCGACACCGCACTGCGCGCGGTTTACGCGGCGGGACGGCAGAACCGGCTCTGGAGCTACGCGGACCTCATGTTCGAGAACCAGGGCACCGAGAACACCGGCTGGGTCACCGAAGACCTCATCACGTCCGTCGCGGCCGCTGTGCCCGGGCTCGACGGCGCGGAGTTCGAGTCCGCTCGCCGCACCTCCGCGGTGGCGGAGGCGATCGCGACCTCCGGGCAGAGCGCGACGGCCTACGGCGTTACCCACACTCCCTGGTTCCAGGTCGGCAGGACCGGCGCCGCGCTGCAAACGCTCGCGACCCCCTCCCTCGACGCCGCGGTCTTCTCGACGGCGTTCGACCGGTTGCTGCGGCGGTGACCGACGGCGGGCTGCGGACCGCCGTCGCCGCCCTCGCTCTCGTCGGCGCCGGGATCGCCGGGTACCTGACCTACACGCGCTACTCGGGCGCGCCGATCGTCTGCGCGACGGGCGGCTGCGAGACGGTCCAGCGGTCGTCGTACTCGACTGCCGCCGGAGTTCCCGTCGCGGTGCTCGGCCTGGTGGCGTATCTCGCGATCCTCTTCACGGCGTCGCGCAAGAGCGAGGCCTGGCGAATCGCCGGTGCGACAGCAGCCCTCGTCGGCGTGGCCTTCGGCGCCTGGCTGCTATTCGTGCAGATCGCCAGGATTCACGCGATCTGCCAGTGGTGCGTGGCGAGCGACGTCGCAGTCGCGCTGCTCGCCGTGCTGACGGTGCTCCGGGCTATCGAAAGAGATCCCGCTCCGCCGGCATGACGAGCTCCTGCGCGGTGCCCTCGCCGCCGAGCGAGAGCCCGCGCACCACGGCTGCCGGGACGCCGTCGGTCTTGCCCATCACGAGCTCGGCAGCGCCGGCGATCTCGTCGGCGACCGCGATCGTGGTCGACTGCAGCTCGTAGCCGGCGCCGTCGAGCTGCCCGGTCAGGTCGAGCAGCGGCGTCAGACCGGCGACGCCGATCGCGATGTCGGTCGTGCCCATGCGCCAGGCGCGGCCGAACGAGTCGGAGACGATCACCCCCACGGTGGCGCCGGTCATCTCGCGCAGGCGCCCGCGGAGGTGCGCGGCCGACGCATCGGGGTCGAGCGGGAGCAGGACGAGCATCCCGGCCTCGGGCGCGTTCGATGCGTCCACTCCGGCCGAGCCGCACACGAAGCCGTGGCGCGTCTCTGCGATGACGAACCCGGCGCGGACGCGGACGACGCGCGCCGACTCGCGCAGGATCGCCTCGATGTGCCGCGCGTCTCGGTCCTCGCCCTCGGCAATCTCGAGCGCCCGGGCGGACGGCTCGACGTCGTCGAGCACGACGACGCGGCCCTCCGACTTCGACACGGCCTTCTGGGCGACGACGAGGACGTCGCCGTCCACGAGCTCGACGGCGCCGGCGACGAGTGACGCCAGGTCGTCGCCCTCCCGAATCTCGGGCAGCCCGAGCACCGGCAGGACGCGAACTTCCGCGCTCACTTCAAGCCGCTCACGCGGAGCCCTACGTGGGCCTTGTAGCGCTTGTTCAGGTTCACGATCACGGCGGTCATCCCCTCGAGCGCGCGGGCGCTCGCCAGCGGTCCCGCGTCGACGGCGCGCCCGCGGACGAGGCGGCCTGCGAGCTCGAGCGCGAGCTCCTTCGCAGCCGCGTCGTCGCCACAGACGAATGCGTCCTCCTCCGGCGCCTCCTCGGCGCCGAGGTTCGTCGCGGCGAGCGAGTGGAGCCCCGCGACGACGGGTCCCTGGACGACGTCCTGGATCCGCTCGGCGAGCGACCTCGCGTCGATGGTCGGGCGTACTCCGGTCGGCGAGAAATTGAGCTCTGCGGCGACCGAGAAGAGCGGTGTCCGGCCGATCGCTTCGGCGTGCTCTTGCGCGGTCTCGAGCGCCGCGTCGGCCTTCACGGCGAGGAAGACCAGGTCGGCGCTGATCGCAGCCTCGGCGTTCGTCATCCCCTCGCACGCGAGCTCGGCGGCGGCGGTCTGGGCGCGCTCGGCGTCGCGCGAACCGATCACGACCTCGGCGCCCGCCTCGACGAGCCGCCGCGAGAGCGCAACGCCGAAGCTGCCCGTCCCGCCGAGCACCGCGACCCTCATCGGAGCGCGGCCTCGGCGAGGCGCCTGCGCGCCGACGCATCGGTCATCAGCGTCTTCGTGACGACCGTTTCGACGTCGAGCTCGGCGGGCGCATCGGCCTCGTCGATCACGAGCACGTCGATCAGGCCCTCGTAGCAGGAGGCGACGTGGGCAGGCGTCGTGCCACCTGCGAGGCGCGCGAGCATGCGGTCGGCCGGGCCTTTCACCGCCGCGCCGCCGATCAGCGGGCTCACCGCGACGCACGGCACGCGACGGCGCTCGAGCGCTGCGCGGATCCCGGCGACGGCCAGGATCGGCTCGATCGAGACGTACGGGTTGGACGGGGCGAAGAGGATCAGGTCGGCGGCGTCGAGGGCCTCCTCGACTCCGGGCGCGGGGTGCGCGGCGGCGGCCCCCTCGAAGCGCAGGCCGTCGACGTCGTCGCGATGGCCGCGCGCGACGAACCACTCCTGGAACGGGAAGGTGCCGGCCGGCGTCTCGAGCCAGGTCCGAAGCGAGTCGTCGGTCGCGGGCAGCAGGCGCACCTCGATTCCCGCCGCGGTCGCGAGCCGAGCCGTGATCGCCGAGAGCGGCTCCCCTGCCGCGAGCGCCTGTGTCCGCACGAGATGCAGGCCGATGTCGCGGTCGCCGAGCATGAACCAGCCCTCGCCGCCGAACCGTCGCGCCTCCTCGAGCGCGCTCCAGGTCTCCGCTGCGCGGCCCCAGCCGCGTTCCTCGTCGTTGAGGCCGGCGAGCGCGTAGAGGATCGAGTCGAGGTCGGGCGAGACGTGGAGGCCGAGCACCTCGAGGTCGTCGCCGACGTTGCCGATCACCGTGATGTCCTGCGGTTCCAGCGTCTCCGCGAGCGCGCGGACGAAGCGCGCTCCGCCGACGCCGCCGGAGAGGACAACGACCTTCATCGAACCGACACCGCGAGGGCCAGGCGAGTCCGGACGCCCGCACGGTCGCCGAGGCGCTCGAGGTCCTCGAGCGTGTCCACGTCGCCGACGAGCCCGGGGAGCGGCGCGGCCGCCGAGCCCCGGCCGAGCTCTGCCGCGTGAGCCACGAAGCGAGCAGCGCTGCCGGCGCCGTAGAGCGGTGCGAAGAGCTCGGGCGAGGCGAGTGCGAGCGCGTTCGTCGTCCCGTCCGCCGCCGGCGCATACGCGAGACCGCGCGGCGGCACGACGGCGAGCAGCGCGAGAAGATCGGCGGGCCGGACGAGCGGCAGGTCGGCGTTCACCACGAGGACAGGGCCTTCCGGGACGAGAGCGAGCGCGGCCGCGACCGCCGGGCCCTGGCCGCCGCCCGGGTCGGCGACGACCGACACGCCGAGCTCGGCCGCAAGCTCGGCAGCGGCGCCGTCGTTCGAGACGAGGGCGGTCGCACCGACGAGAACGCAGGTCTCGAGCACATCGACCAGCATCGCGAGCGCGAGCTCCGCACGGGCGGGCTCCGGCAGCGGCGCGAGGCGGTGCTTCCCACCCGCGCCCCGGAACGGCACGACGATCGAGACCATCGCCGAGAGACTAACCGCCGCGCTGTGTCCTACAGCTCGCCGCGACCCTCGTCGACCCAGGTCTGGAGCTCGTAGAAGTGCGTGTCCTTGAGCGCCTCGACGAGCCGCGGGTCGGTGTGAGCGGCGTGGAAGACGTTGTGGTCCAGGTCGGCGCAGAGCTCGACGGTCTCGAGGTCGAGCCCCGGCAGCTTCATCAGCACTTCCCCGGGGAGATACGCCTCGGTCGCGGAGTAGTGCTTGAACTGGAGGTTCGGCGCCAGCTCCATCAGATCGGGCCAGTCCGGACACGTGCGAATCGTCGTCATCGGTCTCCGTTTCTCGTTTCATCCTGCGTCCAGCGGCCGTCGAGGCGCACAAGCCCGCGCCCCTCCCCCGCCGGATAGACGACGAACGCGAGCGCGTCGTCGAGCTGGTGGTACAGGTGCTCGCCCGACTCGTCGGCGAGCCCCAGCCGCAAGTGGAACCGCCCGTCGGCGAGGGGCAACTCGTCCACGTCGAAGCGTAGCGCGCAGCCACCGTCCCAGCCGAGGGCTGCCGTGTCCTGCACACCGCCCGCAAGAAGCAATCCGGCCTCGTCGCGCACCTCGAACGAGAGCCGCGGCGCCGCGAGCTCCGGCTCCGCCTCGATCCGCACCCGCATCGAGAGCGGCTCGCCTGCGAGGAACTGCTCGCGCGGCTCGCCGCCCGGGCCGACGAGCGAGACCGAGACGACGCGGGCCTCGCGGCTGCCCCACTCGCGCAGGCCGGCGCCGCGCTCCACCGGATCGCGCTCGTCGGCGAGCAGCCGGTGGTAGGCGACGATCGCCTCGTGCGTCGGCCCGTCGAACTCGACCCGGCCGCCCTTGAGCAGGACCGCGCGATCACAGAGGCGCTCGACCGACGAGGCGTCGTGCGAGACGAAGACGATCGTGCCGCCGCGCTGCTTGAACTCGAAGATCTTGCCGAAGCACTTGCGCTGGAACTCCTCGTCGCCGACGGCGAAGACCTCGTCCAGCAGGAGCACGTCGGCCTCGATGTGCGCGGCGACTGCGAAGCCGAGCCGCATCGCCATCCCCGAGGAGTAGGTGCGGACGGGAAGGTCGATGAAGCGCTCGAGGCCGGCGAACGCGACGATCTCGTCCATCAGCTCGCGGATCCGGGAGCGCTTGAGGCCGTGGATCGAGCCGTTGAGATAGACGTTCTCGCGGCCGGTGAAGTCGGGCTGGAAGCCGGCGCCGAGCTCGAGCAGCGAGCCGACGCGGCCGCCGACCGCGACGCGGCCGCCGGTGGGCTTGATGATCCCGGCGAGCAGCCGCAGCAGCGTCGTCTTGCCGGAGCCGTTGCGGCCGACGAGGCCCAGCGCGCTGCCCGGCTCCGCCGCGAAAGACACGTCCTCGAGCGCCCAGACGTCGCGTGTCTCGTCGCGTCCGCCGGAGACGACGAGCTCCTTCAGCGTCCGCTGCGCGCGCTGGTGGACGCGGAAGCGCCGCGATACGGCGTCGACCTCGATCGCGCCGGGTCTCATGCGGCCGACGGTACCGCAAGCGTCCGCCGGACGATCGCGGCGAGCGCCGCGATGAAGGCGGGATCGGCGTTGGGCATCTCGATGCGCTGGAGTGTCATCCCGAGCTCCGCGGCGCGCTCGACGGCTTCGGTATCGAGATCCCATTTGATCTCGAGATGGTCGGCGACGAAGCCGACGGGACAGACGACGACGTCGCGGACGCCCTGGCCGTAGAGGTCGGTGAGGTGTTCGAGGATGTCCGGCCCGAGCCACGGCTCGCCGGTCGCCGACTCGCTCTGGAAGGAGAAGCTCCAGTCCTCGACCCCGGCGGCGGCGGCGACGAGCTCGGCGGTGCGGAGCAGCTCCTCCTCGTACGGATCGCCCTCGGCCAGGATCCGCGCAGGAAGGCTGTGCGCGGTGAACACGACGTGCCGGTCCTCGTGACCCTGTGTTACCATGGTAACACGCTGTGATAGGAGCGCTATGAAGCCCTGCTCCTCGCCCCAGCTCCGGACGAAGCGCAGCTCGGCGCGCTCTGCGAGCGCGGCCTCGAGTTGCTCTCGGTACTTCGCGATCGACAGCGACGAGTAGTGCGGGGCGAGCACGAGCCCGACGACCGTCGTCGCGCCCGCCGCGAGTGCCTGCTCGGCGGCCTCGGCGATCCGCGGCTGCCAGTGCCGCATTCCGGTGAAGACGGGCAGCTGAAGCTCGCGCTCGAGCGCCGCGCGCGTCTCCTCGGTGATCGCGTTCAGCGGCGAGCCGTCTTCGATCCCGAGTGCTCGGTACCGGGCGATGAGGTCGTCCATCAGCTCCGGCCGGATCGGCCGGCCGCCGCGGATGTCCGCGTAGTACGCAGGGACGTCCTCGAGGCGCTCGGGCGACCCGTAGGCCATCAGGACGACGGCTTGCTCACTCATCCGAGAGACGCTAGCCGACGCGCCTCGTCTGAGAGCCGGTCGAGCAGCGCGAGCGCCGCCGCCGCCGCCGCCGCTCCGCCTTCGAGCGGCCCCTGCGCGGCGACCCTGGGCCGCACCCAGACGTACTTCAGCGCCGCACCGATGCAGAAGCCGAGCCGCGCCTGGCGCTCCTCGCCCGGCCAGCCCGCGTCGCGCAGGCCTGCGAGATACTCGGTCCAGACGAGGTCGTGCAGCTCCTCGATCCGCTCGGGCGCGACGAAGCCGTCGAAGACCGAGTCCGGGACGAGATTGCCCGCATCCTCGCCGACCGCGCCGAGCCCGACGAAGGCCCAGTCGATCGCGACCGTCGCACCGTCGTCGTCGAAGAGATTGCGCGGCCAGAAGTCGAGGTGGCACAGCGTCCGCGGCACGCCATCGAGCGCGCCGAGGAGCGCCTCGCGCTCGGCCCAGAGCGGCTCCGCCGCGCACTCCCCGGCCCGCCGCTCGAAGTAGGCGCGGAGCCAGTCTCGCGAAAGCCACGGCTCGTCCGGCGCCGACCTGAACGAGCCCTGCCAGAGGCCGAGCTCGCGCGCCGCGGGGCCGAAGCGCTCAACCGGCCACTCGGTCGCCGGCAGCCCGCGAAGGTCTTCGAGGACGAGCGCGATAGAGCCGTCCTCGCGCTCGACGACGGCCTCGCAGCGCGCAGCTCTCAGGCCGTCGCGCGGCAGCAGGCCCGACTCGTAGGCGTCGGCCTCGCGGCGCCACCACATCGGATCCTCGAGGCGCAGCCCGGCGGGCCAGTAGGGATGCGCAGGCCGGTCGGCGCGCAGCAGCTTCACGATCCGGCCGTCCGCGCGCCAGATCCCGCCCGTCGCCGAGGCGACCAGGCGCTCCGTCACGAGCTCCCAGCTCGTCGCGCCCGGAAGAACGTCTCGCGGCGGCTCGCTCAGCGCTCGTGCACCAGCGCGACGAGACGGGTCAGCACCTCAGGATCGGTCTCCGGCAGCACGCCGTGACCGAGATTGAAGATGTGCCCGGGACGACCGCCCGCCTTCGCGAGCACGTCCAGCGCGCCCGCCTCGACGCGTTCCCACGGCGCGAGCAGGACGGCCGGATCGAGGTTCCCCTGCACGCCGCGGCCGAGACCCACCTCGGCCCAGCCCCGGTCGAGCGGGATGCGCCAGTCGAGCCCGATCACGTCGCCGCCGGCCGCGGCCATCGCGGGCAAGAGCGTCGCCGTCCCGGTGCCGAAGTGGATCGTCGGGCATGAGACCGCGGCGAGGATCCGCGCCGAGTACGGCGCGACGAACTCCTCGTAGTCCGCCGGCGAGAGCGCCCCGACCCACGAGTCGAAGAGCTGGATCACGTCGGCGCCTGCGGCCGCCTTCGCCGCGACGTAGCCCGCAAAGCAGTCCGTGAGCCGCTCCATCAGCGCGTGCCAGACCGCCGGCTCGCCGTACATCAGCGACTTCACGACCGTGAAGTCGCGGCTCGGCTTCCCCTCGACGAGGTACCCGGCGACGGTGAACGGCCCGCCGCAGAAGCCGATCACCGCGCGATCCGGCGCGAGCTCGGCCCGCACCATCCGCACCGCCTCGAGCACCGGCGCGAACGCCTCCTCCGGCTCCGGCACGCGCAGCCGCTCGACGGCCGCGGCGCTTCGCACCGGCTCGCGCACGACCGGCCCCACGCCCTCGACGAGCTCGACGTCGAGCCCCATCCCGACCACCGGTGTCATGATGTCGGCGAACATCACCGCGGCGTCGACGCCGTGACGGCGGACGGGCTGGAGCGTCACCTCGGCGCAGAGCGCCGGCGTCCCCGCGACTTCGAAGAACGAGTGCTTCGCGCGCACCTCGCGGTACTCCGGGAGCGAGCGGCCCGCCTGCCGCATGAACCACACCGGCGTGCGCTCGACGGGCTCGCGCCGCGCTGCGCGAACGAGAAGCGGCTCGGGCACGGCTCTACACTAGCCGGGCGCGATGGAGCATTTCGTCCCCAGCGGCCCGCTCGCCGTGCGATGGCTTCGCACCTCGGTCGACGAGGTTCGCGCGGGAGCGCTCGCCACGGCCCACGTCGAGCTCGAGAACGCAGGGCTCGCGGCGTGGCGCGAGCGCGTGAGTGCCTCCTACCACTGGCTCGACGAGCGGGGGAACCCGATTCTCTGGGACGGGCTCAGAACCCCGATCGAGCTCGCGCCCGGCGCTCGAGCCGAGCTCCAGCTCCAGCTGCGCGGGCCGATCCCGCCCGGCGCCTACCGACTCGCCTTCGACCTCGTCGACGAGGGCCGCCTCTGGTTCGCCGAAGTCGGGAACCACGCGCCCGAGCTCGAGATCGAGGTGCTGCCGCGCAACGCCGCGGGCGCCGTCGACTGGCTGCCCGCCGGCGCCGAGCCCGCCGCCGACCGGGCCGAACGCATCCGCGCGGCCCACGAGGAGGGCTACGCAGCCGTCGGCGGCTCGCTCGCGCTCGGCCGCGGGCCGGCAGAGCTTCGGCCCTACGAGCCCGGCGGCGGCCGCAATCCGGCTTTCGCGCTCCCGCTCGTCTGCCCCTCGCTCCTGCCCGGCCTCGAGCCGAACGACGAGGTCGCCGGCCTGCCCGCCTGGCGCCCCGAGGGCGACGAGCCCTGGCTCTACGACGGGCGGATCACAGCTCGACTGCAAGCCGGTCGTCGAGGCGGCTGAAGACCCAGGCGCCCAGACCGAGCGAGGCGACCGCCGCGACGACGAGATAGAGCGCGTCGCCCCAGGCAGGCATCGTCCCGTAGAAGAGCGGCGCCCGGATCGCGAGGATCGGCGGCGCCATGAAGTTCGCCCAGTGCAGCAGCTCCACGAGCCGC
>CAVQZA010000007.1:0-212349 GCA_963718355.1 uncultured Actinomycetes bacterium
CGACCTGCGCGACTGGATCGCCCTGCTCGAGCGCGAGGGTGAGCTCGTCCGCATCTCGGCGGAGGTCGATCCGGATCTCGAGGCGACGGAGATAGTCGATCGCACGGTGAAGTCCGGCGGCCCTGCGCTCCTGTTCGAGAATCCGAAGGGCGCCGCGCATCCGCTGCTCGTGAACCAGTTCGGCACCGAGCGCCGCATGTGCCTCGCCTTCGGCGTCGAGCGGCTCGACGACATCGCCGAGCGCCTCGAGGACGTCCTCGAGCTCCAGCCGCCGCAAGGGCTCGTCGAGAAGGTGCGCGGCCTGCGCAAGCTCAAGTCGATCGCCGACTCGATGCCGAAGACCGTCTCGAAGGGCGCCTGCCAGGAGATCGTGCTCACCGGTGACGACATCGACCTCGGCCTGCTGCCGATCCAGCGCTGCTGGCCAGGCGACCCGGCGCCGTTCATCACGCTGCCCGCGGTGATCACGCGCGACCCGAAGACCGGCACGCGCAACGTCGGCATGTACCGGATGCAGAAGATCGACAAGCGCACCACGTTCATGCACTGGCAGATCCACAAGGACGGTCGGATGGACTACCTCGCCTCCGAGGGGAGGCTGGAGGTCGCCGTCGCGCTCGGGCTCGACCCGGTCACCGCCTACTCGGCCTCGGCGCCGCTCCCCAAGCACATCGACGAGTTCATGCTGGCCGGTTTCCTGCGCGACGAGGCGGTCGAGCTCGTCCAGGGCAAGACGGTCTCGCTCGAGGTGCCCGCCAACGCGGAGATCGTGCTCGAGGGGTACGTCGAGCAGGGCGACCTCGCCACGGAAGGGCCGTTCGGCGACCACACGGGCTACTACTCGCCCGCCGAGCCGTTCCCCGTCTTCCACCTCACCGCGCTGACGATGCGCCGCGACGCGATCTACCCGTCGATCGTCGTCGGCAAGCCGCCGGCCGAGGATGCGTGGCTCGGCAAGGCGACCGAGCGCATCTTCCTGCCGCTGCTCAAGACGACCGTGCCGGAGATCGTCGACTACGACCTCCCGGTCGCGGGCGCGTTCCACGGCTGCGTGATCGTTTCGATTCGCAAGGCGTATCCGGGCCACGCGAAGAAGGTGATGCACGCGATGTGGGGGCTCGGGATGCTCTCGCTCTCAAAGTCGGTCGTCGTCGTCGACGAGCACGTCGACGTGCACGACTACGCCGAGGTGTTCTTCCGCGTCTGCGCGAACGTCGATCCGAAGCGCGACATCGTGCTGACGGAGGGCCCGCTCGACCAGCTCGACCACGCGCCGACGCTCGAGGCGTACGGCGGCAAGCTCGGCCTCGACGCCACGCACAAGGGCCCCGCGGAGGGCACGCGGCCCTGGCCCGAGGAGATCGAGATGAGCGCCGAGGTGCGCGCGCTCGTCGACAGCCGTTGGAGCGAGTACGGGATCGCGAGCGGGCAACCGCCCGATCCGTCATAGTCACGAAGCGTTGCGGCAAGTGATACGTCGTTGACAGCCGGAACGGGTGGAAGGTTGAATCCGGCTCGGTAGAGCGAAGGGAAGACGACCGCGTGGACGACACGAAGCAGCCCTCTCCGAGCATCTGGCCGCTCGGCTTTGCCGTAGGCGTCGTCGTGCTGCTCGTCGGGCTGATCATCAGCCCCTGGATCCTCGGCGGAATCGGCCTGCTGATCGCGATCGTGTTCGGCGCGCTCTGGGCGCGGGCGGCGACGAGCGAAGTGCGCGTCGCGCCGCCGGAGCCGGCGGTCGAGGAGGAGCCCGCACGGCCCGGCCACGTTCCGGTCGAGGCCGAGCCCGAGAAGTACCCGCGCAACAAGTTCCTCGAGGGCGCGACGCTCGGCATCGGCGCCGTGATCGGCGGGATGGTGACGTTGCCCGCGCTCGGATTCATGATCCTGCCCGCCTTCACCGACGTGAAGCCCTACCACGTCGACCTCGGCCCGCTGGAGAACTTCCCCGAGGGCAAGTACCTGATCTCGACCTTCCTGCTCTATCCCGAGCAGGGTGAGGTCAGCCGCCGCACCGCGTTCGTGCGCAACAACGGCTTCAAGGGCGACCAGCCGAGCTTCACCGTGATCTCGAACACGTGCGCGCATCTCGGCTGCCCGGTGCAGGCGAACGGGCCCGTCTTCGACGACCAGAAGAAGGTCGTGCCGGTGGGCCCGCTCGAGGTGACGCTGATCCCGACCTCGCCCGCCGGCTTCGGCTGCCCGTGCCACGGCGGCCAGTACGACACCGAGGGCAACCGCACCGCGGGCCCGCCGGTGCGCGCGCTCGACCGCTACGAGTTCTCGATCGTCCACGGGCACCTCTGGCTCGGACGGATCTTCAGCGTCTCGACCGTAAGCGGCACCGGCGCCGACGCGCAGATCCAGAAGTACATCCAGCACTATCCCGGCCAGCACGTCGACGCGCCCGAGGGGTGGCTGTATCCGTTGCAGCCGCCGCGGTACTGATGGCGGCCCGCAAGCCAACGAAGGCGCAGCAGGCCGTGGCGCCGGTCCATTTCACGCTGGACTGGCTCGAGGAGCGCTCGGGCCTCGTCGGCGGCGTCAAGTACTTCCTCTTCCGCAAGGTCCCGCACGACACGAACTGGATGCAGACGCTCGGCTCGGCGACGCTGACCGCGTTCCTCGTCCAGGCCGTCACCGGCGTGATCCTCGCGATGTACTACAAGCCAGATCCGCAGAACGCGTACTCGTCGATCCAGCACATCACGAACGACGTCACGCTCGGCTGGCTCGTGCGCGGGATGCACCGCTGGGGTGCCAGCGTCTTCATCATCCTGATGTTCCTGCACATGGCGCGCGTGTTCCTGTTCGGCGCGTACAAGTACCCGCGCGAGCTGAACTGGGTGATCGGTGTGCTGCTGCTGACGATGGGGCTCGCCGAGGGCTTCACCGGCTACCTCCTCCCGTGGGACAACACGGCCTACTGGGCCACGACCGTCGGGATCAACATCAACGGCACCGCGCCGTTCCTCGGGCCGTACATCGCGCAGTTCCTGCAAGGCGGCAACTTCATCGGGCCGGACACGCTCAGCCGGTTCTACTCGCTGCACATGCTCGTCGTGCCGGGAGCGATCATCGGCCTGATCACGCTGCACCTCTACCTCGTGATCCGGCTCGGCGTCACCTCGCCGCCGTGGTCGAAGGACGCGGCGGGAACGCAGGGCGACGACGAGGGCAACGGCCGCAGCGGCCTCACCCAGCCGGTGCCTCGGGGCGGTGAGGCGCAGTGAGCTCGATGGACGAGCGGCGGTCGATCTTCAAGCGCTACAAGGACGACGTCAAGAAGACGGGGAAGTCGTTCTACCCCTACGCGATGTTCGAGGACACGCTGATGAGCTTCGTCGTCGTCGCGGTGATCATCCTGCTCGCGGTGATCTGGAAGTTCACGGTTCCCGGCGACCACACGAGCACGGCGCCGGGCTGGCTCGGCCCGCTCTATTCCTCGCCGGCCGACCCCGGCACGGTGAGTTTCGTCCCGCGCCCGGACTGGTACTTCTACTTCCTCTTCTACCTGCTGCGGATCTTCAAGTGGCCCGAGTCGGTGATCCTCGGCACGGTCGGGATCCCGACGCTCTGCCTCGTCCTGCTGATCGGGCTGCCGTTCTACGACACGCGCCTCGAGCGCCGGCCGCTGCGCCGCCCCGTGGCGATGGTCGCGCTGGTGCTCGTCATCCTCTCGATGGGCGTGCTCACCTACAAGGGCGCCGCTGCGAAGGAGGCGCTCGCGAGCGAAGTGGTCGGATCGGTGCCGAGCTGGGTGCAGAAGAACAACCTCCCGCCCGAGGCGATCCCCGGCGCGAAGCTCTTCGCGCAGTCGGGCTGCACCAGCTGTCACACCTATCTCGGGGTCGGCTCCTCGAACCTCGGCGCGCCCGATCTGAGCAACATCGGCAGCAAGAATCTCGGCGTGGAGTTCCAGATCAAGCACCTGCAATGCCCGTCCTGCGTGAACCCCGGATCGCCGATGCCGTCGTTCGCGTCGCTCGGCGACGCCGCGCTGCGACAGATCGCGATCTTCCTCGAGGCCTCGAAGGGGCCACAATGAGGGCGACGTGCACGTCTTCCTCGGCATAACGGGAGCCTCCGGGGCTCCGTACGCGGCGCGGCTCCTCGAATCGCTCGTCGACGCCGGGTGCGAGATCGGCGTCTGCGCTTCGCGTGCCGGGATCGAGGTGCTGGCCACCGAGCTGTACGGCGACGCTCGGCTCGCGCCCGACGAGACGCTGCAGCGCTTCCTCGAGCACGCCCGCGGCGCGGCGACGGTCTACGACCCGAACGACTGGCACGCGCCTTATGCGAGCGGCTCGGCGAAGGTCGACGCCTACGTGATCTGCCCGTGCTCGATGGGGACGCTCGGCGCGATCGCCGCCGGCACGATGACGAACGTGATCCAGCGCGCCGCGTCGGTCGCGCTGAAGGAGGATCGCAAGCTCGTGCTCGTCCCGCGTGAGACACCGCTCTCGACGATCCATCTCCAGAACATGCTCACGGTGCGCCAGGCGGGGGCGACGGTGCTGTTCGCCGCGCCGGGCTTCTACCACGGCGCGGAGACCGTGGACGACCTCGTCGACTTCGTGGTCGGCCGCTGCCTCGATCAGCTCGGCCTCGAGCATGCACTGGTGAGGCGATGGGGGCAGGAGTAGTGGTCGAAACCGGGACGCTCTCGCCCGACGGCGTGCGGGTCATGTTCGACCGCATCGCGCCGGTCTACGACGCGATGAACCGCGTGATGACGGCGGGACTCGATCGGCGCTGGCGTGAGCTGGCGGCGGAGGTCGTGCTCCCCGGCGACCGCGTCCTCGACGCGTGCTGTGGCACCGGCGACCTTGCGCTTGCGGCGCGACGGCGCGGCGGGGTCGTGACGGGGCTCGACTTCTCGGCGGAGATGCTGGAGCGTGCGCGACGGAAGTCGTCGGACGTGACCTGGGTGCAGGGCGACCTGCTTGCGCTGCCGTTTCCGGATGGCTCGTTCGAGTCGGCGACGGTGGGCTTCGGCGTTCGCAACGTGGCCGATCTTGCGCTCGCGCTGCGCGAGCTTCGGCGTGTGCTCGTCCCCGGTGGGCGGCTCGCGGTGCTGGAGATCACGCAGCCGCGCGGGGTGCTGCGGCCGTTCTACAAGCTCTGGTTCGACGCGATCGTGCCGTTCCTCGGCAGGGTGCTTCCCGGCGGCGCCGCGTACACGTACCTCCCGGCGAGCGTGCGCCGCTTCCCGGGGCCGGATGCGCTTGCCTCGCTGATGACCGAGGCGGGCTTCGACTCGGTTCGCTACCGGCTCCTCGCCGGCTCGATCGTCGCGCTCCACACCGGAGCAGTTCGATGACCCGCCCGGCTCCCTGCGTCCTTGCCTGGCTTGCTTCTCCCGCGTCAGGCATCCAGCAATGCAACCGGGCGGGCCACCAATGAACGCGCTCGCCGAGATCCGCCAGGCGCCGGGGCTCGACTCGTACCTCGCGCAGCTCGAGGCGCGTCTGCGCGAGGCCGTCGTCGCCTATCCCGGCGTCGTCTCCGCTGCGGGCGAAGGCGCGCTCGCGGCCGGCGGCAAGCGGCTGCGTCCGCTGCTCGTCTTCCTCTCGACCCCGGCCGGGCGCGAGCCCGACGTGGCCGCGGGCGTCGCAGTCGAGCTCGTCCACATGGCGACGCTGCTCCACGACGACCTGATCGACGGCGCCGAGTTCCGCCGCGGTCGCACCGCGGCGTGGCAGGAGTTCGGCCCCGCTGCGGCCAAGGCGGCCGGCGACTACCTCTTCGCGCGCGCCTTCGCCGAGCTGACCGCGACGGGCAACGCGGAGGCCGTCTCGACGCTCGCCGAGGCGACGCTGCGGCTGGCCCGCGGCGAGGCGCTCCAGCGCAGCCAGGTCCACGATCCGGCGACTCCCGTCGAGGCCTACCTCGAGCGCTGCGCGCTGAAGACCGGCGCGCTGTTCGAGGTCGCGTGCAAGCTCGGCGGCGGCTCGGGCGCGTTCGGCCTGAAGCTCGGCGTCGCGTTCCAGATCACCGACGACATCCTCGACTGCTCCGGCCTCACGATCGAGACCGGCAAGATCGCCGGCACCGACCTCCGCGAGGGGACGCCGACGCTGCCGCTCCTGCTCGCCGCGCAGGAGGACGAGGTCGTCCGCCGCGCGCTGGCCGGCGGGCCGCTCGACGGAGCGCTTGTGCGGGTCGCCGCGAGCGGTGCGCTAGAGCGGTCGCGGGAAGTCGCCCTCGACTACGCTAATGAGGCCCGGGCGCACTTGAACGGCGAGCCGCATCGGGAAGAACTGGAGACCTTGACTCACGCCGTCGTGAACCGGGAGAGATAAGTGGCCGTCCTGCATCGAATAGACACGCTCGAGCCGATCCGCGAGAAGGTGGAGGCCGGCGAGCGGCTCGACTTCGAAGACGGGCTGATGCTGCTCGAGACCGACGACCTGCTCGGTCTGGGCGACCTGGCCGACCTCGCGCGTCGCAAGCGCGGCGGCAACGACGAGGTCTACTTCGTCCAGAACCTCTACTTGAACCAGACGAACGTCTGCCGCGTGAAGTGCAAGTTCTGCGCCTTCGCCGCGACCCAGAAGCAGGAGGACGCCTACACCGTCACGCCCGACGAGCTCGTCGCCGACGCGCTGCGCCAGCGCGAGATCACGCCGTTCACCGAGATCCACATGGTCAACGGTGAGAACCCGCACGTCGGCTTCGACTTCTACCTCGACACCACGCGCGCGCTGCACGAGGCGATGCCGGACGTGGCCCTGAAGCTCTACACGGCGAGCGAGATCCACCACATGACGACGATCTCAGGGCTCACGCACGAGGAGGTGCTGCGCGAGCTACAGGGCGCGGGGCTCGGCTCGCTGCCCGGCGGCGGCGCCGAGATCTTCGCGCCGCGCGTGCGCACGCTGATCGCGCCGGGCAAGGAGTCGGCCGACATCTGGCTCGAAACGCATCGCACCGCGCACGGGCTCGGGATCCCGACCCAGTGCACCCTCCTCTACGGCCATGTCGAGACGTACGCCGAGCGGATCGACCACATGCTGCGGCTGCGCGACTTGCAGGACGAGACGGGCGGCTTCATGGCGTTCATCCCGCTCGCGTTCCATCCCGAGCACACCGTCTTCGAGCGGCGCGGCTTCCGGCACACGACCGGCGCCGACGACCTCAAGATGCAGGCGGTTGGCCGCCTGATGCTCGACAACATCGATCACATCAAGGCCTACTGGATCATGATGGGCCTCCCGCTCGCCCAGCTCGCCCTCCACTTCGGCGCGAACGACGTCCAGGGCACGGTCGTGCGCGAGACGATCTTCCACTCCGCCGGCGCGACCACGGGCACCGAGCGCAAGATCGAGGAGCTCGTCCGCGTCGTCCACGAGGCGGGCCGGATCCCCGTCCAGCGCGACACCTACTACAACGAGTTGCGCCGCTGGTGATCAAGCTCGGCCGCATCAGCTACGCCAACATGGCGCCGGTCTTCTACCGTCTCGACGCCGACGTGGAGGAGATCACCGGCGTCCCGACCGACCTCAACGCGCGCCTTCTCGCGGGCGAGGTCGACGTGGCGCCGATCTCCTCGATCGAGTACGCGCGCAACGCCGACCGGCTCAAGCTCCTGCCGCGCCTCTGCGTCTCGTCCGAGGGCGCGGTCGACTCGATCCAGCTCGTCTCCCGGCTCCCGCTCGCGCGCATCCGCACCGTGGCGATCACGCCCGAGAGCGCGACGTCGGTCGTTCTGACGAAGGTGCTGCTGCCGCACGCAGACCATGTCCCGTTCGACGAGGAGGCCGATGCGAAGCTCTTGATCGGCGACGCGGCGCTCAAGAGCGCGTTCGAGGATCCGACTCCGCACCACGACCTCGGCCGCATGTGGCTCGAGCAGACCGGCCTGCCGATGGTGTTCGCCGTGTTCGCCGTCAACGAGCCGCAGCCCGACGGGATCGGTGAGCTCGAGGAGGCGCTCGTCGAGTCGGTCAAGCGCGCCCGGCTCGAGCCCGAGAAGCTCGCCTTCGAGGCCAGCGAGCGCTACGGCTATCCGGCCGGCTTCCTCGCGCGCTACTTCGAGAAGCTCCGCTACTCGTTCGGCCCGCGCGAGCGCGCTGGCTTCTACACCTTCCTCGAGCTGGCACGCGACGCCGGCGAGCTCGACCACGTCCCCGAGCTGCGCTTCGCGCGTAACCCCGAGGTGCCCGCGTGAGCGTCGCGGAAGTCGGCATCGGCCGGATCCTCGAGAAGGCGCTCGACGGCGAGCGGATCAGCGACGCCGAGGCGCTGGAGCTCCTCGAGTCGCGCGATGTCGTCGCGGTCGGCCGGGTCGCCGATGAGCTGCGCGCGCGCCGCACCGACCCCGAGCGCGTGACCTTCATCATCGACCGGAACCTGAACTACACGAACATCTGCGTCACCGATTGCGACTTCTGCGCCTTCTACCGGCGCCCCGGCGACATGAGCGAGGGCTACCTGCTGCCGAAGGCCGTGATCTTCAAGAAGATCGAGGAGACGCTCGCGATCGGCGGCACCGGCGTCCTGATGCAGGGCGGCCACCACCCCGACCTCGGGATCGACTACTACGAGGATCTCTTCTCGTCGATCAAGGCCAGGTATCCGATCCACCTGCACGCGCTGTCGCCGCCCGAGATCCAGCACATCTCGCGGCGCTCGAAGCTGACGGTGTGGGAGACGCTGTCGCGGCTGCGCGACTCGGGGCTCGACTCGGTGCCGGGCGGCGGCGGCGAGATCCTCGTCGACCGCGTGCGCACGATCATCGCGCCGAAGAAGACGAAGTCGGACGAGTGGCTCGACGTGATGCGCCACGCGCACCGGCTCGGGATGTCGACGACCGCGACGATGATGTACGGCCACGTCGAGACCGTCGCCGAGCGCGTCGAGCACATGCGCCGGATCCGCGAGCTCCAGGACGAGACGCGCGGCTTCCGCGCCTTCATCTCGTGGACGTTCCAGCGCGACGGCAATCGCCTCGATGCGCAGGTCAGCGACGACCAGATGCCGACCTCGTTCGACTACCTGCTCACCCAGGCGGTGTCGCGGATCTACCTCGACAACGTCGACCACATCCAGAGCTCGTGGGTGACGCAGGGGCTGAAGATCGGCCAGGTCGCGCTCGGCTTCGGCGCCGACGACATGGGCTCGGTGATGATCGAGGAGAACGTCGTCTCCGCGGCGGGCACGACGCATCGCACGTCCACCGAGGAGCTCGTCCACCTGATCAAGGCGCTCGGCAAGACCCCGGTGCAGCGAGACACGCTGTACCGCGAGGTCAAGGTCTGGAACTAGACCGGCCTACTTCTTCTTGCGCGGCGGCACGATGACGTGGATCACCGGGCCGAACGATGGGCCGGTCGACTCGAACACGCAGCCCTTCACCGCGGTCGAGCCGGGCTCGGAGCACGAGTTGCTGATGTACGAGAAGACGTGCGCAAAGATGTAGAGCGAGCTCGTGATCGGTTTCGTGAAGCTGAACGAGCCGTCGCCCTTCGTCTTCGCGACTCCGATCTCCTTCCACGAGTCGAAGCTGTTCTTCGGGCCGCCGAGGAACCGGACGTTGATGCCGGCGCGCGGCCTGCCGGCTTCGTTGACCTTGCCGCTGAGGGTCACCTTGGTCTTCGTCTTGCTGAGCGCCCACTTGAGCGAGAAGAGCTTCGGGAGCCCGACCAGCGAGCGCGCCTCGGCCGTCTGGGTCGGGTCGGAAGTAGTCGTCCCCGCCGTGAAGGGCGTGTCGAAGAGGCGCCAGGTGTAGGTGCCGGGCGCGGCCGGGTTGGTGAAGACGCTCGTGAAGTCGAGGTCCGCCTCGAGCAGGCGCAGGCCGCCGGGCGCGCCGCCGAGCGCCGCCGGGACGTCGGGCGCTGCGAGGCAGGCCTGGATCTTGAAGCCGCCGAGCGTGCTTTCGGACGTGCCCGTCGGGTCGACGTAGAGCGGGACGGGGATCGTGACCCCCGACGCGGTCAGGTTCGCGACGAAGACGGCCGCGTGAAGCCCGGGCGCGCAGGTGTTGCCGAAGTACTTGGCCGGGTCGTCGGCGACGATGTCTCCGTCCGCTTCGATCGCGCTCGTGGAGCTGCCGAGCGTGACCCCGGCCGCCACCGAGCCGACCTTCGTTCCGGGGGCCTGGCCGACGGTCACGCCGTAGCCCTTGGGCGCGTAGAGGATGAGCGAGGCCGCGGCAGGGCCTGTCTGCGGGACGACGACATCGAGCTCTGTTTCGGCGCCACGCCCGAGTGCCGTGTCGTAGGCGACCGTATAGAGCTCGGCCGTGGCCGCGAACGCGGGGGCCGCTGTTCCCAGGGCTGCGCCGAGTGCCAACGCCACGAGTAGCACGAACCTCGCCATGATTCCGCGCGCTCCCTTTCGCCTGCTGACTACCGGCAGCGTGGCACACGTGAGGCTGGGGCACAACCCTCGTTTCGGTTTGTCGTCTCAACGTAAGAGGCCGAAGGCTCCCGGGGCCGGAAGCCGAATGTCCTCACGGATGAGACTCTTTGCCGCCACCTGCGTCGTCGCGTGCGCCGCCACCGCGTCGGCCGGCGCCGCCCTGCGCCAGAGCGCGCCCGTCACCCAGCTGATGCCGGGCGTCTCCTACCAGCGCCAGGTGACGTTCACCCCGCGCGGCCCCGTCGTCCTGAACGTCGTGACCGGGCCGCGGCCGGGTGGGCTCTACGCGCTCAAGCCGGTGCTCTCGAACAACGCGCTGATCGGGCGAGCCAGGCTCACCGACATGGAGAAGGGCGTTTCGACGCAGGCGACGGCGGTCGGAGTCAACGGCGATCTCTTCACGCTCGCGACCGGGATCCCGAGCGGCGTCCTGATGCGCGGCGGCGTCCTCGACAGCCCGCCGGTCTCCAAGCGCTCGAGCGTCGGGATCGGCGCCGACGGCTCGCTCCACGTCGACCGGATCGCCTACAGCGGCTACTGGAAGGGCTCTGGCTCGCGGCGGCCCGTCCTCCTCAACCAGCCGGCGACGACGCAGGGCGTGACGACGCTCTACACCTCAGCGTTCGGGCCGACGACTCCGATCGAGAAGGTCTCGGTGCTCGAGGCGACCCTGGGCCAGTTCCCGCCGTCCGCGCCGAACACCGACCTCGGCGGCAACGTGACGGCGACCTCTCCGGCAGGCGGCGTGCCGATTCCGCCGGGCGGCGCCGTCCTCGTCGCGCGCGGCGGCCAGACGACGTTCCTCGCCGCCGAGGCGCCGGTCGGCGGCCAGGTCATCGTGCACCTGACGCTGACGCCGAACTGGGCCGGGATCAGCGATGCGATCGGCGGCGGGCCGGTGCTCGTCCGCAACGGCAAGGCGGTGTTCCGCGCCAACGAGCTCTTTGCGACCAACACGCTCGCGACGCGAGCGCCGCGCACCGCGGTTGCTCAGCTCGCCGACGGCCGCATCGTCCTCGTCGCGGTTGACGGCGGCGAGGCCGGCTACAGCATCGGCATGACGAGCTTCGAGCTGGCGCTCGCGCTGCAGCACCTCGGCGCAGTTCAGGCCTCGGGCCTCGACGGCGGCGCCTCGACGGCCATGGCCTTCGACGGCACGCTCCTGAATCGGCCTTCCGGTGCGGAGCGCTCGGTATCCGACGCGCTGATGCTCCTCTATACGGGTGTGTATGCGCCGCCGCCGGGCGCGCCGGTGCTCTCACCCAACAACGACGGCTACGCCGACGTCGAGCCGCTGGCCTACAAGGTCGTGCGCCCCTCCACGGTGACGGCGAGCCTCGTCGGCCCCGACGGCGTCGCGCGGCCGCTCGACTCGGGCGCGAAGGCGCCCGGCACCTACACGTTCACGTGGAACGCGCTCCGCGCGGACGGCTCGCCGGAGCAGGAAGGCAAGTGGAAGCTCTCCGTCACGGCGGTCGACGACCAGGGCGCGAGCTCGACCGTCGAGCAGCCGTTCTCGGTCAACGACACGATCGGCTTCCTCAAGGCGCCGGCGACGGCGACCGTGAAGGCGGGACAGCCGGCGCTCACGGCCACCTACACGCTGGCGCGGGCGGCAACGGTCACCGGCACGGTCCGCACCGGCGCGGGAATCGTGGTCGCCACCGTGCGCTCCGGCAAGCTCGGAACGGGGACGCAGAGCCTCGTCTGGGACGGCCGCAACGACGACGGCAAGCTCGCGTTCCCGGGGCGCTACACGCTGGTCGTCTCCGCGGTCAACGAGCTCGGCCGCAGCGACCTCTCGCAGGCCTTCACGGCGCACCGCGGTTAGAGTCGCGCTCGTGCTCGCGAGCGTCACCGGCCAGCTCACCTCGGCGATCGGGAACCACGGCGTCTACGCGGTGTTTCTGCTGATGGCGATCGACGCGGTCTTCCCTGCGGCGAGCGAGGTCGTAATGCTCTACGCGGGCGCGCTCGCCTCGGGCGCCTTCGCGGGCGAGCAGGTCGTGCTCTTCGGCAAGACGATCTCGTCGGGGTTCTGGGCCTTCGTGGTGATGGTGCTCGCCGGCACGCTCGGCTACACGCTCGGTGCGGTCGGCGGCTGGGCGATCGGGATCAAAGGCGGGCGCCCGTACCTCGAGCGCCACGGCCGCTGGCTGCACCTCGCGCCGCCGCAGCTCGAGAAGGCGGAGCGCTGGTTCGACCGCTGGGGCGACTGGTCGGTGTTCGTCGGCCGGATCGTGCCGATCGCCCGCTCGTTCATCTCGATCCCGGCCGGCGTCTTCCGGATGCGGCTGCGCCCGTACACGTGGCTCACGCTCGCGGGCTCGACGATCTGGTGCCTCGTTTTCGCCGGTGCCGGCTATGCGCTCGGCGACAACTACGCGAAGTTCGACAAGGCGTTCCGCTATGTCGACTACCTGGTCGTCGTCGCGGTCGTCGCGCTGGTCGCGACTTGGATCTGGCGACGGCGCCGCTCTAGCGGTTGACCGTGCTCATGTCCGGGTAGCGGTCGCCGGCCGTCGCTCCGCGCGGTGCCGCCTCGTCGAGCCGGGCCAGGTCTGACGGCGTCAGCTCGATCGTGGCCGCGGCGACGTTCTCCTCGAGGTAGGTGCGCCGCTTCGTGCCGGGGATCGGGACGATGTCCGGTCCCTGGTTCAGCACCCACGCGAGCGCCAGCTGGCCCGGAGTGACGCCCTTCTCGGCGGCGATGTCGTTCACGCGCTCGACGAGCTCGAGGTTCCGGGCGAAGTTCTCGCCCTGAAGACGAGGCGAGTGGCGGCGAAAGTCGTCCTCGTCGAGATCGTCGACCGAGCGGATCCGGCCCGTGAGGAACCCGCGTCCGAGCGGGCTGTAGGCGACGAGTCCGATCCCTAGCTCGCGCAGAGCCGCGAGGTGCTCGTCCTCGGGGTCGCGCGACCAGAGCGAGTACTCGCTTTGGAGTGCGCTGATCGGATGGACGGCATGCGCACGGCGGATCGTGGCCACGCCCGCTTCGGACAGGCCGAGGTAGCGCACCTTGCCCTCGGCGACGAGGTCGCCCATCGCGCCGACGGTCTCCTCGATCGGCACGGTCATATCGACGCGGTGCTGGTAGTAGAGGTCGATGTGCTCGACGCCGAGGCGACGCAGCGACGCCTCACAGGCGCTCTTCACGTACTCGGCGCTGCCTGAGATGCGGCGGTCGGCGCCCTCGCGCACGATCCCGAACTTCGTCGCGAGCACGACCTCGTCACGGCGCCCGGCGATCGCGCGGCCGACGAGCTCCTCGTTGAGGTGTGGCCCGTACATGTCGGCCGTGTCCAGGAAGCTCACGCCGAGCTCGAGCGCGCGGTGAATCGTCGCGATCGACTCCGTTTCGTCGCGGGCGCCGTAGAACTCGGACATGCCCATACAGCCGAGCCCCATGGCGGAGACGACGAGACCCTGCGTGCCGAGCGAGCGCTGCTCCACAGGAAGACGGTAACAGAGGGGGAATTCGTCCAGAGCCAGCTAAACTGGCCCTGCGCCCATGATCCCCCTCATCGACGTCAAGGCGCAGTACGCGCGTCTCATCCCGGAGCTCAAACAGGCCTACGCCGAGGTTCTGGAGAGCGGCCAGTTCATCTTCGGGCCGAACACGAAGGCGTTCGAGGCCGAGGCGGCCGACTTTCTCCATGTGCCCGAGACGATCGGAGTCGGCAACGGCACCGATGCGCTCGTGATCGCGCTCGACGCGATGGGTGTCGGCCCGGGTGACGAGGTGATCTGCCCTGCGTTCACGTTCTACGCGACCGCCGAGTCGATCGCCCGGCGCGGCGCGATCCCGGTCTTCGCGGAGGTCGAGGCCGAGACGATGAACCTGGACGTGGAGGACACGGCTACACGGATCACGGCGAAGACGAAGGCGATCATCCCCGTCCACCTCTTCGGCCGACCCGCGCCGCTCGCGGAGCTGGCCGAGCTCGGTCTACCGCTGCTCGAGGATGCCGCCCAGGCGTTCGGCTCGCCCGACATCGCGACCACCGGGATCGCGTCGACCTTCAGCTTCTTCCCGACCAAGAATCTCTTCGGGCTGGGCGACGGCGGCCTGATCGCGAGCAACGACGCCGAGCTCGCCGAGCGGATGCGGATGCTGCGCTTCCACGGCTCGAAGGCCAAGAAGACGTTCGAGTACGTCGGCTACAACTCGCGCCTCGACGAGGTCCAGGCCGCGGCGCTGCGGATCTTCCTGCGCGAGCTCGACCGCTGGACGCGCGAGCGCCGCGAGGCCGCCGACCGCTATCGCGAGCTCGGGCTCGGCGACCTCGTCGAGACGCCCACCGACGAGCCGGGGCACGTCTACCACCTCTTCGTCTGCCGCTCGCCGCAGCGCGACGCGATCCAGGCCGCGCTCGCCGAGCGCGAGATCGCGACCGCCCACTACTACCTGCCGCCGCTCCACCTCCAGCCCGCGCTCGCCTACCTCGGCTACAGGGAGGGCTCGTTGCCGGTGACCGAGCAGCTGGCCCGCGACAACTTCTCGCTCCCGCTCTGGGCCGGGATCGACGCCGACACGCAGGAGCAGGTCGCCGACGCCGTGCGCGCCGCGGTCGCCGTGCCCGCGTGATCAACCGGCACCGGATCTGGAATCTCGCCGCCGACGGCTTCCTCGTCGCGGCCGCGTGGTACCTCGCGTTCCAGCTCCGGTTCGACCACGGCGTTCCGATCTACTACCGGACGCTGTTCGAGCGGACGATTGCGCCGGTCGTGGCGATCAACCTCCTCGTCTTCCTCGCGTTCGGCTTCTACAACCGCTGGTGGCGCTACGTCTCCACTCGAGACATGTGGGTGATCGCGCGCGGTGTGCTCGTCGCATGCCTCGTCGCGGACATCACCGTGTACTTCCTCTCGCCTGTGCACAACGTGCGCCTGCCGCGGTCGATCGCGGTGCTCGACTTCCTGCTCACGCTGGCATTCATCACCGGCTCGCGGCTCGTGGCGCGGTCGATCATCGAGCGGCCGCAGGCGCGGAACGTGATCGCGCGTGGCAAAGAGGTGATCGTCGTCGGCGCGGGCGACGCGGCGCGGCTGATCGTCCGCGAGATGCTGCGGACTCCGGCCGTCGGGTACACGCCGATCGGCCTGATCGACGACGACCCGCGCAAGCACAACCTCCGGCTCGAGGGGATCCGGGTGCTCGGCACGATCGACGAGCTGCCCCACGTGCTGCGCGACAACAAGCCGGACGAGATCCTGATCGCGATCCCGTCGGCGCCGGGCGAGCTGCGCCAGCGCGTCGTCGACGTCGCCGGCAGCGTGCCGGTGAAGACGCTGCCCGGCCTGCACGAGCTGATCGCGGGCGACGTCAACCTCGCGCTGCAGATCCGGCCGATTCAGGTCGAGGACGTGCTCGGGCGCCAGCCGGTCGAGGTCGACCTCGGCGCGATCGCCGAGTACCTCGCAGGCGAGACGGTGCTCGTCACAGGCGCGGGCGGCTCGATCGGCTCGGAGCTCTGCCGTCAGATCGCGCGGATGGGCCCGGCGCGGATCGTGCTCGTCGACCAGGCCGAGACGCCGCTGTTCGAGATCGAGCGCGAGCTCGTGGACGAGCGCGGCTTCTCCGCGGTCGCGCCGGTGCTGGCCAACGTCGGGAACCGCGCCAAGATGCGCCAGGTCTTCGAGCGCTACACGCCCTCCGTCGTCTTCCACGCCGCCGCCTACAAGCACGTGCCGCTGATGGAGGCGAACCCGATCGAGTCGGTGCGCAACAACGTGCTCGGGACGCGGACGATCGCCGAGGTCGCCGCCGAGTTCGGCGCGAGCCGCTTCGTGCTCGTCTCCACCGACAAGGCCGTGAACCCGAAGACCGTGATGGGCCAGTCGAAGGCGGTGTGCGAGTGGATCATCGAGTCGCTCGGCCACCGCTCCGACCTGCCGACGCGCTTCGTGGCCGTCCGTTTCGGCAATGTCCTCAACTCCTCCGGCAGCGTGATCCCGATCTTCCGCCGCCAGATCGAGCACGGCGGGCCGGTCACGGTGACGCATCCCGAGATGACGCGCTACTTCATGACGATTCCGGAGGCCGTGTCGCTCGTCGTGCAGGCCGGCGCGATCGGCGGGCGCGGCCAGGTCTTCGTCCTGGACATGGGCGAGCCGGTCGCGATCATCGACCTCGCCGAAAAGATGATCCGCCTCTCTGGCCGCGAGCCGAATCAGGACATCGACATCGAGATCGTCGGCCCGCGGCCGGGCGAGAAGCTGCACGAGGAGCTGTGGGGCGAGGGCGAGACGGTCAAGCCGACCGTGCACGCGAAGATCTCCCGCGCGACCCGGCCCGAGATCGATGCGGCCTGGCTCGCCGATGAGCTGGGCGTGCTCGAGCAGCTCGTCGATGCGGGTGACACGCTCGAGGTTGTCGCCCGGCTTGGTGCGATCGTGCGCGAGCCGCGCCGCGCCGGGGTTCTGGAAGACACGTTGCACTGACGGCACAGTCGCCGGCCGCCGCGGCCGGTACGGTGAGTCGGTGATCCTCGAGGGCCTGAATCCGGAACAGCGACGCGCGGTCGAGGCCGTGCGCGGGCCTGTGTGCATCCTCGCGGGCGCCGGGTCGGGGAAGACGACGACGATCACGCGGCGGATCGCGAACCAGGTCGCGTCGGGCACGTTCGCGCCCACCGAGATCCTCGCGGTGACGTTCACGGACAAGGCCGCGGGAGAGATGCGGGCGCGACTGGCGGCGCTCGGAGCAGGTGGCGTGCGGGCGCGCACCTTCCACTCCGCAGCGCTCGCGCAGCTGCGGCACTTCGCGCCGGATCAGGTCGGGCGGATCCTCTCGTCGAAGGCGCTGCTGTTACGGCAGATCGCGAACGGGCTGCCGCGCGCGTATCGCTTCCGGCCCGCCGGCGACCTTGCGACCGAGATCGAGTGGGCCAAGAACCGGCGGATCGGCCCGCGCGACTATCGCGCCGCCGTCGGCGACCGCGAGCCGCCGATCCCTGCCGACCTGATGTCGAAGGTCTACGGCGCCTACGAGGAGCGCAAGGCCGCCGCGGGACAGATCGATTTCGAGGATCTGCTCGAGCGCACGGTGCGGCTCTACGAGACCGACGCGAATGCGGTGGCCGACTTCCGCGCCCGCTACCGCGCCTTCACGGTCGACGAGTACCAGGACGTGAACCTGCTCCAGCAGACGCTGCTCGAGCACTGGCTCGGCGACCGTGACGACCTCTGCGTCGTCGGCGACGACTACCAGTCGATCTACGGCTTCACCGGCGCCTCGGCCGAGCACCTGCTCGCGTTGCGCGCGACGGCGCAGGTGTTCCGGCTCGAGGAGAACTACCGATCCACACCGCAGGTGCTGGCGCTTGCGAACCGCCTCGTGCCGCGGCTCGGCGGCGCCGAGAAGCAGCTGCGCGCCGCGGGCGCCGACGGGCCCGAGCCGGAGCTCCGCGGCCTCGACGATCCCGGCGCGGAGGGTGCTTACGTCGTCAAGCGGATCCGCGAGCTGCACGGGGAAGGGCTCCCGCTCGAGGAGATCGCGGTGCTGTTCCGGACCAATGCGCGCTCGGCCGACTACGAAGAGGTGCTGCACGGCGCCCGGATCCCGTTCCAGGGCGCCTCGCTGCTGGCGCGCGACGGCGCGCACGGGCTGCTCAAGCGGCTCCGCGGCACGGGCGGCCCTGCGGCCGAGGCGGTCGAACGCGCCGCGAGCGATCTCGGCTGGCTTCCGGAGCCGCCCGACGGGCTCGGGGAGCGCGAGCTCACGCGCCAGAACGACCTCGCCCGCCTCGTCGCGCTCGCGCACGAGCTGGGCGATGCCGACCTCTCGGAGTTCCAGGCCGAGCTCGAGGCGCGCTTCGGCGCCAACGTCGGCTCTGGCGTCCATCTCCTTACGCTGCACCGCGCAAAGGGGCTCGAGTGGGACGCGGTCTTCCTGCCGCGCGTCGAGGAGAACGAGCTGCCGATCCGCCGCGGCGACATCGACGAGGAACGGCGTCTTCTCTACGTGGGGCTCACCCGTGCGCGTCGCCATCTCACGCTCACGTGGTCGGGGAAGCCGAGTCGGTTCCTCGGCGAGCTCGGCGTCGAGCGGGCTGCGCCGGTCGCGAAGAAGAAGTCGACCGAGCCAGACTCGCCCGTCGTCACCGCGTTGAAAGCGTGGCGCCTCGAGCGCTCGCGCGCCGACGAGGTGCCGGCCTACGTCGTCTTCCACAACTCGACGCTCGAGGAGATCGCCGCGCGGCAGCCGAGCACCCTGGGCGAGCTCGCGGCCGTCCCCGGCGTCGGCCCGGCCAAGCTCGAGCGCTACGGACCGGACGTGCTCGCCGCGCTAGCCCGCGGCTGAGAGCAGCAGGTCGAGCAGGACCTGCGGATCGCGGCGAACGCGCGGCGCGGTCGTCTCGCGTTTCCGGATCGCGAGCGCCCCGGGATCCGAGAGCACCGTGAGCCTGCCCTCGCGGATCAACGCCTCATCCACTCCGCCAAGGCGCCCGCCGAAGGTCGTGTAGACCGGAACGCCGAGCGCGACCGCCTCGCGGTTCATCGTCCCGCCCGCCGAGACGACGAGGTCGGCCGCGGCGATCAGGCTCTGCGCATCGACGGCGCGCTCCGGCAGCAGCACCGACGGCAGGGCGAGCGAGCGCACGTAGTCCCGCTGCTCGTCGGTGCGCGGCAGCACGACGGCGTGCACCGACGGGTCGCGGCCGAGCCGCTCGAGCGTCTGCGGGAAGAGCGGGTTGTCGTGGCGGTGGTAGAGCGAGACGTCAGGCGGCGTGCGCAGCACGACGAGCACCCGCGCCGGGTCGACGCCGAGTTGCGCCGGCACCTCGGGATCGGGCTCGAAGTCGGCGAGGTAGTACTCCTCCTTCAGCCCCGGGTAGCGGAGCAGCTTCGGCGGCACCGCGCCGTAGCGCCTGAGCCGCTCGACGGGAATCGCCTCGGGCACGACGACCTTCGTCGCGGCGCGGCAGCCGAGCTGATGCTGGAGCCAGGCCCACTCGTAGTCGAACATCGTCGAGCTCGGGATCCCGAGGCGCAGCGCGGTGCGGGTGAGGTCGTACGAGCCGTGCGCGAGCGCGAGGTCGAAGCCGCGCGGGCGCGCCCAGTCGCGCAGCGCGCGCTCCCGTGAGATCAGCGTCCGCGCCTTCCCGAGCCGCGAGCGGCCGCCGTGGCGCCCGATCACCTCCGCGTCGAGCCCGTGCAGCTCGAGCAGCTGCAACGTCTGCGCATATTCGCGCGACGTGATCTCCACGGTGTCACCGCGCGCCCGCAGCAGCGCGATCAGCGGCGCGAACACGGGCACGTGCGGTGAGTTGGTGATGTCGACCCAGACCCGCATTGCGCTCTACTCTAGAGCCGTGCCCGTCTACTGGAAGCAGCGCTATGCGTCACGGAACCAGCGTCACCGCGCCTGGGTCAAGCAGCAGGCGGCGCGGGAAGAGGCCCTGAAGCGCAGCGCAGGGCCCGGGCCGTGGCAGCGCCTTAAGGCCCGCTTTAGACGGGATTAAGTGCTCTGGGCGAAGGTGGCTCTCGTTCCGCCATCCGGAGCCGGGCCAGATCTTCTCGGCGCACCACCCCGATCCGTACCTCCAGCGTGGCGTCGCCCGCGTCCGTCCGAACGGTGCCGGCTGCTACCCGCGCTGCATGCTCTAGTCAGGCGCTCTACGAACGTGAGGAGGGGCGGCGCGGGCGCGGCGCCCCTTTTCCACGCGTATAAGCTTTCCTCATGGATACGCGCCAGCTTGCCGCGTTCTGCGCCGTTGTTGAGAAGCGCAGCTTCTCGCAGGCCGCCGAGCGGCTCGGGGTCACCCAGCCCGCAGTCTCGCTCCAGATCCGCTCGCTCGAGAAGCGGCTCGGGCACCGGCTGCTCGACCGTTCCGGCCGCCGCGTCGAGCCGACCGAGGCCGGGCTCCGCCTCTACGCGAGCGCGCAGCGGATGCTCGAGCTGGAAGACTCGCTGCTCGCCTCGCTCGCCGAGGGCGAGGAGGGCGAGCTCACCGGCGCGCTCGAGCTCGGCGCTTCCAGCGGGCCCGGCGGCTCGGTCGTGCCGCTGCTCCTCGGCGAGTTCCAGCGGCGCCACCCCGGGCTGACCGTCGCGCTCTCGATCTCCGACACGCAGTCCGTGGTCGAGCGGGTCGCGCGCCGCGAGCTCGAGCTCGGGATCGTCGGGGCGGCGCCGCGCCACCGTGGCCTCGTCTTCGAGCCGTTCTTCCGCGACGAGGTGATCCTCGCCTGTCCCACCGGGCATCGTTTCGCGGGCCGCGCGATCTCGCTCGACGAGTTGCGCGAGGAGCCGCTGGTCCTGATGCAGGAGGGCGCAGGCGTCCGGCAGGTGATCGAGGACGAGCTCCGCCGGGTCGGTCTCAAGCTGCGCGATCTCGATGTGCGGCTCGAGCTCGGCCTCCAGGAGTCGGCACGGGCGGCCGTGCTCGGCGGCTACGGCGTGACGTTCATCTCGCGCACCGCGATCGAAGCCGAGCTCGAGTCCGGGCGCCTCGCGGCGGCAAGCGTCGAAGGTCTCGAGCCGTCGCGCGAGATCATGCTCGCACGCGCCGCGGGCCGCGCCTCGACTCGGGCCGCCGACGCGTTCGTCGCGTTCGCCACGGAGCGGCTCGCATGATCGTGCGCTGGGGGCTCGACGCGCTTTCCGAGGTGCTCGACGAGCTCGGTGTCCACCACCCGTACCTGATCACGGCTCACCGCTGGCTCGATCTGCCGCTCCCCGCGGAGCCGTTCGACACCTGGGCGAGCTCGCCGACCCACGAGGTCGAGCGCGTCGCCGAGGCTGCTCGCGGCGCGGGCGTTCTGCTCGCGCTCGGGGGCGGCAGCGTGATCGATCTCGCCAAGGCGGTCTCGGCGGAAACGACTCTCCCGCTCGTCTCGATCCCGACCACGTACTCCGGCGCGGAGTGGACGACGTTCTACGGTGTTCGCGACGCCGAGCGGAAGATGCGAGGGGGCGGCTCGGGCGCGAACCCGGCGGGAATCGTCTACGAGCCGGAGCTGACGCTGGAGCTACCGCCGCGGGAGAGTTGCGGCACCGCTCTGAACGCGCTAGCCCACTGCGCCGAGGCGCTCTACGTGGAGGGTCATAACGGCGAGGCCGACCGGCACGCGCTGGCCGGTGCGCAGTTGATCGCGACCTGGCTCCCCCGGGTGCTCGACGACGGCCACGACCTCGCGGCTCGCACGGGACTGCTCGAAGGAGCCTGCGAGGGCGGCGCCGCGCTCGGCGGCTCGTTCCTCGCGCTCGGGCACGCGATGGCGCAGGCGCTCGGCGGCCGCTACGGGCTTCCGCACGGAACGCTGAACGCGATCTGCCTCCCGCCGGCGCTCCGCTTCAACGAGCCGGCCGTTCCGGACGCGCTCGCCGCTCTCGCCGGGGCGATGGGAGTCGACGATCCGGCGGCCTGGGTCGAGACGCAAGCGCGCCGTGTCGGCTTCACGGGGCTCGGCGCGCTCGGGGTGCCGCAAGAGGACCTGGCCGAAGTGGCCGAGGCGACAGCAGCGCGTCCGGGGGCGACGGCGAACCCGCGTCCCGCACCTCCGGAGGAGATCGTCGAACTGCTCCGTTCCGTCCTCTGAACGCTCGCTTGGACCGTGTCCGTCGGGTGGTACGGTCGGGCGGTGGAGTACCGCATCCTCGGCCCGCTCGCGCTCGTCCAGGATGAGCGCGACCTTGCGCCGGCCGGCGCCAAGCAGCAGGCGCTGCTCGGGATCTTCCTGCTCCACCCCGGCGAGACGCTCTCGCGCGACCGCCTGATCGACGAGCTCTGGGGCTCGCGACCGCCCGAGACGGCGGGGAACACGCTTCAGGTCTACGTCTCGCAGCTGCGCAAGCTCGTGCCGCCCGGAGCGCTCGTGACGCGGCTGCCGGGCTACGTGCTCGAGGTCGATCCGGAGACGCTCGACGCCAGCCGGTTCGAGCGCCTCGCGCGCGGAGGTCGCGATGCGCTTGCGCGCGGCGACTCGGCGGGAGCATCCACCGCGCTCGAGCGGGCACTCGCGCTCTGGCGCGGGCCGGTGCTCGCCGGCGTCGCGTTCGAGGGCTCGGCCGCGGGCGAGGCGGCGAGGCTCGAGGAGCTGCGTACCTCCGCCGCCGAGGATCGGATCGACGCGGGGCTCGCGCTCGGGCGCCACGCCGAGCTCGTCGGCGAGCTCGAGGCGCTCGTCGCCGAGCATCCGTTGCGCGAGCGCCTGCGCGGCCAGCTGATGGTCGCCCTCTATCGCAGCGGGCGCCAGGCCGACGCGCTCGACGTCTTCCAGCGGACGCGGGCCGAGCTCATCGACCAGCTAGGGATCGAGCCCGGGCCACAGCTGCAGGAGCTCCAGCGCGCGGTGCTCGCTCAGGATCCGGCGCTCGCGCCGCCTGCGCCCGTCGAGCCCGCGCCTGCGCACGAGACGCGCAAGGTCGTCACCGTGCTCGCGGCGCTGCCGACGCAGGGCGGAGAGAGTCGTGATCCCGAGGTCGCGGAGGCGCGGCAGGAGCGGCTGCTCGAAGCTGCTGCGCGCGTCGTCGAGCGTCACGGCGGCATGCTCGAGCTCGCGCCGACCGAGGGCGCGTTGGCCGTGTTCGGCGCGACCGTGACCCATGAGGATGATGCCCTGCGCGCAGTGCGGGCGGCGAGCGACCTCCACGATACGACTGCGGGCGCGCAGGTCACGCTCGGGATCGCCACCGGCGAGGCACTCAGCACCGGCGGCCGGCTCGCGGCCGCGGGAAGTGTCGTCACCTCGGCGCTCCGGCTCGCGCGCGCTGCCGAGCCCGGCGCGACGCTGCTCTCGGCCCGGACGCTGCCGCTGGTGCGCGGCGCCGTCGATGTGGAGCAGCTCCAGGAACGGCGGAGCGGCGCGGTCGAGGGCTGGCGCCTCATCGCTCTACGGCCGGACGCGGAGCCGATCTCGCGCCGCCTCGACACGCCGCTCGTCGGCCGCGACGCGGAGCTGGCCGCGATGCGTCAGACGTTCGACGAAGCCCGCCGGGATCGCGGTTGCCGGCTCTTCACGCTGCTCGGCGAGGGCGGAATCGGCAAGTCGCGCCTCGCGGCCGAGCTCGTCGCGGGCCTCGGCGACGCCGCGGTCGCGCTCAAGGGGCGCTGTCTCTCGTACGGCGACGGGATCGCCTTCCGTCCTCTTGCCGACATCCTCCGCGCGGCCGCGGGCGACGTGACCGAGGCGCAGATCGGCGCGCTGCTCGAGGGCGAGCCGGACGCGAGCGCGGTCGCCGGCTACCTCGCCGCCGCTGCCGGCAGCGCAGACTCGCTCGCCAGCGTGGTCGAGGTCGGCTGGGCGGTGCGCCGCATCCTCGAGACTCTCGCGCGGCGCACGCCGCTCGTCGTCGTGGTCGAGGACATCCACTGGGCCGAGCCCGTCCTCCTCGACCTGCTCGAGTGGCTACCCGAAGCCGTGCGCGATGCGCCGGTGCTCCTCCTTTGCCTCGCGCGGCCGGAGCTCCTCGAGGAGCGGCCGGGCTGGAAGGGATCGCTGTTGCTCGAACCTCTCTCGGGTCATGACTCCGATGCGCTGATCGACCACCTGCTGGGCGAGACCGAGCTGTCGGCGCCGCTTCGCGCCCAGATCGCCGACGCCGCGGAGGGGAACGCGCTCTACATCGAGCAGGCCCTCGCGTTCATCGCCGAGCACGGCGAGGCGGAGGGGGAGCTCGCGGTGCCGCCGACGGTCAAGGCGCTCCTCGACGCCCGCCTCGACCGCTTGCCCGTGGCCGAGCGCGACCTGCTCGAGCGCGCCTCGGTGATGGGCCGGGAGCTCTGGCCCGAGGCGTTTGCTGCGCTGTCGGACGAGGACGAGGTGCTCGAGCCGCTGCTCGCCTCGCTGACCCGGAAGGAGCTGATCGCGCCGATTCGCTCAGCGTTCCTCGGCGAGGACGCATACCGGTTCCGCCATGCGCTGATCCGCGAAGCCGCCTACCGCGCCCTCACCAAGCGGTTGCGCGCGAGCCTGCATGAGCGGTTCGCCGACTGGCTCGAGCGGCGTGCCGCGGTGCTCGATGACGAGGTCGACGACCTGCTCGGCTACCACCTCGAGCAGGCCGCCCAGTATCGCTCCGAGCTCGACGACCCGAGCCCCGACCTCGCCACCCGCGCTGCGCGGCACCTCACCTCGGCCGGGCGCCGCGCCCTCTGGCGCAGCGACATTCCGGCGGCCGTCGGCCTGCTCTCACGCGCCGCTTCGCTCACGGCGGGCGACGAGGTGGAGCGCTCGACGTTGCTCGTCGATCTGGCCGAGGCGAAGCGGGACGCCGGCGATCTGACCGGCGCCGACGACGCGCTCACCGAGGCGCTCGACCTCGCGGAGCGCGCTGGTGACGTGATTGCAGCGGAGTCGGCGCGGATCGGTCACCTGCGGGTCGCCTTCCAGACCGACAGCGCCCTCTCCGTCGACGAGACGCTTCCCGTGGCCGAGCGGGCGATCGCGGCGTTCGAGGCCGCCGGCGACGACCGCGAGCTTGCGCGAGCGCTGTACGTTCGCGCCTGGATCTCGTGGCTCGGCTGCCGCGCCGCTGAGGCCGAGCGGGCGCTCGAGGCGGCGATCGTCCATGCGAGCCGCGCCGGGGACGAGCGCTCCGAGGCCTCGGCACTCCATCTGCTCGTCGGTGCGGCGCTGTTCGGCCCGATGCCGGTCGAGGACGCGCGCCGCCGCTGCGAGGAGATTCTCGAGCAGCACCCCTCGAAGCTTCGGGTCACCGCTTCGGCGTTGCGCGCGCTCGCCGGCCTCGCCGCGCAGCAGGGGCGCTTCGACGAGGCGGCGGAGTTCATGGCGCGCGACCGTTCGATCACCGACGAGCTGGGCATCCGCCTCACCGCGGCCGCGGCGGCCGAGCTCTACGGCTGGGTGCTGATGCTCGCCGACGACCTGCCCGCGGCCGAGGCGGAGGCGCGGCACGGCTTCGACCGGCTCCTCGAGATGGGCGACCGATCGTCGGCCTCGACGCTCGCGGCCGTCCTCGCCCAGATCCTCTACGCGCTCGGCCGCCTCGACGAGGTGCTCGAGCTCGCGGCCCTCGGCCGCGACGAGTCCTCGCCCGACGATCTCCACACCCAGATCCAGTGGCGCGGACCGATGGCGAAGGTGCTCGCGCGCCGCGGCGAGATCCAGGAGGCGGAGAGGCTGGCCCGCGAAGGCGTCGCGCTCGCCGGACCGACCGACTTCCTCAACGTCCGCGCGTCCGCGCTGCTCGATCTCGCAGAAGTCCTACTCACCGACGGCCGCGAGGAGGAGGCGGGCGCCGTCGTCGCGGCAGCGGCTGCGCTGTTCGAGCAGAAGGGAAACGTCGTCGGGCTCGAGCGTTCCCGTGCGCTCGTCTAGCAGGGTCCCGCCGTGACAGGTCCCGCAGGGCCTTTGTAGTGCATGGCGGTGTCACCGACGCCGACCTGGAGACAGTAGGCGCGGTCGTTTGCGGAGACGACCGCGAGGTTCCTGAACCCTCGCAGGTCGGTCATCTCGAACGTGCCCGTCTCGGCCTTCGCCTGCGTCATCACATGCGCCGCGGTCTGGAGCTCGTACTCGACGACCTTCGGCCCGGAGATGAGCGCCACAGAGCCGCCCCGGTGGAGCTGGAAATGGTTGTGCCAGAGCGTCCAGCCGGACGCGACCAGAGCACAAACCGCCAGAACGAACGCCGCCGCCCGTATCACGCTTACCTAATCGGCAATCCCCGCGGCCTTCTTGACAGTTGGCAGAGATAACGCAGTCTAATGCCCGGGATTAGGAAAAACGGTAGGATTCGGCCATGGTGCCTGGTTCCAGCTCATTTGACGTGCTCGTGATCGGCTCAGGCGCCGCGGGTCTTGCAGCAGCTCTCTCTGCGGAGAGAGCCGGTGCGCGCGTCGGGCTCGCGACCAAGGGCTCGCTCCAGTCATGTAACTCCTCCAAGGCGCAGGGCGGGATCCAGGCCGCATTCGGGCCGGATGACTCCCCCGAGCTCCACGCCGAGGACGTGTGGAAGAGCTCGCACGAGACCGCCGACCGCCGGCTCGTCGAGGTGCTCACCTCCGAGGCGCCCGCCGCGATCCACTGGCTCGAGGAGCTCGGCGTCGAGTTCACCCGCGAGAACGGCGGCTACCGCCTCGCCCGCTGCGGCGGCGCCTCACGGCAGCGGCTGCTGCAGGTCGGCGACCGAACCGGCCACGCGATCACGAAGGGACTGCGCGAGGCGTTCGAGGCGAGCGGCGGCACGGAGCTGCCGAACCACGCGCTGCGCGCGCTCGAGCGGACGCCGGTGGGCTGGACCGCAACGCTCGAGCACGACGGCGAGCCGGTCGCGATCGGCGCCGCGACGGTCGTCCTCGCCGCCGGCGGGCGCTGTTTTCGGGTCGCGCAGGAGCGTGGCGAGCTGTCCACGAATCATCCCGGCGCGACCGGAGAAGTGACCGAGCTGGCGCTCGCACTGGGCGCCGAGTCGCGCGACCTCGACGCGCTGCAGTACCACCCGAACGGCGGCGCCTGGCCGCAGAACCTCCAGGGCTACTCGATTCCCGAGACCACGCGCGCCTACGGTGCCGTTCTCCTCAACGCCGAGGGCGAGGAGTTCACCGACTCGCTCGGGCCGCGCGACGTCGTCTCCGCCGCGATCGTGAAAGAGGTCGAGGAGGGCCGCGGCACCCAGACGCCCGACGGGCGCCCCGCGGTCTGGCTCGATACGACGCGGATCTCCGTCGCCGACGCCGAGGTGTCCCTGCCGTACATGGTGCGCCGCTACCGCGCCGCCGGGATCGACCCGCTCGAGGAGAAGATCCTCACCTATCCCGTCCTCCACTACCAGAACGGAGGGCTCGTGATCGACACGAACGCCGAGACCACGGTCGAGGGCCTGTACGCCTGCGGCGAGATCGCCGGCGGCACGCACGGCCGCAACCGCATGATGGGCAACAGCCTGCTCGAGTGCTGCGTGTTCGGCCGCCGTGCCGGCCGCGCCGCCGCGGAGAAGGCGGCATGAGCACCGTCGAGACGAACCTCGCAGCCGCGGTGGAAGAGGCCGCCGCCCACCTCTACGTCTGGGCCCTGAAGGACATCCCGCAGGACCTGCGCGACGCACTCGCCGCCGCAGCGGACCGCGAGACGAGCGTGCCGGGCCAGCGCGTCCTGCAGACGATCCTCAAGAACGTCAACGTGGCCGAGGAGGAGAAGAACCTCGTCTGCCAGGACACGGGAATCGCCGTCTACACCTGCCGCGTCGGTGAGCATTTTCCCCTGCATCCGGCCCGTATCTACGAGTCGCTGCGCGACGGCACCGAGCGCGCGACGCTCGAGCATCCGCTGCGCTCGAACGCCGTCCACACGATCACCCGCGAGAACACCGGCGCCAACATCGGCTACCGGCTGCCGATCGTCCACTGGGAGTTCATCGCCGACTGGGACGGCCTCGACGTGAAGTGCGTGCCGAAGGGCTCCGGCTCCGAGAACATGAGCTTCCTGAAGATGTGCGTTCCCGCCGATGGTGTGAACGGGATCAAGCGCTTCGTGCTCGAGTCGATCGTCGGCGCCGGCGGCAAGCCGTGCCCGCCCGGGATCGTCGGCGTCGGGATCGGCGGGTCGGCCGACTACGCGATGTACCTCGCCAAGGAGGCGATCGCGCGTCCCGTGGGCACCCGGAACCACGATCCGATCGTGGCCGAGCTCGAGGACGAGCTGTACGGCCTGCTCAACGAGACCGGGATCGGCCCGATGGGCCTCGGCGGCGACGTCACCGTCCTGCAGTGCCACATCGAGCACGCCGACACGCACATGACCCTGAACCCCGTCGCCGTGAACTACCAGTGCTGGGCCGCGCGCCGTGCCTCGGTGCACATCGGCCCCGACGGCTGCCTCGACTACGACAGGGAGTTCTGAAATGGCGCCGTCGGCGATCCCAAATGCTCATGAGCACAAGCTGTCTTTGGCGCAGCGTGGCGTGCTTCCGGATCGGGTCTCGGGCCAAATGATCCCAAGTGCTCATGAGCACAAGGGAGTTTCGCGCTGATGGCCACGCACGAGGTCACGTTCCCGATTACCGACCCGGCCGAGATCCTCAAGCTCAAGGCGGGCGACGAGGTCACCGTCCAGGGCCACATCATCGGCATCCGCGATCGCACGCAGATCCGGATCTTCGACCAGGGCGTCGAGCCGCCGATGGACCTCAAAGGCGCCTTCCTGCTCCACACCGCCCCGAACGTCCGCAAGCTCGGCCCGGGCCGCTACGAGAAGATCTGCATCGGCACCACGACCTCGGCGCGGATGGTGCGCTTCACCGAGCCGCTCGGCGACCAGTTCGGCGTCCGCGCGATCTGCGGCAAGGGCGGCTTCCCCGATGAGGCGATCGAGCCGATGCATCGCCTCGGGATGGTCTACTTCGCGATCGTCGGCGGCGCCGCGGCCCTCGAGACCACGCAGATCGAGGAGATCGAGGAAGTCGCGTGGGAGGAGCTGATGCCCGAGTGCCTGTGGCGCTTTCGGGTCAAGGACTTCGGCCCGCTCACGGTCGGCATCGATGCCCATGGCAACTCCCTGTATCGCGACGTCCAGGACCGCGCCCAGGAAAAACTGAAGGAGCTCTATGCCCGCTTTTAGCGACGGATTCCTCGGGGTGCCCGCGCGCCCCGGCAAGCCCCGCCAGTCCGGCCTGACCCACGTGATGGACAAGGGCCTGAACCTCCGCGACATCGAGGGGATGTTCGACACCGCCGGCGAGTACGTCGACATCGTCAAGTTCGGCTGGGGCACGAGCTACGTCACGAACAACCTCGAGAAGAAGATCGCGCTCTACCGCCACTACGAGACGCCGATCGTCTGCGGCGGCACGCTGTTCGAGGCGGTCTACGCGCGCGACCGGATCGAGGAGTTCAAGGCGTGGCTCGTCGAGAACCGCTTCTCGCACGTCGAGATCTCGGACGGCACGATCGACATTCCGCGCGAGCGCAAGCTCGAGCTGATCGCCGACTTCGCGCGCGACTTCACCGTGCTCTCCGAGGTCGGCTCGAAGGACGACGAGGTCGTCTTCGCGCCCTACCAGTGGGTCGAGTGGATCAAGGAGGAGCTCGAGGCCGGCTCCTGGAAGGTGATCACGGAAGGGCGTGAGGGCGGCACCGCCGGGATCTACCGGCCGACCGGCGAGATGCGCACGGGCCTCGTCGACGAGATCGCGCACGAGATCGACGTCACGAACCTGATCTTCGAGGCGCCGACGAAGTCCTCGCAGGCCTGGTTCGTGAAGCAGTTCGGCCCGAACGTGAACGTCGGCAACATCCCGCCCGACGAGGTGATCCCGCTCGAGACGCTGCGTCTCGGCCTACGCGGCGACACCCTCAAGGAGGTGCTCCTTGGCGGCGAGCCTGCCACAACTTCCTGATCTCGACTTCGAGGTCATGTCCGCGGAGGACATTCTCCGTTGGGCGTACTCGGAGTACGGCGACCGGCTCTGTCTCACCTGTTCATGGCAGAAGCAGTCGTCGGTGCTCGTGCACATGGTCAGCGAGCTCGGGCTGCCGATCGACGTGATCGAGCTCGACACGCACCTCTTCTTCCGCGAGACCTACGAGACGCGCGACCGGCTCGTCGAGCGGTACGGGCTCAACCTCATTCACGGACCGCGCATCCCGACCGTCGCCGAACAGCATCGCGCCGAGGTGCCGAACCTCTGGGAGAGCGACCCGGATCGCTGTTGCCACATCCGCAAGGTCGAGCCGCTGCTCGAGGCGCTCGGCCCCTACGACTCGTGGATCTCCGGGATCCGCCGCGACCAGTCGCCGAGTCGCGTCGGCACGCCGAAGGTGCAGCTCTCCGAGCGCTACGGCGTCCTCAAGCTGCACCCGCTCGCCGACTGGGACGAGAAGCGCGTGTGGGCCTACATCCACGTCAACGAGATTCCCTACAACCCGCTGCACGACTCCGGGTACCGCTCGATCGGCTGCATCCCCTGCACGAGGCCGATTGCACCGGGCGAGGAGGAGCGCGCCGGCCGCTGGGCCGGCTCGGACAAGCTCGAGTGCGGCATCCATCTGAACACACCCATCACCGAGGAGACGAATGAGTAACGGCGGATTCACCCTGTGGTTCACGGGCCTCTCCGGGGCCGGCAAGTCGACGATCGCCGAGCAGGTCGGGCCCGAGCTCGAGAAGCGCGGCCTGATCGTGGAGTACCTGGACGGCGACATCGTTCGCACCCACCTCTCGAAGGGCCTCGGCTTCTCGAAGGAGGATCGCGACACCAACATCGAGCGGATCGGCTGGGTCGCCTCGCGCCTCGCACGCGCCGGCGCTGCCGTCATCGTCTCGGCCATCTCTCCGTACGAGGAGACGCGGCAGAAGGCCCGCGAGATGACCGAGGAGCACGCGCCGTTCGTCGAGGTCTTCGTCAGCGCCTCGGTCGACGAGTGCGCCAAGCGCGACGTGAAGGGCCTCTACGCCAAGGCGTTCTCGGGCGAGATCAAGGAGTTCACGGGTGTCAGCGATCCGTACGAGGAGCCGACGACCGCCGAGCTCGTGATCGACACCGAGTCGCAGGAGCCCGAGGAGAGCGCGCAGCTCGTGCTCGGCAAGCTGGCCGAGCTCGGTCTCGTCGAGGACGAGGTGGCCGCGTGAGCGCCACTGCGACAGAGAAGCTGATCCGGCCGCACGGCGGTGTCCTCGTCGATCGCACGGGCGCTCGCCCGGACGATGTCGAGTCGCTCGAGCTGGTCACGATCACCTCGCGTGAGGCGTCCGACCTGGACATGATCGCGTCGGGCGCGCTCTCGCCGCTCGAGGGCTTCATGGGCAGCGAGGACTACCAGCGCGTGGTCGAGGAGATGCGCCTTTCGAACGGCGTGCCGTGGGCGCTGCCGGTCTGCCTCGCGGTCGACAAGGCGCCTACGGGTGACCGCGTCGCCCTCGCCGACGAGAGCGGCAAGCTGCTCGCCGTGCTCGAGGTCGAGGAGGTCTACGAGTACGACAAGGAGCGGGAGGCCGATCGCTGCTTCCGTACCACCGACGAGGCGCATCCCGGTGTCGCGCGGCTCTACGCGCAGGCGCCGCTGTACCTCGCGGGCCGCGTCACCGTGTTCGAGCGTGCGGCCTCGCAGTTCCCCGAGCTCGCGCTCGACCCGGCCGATACGCGCGCCGCGTTCGCCGAGCGTGGCTGGAAGCGCGTGGTCGGCTTCCAGACCCGCAACCCGATCCACCGCGCTCACGAGTACCTGACCAAGGTCGCGCTGGAGACGGTCGACGGGCTGCTCGTGCATCCCCTCGTCGGCGACACGAAGTCGGACGACGTTCCGGCCGCGGTTCGCGTCGAGTGCTACGAGACGCTCCTGAGCGACTTCTATCCGGCCGACCGCGTGCTCCTCTCCGCCTTCCCGGCGGCGATGCGCTACGCCGGGCCGCGTGAGGCCGTCTGGCACGCGATCTGCCGCAAGAACTACGGCTGCTCGCACTTCATCGTCGGCCGCGACCATGCGGGTGTCGGCAACTACTACGGCACCTACGACGCGCAGCTGATCTTCGACGAGTTCGAGCCGCACGAGCTCGACATCGAGCCGATGTTCTTCGAGCACACCTTCTTCTGCAAGGCGTGCGGCTCGATGGCGAGCGCCAAGACCTGCCCGCACTCCGGCGACGACCACGTCTTCCTCTCGGGGACGATGGTGCGCGAGATGCTCGAGGCCGGCCAGGTGCCGCCCGTCGAGTTCACGCGGCCGTCAGTGGCGGAGGTGCTGATCGAGGCCTACCGCTCATAGATCCGAAGCTCTCACTCGCCGGCTTCCTGGTCGGCTTCCTCGTCGGGATGACGGGGATGGGAGGCGGCTCGCTGATGACGCCGATCCTGATCCTGATCTTCGGCTTCAAGCCGACGGTCGCGGTCGGGACGGACATCGTCCACGGCGCGATCTTCAAGTCGTTCGGTGCCTGGCGGCACCGCCAGCTCGGCACCGTGAATATGCGCCTCGCGGGGTGGATGCTGGTCGGCAGCGCGCCGTTCTCGCTGCTCGGCGTCGGGCTTGCGACGTGGATCGAGCACCACTACGGCGCGCGGGCCCAGACGATCGAGGGGAAGATCCTCGGCATCGCGCTGATCCTCGGCGGGATCGGCTTCTTCGTGAAGACGTTCGTGCGGGGCAAGGAGAACTCGTACGCGCCGTTCCCGGTCAAGACGAATGACAAGCTGATCGCGATCGCGATCGGCGTGTTCGGCGGCTTCATCGTGGGGCTGACGTCGGTCGGGAGCGGCACGTTCTTCGGGCTCGCGATGCTGATCCTGTTCCCGCTGTCCGCTGCGCGGGTGGTGGGAACGGACATCTTCCAGGCCGCGGCGCTGCTCTGGGTGGCCGGGGCCGGCCACATGATCGCCGGCAACGTCAATCTCCATGCGACGGGCTGGCTCCTGATCGGCTCGATTCCCGGTGTGCTGCTCGGCAGCAACGTGAGCGTCCGGCTACCCGACCGGGCACTGCGGGTCGCTCTTGCAACGACACTGACGCTCTCCGGGATCCGGCTCCTCGAGGTGCCGTTCGCGCAGTACTACATCCCGGTCACACTCGCGTTCGTCGGCGTCGGCGTGCTCTGGTCGTGGGCGCGGAACCGTCAGTCGGCCATCGCGGGCGACGGCGGCAGCGGGCAGGACACGAACGGCCTGCCGGTGAGCCAGCAGCCCAGCTTGTACGCCTCGCAGCCGGTGCAGAACCCCGTCGTCGCGGCCAGCAGCGCCAATGCGGCGACGATCGAACCGAGCACGATCCCGACCGTGGACAAACCCACGGCGTAGGCGAGCGTCGCTGCGGTGAGGAAGACCGCGCCGACGATGTTCGCGAAGCGGGGCGGGCGCGAGTCCTCGAGCGGCCCTTCGCCGAAGCGCGGCTGGACGAGCTCGAAGTACGCGACGCACGGCAGGCAGTAGCGGCGGCCGAACAGCAGGCCGACCATCAGCTGTGCCCCGAGCAGCGCCAGCAGGAACCACCAGCCGGTGAGCACGGCGACCAGCGCGAGGATCCCGACGGTCGCCTGGTTGAAGCGCGGCGCCCGCGAGTCGATCACGTTGGTGTCGCGATACGGGTCGGCGCGGCGCTTCACAAAGTGAAGTCATACCAGTTCAGGCATACAATCGCCGGGCTGTGGCCAGGTTCGCCCCGATCGCCCTCGTGCTGGCCCTCCTGGTCGCGACGGCGGGCGCATTCGCGCTGACCGAGAGCCTCAAGCTCGAGAAGAGCCCGATCACGGGCACGAAGGTCCAGAAGACGTTCTCGCCGGTCTGCGGCTGCCCGACGCGTGTCGCGCGGATCGCGTTCCGCCTGCGCACGGCGAACCGGCTCACGACGGTGATCGTCGACTCCGGCGGGACCGTCGTGCGCACGCTCGTCACGGGCCGCCGCGTCCCGAAAGGACTTGTCGTGCTGCGCTGGAACGGGCGCGACGACGGCGGCACGCTGCTGCCCGACGGGAGCTACAAGCCGCGCGTCCACCTCTCCTCGGACCGGCGTACGATTCTGCTCCCGAACCCGATTCGGCTCGACACGCAGCCGCCGAAGTCGTCGATCGTCTCGGTCGAGCCGCGGGTCTTCACGCCCGGGTTCGGCCGGATCACGGTGACCTATCGCGTCAGCGAGCCGGCGAGCGCGGTGCTCTACGTGAACGGGATCCGCCGCGTGCGCAGCCGCTTCCATCCGCTTCAGGGCAACGTGCAGTGGTTCGGGACGATCGGGAGCGTTCCGCTTCCTGCCGGCACCTATCGACTCCAGCTCGCGGCGATCGACCTCGCCGGGAACCTCGGGCCGCGCACGCCCGCGACGCCGGTGCGGATCCGCTACATCGAGCCGGCGAGCGCGGTCGTGCACGCGCGCACCGGACGACCGCTTGTCGTGCGCTATCTGCCCGCCCTGCCCGTGCGTTGGCAGCTCGGGACGCGCCACGGCTTCGCGGCGCACGGCGTCGTCCGGGTGCGCGCGCCGAGCCAGGCCGGCACGTACGGGCTCTTTCTGACCCGCGGCTCGCACGCGGCGCGCGTGACCGTGGTGGTGATCCCGTGACCGAGCTCGCCCGCCTCGGCGGCCCGATCGCGGGCGCAGGGCTCGCCGCGCTCTACCTCGCGCCGCGTCGCGACGCGCGGATCGCCGGGCTCGTCGCCTGGGCGCTCGGCTCGCTGCTGCTCGCGCTCTACCTCGCGCCGCACGCGCACCGGCCGCTGCTCGCAGGCGCGGCGGTCGTCGGGCTCGGGTTCGCTGCAGCTCTTGCCTGGGTGTTCCTGCGCTGGCCCTGGCTCGTCGCGGTCACGGCGCTGGCTGTCGCTCCGTTTCGTATCCCGGTCCACGTCGGCTCGACCGATGCGAGCCTCCTGCTGCCGCTGTACGGCATCGCGCTCGCTGCCTCGCTCGCGTTCGGCTGGCAGCTCGTGCGCGGCGACCAGCGCGCGCGCGAGCTCGGCCGCCTCGCCTGGCCGCTCGCTGCGTTCGTCGGCTGGACCGGGCTCTCGCTGATCTGGACGGACGACCTGCGCCAGGGCGCGATCGAGCTCCTGTTCTTCTTCCTGCCGTTCGCGCTGCTTTCGATCGTGCTCGCGCGGCTCAAGGCCGAGCGGCGCTGGTTGCGGATCGTCGCGATCGAGCTCGTCGCGATCGCGCTCGTCGTGGCCGGGATCGGCGTCTACCAGTACGCCAACCGCGACGTGTTCTGGAATCCGAAGGTGATCGTCGGCAACGCCTACGCGCCGTTCTACCGCGTCAACTCGGTCTTCTACGACCCGTCGATCTACGGCCGCTTCCTCGTCTGTGCGATCGTCGCGTGCCTCGGCCTCGTGCTGTGGCGCCGCCTCGATCGCACCGCGTGGCTGGCGATCGCCGCGATCGTCCTGATCTGGGTCGGCCTCGTCTTCTCGTTCTCGCAGTCGAGCTTCGCGGCGTTGATCGCGGCGGTGCTCGTGGCCGCCGCGCTGACCTGGCGCCGGCCCGCAGTGATCGCGATCGTCGCGGCCGCCGCGCTCGTCCTCGCGATCGGCGTCGCGACCCCGCAGCTACGCCACCATGTCTTCCACGGCTCCGGCGCGGGGCTGAACTCGGCCTCGAGCGGACGTTTCAAGCTGGTGACGAACGGGGTGCGGATCGCCGTCGCGCACCCTGTCGTCGGCGTCGGCGTGGGTAGCTTCAAGCGCGCCTATGCGAACCGCCTCCACCTCGCGGGGCTCGAGCCGAAGAGCGCTGCCTCGCACGACACGCCCGTGACCGTCGCGGCCGAGACGGGGGTGGTCGGGCTCGCGCTCTTCGCGTGGCTTCTCGTCGTCGCGTTCATGTCCACGCTCGGGCGCCCGTCGGCCGCATCCCGTATCGTCGGCCTGATCCTGGTCGTCGTGACGGTGCACAGCCTCTTCTACAACGCGCTCTTCGAGGACCCGCTGACCTGGGGAGCTTTCGGGCTGGCCGCGCTACTCGGGCGCGAGGAGCCGACGTGATCGGAGGCTGGGAGCGCGCCCTCGTGCTAGCGCCGCACACCGACGACGGCGAGTTCGGCTGCGGGGGGACGATGGCGCGGCTGGTCGAGCAGGGAGTCGACGTCCGCTACCACGCGTTCTCGATCGCGACCCGCTCGCTGCCCGAAGGCTTCCCGCCCGACACGCTCGCGCGCGAGGTGCGCGCGGCGACCGCCGAGCTCGGCATCCCCGACGAGAACCTCACCGTCTACGACTTCGACGTGCGCACGTTCCCCGACCATCGCCAGGAGATTCTCGAGCTGCTGGTCGGGATCTGGGAGGACTGGAAGCCCGACGTCGTCTTCCAGCCGAGCCTGCACGACTTCCACCAGGATCACCAGACGGTCGCGCAGGAGGGGCTGCGCGCCTTCAAGCGCACGACGGTGCTCGGCTACGAGATCCCCTGGAACAACTTCGACTTCGCCTACCAGGCGTACATCGCACTCGAGGAGCGCCACGTCGAGCGGAAGGCCGCGGCGCTTGCGCAGTACGCGTCACAGCAGCATCGCCGCTACTCCGACCCCGAGTACGCGCGCAGCCTCGCTCGGATCCACGGGATCAACGTGAACCGCGAGTTCGCCGAGGTGTTTCACGTGTACCGCGTCGTTGCCTAAGACCGCTCTCGGCGGCGTCCTCCGGCGCTGGGGACGTCTCGGGCTCCTCGGCTTCGGCGGGCCCCAGGCTCACACCGCGCTCCTGCGGGAGATGATGGTGCAGCGCGAGGGCTGGATGAGCGCGGACGACTTCCAGGACGCCGTCGCCGCGACGAGCCTGCTGCCTGGCCCGGCCTCGACGCAGCTGGCGATCTACTGCGCCCGCGTAGCGGGCGGCACGGTGGGCGCGATCGTCGGCGGGCTCGCGTTCATCCTGCCCGGCTTCGTCTTGATCGTGGCGCTCTCGGCGCTGTTCCTCGGGCACTCGGAGAACGCGGTGCTGCTAGGAGCGGCCGCCGGCGCCGTCGCCGCGGCGGTGGTGGTGATCGCGTGGGCCGGCGTCGGCTTCGCGCGCGGCTACGCGTCGAGGCGCGGCTTCGCGCTCGCGCGCACGGTGGTCTACGCGCTCGCGGCGGGGATCGTGACGCTGACCTCGGGGCCGTGGGTGCTCGCGGTGCTGCTCGGAGCCGGGGTGATCGAGCTAGCGCTGCGCCTGCGCTCGCCGGTGGCGATGCTCGCAGTCGTCGGCGCGCATGCGTCGGTACCCGGGCTCGCCTGGCTCGCGTTCAAGGTCGGTGCGCTCAGCTTCGGCGGCGGGCTCGTGATCATCCCGCTGATGCAGCACGACGTTGTCTCGGTGCACCACTGGCTCAGCCAGAAACAGTTCGCCGATGCGGTAGCGCTCGGCCAGCTCACGCCGGGACCGGTGGTGCTGACCGTCGCCGTGGTGGGCTACGCGGCGGCCGGTGTCTGGGGTGCGGTGCTCGCGGCGACCATCGCGTTCCTGCCTTCGTTTCTGTTCGTGCTGCTCGGTGCGGGGCGGTTCGAGGACCTGCGCCATCGGCCGGGGCCGCGAGCGTTCCTCGACGGCGCCGGGCCTGCCGCGGTCGGCGCGATCTTCGGCGCGGCGCTACTGCTCGCGCCGCAGGCGGTCGCGGAGTGGTGGCAGCCGATCGTGATCGTCGTCGCCGCAGCGCTCGTCCTGTGCGGGCGCGGATCGTTCGTCGCACTCGCGACAGGCCTCGCGATCGGCATTGTCGCGGGGATAGTCTGAGCCCGTGGAGCTCGTCGACGGACGCTGTGGCTGGGCCGGGACCGATCCGCTCTACATCGCCTATCACGACCAGGAGTGGGGACGGCCGCTACACGGCGACGACGCACTCTTCGAGCTGCTCTCGCTGGAGGGTTTTCAGGCCGGCCTCGCGTGGATCACGGTCCTGCGCAAGCGCGAGGCGTTCCGCGTGGCATTCAAGGGCTTCCACATCGAGACGGTCGCCGCATTCGACGAGGGCGACATCGAGCGCCTCCTCGGCGATGCGGGGATCATCCGCCACCGCGGCAAGATCGAGGCCACGATCGGCAACGCTCGCGCCGCGCTCGAGCTGCCGGACGGCCTCGACGCGTTCGTCTGGTCGTTCGCGCCGCCGCCCCGGCCCCGACCCGTCGCAAACATTCCTGCGAAGACCCCCGAGTCGGAGGCGCTCTCGAAGGCGCTGAAGAAGCGCGGCTTCGGCTTCGTCGGCCCGACGACCGTCTATGCGTTCATGCAGTCGGCCGGCCTCGTGGACGACCACCTCGCCGGCTGCTCAGCGCCATGAGCCGCGCCCGCTCGGCGGGCAGGAAGAAGCCGAGCGCGAACAGCACGAACGGGTAGGCCACGGCGAGGAGGATCGCGACTGCGAGCGGCACCCCGGCGTAGCGCCCGATCAGGGCCAGGCCGGCTGCGACGCCGACGACGGTCGCGACGCGCCGCCACTGGTAGGCGACCGGGTAGACGATCTGCGCGTACCAGAGCATCGCGAAGAAGAGCACCACATAGGCGACGAGTGTCGAGATCGCCGCGCCGATCATCCCGTACTTCGGAATGAGGAGGATGTTCAGCCCGATGTTGACGACCGCGGCGAGCGCCGAGATTACCCAGTTCAGCTGCGTCCGGCGCGCCCGTCCCGAGCCGATCGCGAGCACGGTGTAGCCCGCGTAGACCGCCGCGGAGAAGGCGAGCAAGCCGACGGCTTCCGAGGCGCGCTGGAAGCCGGGATTTCGCGCCAGCAGGTGCACGAGCCAGGGCGCGAGCAGACCGAGCGAGGCCGAGAGCCAGCAGGTCACGAGTAGGACGTAGGTGAGCACGAAGGAGTAGGCGCGCTTCGCGTCGCGATCGTCGGTGATCGAGTACGCGAAGGCCGGCCAGGCGGTCCGGAACGCGAGCAGGAGGAAGATCACCGCCGAGGCGATCCGCACCGCGACCGAGTAGACGCCGACCTCGCTCTGGCCCTTGTAGTAGGCGACGAACCAGCGGTCGATGAAGTTGATCGCCCACAGCGCGAGCGCCGACGGCACGAGCGGCATCCCGAAGTGGTTCATCCGCCGGAACAGCTCGCGGTCGAACACGAGCCCGAGCTGCTCGCGGTGGTAGCCGACGAGCACGGCGTAGACGATCAGCGTGCCGATGAAGTTGCCGACGAGGACGCCGAGCGGCCCCTCGTTGAAGACGACGACGAGCAGCACCGTCGCGCCGACCGTGATCAGGATGTTGGCGACGCTCGCGATCACGTACTGCACCGAGCGCTCCTCGACCCGGAACAGTGAGGTCAGCTGCTCGTAGTTCATCTGCGCCCAGATGCCGACAGACGAGGCGTAGACGAGGGTGGTGCCGCCGCTGCCGAGGTGCAGCCAGCCCGAGATCTGGCTCGCGAAGGCGACGATCAGGATCAGCCCGGCGGTCGCGGCGCTCATCGTGTACCAGAACGACGTGCGGACGACGCGGAGCTTCTGCTCGGCCTGCTCGGAGTCGAAGTAGAAGCGGAAGAACGCGCTCGAGATCCCGCCGCGCAAGAGGATCACGACCACCGCACCGGCCGCGATCAGCGTCTCGATCTGCCCGTAGTCGCCCGGCGTGAGGTAGCTCGTGTAGAGCGGCAGCAGCAACACCGCGAGGAGGCGCTGCACGAGCCCGCCCAGGCCGTAGATGGCCGAATGCTTGGCCAGGCGTTTCAGTTGCTCGAACATGCGCTAGAGGCGAGCGTAGAGGTCGAGCAGGCGGTCGGTGATCCGTTCGATGTCGTGGACCTGCTCGACGTAGGCACGTCCCGCGGCGCCGAGGCGGCGGCGCTCGGCCGGGTCGGCGGCGAGGCGCGTCACGGTCTCCCTTAGCGTGTCCTTCGTTGCGGAGACGATCGGCACCCGGATTCCGAAGGCCTCCTCGGTGCGCCGCACGCCTTCCTCGTGGAGGAAGGTGATCACCGGCTTGCCGAGCGCCATCGACTCGATCGCGAACAGGCCGTACCAGCCCGCGTTGAGCTGGTCGACGACGATGTCGGCCTGGTCGTAACGCTTGCGTGCCTCGTCGTGGCGTAGCCCTTCGACGAGCTCGAGGTCGATCGGCAGGCCTTCGAGGGCGGCGAGCACGTGCTCGGTGCCCTTCTTGCCGCGGTGCGAGGGCGCGTGCACGACGAGTGGGCGGGCGCTGTCGGACGGCGGCACGGGCGTGAAGGGCGTGAGGTCGAGCCCCGGCGGGATCACATTGGCCTCGGGCACCCAGCGGATCGCGTCGTAGGAGCCGACGATCTCGGCATCGGCGCGCTTGCCGTACGCGAGCTGCGCGGGCGTCTTGCCGCGGATGTCCGAGCCCAGGAAGTGGTAGACGGACTTCTTGCGAGCCGCGGTGAGGATCGGGAACTGGAGCGACTTCGGGATCAAGGTCAGTCCGAAGTAGAAGTGGAAGATGTCCGTCTTCGGCAGCAGCTTCGCGAAGGCGCGCCACTGGGTGAGCTGGCGGTGCGCGAGCCCGCCGCGGCGGTCGAGCGACCAGTCGGCTTCGGGGTGGAGTGTGCCGCGCTCGAAGACGACGAGTTGCGCGTCGACCCCGCGGCGCCGCAGCGCTTCGACGTTCTGCCAGGGCACGCCGGCGGTGTTGACCGGGCAGTGGACGACGCGCAGCGGTCTCGCGCCGGGCTCAGCCTCGGCGTGCAGAATTCGTCACCCTTCCGGCACAGTCCAGGGCGCGCAGCCGCCCTATCATGCTCATCCCCCGTGGGTGGGCGGGGGTTTGGGATGGGGAATGCGGAGCGTCGTGGCCCTTCAAGGCGTGTCCCATTCGAGCTGGTCGAAGTAGCGCAGCGCGGTGCGGCCCGGACGCACGCGAGTGCGCAGCGTCGCGAGCTCGTCGGCCGAGATCTCGCCGAGCGCGTGTTTCACGCCGAGGTAGGGCAGGTTCAGATCCTCCTGGTAGACGATCGTCGAGATCCGCGGGTTGACCTCGATCACCATCTCGCCGACGAGCTGGATGTTGAAGAAGTGCTCGATCTCGAGCTCCCCGACGATGGCGTCCGCGAGGGCGCCGAGGCCGTCGCCGCCGAGCGTCACGAAGTACATCGCGAGCCCGGCGCGCATCGCTTCGCGCGTCTTCGGGTGCCCGAGCAGGACGCGCTCGCCGTCGGCGATGCCGTCGATTGTGCGCTCGCCGCCTGTCGCGAGCTCCATCACGAGCAGCTCGGGGCCGCCCTCCGTGGGCAGCAGCTCGACCGCTTCCTCGAGCCGCATCGACACCGACCCGGGCCGTTCGTTCAACAGCTGGTGCGCCCGGTCGACGGTCGGGTCGAGGATCCGGAACCCGCGTGAGCCCGACGAGAAGACCGGCTTGAAGCACACCGGGCGCTCGGGATAGCCGAGCTCCTCCGCAGCCGCCGCGACAGCAGCCGCCCCGAACACGCGCCGGAACTCCGGCGCCGGCAGCCCGAGGCGGTGCAGCAGCGCGTAGGTCTCGGCCTTGTCGTTCGAGCGGCGGATCGTCTCCGGCGATGAGACGAGCACCGGCACGGGGAATCGCCCACGCTCCGCGGCCAGCCCTTCGAGGTCGAACGACGACTGCGGCAGCACTGCGTCGACGCCCTCGCGCTCGCAGAGCTCGAGTACCGCGTCGGCGAAGCCCGGATCGGAGCCCGCAGGCACGAGGTGGAACGCGTCGCAGAGGTGCCGCCCCACGGCCCGCTGGGACATGTCCGTGCCGACCAGTCGCAACTCGCGCTCGCCGTTCTGGCGCAGCGCGCGGAGCAGCGCCGCCGTGCCGGGCGCCCCCGAGGCGGTGACGAGAACGGTGATCGGCCTCACGAGAGGTCGATCTTGTCAGCAGCGAGCTGTTCGAGGCGCCGTTCGCGGTCGTGATCGAGCATCGAGTGCATCGTCTCGCGCATCGAGTCGCCCGGATACACCCAGATCTCGGGGTGGATCAGGAGTTGGAGCCACGGAAACGCGCCGGCCACGATCTCGGCGTGCGGACACCCGGCACGCCAGTTCTGGTTCGAGTCGCTGCGGTATCTCTCCGGCGTGAACCACGGGGGGCCCATCACGTTGACGGCGCTGTCGACGGGGTTGGTCATCCACGAAGCGTCCGGGTTGTGCCACGAGACGACGCGGTCGAAGCGATGGTCGAAACCGAGCTCTGGGAAGTCGGCATGGAGGCCGATCTGATGACCGTCGGCGCGGATCTGCTCGATCGTCGACTCACCCTCCGGCGAGGCGAGGTTGTAGAAGACGCTCGTCGGCATCAAGAAGTACGTCGCACGAACGCCGCGCTCGCGCTCGAACGCCGAGAGCCGTCGCGCCGCGTCGAGCGAGAGGTCGACGTCGTGGCGCAGGAACAGGTCGCCCGCCCGTGGCTCATGATCGAAGAACGCGAAGCGGTAGCCGCCGGCCTCGGCAGCTGTCAGGAGCTCGCCGTAGTGGCCCAGGTCGAAGGCGCACATCTCACTCGACCTCGATCTCGAACAGTTGCGCCGCCGCCTCGGCGCGCTCGAGCGCCTCCAGATTCGTATCTCCGACAGCAAGCACGTAGCCGCGACGGTCCGCGTCCACCTGCACCGGTCTGATCGTTTCGCCCACCGTGAAGTACACCTCCGCCTGCCGAACGCCTGTGAACGCCAGTACCCGCTCGAGCCCGGAGATGCCTGTCACCGTGCCAGCAGGGAGAGGCCCAGGCTCTGCGGTCAGAAAGCGTACAGCGAGCGGCTGCGACCGTGAAGGGGTGACGAGCGCGTCCGGCACGGGCTCGCCGAACGCCTGGAGGATTGCGATGTCGAGCAGCTCGATGCCGGTGCCCTCGCGGACGACGTCGGCCATCTGGCCGCCCGGGATCCGCGCCGCGACCTCGACGGCCTGCACCTCGCCCGACTCCTTGGCGAGCAGCTGCGGGAAGGCGATCCCGTTCTCGAGCCCGAGCGCGCGCACCGATGCCGCCGCGACCCGTTCCGCCTCTTCGAGCGCGTCGCCGTAGAGCGTCGTCGGATAGATGTGAATCCAACCGACGCCGAAGCCGGGACCGTCGGGGCGCAGCCGGTCGGAGAGCGTGAGCAGGGTCACCTCGCCGTCGCGGACGACAGCGATCCCGTTCAGCTCGAGCCCGTCCGTGAACTCCTCGAGGATCGCCTCCTGAGTGGGCGACTCGGCGAGGGCGGAGTGGAGATGCGTGTCGAGGTCGTCGAGCGACTCGAGCCGGTAGAGGCCGCGCTGCCCGCCGGAGTTCGCCGGCTTGAGCACGGCCGGGAAGCCGACCGTCTCGGCGGCGACGTGCGAGTCCTGGAGGCCGTGCACTGCGGCGAAGCGGGGCTGAGGAACGCCGTGATCGGCGAACAGCCGTCGCATCACGACCTTGTGCGTCATCGCGTGCGCAACGCCGGGGCCGATCCCGGGCAGGCCGAGCGCGTCGGCGATCGCGGCGACGATCGGCACCGCGCGGTCGGCGGAGACGGTCATTACGCCGTCGACCTCGTGCCGGCGCGCGACCTCGATCACGGCTTCAAGGTCGCTGAAGTCGGTCGGCTCCGCGATGTCCGCGACGAGCATCCCCGGCCCGTCGGCGCTCTGGTCGACTGCGACGACGCGATACCCGAGCTCTTTGGCGCGGAGGATGCCGCGACGCTGGTGGCGGCCGCCGCCGACAAAAAGGAGCGTCTTCATCGCGGGACGATGCTACCCCGGTCGGCTCGGGCACGAGGGGTAGACTCGCCCCGTGGCACTCGAGGGGAAGCGGATCTTCATCACCGGCGGCGCGGGCTTCATTGCGACGACGCTCGCGCGACTGCTCGTCGACGCGAACGAGATCGTCGCGCTCGACAACCTGCATCGCGACACGCGCAGCGGCACCGACCTCTCCGAGCACCCGAACTTCTCCTTCCACCAGGGTGACGTCCTCGACGCAGAGCTCGTCAAGGAGCTCGCGGAGGGCGCGACGCACATCGTCCACTGCGCGGCGATCGCCGGCGTCGACACGGTCCGCGAGAGCCCGGTGCGGACGATGCGCGTGAACATGATCGGCACCTACAACGTGCTCGAAGCGGCGCTCGCGACCAAGCCGTCGCTCGAGCGGCTCGTCGACTTCTCGACGAGCGAGGTCTTCGGCACGCATGCGTTTCGCGTCGAGGAGGGCCAGGTCTCGACGATCGGCTCGGTCGGCGAGGCGCGCTGGACCTACGCCGTCTCGAAGCTCGCGGGCGAGCACATGGCGCACGCCTACCACGACGAGCTCGGGCTCCCGTGTGTGACGGTGCACCCGTTCAACGTCTTCGGCCCGCGCCAGGAGGGCGGCGGAGCGATCCGCGCGTTCATCGAGGCCGCACTCGCCGGCCGCGACCTGACGATCCACGGCGACGGCTCGCAGATCCGCGCGTGGTGCTACGTCGACGACATGGTCGACGGGACCCTGCTCTGCCTCGAGCGCGACGAGGCCGTCGGCCAGGCGTTCAACATCGGCAACGCGCGGGCGACCGTGACGATCTACGACCTCGCGCACCGGATCAAGCGGCTCACCGGCTGCCCCGGCGAGATCGTCTTCCAGCCCCTCCACTACGCCGACGTCGAGCTCAGGATCCCGAACGTCGACAAGGCGCGCGAGCTGCTCGGCTTCGAGGCGAAGGTCGACCTCGACGAGGGTCTCGCGAGGACGATTGCGTGGTACAGAGAGCGGCTGCAGATACCGGTCTGATCCGGCTCGGCAAGCCGGATGTCGGGGCGGAGGAGCTCGCGGCGGTCGCCGCGGTGCTCGAGAGCGGACAGCTCACGATGGGCCCGCTCGTCGAGGAGTTCGAGGGGCTCGTGGCCGGGGCGTGCGACGTTCCGCACGCCGTTGCGGTGTCGTCGGGGACGGCGGCGCTTCACCTCGCTGTGCTCGCGCTCGGCATCGGCCCCGGCGACGAGGTGATCGTGCCGGCCTACACCTTCCCGGCGACGGCTAACGTCGTCGCGCTCGCAGGCGCGAGGCCGGTGCTCGTGGACGTCGATCCGGAGACGATGAATCTCGACCTCGCGCTCCTCCCCGCTGCGCTGTCGTCGCGCACGAAGGCCGTACTCGCCGTTCACCTGTTCGGCCGGCCGCTCGACTGGGACGCGCTCGAGGCGGCCGTGCCGGAAGGAGTCGTGCTGCTCGAGGACGCGGCCGGTGCGCTCGGCGCGCGCTACCGAGGTCGCGCCTGCGGGAGCCTCGGCGCGGCGGGCTGCCTCTCGTTCCACCCGCGCAAGACGGTGACGACCGGCGAGGGCGGCGCGGTGACGACCGCCGACGCGGATCTCGCCGAGGCGATCCGCCGCGGCCGCCACCACGGGATCGACGCGCGCGGTGGCGCAGTCGACATCGCGGTGCCGAGCACGAACTACCGGCTCTCCGACCTGCTCTGCGCGGTCGGGATCCCGCAGCTGCGCCGGCTGCCGGAGCTCCTGGCCGCACGTCGTCGCGCCGCCGAGGGCTACACCGAGAGGCTCGCCGACGCGGTGCTGACGCCGTCCACGGATGCGGGCGACGAGCACGGCTGGCAGGCCTACGTCGTCCAGCTCGACCGCCGCGACGAGGCGCTCGCCGGCCTCCGCGCGCAGGGGATCGAGGCGCAGATCGGCACCTATGCCCTGCACCGCCTGAGCGCGTTCGCCGACCAGGGGCCGTTCCCCGGCGCCGACGCCGTCTTTCAGCGCGCGCTCGCGCTGCCGTTCCACACGTTTCTCTCCGACGCCGACCTCGACCGGGTCGCGGAGGCACTCCGTGCGTTTGCTTGACCGTGTTGTGAGTGAGTGTTAACTTACTTCGCAGCATGGTGACGACGACACGCAAGACCGCCGAGATTCGCCGCGAGGAGATCCTCGACGCGGCCTCGATCGAGTTCGCCCAGGCGGGTCTTCACGGCACGTCGACCGACGCGATCGCCCGCCGCGCCGGCGTCTCGCAGCCCTACCTCTTCCGCCTCTTCGGCACCAAGCACCAGCTGTTCGTCGAGACGGTGCGGCGCTGCATGAGCGAGACGCTCGAGACCTTCGAGCGCGCGGCCCGGGGCCATTCGGGCGAGGAGGCGCTCCACGCGATCGGCGACGCCTACATGGAGCTGTTGGCCGATCGCACCCGGCTCCAGTCGCAGATGCAGGCCTATGTCGCCTGCGACGATCCCGAGGTGCGAGAGGTCGTCCGGGCCGGATTCGGCGGCCTGTTCGAGTTCGTGGAGCGCGTCTCCGGGGCCGATCGCCAGAGAGTCACCGGCTTCTTTGGGAAAGGGATGCTGCTGAACGTCGTCGCCTCGATGGGCCTGCTCGAGAACCCGGAGCCGTGGGCCGAGCGCCTGATGGAGGGCTGCAAGGAAGCCTGACCGTCTTTTTTTCCGCTGCAAGTAAGTAAGCAATCACTAGATACAGGAGAGTTCCGATGACCGCCAAAGCCCGCACGATCTGGACGTTTGCGATCACCTCGATCGCCCTCTTTATGGTCACCCTCGACAACCTCGTCGTCACGACGGCACTGCCGGTGATCCGCAAGGACCTCCACGCCACGATCCAGGGGCTCGAGTGGACCGTCAACGCCTACACGCTGACCTTCGCCGTGCTGCTCCTGACCGGCGCCGCGCTCGGCGATCGCTTCGGGCGCAAGCGGATGTTCGTGATCGGCCTTTCGATCTTCACCGGCGCCTCGGCCTTGGCCGCGCTCGCGCCGACGATGAACCTGCTGATCGCAGCGAGGGCGCTGCAGGGCGTCGGCGGTGCGATCGTGATGCCGCTCACCCTGACGATCCTCTCCGGCGCGGTGTCGCCCGAGCGGCGCGGCGTCGCGCTCGGCGCCTGGGGTGGAATCAGCGGGCTCGCGATCGCGATGGGCCCGCTCGTCGGCGGCGCGGTCGTGCAGGGGCTCTCGTGGCAGTGGATCTTCTGGCTCAACGTGCCGATAGGCCTGCTGACGATCCCGTTCGCGCTCTCGCGCCTCACCGAGAGCCGCGGCCCCGATCGCGCGCTCGACCTGCCCGGCCTCGGCCTCGTCAGCGCCGGCCTGCTCGGCGTCGTCTGGGCGCTCGTGCGCGGCAATAGCGTCGGCTGGACGAGCCCGCAGATCGTGGCGACCTTCGTCGGCGGCCTGATCGTGCTCGGCCTGTTCGTCGCCTGGGAGCTCCGCGCCGCGGCGCCGATGCTGCCGATGCGCTTCTTCCGCAACCGCACCTTCGCGGCGGCGAACACCGCCTCGTTGTTCATGTTCTTCGGGATGTTCGGGTCGATCTTCCTGCTCGCGCAGTTCCTCCAGACGGTGCAGGGCTACTCGCCGCTCCAGGCGGGGCTGCGGATCCTGCCCTGGACGATGGCGCCGATCTTCATCGCCCCGGTTGCCGGCGCGTTCTCGGATCGCATCGGCGGTCGCCCGCTGATGGCGGCCGGGCTCGGGCTCCAGGCGATCGGGCTCGCATGGCTCGCTGCCGTGTCGACGCCGACCGTTCCCTACGCGGATCTCGTCGTGCCGTTCATCCTCAGCGGCGTCGGCATGGCGCTCTTCTTCGCGCCGGTCGCCAACGTGGTACTCGGCGCGGTGCGGCGCGACGAGGAGGGCAAGGCATCCGGTGCCAACAACGCGATCCGGGAGCTCGGTGGAGTGCTCGGCGTCGCCGTTCTTGCCTCGATCTTCACGAGTCACGGCAGCTATGCCACGCCGCAGTCCTTCGTGAACGGGCTCACGCCGGCGCTCTATGTCGGTGCAGGTGTCGTGGCGCTCGGGGCACTCGCGGCGCTGATGATCCCGCGCCGCCGCCGGCTCCAGGAGGTCGCGGCGACGGCACCGGTCCTCGAAGCCGCGTAGCCGCTGCTTACACTCTCGGCCATGACAGCTCGCCGGCCGCTGCTGTTCTTCGCCGTTGCCGTCCTCGCGCTCAGCGTGGGGGCGGCGGCGGCCGTTCCTGCGACCCTCCCGTCGCCGTGCCTCCCCGAGACGATCGCGGCGCCTGCGGGGAGTGCGGTCGTCTCGTATCCGTCGCCGCCGTTCGCGTCGGTGACCTCGACCTCGGCAACACTCCTCGGTGCCTCCGACGCAGCGGGTGAGGCGGCGTTCGAGTACGGCGCCACGACTGCGTACGGCTCGTGCACGTCGCCGGCGGCGCTTTCCGGAGCGCAGGCCGTCTCGGCGCCGGTGACAGGTCTCGCGCCCGGAAGCACGTTTCACTTTCGCCTCGTCGTCGTGACAGCCGCCGGGCAGACGCTCGGCGAGGATCAGTCGTTCACGACGCAGGCCCAGCGCCTCGCTGCCGGGACGACGATTCTCGGCATCCGCGTCGGCGGTCTGACACCGGCCGCGGCGCTGGCGAAGGTGCGCGTCGCGTTCAACCGCCCGCTTCGCTTCGACTATCGCGGCAAGCGGTGGCGGGCGACGCCGCGACAGCTCGGGGCCGAGGCGGACCTGGCCGGCGCGGTTCAGCGCGGGCTCGCGACCGCCACGAGGCAGATCCCGGTCGGCGTCACCATCGACCCGGCGAAGCTCCAGGGCTACGCGGCGTACGTCGGGCGACTGCTCGGGAGGCCGCAGCAGCAGGGAAGCGTCGCGCTCGTCGGCACGCGGGCGGTCGTCGTACCGGCGCGCGGCGCGATCTCGGTCCGCCAGGCGACTCTCCAGGCAGCGATGGCCAAGGAGCTCAGGACCGGCTCGCGGGCTGTGCTGACGGTGTCCGTGACCCAGACCGCGGCGCCCGGGACGGGAGCGCTCGCAATCGTCGTCAGCCTCGGAGAGCAGTCGCTGACCCTCTACAAGGACGGCAACGTCGTCCTGAAGACGCCCGTCACGACGGGCCGGCCGGCGCTGCCGACACCGGTGGGGAGCTACGACATCGCGTGGCGACGGAGCCCGTACACGTTCAACTCACCATGGCCGAAGGGCAGTCCGTACTACTACCCGCCGGCGCCGGTCACCTGGGCGATGTTCTTCTACGACAACGACTTCCTCCACGACGATCCGGCCGAGCCCGCGAGTGCGTTCGGGCGCGGCTCGAACCTCGGCCCGTACGCGAGCCACGGCTGCGTCCACGTTCCCACCGACGTGATGCGAACCCTGTACTACACGGTTCCCGATCACACGCCCGTGATCGTCGCCGATAGCTGACTGGCGCCGCGCGGGCGGAGGTGAGAAGATCCGCGCCGGTGCGCGTCCCGGGCGGCGGGACGCGCGCCCTATCTCCGGTCCCAGCCTTGCGGCAGGCGCGGCGCGGGCCAGCCGGGCTCCGGGCGCCAGTCCTCCCAGCCGGTCGGCCACGGCGGGTCGGCGACGACCCGATTCGCCTCGGCCCAGACGACGTCGGCGTCGAGCAGGCCGAGCGCCGCGGTCTGCTCCAACTCGTCCTCGTCCTTCCAGCGCCGACGGCCGTCCGGCTCGATGATCAGGTCGAGCTTCCAGTCGGAGTAGTCGAAGCCGACGGCGGTGCGGCGGGCCGGCTCCTCGAAGTTGACGTACCAGTTCTCGAGCGCGCCGTCGGCGAAGAAGAGCCACATCGAATGGGCGACGCCGGGGCGGATCAGCGCGATCGCCTCGCGTTTGATCTCGCGCTCGACGAGCTGCCACGCCGGCTGTGGGATACGGAGAATCGTGCCGTCGGGCCCTGCGGGGAGGCGCGCCTCGGAGCCGGCCGGCATCCAGACGACGGTGAGGTCGTCGCGCTCCTCGACCACCCGCGCCGAGTGCGCGCGCCAGATCCCGTCGAACCAGATATCGCGGAGGACGAGGTTCGTCATCGGGTGAGGTTATCGCCGTAGGATCGTGCGTGATGCAGATCAGGGCCGCCGTCCTCGAGGAGTTCGGAGCGCCGCTCGTCGTACGGGAGATCGAGCTGGCGGAGCCGCGGGCCGGTGAGGTGCTCGTCCGGCTCGTCGCTTGCGGCGTCTGCCACACGGATCTCTACACCGCGTCGGGCGCCGATCCGTCCGGGTACGCGCCGACGGTGCTCGGCCACGAGGGCGCGGGCGTCGTCGAGCGGGTCGGCGAGGGCGTCGGCTCGGTCGTCCCCGGCGATCACGTCGTGACGCTGTTCTCGCCGCAGTGCCGCGAGTGCGTCCATTGTCTGAGCGAGCGGACGAACCTCTGCCTCGCGATCCGTGAGCAGCAGAACCAGGGCTATCTGCCGGACGGGACTACGCGCCTGTCGAGCGGAGGCGAGCCGATTCGCCACTTCATGGGCACCTCGACGTTCGCGGAGTACACCGTGATGCCGGAGATCGCGCTCGCGAAGATCAATCCCGAGGCGCCGCTCGAGGGCGCGTGCCTGTTCGCGTGCGGGCTCTCGACCGGGCTCGGCGCCGCGATCAATACCGCGCGCGTGGAGCCCGGTTCGACGTGCGTCGTGTTCGGTGCGGGGATGGTCGGCCTCGGCGCGGTGATCGGGTGTCGTCTGCAGGGCGCCGAGCGGATCGTCTGCGTTGATCTCTCCGACGACCGCCTCGCCCTGGCCATCTCGCACGGCGCCACCGAGACCCTCGTCGGCGGAGACGGCACGGTCGAGCGGATCCTCGAGCTCACCGGCGGCTTCGGCGCCGACTACACGTTCGAGGCGACGGGCAACGTCGCGGTGATGCGCCAGGCGGTCGAGTCGGCGCGGATGGGCTGGGGCCTCTGCACCGTCGCAGGCGTGGCCGGAAGGGGCGAGACCCTCGACATCGTGCCGCGCTACCTGATCACCGGACGCCGGGTCGCGGGCTCGTCGTTCGGCGGCGTCAAGGGCCGCGACGGCGTCCCGCGCCTCGTCGAGCGCTGGCTCGCCGGCGAGATCGACGTCGAATCGTTCATCTCGCACCGGATAGCGCTCGACGAGGTGAACCGCGGCTTCGAGCTGATGGAGGCCCAGGACGGCATCCGCAGCGTGATCAGCTTTTGATGTCGCTGAAGCAGCAGATTCCGTTCGCCGTGCGCCACCGGTTGCGGCTCCGCGTCGATGCGATCACCACCACGCCGCAGCGTCTCGCCAGCGCCGGGCGGACTCCCCGGAACCGGGCGGATGCTCGCTACCAGGTCTGGTACCGGCACCGCACGATGAGGCGGTTCTTCGAGCGGCTCGTCAGGCCCGGCGACCTCGTCTTCGACATCGGGGCGAACCGTGGCGAGTGGACTGCCGGACTTCGCTCCGTCGGCTGTCGCGTCGTCGCGGTCGAGCCCCAGCCCGAGTGCGCCGCGGCGATCGTCGCCGATCCACTCGTGACAGTCGTTGTCGCGGCGGTGGGTCTCGACGGCGGCGAGGTCGCGCTGTTCATCGCTCCGCAGAGCGAGCACGCGACGACCTCACCGGAGTTCATCACCGCGATGATCGACAGCGGGCGCTACCCCGCGGAGTACTGGAGCCGATCGGTCTCCGTCCCGGTGCGCACCCTCGACGGCCTGATCGACGAGTTCGGGACGCCGAAGTACATCAAGCTCGACATCGAGGGCTCCGAGCCCGAGGCGTTGCGCTCGCTGAGCCGCGTCGTGCCGCTGCTCTCGTTCGAATCGCACGGCCAGACCCTCGACCAGGCGCGGGACTGCATCGCGACGATCGCGTCGCTCGGCGACTACGAGTTCAACGTGACGCCCGGCGAGTTTCTATTGCTCAAGTGGCGCAAGTGGGGCGAGCCCGATCGCGTGCTGCGCGTGCTGGAGGCGGCGCCGTACGGCTGGAACAACGTCTTCGCTCGTTTGCGTACCTAGGCCATGCCTAGGGGTCAGGTCACCGGACCGGTCCCTGGCGGCCCTGTCCTCGTGCAATTGCCCTGCATGCCAGGCGGAAACGGGTCCGAAGCGCGCGGGGGTCGGACTCTCGCCGCCTGCCCCCGGACGACATGTCCCGGGGTCAGGCACCGGGACGTGTTGCTTTGGGCCCTGCGGAATTTAGGCTCGTCTTAGCGGCGCGCTGTAAGTTGTCGGTTCGGAAATGGCGCAGGCAGACGTCTTTTCGGCACGCAGCGAGGCCGACGGGGGCCGCGGCGCGCCTCACGTGTCCGTGGTGGTCACCGTCTTCAACGAGGCGGCGACGATCGAGGAGCTCTACCGCCGCACCACGGCGGCGCTCGCGGGCGTCGCGTACGAGCTGATCTTCGTCGACGACGGCTCGACCGACGGCGGCTTCGCGGTGCTCGAACGGCTCCACGCCGCCGATCCGCGCGTCCGCGTCGTGCGCTTCAAGCGCAACGCTGGTCAGCACCCGGCGATGCACGCAGGGCTCGCGCGCGCCCGCGGCGAGATCGTCGTCACGATGGACGGCGACCTCCAGAACGAGCCGGAGGACATCCCGCGGCTCGTCGCGGCAGTCGAGGCGGGCTCCGACGTCGCGAGCGGCCGCCGCGCTGCGCGCCACGACTCGTGGGCCCGCACGCTGCCGTCGAGCGTGATCAACGGCATGCTGCGCCGCTTCACGAAGGTCGACATCTCGGACTTCGGCTGCGCCTTCAATGCGTATCGCCGCGACGTCGTCGTGCCGATGCTCGGCGCGATCGGCCGCCAGAAGTTCACGAAGGCGCTGATCCTCTCCGGCGGCGCGAGCGTGATCGAAGTCGACGTGTCCCACGCACCCCGCGACGACGCCTCACGCTACTCGCCGTTCCGCCTCGTCCGCCTGGCGCTGCACGTCGTCGCAGGCTTCTGGCCGCAGCCGATCCAGTGGGTCGGAATCACGCTCGGCCTGATCTGCACCCTGCTCGCGACCGGCCTCGGGATCTACGGCGTGATCTACTGGATCGGCGAGTCGAACTTCCCAGGCCCGCTCTTCGGCGGCGTCGCGCTGCTCTATGTGCTCGGGATCCAGGGCTTCATCCTCGCGCTCGTCGGCGAGTATCTGGGCAGAATCCAGAAGGAAGTCGAAGGCAGGCCGATGTACACGATCGAGAGGGAGCTTTGACAAAGCGCGTCCTGGTGACCGGCGGCGCCGGATTCATCTCGTCTACGTTCGTTCGCCACCTGCTGGCGCACACCGACCACGAGGTCGTCACGCTCGACGCGCTCACCTACGCGGGGAACCTCGAGAACCTCGCCGACGTGCTCTCCCACCCGCGGCTCTCGTTCGTCGAGGGCGACATCCGCAACGCGGCGCTGATTCGCGACGTCGTCGAGAACGTCGACGTGATCGTCAACGCGGCGGCCGAGTCGCACGTTGAGAAGTCGATCGAGGAGGGCGCCTCGGAGTTCGTGACCACGAACGTCGAGGGAACGCAGATCCTGCTCGACGCGATCCGTCGCAGCCCCGTCGAGCGCTTCATCCTGATCTCCTCGAGCGAGGTCTACGGCACGGCCGAGACCGACCCGATGGACGAGGAGCATCCGCTCAACCCGCGCAGCCCGTACGCCGCGACCAAGGCGGGCGGCGATCGCCTCGCCTACAGCTACTACGTCACCTACGGCCTGCCGATCGTGATCGTGCGCCCGTTCAACAACTACGGGCCGCGCCAGCATCCCGAGAAGGTGATCCCGCGCTTCATCACGCAGGCGCTCTCGAACGAGCCACTCACGATCCATGGCGACGGGCACGCGAGCCGCGACTGGCTCTACGTCGACGACGACGCCGAGGCGATCGAGGCGATCATCGCGGCGCCGATCGAGCCGCTCGCCGGCGAGGTGCTGAACGTCGCCACGGGGATCGACATCTCGGTTCACGACATCGCCGGCCAGGTGCTCGAGCTCGTCGGCAAGCCGGCGGACCTCCGCGCCAATGTGCCCGAGCGTCTCGGCCAGGTCGACCGCCATATCGGCTCCACGGAGAAGCTCGAACGCCTCACCGGCTGGCGCGCGCACACGTCCTTCGAGGAGGGACTGGAGCGCACCGTCGCGTGGTATCGCGACAATGAAGCGTGGTGGCGGGGGATTCTCCAGCAGACGAGCACCCCAAGCGCCTCCTCGTCCTAGGGGCGGGGCCGGCGCAACTCGGCCTGCTCGAGGCCGCGCGGGCGCGCGGGCTCGACGTGATCGCACTGGATCGCGACCCCGGCGCGCCCGGTTTCAAGCTGGCCGATACGCGGGCGCTCGTCTCGGTCGAGGACGAGCCTGCGGTGGAGCGGCTCGCGCTCGCGGAGCGCGTCGACGGCGTGATCGCGCCGGGAATCGACTGGCCGGTCGGAATCGCGGCGCGGCTCGCGGTGCGGCTCGGCGTCGCGCATCCGATCTCGCCTGAGACCGCCGTGCTCGCAACCTCGAAGATGCGCCAGCGCGAGCGCTTCTCGGAGGCCGGCGTGCCCCAGCCGCGCTCGCGTGTGTGCCGCGACCTCGACGAGGCGCGCGCCGCCGTGGAGGAGCTCGGCTATCCGTGCGTGCTGAAGGCGCCCGATCGCCAGGGCCAGAAGGGACTTGCGCTCGTTCGCGTTCCGGACGAGCTTCCCGCTGCGGTCGAGCTCGCGCTTGCAGCGGCGCGGACGCCGGTGTGCCTCGTCGAAGAGGCCGTGCCCGGGCAGGAGGTGACGGTCGTGGCGTTCTCGGCCGGTGGCCAGTTTCAGCCGCTGATGGTCACCGACCGCATGGTCGCCGAGCCGCCGGCCTTCGGCGTCGCGCTCGCGCACGTTTTCCCGGGCGGCGCGGAGGCCGCGATCGGAGCTGCGCGGGCTGCGGCCGAGGCACTCGGGATCACCGACGGGCCGACCTACACGCAGGTCTTGATGTCGCCGGACGGGCCGCGCATCGGCGAGCTCGCAGCGCGGCTCGGCGGCGGCCACGACGCAGAGCTCTGCCTTGCGGCGGTCGGCGTCGACCTCAACGGGCTCGCGATCTCCGCGGCGCTCGGCGAGCCGGTCGACGTGCCCGAGCCGCGCCCTCAGGTCGGCGGCGCCGTGACGCGCTTCCTGGTCGCGCCGGAGGGCCGGCTCGAGGAGGTGCACGGCCTCGACGAGGCGCAGGCCGTCGAGGGAGTCCTGAAGGTGCGCTCGTACCGCTCGCCGGGCTTCGTGTTCGGGCCGCTGCGCCGCGGCGGCGACCGGGCCGGAGCCGTGCTCGCCGTGGGCTCGACCCGGGAGGAGGCGCTGGAACGGGCAGATCGCGCGGTCGAGCGCATACGCTTCGTGACCGCCGATGCAGAAGCTCTCGTCCCCTAAGCGTCTAGTCGGCTTCCAGCCTCCCGCGGTCGGCGAGGAGGAGGTGGCCGCGGTCGCCGAGACGCTCCGCTCGGGCTGGCTCACGACCGGTCCGCGCGCCGCCGAGCTCGAGCGCCGCATGGCCGACTACCTCGAGGCGCGCCACGTGCTCGCCGTCTCGTCGGGAACAGCCGCGATGCACCTCGCGCTGATCGCGCTCGGCATCGGGCCGGGCGACGAGGTGATCACGAGCCCGATCACCTGGCCCGCGACCGCGAACGTGATCGTCCACGCGGGCGCGACGCCCGTGTTCGCAGACGTGCGCGAGGGCGATCTCAACATCGACCCGGACCGGGTGCGCGAGCTCGTCACCGAGAGGACGAAGGCGATTCTCCCCGTCGACCTCGCCGGCGAACCGGCCGACTACGAGCCGCTGCTCGAGCTCGGCTTGCCGATCCTCGAGGACGCGGCCCACGCCGCCGAGACGCGCTACCGCGGCCGCAAGGTCGGGTCGATCGCCGAGGCGACGGCGTTCTCGCTCTACGCGACGAAGAACATCGCCGCGGGCGAGGGCGGGCTGATCGCGACGAACAGCGACGAGCTCGCCGGAGGCCGTGCAGGCGCTGCGGCTGATGCGGCGCGGCGACGGCTCGATCTACGACGTGACCGTGCCCGGCTACAAGGCGAACCTCTCCGACGTGCTCGCCGCGATCGCGCTCTGCCAGCTCGACAAGGTCGACGAGCACGCCGCGATCCGCGAGCGCCAGTTCGCGATCTACGACGAGGGCCTGGCCGAGCTCGACGGAGTCACGCCGCTCACGCGCGACCCGCGCAATGTCCACGCGCGCCACCTCTACGTGATCCGGATCGCCGCCGAGGCAGCCGGCGCGGACCGTGACGCCTACCAGGCGGCGCTCTCCGCGGAGGGAGTCTCGAGCTCGATCCACTTCCTGCCGGTGCACACCCTGACCTGGTACCGCGAGCGGTTCCCCGAGCAGCCCGCGCTGCCCATCGCCGAGCAGGCGGGCGCCGAGGTGCTCTCGCTCCCGCTTTCGCCTGCGCATGCCGATGAGGACATTGCGTACGTGGTCGCGACGCTGCGGCGGCTGCACGCGTCCTTCACCTCATGAACGAGACCCCAAAGAGCCGGTTCACACGCAAGCGCGTGCTCAAGATCTTCGGCTCGCTGACGGTGACCGGGCTCGCGCTCGCGTACCTGATCTGGAAGATCGACCTCGGCCAGACGCTGCACATCCTCGCGAACGCGAAGCTCGGCTTCTTCCTCGCGTCGCTCGGGATCATGTTCGTCTCGGTGTGGCCGATGGCCTGGCGCTGGCAGCAGCTGCTTGCGGCGCGCGGTGTCCACGAGAAGGTCTCATGGCTCACCCGGGCCTACTTCGTCGGCTACATGGTCGGCCAGGTGCTGCCGACGTCGGTCGGCGGCGACGCCTCGCGCATCTACGAGTCGTCGCGGCGCCACCCCGGCCACGGCGGGCTGTGCGCCGGGACGGTGCTGCTCGAGCGCGCGCTCGGCGGCGCGGCGACCCTCACGCTCGCCGCGGTCGGCTTCGTGCTCGCGGTCGGCCAGTACAACCTCGGCGCCTACCTCTGGATCGAGGGGCTCTTCGTCGTGCTGACGATCATCCTCGCGTTCGCGCTGTTCTCGCGGCGGGTGCGCCGCCCGCTCGCCTGGACGGTGCCGTACCTGCGCAAGCTCCGCGTCGACAAGCCGCTGCGCTCGGTCTACGAGGCGATCCACAGCTACCGCGACCACCCGTGGCTGCTCGTCGGGATGTTCTCGCTGACGATCTTCGTTCAGGCCTTCCGCGTGCTCGCGATCTGGCTCTCGGGCAAGGCCGTCGGCGTCGACCTCTCGCCGCGGCCCTATTACGTGATGGGGCCGATGCTGTTCCTCGTGATCCTGATCCCGTTCACGATCAACGGCCTCGCCGTGCGCGAGTCGTTCTTCGTCAGCTTCCTCGGCGGCCTCGGCGTGGGCGCCGACCAGGCCTTCGCCACGGGCTTCCTCTTCTTCCTCGTCACACTGCTGCTCTCGCTGCCCGGCGCGGCGATCATGGCCTGGGAGAGCGTGCGCGGAATCGCCCGCCCGAGCCTCCCGCATGGCTGACGTAGCCGCGGTCGTCGTCACCTACAACGCGATGCCCTGGCTCGAGCAGTGCCTCGAGAGCCTCGCGGGGGTCGAGTGCGTCGTGGTCGACCACGGCTCGAGCGATGACTCGGTGGCCGTTGCGCGGGCGGCCGGCGCGAGGGTCGTCGAGCAGGAGAATCTCGGGCTCGCGGCGGGCTGGAACCGCGGGCTGCGGGAGACCGACAGCCGCTATGTCCTGATCCTGAACGCCGACGCCTGGCTCGTCGGCGACGCCCTCGCACTGCTCGTCGGCTTCGCGGATGCGCACCCGCGCGCGGCGGTCGTCGGCCCCCGCCTACTCAATCGAGACGGAACACTGCAGCGCTCCGTTCGCGGCTTCCCGACGCTCTGGCGGCTCGCGACCGAGTACCTCTTCCTCCGCAAGCTCGCGCCGCATTCCGAGGCGCTGAACGGGTTCTACGCGGGCGGTTTCGACCACCGGAGCGTGCGCGAAGCGGAGTTCGTGATGGGCGCCGCGATGCTGGTGCGGCGCGAGGCTGTGGCCGAAGTCGGACCGCTGGACGAGTCGTTCTTCCTCTTTACTGAAGAGGTCGACTGGTGCTACCGCTTCGAGCGGGCGGGCTGGCAGGTGTGGTTCACGCCCGAGGCGGAGGTCGTCCACGTCGGCGGCGCCTCGCACGGCGGGCGGATGTTCGACCAGCAGGTGCTCGGCCACATCCGGTTTCTCGCCAAGCATCGCGGGCTCGCCTATGCCGAGCGGGCGCGGAAGCTGCTCGTCGTCTCGCTGCGCCTGCGCGGCGTCCTGTACCGAGGCGAACGCGGCGAGATGTACCGGCACGGGGCGCGGTTCCTCGCGTCCGGCAACGCCGAGGCGCTCCTGCGATGAGGACGCGGTTCGGGATCGTCGCCGGGGCGCTCGTCCTGCTCGCGCTGTCGCGCCTCTTGCCCGGCGAAAGCGTCGGCCTCTGGCTGCGGCTCGCGGCGGCGACGGCGGTCGTCCTGCTGCCGGGGCGGCTGCTGTCGGGCGGCGGGATGTCCGCGACGCTCGGCTGGAGCGTCGGTGCTGTCGGCGTGGCGCTCGCCGTCACGTTCGCGGTTCACGGCTCGCTCACGCTCGTGCTCGTCCTGCTCGCGGCACTGACCCTCGCGCTCGCCGTCTGGAGCCCGCGGCCTACGACTCGGCCGGATCGCTCAGCGGTGCTCGTGCTCCTCGTCGGCGCGGTGGTCGGGATCGCGCTCTGGCACGTCCTCGGCACGGTGCAGGGCGACGGGCTCTTCCACCTCGGGCGCGTGCGGAAGCTCGCCGAGCTCGGCGGCCTCTCGCTGCGGAGCGTCGACGAGTTCAAGGACGGCGGCCTCCACCCCGGCTATGCGTTCCCGCTCTGGCACGCGGTGCTGGCCCTCGTCTCGCGGCTGGCCGGAGTCGATCCGGCGCTGGTCGTCCGCTACGAGTCGAGCGTTCTCTGCCCGATCGCGTTCGTGGTCGGCTTCGAGGCGGGGAAGGCGCTGTTCCGGGACAGCTGGCTCGCCGCTGCCTCGCTCGGCGGCTCGCTCGGGCTGATCGCGCTCGCACCGGGCTCGGGCGGCTCGCTGCGCTCGCTCGCGCTGCCGGCCAGCGCCGCGCTCTACCTGTTCGTGCCCGCGGCGCTCGCGCTGGTCTTCTCGCCGCCGTCGCGGTTCAGCTACGCGACGCTCGCCGTGGTCTCGCTCGACCTTGCGTTGATCCATCCGACCTACGCGCCGTTCCTCCTCGTGCCACTTGTCGGCTACCTCGTCGCGCGGGCGCTGCTCGGTGGCCGGGCGGACGTGCGCGCGATCGCGGGGTCGATCGCGGCGGTGGGAATCCCGACCGCCGCAGTGCTCGTCTGGCTTCTGCCGATCGTGCGCGAGACGGCCTCGTCGGACCTATCCGGAGCCGCGCTGACCGGGACACGCCACGGGATCGCCCGCTATCTCGACCAGCTCGTCGTGTACTCGCCTTCGAGCTTCCTGCTGCGGCCCGAGGTGATCGGCCGGCGCGGCGCGGTCGCGATCGCCGCGCTCGTGCTCGTCCCGCTCGCCGCCTTCGCGTGGCGCCGCCGCTGGGCCGCGTTCGTGCTCGGCGGGACGCTGGCCGTGCTCGTGATGGTGCTCGTGCCGTTCGTCTTTCCGAAGTTCTCGGGAATCGTCTCGCTGTCGCAGTCGCGGCGGCTCGCCGCGTTCATCCCGCTGCCCTTCGCGTTCGCCGGCGGCGCCTGGGTGCTCACGCGATTTCTGCGGCTCTGGGCCCTGCCGCTCGCGCTCGCCGCGGGGATCTGGCTGCAGCTCACCTGGCCGGGCGACTTCAACTACACGCTGAAGCACGGAGGGCCGGCGATCGCCACATGGATCGCCGCGTTCGGGGGCCTCGCCGCGCTCGTCGCCGCGGCCATCGTCCGTCGCACCGACCTGCAGGGCGGCTCGACCCGGCTCGCGGCGCTTGCGGCCGCGCTCTTCCTCCTGCCGGTCGCAGTGCACGGCTTCTCGAACTGGAACCGGCCGACGGCGGAGAGCTCGCTGGAGCTCACGCCCGGGCTCGTCCACGCGCTGCGCACGCAGGTGCCGCGCCGCGGAGTCGTCTTCTCCGACCTGGAGACGAGCTACCGCATCGCCGCCTACGCGCCGGTGTACGTCGCCGCCGCGCCGCCGCCGCACGTCGCCGACACGAAGCGCAACCATCCCTATACGCGCGCTGCCGACGTCGCCCGCTTCTTCGCGCATCCGTCCCTCGCGATCCCGCGCCGTTACGGCGCCGGCTGGCTCGTGATCGACCGCCGCCACTTCCCGGTGCGGCTGCCGCTGCATCCCCTGTACCAGGATGCGCGGTTCAGTCTCTACCGCCTCAGCGCTTCGTAGCGACCGCGAGGAAGTTCGGGACGAGCGCGTTCCGGGCACGCGCAGGCAGGATCTTGTCGACGCCCTCGCCGAGCGTGTTGACGACGGCGATCAGCGGCCGCATCAGCCAGGACGCATGGAACGCCTTGCCCGCCTCGCGGAGCGACGAGCACGTGAGCACCGCCATCGTCGAGCCGGCGCCGCCGTGCGGGACGAGCTCGATCAACTCGAGGTTCGGCGTGTCCTCGAAGATCGCCTCGAAGCCCTGCTGCGTCCAGCGCCAGTAGTCGAACGGATCGGGGTGGAACGGATAGACGCCGTGCGTGGTCAGGAAGAGGTGGCCGCCCGGCGCGAGCACGCGGCCCATCTCCTCGAGCGCGACCAGCGGGTGGCGGACGTGCTCGAGCACCTGCGTGCAGAGCACGAGGTCGAAGGACTCGTCGGGGATCTCGAGCGCCTCGACCGGCGACACGTAGCGGATGCCCTCGCGCGCCTCGATGTCGTTGCGCGCGAAATCGCCGGAAATCGAGGCAAACAGTGGGTAGTACGGGCTGATTCCGCCGCCGACGTCGAGCACCCGCGCGCCGGGCTGCACGTAGCGGTTGCGCGCGGCCTGGAGGCTGTCGACGATCCCGCGCAGGATCAGGTACGCGGAGTTGCCGCGCGAGGGCGTGCGACGGTCGGCTCCGGGCCACTCGTCCATGCCCCGCACCCTAAAGGCAGGCTCGGCGGACGCCGATACGCCGTGTATGAGCAAGGTGGTCGTCCTGACGACGTCGTATCCGCGCCATGCCGAGGATTTCGCCGGCCGGTTCGTGGCCGACGCCGTCGCGGAGCTGCGAGGGCGCGGGCTCGAGGTCGAGGTGCTGACCCCGGCGACATTCGCGCCCTGGCTCGACTACGACGGCAGCGGCTTCGTGCGCAATCTGAAGCGCCGTCCCTGGCTCGTGCCGAAGCTCTTCGTCTCGGTCGTCCGCACGCTGCGCCGCGAGGCGCGCGACGCCGATCTCGTCCACGTCCACTGGCTCGCCGGAGCGCTTGTCGCCCGCTTCTCGGGCAAGCCGTTCGTCGTCACGCTGCACGGCACGCCGTCCGCCGGCCGCTTCGAGGATCTGAAGCTCGCCGAGCGCCATCCGCGGCTCGTGCGCCGGATCCTGAAGCCCGCCCGCTCCGTGATCTGCGTCTCCGAGAAGCTCGCCGAGGCGATGCGCGCCTGCGGCGTCGAGGCGGCGCACTGCATCCCCAACGGCGTCCACATCCAGGCCGCCGACACCGGCGAGGGTGAGGAGCCATACGTCCTCTACGCCGGTCGGCTCGCTCCCGAGAAGGGCATCCACGAGCTGCTCGAGGCGACCGAGGGCATGAACCTCGTCGCGGCCGGTGACGGCCCGCTGCGGGAGCTCGTGCCGTCCGCGCTCGGCTTCGTTCCCCACGACGAGCTCGTCCGCCTCTACGAGAAGGCGGCCGTGGTCGTCTGCTCGTCCTACGGCGAGGGACTTCCGCTCTGCGTGATCGAGGCGATGGCCTACGGGCGGCCCGTCGTCGCGACCACAGTCGGCGGGATCCCGCAGCTGATCGAGGACGGTCGCACCGGCTACCTCGTGCCGCCGCGCGACGCGCAGGCGCTGCGCGACCGGATCCAGAAGCTGCTCGCCGATCCCGAGCTCCGCCGTCGCTTCGGCGAGGCGGGACGCGAGCGGATCGAGAAGCTCTGCTCCTGGGATCGCGTCACCGATCAGACGCTCGAGGCGTACGGCCTCGACCGGGTGGATCGCCCGCGCGCCCGCCGGCTCCACCCGCCGCTCCGCCGCCGCATCGCGGCTTGAGCAAGCTGGTTCTCGGGCTCGTCGTCGCCGCCGGGCTCGGCTACTTCGGCTGGCAGCACGAGAAGACGGCATCGCTCGAGCACAGGCTCGGCGCGATCTCGTCGCAGATTGCGCGGCGGCCGGTGAGAGTGCACTGCCAGGCCGAGACGGGCGCGGTGCTCGACGTCACCGCCGAGCTCGGCACCGTCCAGTTCGACGCCGAAGGGCATCCCGCCGACTCAACCGACCTCAAGCACCAGGTCTGCGGCTGGCTCGCCAGGCTCCCCGGCGGCACTGTCGCGAACGCGGCGACCGCGGTCGAGGTGCTCGCGCACGAGTCGTACCACCTCGCCGGCTTCTCGGACGAGGCGACCGCGGAGTGCTACGCGCTGCAGACGATGCCCTTCGTCGCCGAGCAGTTTCACGCGACCCCGAAGCAGATCCGCACCTGGGTCGCGTACTCGTTCGCGCGCTATCCGACGATGCCGGAGGAGTACGTCTCGCCCGACTGCGTTCCCGGCGGCAGGCTCGACCTCCACTCCTCGGAGAGCATCTGGCCGTCCTAGTTCGGCCTGAACGTGACCGTGAACCCGGCCGAGCGAGCCTCCGCCGCGAACGCCTTCGCCATCGCCGTCGAGGTGATGCCGGGCACGACGACCGACCAGTGGTTGCACGAGTCCTCGTTGATCTCGGCGCTGACGAAGCCGCGGTGGACGACGAGCTTCTTGAGGGCCACGGCCAGGTGGTGCGTGCGCCGGAAGCCGAACACCGCCTCGGTGCCGCCCTGCGTGCCGGGTGTCCCTTCGCAGCGGAGAGTGACGTCGAAGCCCGCGCTCTTGGCCTCCGCCTTGAACGCGGCGAACTGCTTGTTGTCGAGGAGGCCTGGCAGCGTCACGTAGAAGTTGCCGCAGCCGTTCTCCTCGACGTCGAGTCCCTTGAAGCCGCGGCTCTCGGCCTGCGCGCGCAGAGCCTCGGCGGCCTGGGCGGACGACCGGCGCGCGAAGACCGCCTTGAGCCCGCCGGGATGGGGAATCGACTGGCACGCGGCGTTCCCCGTCGTGACGGTGGATCCCGTCGGCTGGACTGCGGGGGCGTTCGTGCCTCCTGCCGCCGCCGTGGTCGCCGGTCCGCTCGCTGCCTTCCCGCCGCAGCCGGACGCGGCGAGGGCGAGCAGGATCACGAGAATGGCGGCGTGCCGCGGCACGCGGGCAGCTTACCGAGCGGCGCGGTAGCGGAAGCTCAGTTGGACGCCCAGGGCGCGAGGGTCCCCGGCGCCGTAGCGGGCCGGTACGAACGTGTCGCTCTGGACGATCACCTCGAACGGCTGGGCCGGAGCGCGCAGGAGCACGGTCCGTTCTCCCTGGCGCCCGAGCACGAACTGCGCCGCGACCCGCGGAGTGCGGTCGAGCGGCCCGATCAGGACTGTCACGTGCCCGGGGACGGCGGCTCCGGACCAGGCCCGGCGGGACGCGTCGACGCGGATCGTGCCGGGGCCCTCGACTGAGAACCGCCGATACGTGGTCAGCGCCCCGCTCCAGCCGTCGGCGTAGAGGCCCTCGATCACCTCCGAGGCCTGCGAGGGCGGCGACGGCCGGATCAGCGTCCCCGCGGGCGTGCGTGCGACGACGGGGCCGGACACGCGTGCCCCGTCGGTGTCGAAGACGTAGTCGGTCGACGGCAGAGCGGGCGTGATCGTCCCCGTCAGCGGGTCGATCTGCCGCGTCGGGAGCGGCGGGACGACGACCTCGGCGTCGCGGTTCCAGAAGAGCAGCGTGGCTGCGCGCACGTCGACAGGCCCGTCGACGAGCACCGCGACCGATCCCCCGGGCAGCACCGGGGAGCCGCCGCGGAGGGCAGCCCGCGCCTCGCGCCGGGCCGAGCCGCCTGCGGCCAGCTCGCCGGCCGCGAGCGCGACGAGCAGGAGAGCGATCACTACGGCCGCGAGCCGGCCGCGGCCTCCCTTGATCCCGACGACCCGAGGCCCGAGCGTCACGAGCCCGACTGCGATCATGATCGACACCCACCAGACGAGCGGCACCGAGCCGAGGCGGCGGGCGAGCTCGAGGCCGGGCGCGCGCGGCTCGAAGTTGTCGCTGACCGCCCGCGGCACCGCGGCGACGGCAAGCGTCGCGACCGCCCCCACTGCGAGCAGGGCGGGCCTGGGGTAAGGGCGGGTGAGGGCGTTCGCGGCCAGCGCCATGAGGGCCGGCAGGATAGGCAACAAGGTGAGCTCGACGACGCGCAGCCCCGGGCCGGGCGCGTTGGCCGCCTCGATCCCGCCGGCGATCGCGAGCAGGACGACTCCGAGCACGAAGAAGCCGCCGATCGACAGCCGCGTCGGGCGCCTCCGGTCGAGGGCGGCGCCGAACGCTGCGATTGCCGGCAGCACGCCGAGGCCGAGCGCGAACGCGCCGAACCCGGCCACGGAGGATCGGGGCAGGTCGCTCCAGCCACCGTCCGCCACGGCCGCGAACGCCGGCGACGCGGCACGGGCGACGTAGTAGCCGCCGTAGGCGAGCGCCGGGATCGCGATCAACGCCGCCGCGCCGGGCCACTGCGCGAGGCGCCGCGCCTCGAACGAGCGCGCCGCCACGGCGACCACCGCGGCGAGGAGCAGGAGGACGAGCGGGGGCCACACGGCAGCGGCGAGGGCAAACCCGGCCAGTGCTGCCGCACCGTCGCGTGCCCCGCCAGTCGCGAGATAGCGCGCGAGCCAGAGCGTCGCGAAGGCCGCGAGGGGATACGCGAGCGCGAGCCCGCCGACCTGCGACGCGGCAAGAGTCGCCGGCGCGAGCACCGCCGCCGCCGCGGCGACCCCGGCGAGGGCCGGGCCGGCGCCGAGCCGCGCCAGGCGGTACGCGGGCCAGGTCACCGAGGCGACGAGCACGGCGCCCGCCAGCTTCGCGAGCGCGTAGCCGGTGCCGACGCCGGCGTGCCAGAGCAGCGCCAGGACGACGGAGTAGAGGCTGTGCACGTCGCGCGCCGCGTGGAGCTCGTCCGGGAGCAGAGCCGGCGTCGGCAGGAACCGGCCCTGCAGCCAGTGCCAGATGAGGGCCACCGCGAAGATGCCCACCGGAACGAGGCGGTCGGGCCTCATTCGACAGCTCGCCGGCGACGGAAGACCTCGGCGAGCAGCAGGGGCGCGAGGACGAGCGAGGCGAGGACATCAGCCCCGACCGCGCGCGGGATGGGCGTCTGCTTGCTCGTCTCGAGCGGAAGCGCCGTGATCGACCAGAGGATCCAGGTGAACCCCGCGACGGTGAAGGCCATCAGCAGCAGGTAGAAGGCGGCCAGCCGCTCGAGGTCGCGGATCAGCAGCACCGCCGCGGCGGCGAGCCCGAGCGGCACCGCGATCAGCCACAGGGTCGGATCGAAGAGCAGGGTCAGGACGATCCGCACCGACGCCGGGATCCGGCCGATGTCGTGCCAGAGCTGCGAGGCGGACGCGCCCGGCGTCTCGCCCCCGAGGTGGCGCGTGCTGAACCAGATCCGCCACGGGATCTCGAACACGAACGCGATCGCCGCGACGCCGAGGATCCGCGGCCACGCCCCGCGCTTGTCCCGCCACGTCACGATCAGCGCCGCCAGCACGAGACAGCCGGCGAAGAGCTGGCCTTCGCGTTTCGTCGACATGGCTGCGGCGAGGAGGACGCCGTAGGGCAGCAGCAGCCAGTCCTCGCGCTCGATCAGCCAGATCGCGAGCGCGAGGGTCGAGGCGGCGAAGAAGTAGTCGAGCACAACGTCGGCCTGCGGCTGCAGCGCCCGCGCGCCGAACTCCGGCATCACGAGCATCACGAGGAGGAACGGCCAGATCAGCACCAGCGGCAGCCGCGGCCGCAGCAGCCCCGCTACCGCGCCGACGAAGCCGATCAGCAGCAGCCAGTACTGGAGATGCAGAGAGACCGTGTCCGCCGAGCCCATGAAGTGGAAGGCGATCGCGTGCATCGTCGGCAGCAGGATCGGGTAGGTCGCGCCGGGGAGCGTGCGGAAGAGGTGCTCGTCGAGGCCGCCGAAGAAGTAGATCGCCTTCGCCTTGGCCGTCCAGAACGCCCAGCCGTCGAACGACTCCGGGCCCTGGAGATGCGCGACGCGGTAGAAGGCCTCGAGACAGATCACCGCGAGCGCGGCCGCGAGCACGCCGAGCAGCAGCAGGGGCTCGCGCCGCGAGGCCCAGGGCCGAAGCCGCGGCCACGGGCGGTGGAGCCTGACCGCCACGGCCGCGCCGGCGACCGCCACGGCGAGCGCGACTGCGACGACGACCGGCACCGTGACGTCCCCGCCGAAGATCAGCACCTCGGTCGCGAGGACGACAGTCGCGCCCGTGCCGACGAGGTAGGCGACGCCGGAGAGACGCAACACCTCGCCCCACGTCGCAAAGCCGCGCGCCGCCGCGACGAGGCCTAGCCCCGCGAGGAGGTAGAGCAGGTTCAGGCCGAGCAGGCCGAGCACCGCGTGCGCGGTCAACGCACGATCCTGGCGATCACGATGCCGCTGCCGTCGTTGTACTTGATGTCCAGCTGCCGCCCCCACGCGCCGAGGTCGCAGCCGTAGCAGAGGAGCCACTGCGCGCTCTTCGCGTCCGCCATCCGCCGTGGCAGGAGCCAGGTCTGCATGAACGGCTCGAGCGCCGTCAGCGTGATCGGCGTCGAGACCTGAACGTGCGGGCCGGTCTGGACGACGAAGGTCTGACCCCGCGGGATCAGCGCATCGGCGGCGAGCATGAACGGCGAGGAGATGTCGACCCCGCGCGCGCCTGCGAGGGGCCGGAGCTCGACGGGCTGAGCCGCGTTTGCCGCCGCGCGATCCTGGAGGTCGCGGAACGCGGACGGAAACTCGATCACCCCGCACGCGAGGGCCGCCGCGACGACGAGCACGGCTCCCCCTTCGGCGATCTTCGTGCGCCGGCTCCGCGCAGCCATCGGACGCAGTCTCTCAGGTTCGAGGATCGGCGGCCTTGGCCCAGACGATGAGCCCGTCCGACCAGTACGGCACCAGCGCGTGCACCTGGGCGACCACCACGCGCGTCGCATTCTGGGCATGCGTGACCGCGCGCTCCGAGGCGGTTCCCGAGACCTTGCGCCGCGTCGGGTTGTGGTAGTAGGCGATCCGCTCGACCTCCCAGCCAGCGCGCTCCAGCAGCGTCCGGAGCGTGCTCGGGCTCTGCCAGGAGGTGTGGTCGGGATGGATCAGCTCCGAGCCGGAGATCGGCGCGAGGAAGTTCTGGAGCCGGTAGGCGTTCGGGGTGGTCAACACGAGCTGCGGCGCGGCCTCGCGCATCGCGACGAGGAACGGGCCCGGCGCGTCGAGGTGCTCGATGATCTCGCCCGCGATCACGACGTCCGCGGGTGCGAGGCCGAGCGCGCGCACCGCCTCCGCGGACTGTGCGTCGACGACGTAGGCCTCGTAGCCCTCCGCGCGCGCCGCAGCGACGCCTTCCTCGGACGAGTCCAGCCCGACGAGCGAGGAGGCGACGGCCGCGAGGCGCGCGTGCAGCCACACCTCCTGGGCGATCTTCGAGGCCATCAGCTCGTCGACGAAGCCGACGTGGACGACCCGGCGCCCGCGCGCCGCCTCGATCAGCGCCTGATGCCGTTCGACCGGCCGTCCGCGAGGCAGCCGGTACCACCAGCGGATCCGCTCCTCGCGCTCGGTGCCGATCGAGCTCACAGGTTGTCGATTCTGAACGGCAGGACGGAGGTCGCTGCGTTTCCGCGGGTGTCGGAGACCCGCACCTCGAGCCGGTAATAGCCGTTCGGCAGGTTGCGGGTGTCGAGACCGCGCAGAAGATAGAAGACGTAGATGCCCGGCCGGCCGGCGCGATTCTGGCGCGTCTGCGGCGCGTAGACATTGGAGTAGAGCCACTGCGGCAGCAGCTCGTGCCGGAAGTCCACCGCAGTCGTCCACGGCGTCGCGCCGATCAGGCGCCAGCGGATCAGCGCCGGTGTCACGCGCGAGTTCGACCAGGGCGGCAGCGGCGCGAGCGGCGGCGTGTCGTAGGCGTCCGTGAGCAGGTCGACGGGGCCCGAGACCGCGGCGAGGTTCAGTGGCGCCCCGTCGCGTTCGATCACGACGGAGGCGATTGTCGGCGTCGTCGAGTCGAAGTACGGCGCGATCCCGCCGCGCCGCAGCGGGTTCGTGTAGACGCCGTCATGGCTCTCGGCGAAATGGACGTGGCCCGCGCCCGGCTCGACCCACCCGATCAGCTGGTGGAGCTTGATCCGCTCGCCGTCCTTCACAGCCGGGATCACGTGCCAGTAGCCGAACTCGTGGTGCTCGGGATCCCCGACCGCGACCGAGAACTTGCGCAGGTACGCGGTGCCGGGCGCGACGGCGTAGACCGGCGTCCCGTCCGGCGCGGAGATGTCGATCCCGAAATGGAACGAGCGGCTGTCCTCGGACGGCGCGTAGTCGACGCGCGGGTCGTCGAAGTAAGCGCGGATCGCGTGGGGCCGGTCGAAGGGCTTGATCGGCCAGCCGTAGGCGTGCGCGGCTCCCGGGAGCGCGAGCGCGAGCAGAACGGCCGCAGCGACGAGGGGACGACTCACCGCGCGAAAGTATGGCTGCCACGTACGATCGCCGGTCAGTGAAGGTGCTGCTCGTGTCGCTCTACTTCCCACCGGCCGGCGGCGGCGGCGTCCAACGGCCGCTCAAGTTCGCGACCCATCTGCCGGCGCTCGGGATCGAGACGCACGTGCTCGCGCCCGACGACCCGAAGTGGATCCACAGCGACGCCGAGCTGCCGGTGCCGACCCAAGCGTGGGTGCACCGCGCGCGCTATCTCGGACCGAAGGGCCGGCTGCCCGCCGAGGAGCTGCACGGCGCGACGGGTGTCGACCTCGCGGTCCGCCGCGCCAAGCTGCTCGGGCGGCGATTCCTCGTCCCCGACGAGAACGTGAGCTGGAACCTCACCGCGATCCCCGCCGCGATCAAGCTCGTCCGGAGCGAGGGGATCGACGTGGTGATCACGACCTCGCCGCCGGTCTCCGTGCACCTGATCGGCGCCGCCGTGAAACGGGCGACGGGCGTGCGCTGGGTCGCCGACCTGCGCGATTCGATCGTCGGGCACCCGCACCGGCGCGCCGAGAGCCTCGCCGTCCGCACGAAGGAGCGCACCGACAGGGCCGTCGCGAGGATGGTCGCGCGCTCCGCCGACGCGATCGTCTGCGTGTCCGAGGCGATCACGGAGGAGACGAAGGGCCTCGAGCCGCGCGGCAAGGTCGTGACGATCGCCAACGGCTCCGACTTCGACGACTTCGCCGGGCTCGAGTACCACCGCGGCGACCGCTTCCGCATCACGCACACGGGCAGCTTCTTCGGCAAGCGCGATCCGCGGCCGTTCCTGAAGGCGCTCGCCGGGCCGGGGCTCGAGGACGTCACGGCCCGGTTCGTCGGCGACTTCCGCTCGACCGACCGCGAGTGGGCCGAGCCGCTCGCGCTCGGCGACCGGCTCGAGCTGATCCCGTACGTGCCGCGGCGCCGCTCGCTCGAGCTTCAGCGCGACTCCGACGCGCTGCTGCTTCTGATTCCCGACGCGGGCGGGCGCGGCCAGGGCGTCCTCTCCGGGAAGGTGTTCGAGTACCTCGCGGCGGAGCGGCCGATTCTCGCCGCGGTGCCGCCGGACGGAGCGGCTGCGGCGCTGATTCGCGAGGCGGATGCAGGCGTCGTCGCGTCGGCCGACGACGCGGACGCGCTCTATGCGGTGCTGCTCGGCCTCGTCGAGCGCTGGCGGGCGGGGACGCTCGACGGCAGCCCGCTCTCGGAGGAGTGGCGCGAGCGACTCTCTCGTCGAGCACGCGTGGAAGAGTTCGCACAGTTGCTCGGGGAGGTCGTCGCATGAGCTTTTCCCGCGTCACCACGTGGCTGTTCCTGGCCACGCTGTTCACCGCCACCTTCGAGAAGGTGCACTGGTCGGTCGCAGGCGCGGTCGCGCTCTCCGACCTGCTCGCATTCGGGTTCGGCGTCTCGTTCCTCTGGGACGCGCGGCATCACCCGCGCTGGCCGCGCACCGTCGGCGTGGTACTCCTCTTCCTCCTTGCGTTCGTGCTCGTCTACCTGATCGGCTACTTCAACATCGACTCGTCGCAGGCGCTGAGCCAGTTCGGCAAGGGGATCACCAAATGGGTGCTGCATGCCGTTCTCCTCGTCGGAGGCGTCGCCTATCTGGCGACGGGAAACCGGACGCGGTACTGGCAGGCGCTCGCCGCGTTTGTCGCGGGGATGACGGCGAACGCCGCCTACGGCGTGCTCGAGCTGCTGTTCGCCCGGGCGGGCGGCAACCTCGACTCGCTCGTGTTGTCGCCGCTGACGGGTGGCGCGAGCGCGATCAACCTGTACGGGATCGTCAACGGCGCGAGCGTGTTCCGGCCGAATGCGCTCACCGGCGACCCGAACCACCTCGGGATCATGCTCGTGATGCCGATCCTGATCCTGATCCCGGTCTACCTGCGCCTCGAGAAGGGGCACCGGCTGCGCTGGCCGCTCGGCGGGCTGCTCGCATTTCTGCTCCTCGTCGAGGCGGCGACGCTCTCCCGCAGCGGCCTGCTCGGGCTGTTTGCCGGCGGGCTCGTCCTGGTCGTTCCGTACCGGCGGAAGCTCTTCTCCCGCGCGCTGCTCGCCCCGGTCGTCGCGGTCGTCCTCGTGCTCGGGGCGATCGTCTACACGCGTCTGCACTACTTCGAGGTCATCTTCCACTCGCGTACGCAGGCCAAGGAGAGCTCGGCGCACTTTGCGGTGTACGGGCTCGTGCCGGACGCGCTGCGGCTGCATCCGTTCTTCGGGCTCGGGCTGAACGACTTCTCGGTCTACTACGAGCTGATCACCGGCAAGACGAACTGGGGGCCGCACTCGTTCTACGTCGCGCTGGTCGTGGAGACGGGAATCGTGGGGACGGCGCTCTTCGCCGTGTTCCTCTACTACGTGTTCCGCCGGCTGGCCGCTGCGCGGCGGCTCGGCCGAGAGCTGACGTTGGCGCGCGATCCGCTCGCCGCGCGCGTGCGTCCGCTCGCGTGGGGCTTCACCGCGGCGCTCGTCGGCACGATGGCGGCGAACATCTTCTACCTGACGATGAGCTTCTACTACTTCTATGCATTCCTGGCGCTCGCGCTGGCGCTGCCGCTCGTCTTCCGGCCGAGCCCCTACGTCGCGTCGCCGGCGACCCAGGGCGGCGCGTCCTCGCCGACGTAGGAGAGGTACGGCTTCGGCTCGGTGGGGCGGACGCCCGTCAGCACCGCGCGCTGCCAGCCGGTGTGGCGCGAGTACACGCTTTCGACCGCTACATCCGTGAAGCCGACCATCTCGAGCCAGCTCTTCAGAGCCTGACGTGACGGCAGGTGCGTGATCGTGCGCTGGCCGCGGTAGAGGTCCGGCCAGTGCACCTCGACGGCGTTCAGCTTCGCGAGGCGGCGGCTGCGGGTCGTGGCGCTCTCGATCACGACGAGCCCGTTCGGGCGGGCGAGGTGGAAGAGCCGCCGCAGGAGCCGCAGCTGCTCGACGTTGTGGTAGACGACGCCGAGGCACCAGATCAGGTCGAAGGTGCCGAGCTCCGCGAGCTCGTCCGCTGAGAGGTACATCAGGTTCCCGGTCACGTAGCGGGTCGGTGCGATCGCCTCGATCTCCGCGAGCCAGCGCTGCACCAGGTCGTCCTTTTCGGGCAGGTCGAGCAAGGTCAGCTCGGCCGGCGCGAGGCCGGCGAGCAGCCGCGAGTCCTCGCCGTGCTTGGGCCCGATCTCCAGGATCCGCGCGCCGCGGAAGCGGTCGAGGCGCCCCGAGCGGCGCAGGGTCTCGAAGACGATCCGCTCCTGCGTCTCGGTGAGCCGCTTCGGGTCCGAGAGCCGCCACCAGGAGGCGCGAGCGCGGACATAGGAGCTCCAGACGCGGGAGCCGAGGGTGCGGGGCTGCGCGTCCAGATCGCCAGCATATCGCTCGCTCCACTAGCGTTCGGGACATGAAGGTCGCTGTTCTGACGACGTCGTATCCCCGCCACAAGGGCGATTCCGCAGGGCGGTTCGTCGCCGATGCGGTCGAGCGCGTGCGGGCGCGCGGAGTCGACGTCGAGGTCGTCTCGCCGTCGTCGTTCGAGCACCACGGAATCGCGTACGGCTCGGGGATCGTCGGCAACCTGCGCGAGCGCCCGCGGCTCGCGCTCTACCTCCCGTCGATGCAGCGAAACTTCCGCCGCGCCGCGCGCGAGGCGGCGGCCGACGCTGACCTCGTCCATGCGCACTGGCTGTCGTCGGGCGGCGTCGCGATGTCCCTCGGGAAGCCCTACGTCGTCCAGGTGTGGGGCACGGATCTCGAGATCGCGCGGCGGCTGCCGCTGCTGGCCAAGCCGATCCTGCGCAGGGCCGATCTCGTGATCGCGGCCTCGCAGGCGCTCGCGACCGAGGCCGAGCGCCTGGGCGCGCGCGAGGTGCGCGTGATCCCGAGCGGCGTGGACATCCCGGCATCCGTTCCCGCGCAGGAGGACCCGCCGCACGTCCTCTTCGCGGGCAGGCTCTCGCGGGAGAAGGGAATCCTCGACCTCGTACAGGCCGCAGAGGGGATTCCGCTCGTCGTCGCCGGTGACGGCCCGCTCCGCGACCAGGTGCCCGGTGCGCTCGGGATGGTGCCCCACCACGACCTCCTGCCGATGTATGGCCGCGCGTCCGTCTTCGCCTGCCCGTCGCACCGCGAGGGCTTCGGCGTGGCGTGCGCCGAGGCGATGGCGGCCGGGCGGCCCGTGGTTGCGGGCGCGGTGGGCGGCCTGCTCGACCTCGTCGTCGACGGCGAGACGGGCCTCCTCGTCGAGCCGGGCGACGTGACAGGCCTCAGAGCCGCGCTCGAGCGGCTGCTCGGCGACGCCGAGCTCAGGCAGCGCCTCGGCGATGCCGGGCGGGAGCGGGCGGCCAGGCACTTCGCGTGGCGGCCGGTGACCGACGCGACGCTGATCGCCTACGACGACGTCCTGCACCCGGTCGCGGTCGCATGAGCCGACGACTCGCCTTCTCGAGGCGGACGCCGGAGCCGGTGCGGATCGAGTTCCCGGCCGATTACGACCTGGCCCCGGAGGACCCGTCGTTCATCACGGGAAACGGGATCGCCCAGCGCTGCCGCTTCGTCCTCAACTACCACGGCTTCACGGTCAACGAGGGCGTCGACAACGACTGTCACTTCTGCAAGACCGACTTCCTCGACGAGTTCTTCGCGGACCACGCACCTCGCCGCTCCTTCGTCCTCTTCACCGCCAACAGCGACCACCCGATCGACGGGCGCTACGAGCGGTACCTGCGGCGGCGGAAGCTCAGGGCCTGGTTCGCGATGAACGTCGAGCTGGAGCACCCGAAGCTCCATCCGATCCCGATCGGGCTCGCGAATCCGCACTGGCCGCACGGCAACACCGCGGCGCTGAAGCGGGTCCAGGCCTCGCCCGCGGCGAAGACGCGCCTCTTCGACACGAGCTTCTCGCTCGCGACGAATCCCGAGGTGCGCCGCTACTGCGTCGAGCAGACCGGCCTCGACGTGACGCCGCCGCGCCCGTTCGAGGAGTACCTGCACCAGCTCTCGGGCGCGTACTTCTGCATCTCGCCCCGCGGCAACGGGATCGACTGCCATCGCACCTGGGAGGCGCTCTACCTGCGGACGGTCCCGGTCGTCACGCGCAGCGTCCTCACCGACCGCCATCCCGACCTGCCGCTGATCGTGCTCGACGACTGGGCCGAGTTCAGGGCGATCGAGTTCACGAAGGAGCTCTACGAACGGACGTGGGGCGACTGGAGCCCCGACTCGCTCAGCCTCGACTCGTATCTGGCCCGCATACTCGCCTAGATTTAGGCGATGCCGTCGAAGTTCGAGGTCTCGGTGGTGATCCCGTGCCTCAACGAGGCGGCGACGCTCGGCGTCTGCATCGAGAAGGCGCAGGACTGTCTCCGGCGACTCGAGGTCCAGGGCGAGGTCGTGGTCGCCGACAACGGCAGCTCGGACGGCTCGTCGGTGATCGCGATCGCCCGCGGCGCTCGGCTGGTCGAAGTCGCTGAGCCCGGCTATGGCAGCGCACTTGCCGGGGGCATCGCGGCGGCCGACGGCGAGTTCGTGATCATGGGCGACGCCGACGACAGCTACGACTTCTCGCGGCTCGACGACTTCGTCCTGCGCCTGCGCGAGGGGAACGACCTCGTCGTGGGCAACCGCTTTCTCGGCGGGATCGAGCCGGGCGCGATGCCGCTGCTCCACCGGCGCCTCGGCAACCCGGCCTTGACCCTGATCGGCAAGCGGCTCTTCCGCACGCCGTGCGGCGACATCTACTGCGGCCTGCGGGGGTTCCGGCGCTCGGCGATCCAGGAGCTCGACCTGCGCTCGACCGGCATGGAGTTCGCGATCGAGATGGTGGTCAAGGCGAGCCTCCACGGCCTGCGCGTCGCCGAGGTGCCGACCACGCTGGAGCCGGACGGCCGCGGGCGCCCGCCGCACCTGAGGACGTGGCGCGACGGCTGGCGCAGCCTCCGCTTCCTGCTCCTCTACAGCCCGAACTGGCTCTTCCTCTACCCCGGCCTGGTGATGATGGCCTGCGGCGTGGCGGCGACGGTGCTCCTCGCGCTGCGTCCGCGCACGATCGGCGGCGTGACGTTCGACGTGCACACGCTGCTCTACGCTGTGGTCGCGGTGATCATCGGCTACCAGGCGGTCATCTTCTCGGCCGGCGCGAAGCTCTTCGCCGTCTCGGAGGGGCTCCTACCGCCGAGCCCGCGCTGGACGCGCTTCTTCAGCGTCGCGACGCTCGAGATCGGGCTCCTGGTCGGCGCCCTGCTCGTGGCCGTCGGCCTCGCGGGGTCGATCTATGCGGTGGTGCACTGGGAGAGCGCTTCGTTCGGCCCGCTCGATTACGCGGACACGCTCCGGGTCGTGATCCCGTCCGCAGCGCTCCTCACGCTCGGGTCGCAGACCGTGTTGGCCGCTTTCTTCCTCAGCCTCCTCGGGTTGAAGCGCCGGTGAGAGGCTTCTCGCGGCTTCACAGCGGCTACGTCCATCAAAGGCGAACCGACGTCCTGAGCGGCCACCTCGCAGAGCTGCTCCCGGCTGGAGTCTCGGTGCTCGACGTGGGCGCCGGTGACGGACTGATCGCCCGGAAGCTCCTTGATCGCCGGCCCGATCTGGAGCTGACCGCCGTCGAGGTGCTCGTCCGATCCGAGACGCACGTGCCGGTGACGCCGTTCGACGGCGACCACCTTCCCTTTGGCGATGGCGCTTTCGAAGCGGTGATCCTCGTCGACGTCCTCCACCACGCGCGCGATCCGCTCGAGCTCCTGCGTGAGGCGCTGCGGGTCTCACGCGGGCTGCTCGTCGTCAAGGACGTGACGACGAAGGGTTTTCTCGCGGCGCCTACGCTCGATCTGATGGAGCGCCTCGCCAACACCGAGCACGGAATCAGGATGCCCGACACGTTCTGGAGCCCCGCGGAGTGGGCAGACGCGCTGCGGCGGCTCGGGCTGACGGCGGAGGTATGGCAGACGAGGATCGGCCTCTACCCGTTTCCGGCCAACCTCGTGTTCGAGCGGTCATTTCACTTCGTCGCCCGGCTGCGTGCCGGCGACTGCCCAGAGCGACTGGCCGAACGGCAGTCCTAGGCGATCGAGCGGCCGCACGAGCGGCACCAGCCGGTCGAAGGCGCGCGTCCCTCGCACCGAGAGCGTATGCCTGCGCAGCAGCCGCATCGAGACGAGCCAGCCGAGCCCGCCGATCGGGTTCACGTACCTGACTTCGGTGGCCCCGAGGCCGCACTTGCGAAGCACTTGCTCCAGGCTCCGGCGGTCGTACCGTCGCTCGTGCCCGACGGCCTCGTCGAAGGGCGACCAGAGCGAGGCGTGCGCCGGCACGAGCAGGAGCAGGTGGCCGCGGGGGGTCAGCAGGTCGCGGAAGCGCCGTAACGCCTCGCCGTCGTCGTGGATGTGCTCGAGGACGTTGAAGCAGATGATCGAGTCGAACCCGCGCGGCGGCGCCGAGGCCAGGTCGCCGTTCACGACCTCGACGTTGCGCCGGTCGGCGAAGCGAGCGGCGAGCCGCTCCGCGAAGACGGGATCCGGCTCGAGCGCCACGACGGTGGAGGCGCGCGCCGCGGCGAGCTCCGTGAACGTCCCGATCCCGGCGCCGACGTCGAGCACCGAGGTGCCGAGGTAGGGCAGCGCCCGCCCGAACAGCCAGGCGTTGTAGTTGCGCGCACCGGCGAGCTCGAGCAGGACCTCGTCGTGATTCGGCGCGTAGGCGGATGCCACTGTCGCTGTATCCTAGGCGCCTCTTGGCTCGCACCTGGTTGCGGTTGGAAGAGTTCGCCGGGACCCGGCGCGCCGCCGCCGTCTGTTTCGTCGCCGCGCTGGCCGTGTTCGGGGTCCAGAGCATCGCCTGGCCGCTCGTCGGCGGCCGCGACGGGACGACGTACCTCATGTACTACCTGGACATGTGGCATTCGCGGCCCGCGTACCCGGAACTGATGCTGTTCCGGACGCCGCTCGCGCCGCTCGTGTTCGGGCCGCTGCTCCAGCTCGGGGGAGCAACGCTGGCGGAGCTCGCGATGGCCTTCGCGTACGCCGTCTCGGTGCTCGCTTTCGCGGCTGCCGCGCTCAGCTTCGGGCGGCGCTGCGCTCTCCTGACGGCCGTGGCGCTGCTGCTGTATCCGGGTTACGGCGCACTCTTCCACCAGGTGTCGAGCGACGCGGTCTTCGCACTCGTGTTCGCGCTCTGGACGCTCGGCGTCGCGCGGGCGATGCTCGCGCCGGCGACCTGGAAGTTTGCGGCGCTCGGCGTCTGCGTGGTCGCGCTCGTCCTGGCGAGGCCAAGCTCGCAGGCGCTGCTGGTCTTCGCCCTGGCGCCGCTGCTCCTGTCCGCACCCTGGCGCAAGCGGCTCACATGGAGCGCCGCCTACCTCGGCGTCGCGCTCGCGCTCACGGCGGGCTACGCCCTCTACAACGACCTCCGTTACAGCGACTTCACCGTCGCCCGCGCGGGCAATGCAGCGGTGCCGTTCTACCGCGTCTTCCGCATGGAGCACATCGTCAGGCCGCAGAACGGGCCGGCGTCACGCTCGCTCGCACGAGCGGTTCAGCGCGACCTGCTGACGCTGCCGCAGTATCGGCATCAGCACGTCTCGCTCGACCAGTTCTTCGCGCAGGCCGGCGACAACGAGTGGGGTGACCTCATCGTCCTCTCTGATCGGGACTGGGGCTGGGGCAGCAACTACTCGATCCTGCGGCGCGTTGCGCTCGAGGCGATTGCGAAGCATCCGAAGCTCTACGCCCAGGACGTCGTGGACACCTCTCGCTTTGCGCTCGTCGCGCCGTATACCTGGCACGTCGCGAGTCGAGCCGTCCGCCGGGCGGCCACGGGCCAGCCGAGCGCCGCGCCGGGGACGAGTCTCCGAGCTCGGCGGAATCCTGTGGTGGCTCGCGTCCACCTCGGACGGGCACATCACCTCACAGCCCGGGCGGCTCGTCTGGAGCACGCCGCAGGGTCAGGCTCACGCCGACTGGCTGCTGCGGGCGGCGAACCGGCTCGGGGCGGATCTGCCGAACCGTGACGGCTCCGCGAGCCTGAGCCGCCTCCTGAACCGGCTCTCGCGCCTCTACCCGCGCATGGCGATCTGGCTGGCGGTCGGGCTCGTCGCGCTGCTCGTGCGTCGTCCGAACGGCAAGCGCGCTCTCCTCGTGATCGTCGGCCTTCCTCTCGCGCTGCTGGTGGGTACGCTCCTCGGCATGCCTCCGGCACTCGAGTATCGCGTCCCCTTCGATCCGGCCTTCGTGCTCTTCGGGCTCGCGGCCCTGACCGGAATCCGGCCCGCCCGGGACAGGGCCTGAGCGTGCCCTCCGAGGTCCGGCGGGTAGCCGTGCTCGGGAGCTCGATCAGCCTGGTCGTGCGCCCGCCGGAGGGCGTCGCCTACCCCCGCGTCCTCGAGCGGCTGCTGAACGAGCGCAGCGACGACGAGCTCTGGCTCGTGAGCAACCTCAGCGGGATCGCGGCGACGGTCGACGAGGTCGGGCTCTACCTGCCGCAGCTCGTCGCCGACCGGCCCGAGGCGATCATCGTCCACTACGGCCACGTCGAGGCGATCTTCAGGCCGCAGAGCCTCGCTGCGTGGCACAAGACCTACGGCGTGATCATCGGCGAGTCGCCGCGCGGGGCGGAGGTCAGGACGGTGCGGCGGAAGATCGCCGGAGCGCGCCGGCGCCTAGGGCTGAGGAAGCAGTGGACGCCGCCGGATCGGTTCAAGCAGACGTTCCACGACACCCTCCGCTACCTCCGCAAGGAGACCGGCGCGCTGCTGCTCGTGATCGAGGCGAACCCCGGTGACCAGAAGATCGAGGCGTGGGGGCCGGGCTCGCTGGCCGAGATCGCGAAGTACAACCGCGTGATGCAGGAGATCGCCGTCGAGCAGGGCGCGACCTGGATCGCCCTCGACGCCGCCCTGCCGGAGCCGCTCGCGACGCTCGTCCCGGACGGGACGCACTTCACGCCCGAGGGCCATGCGGCCCTGGCCTCAGTGCTCGCCGACGCCGTTCTCGCCGGCCGGGTGGATCCGGACGATGTCGCGCTGCACCTCGACCTCGAGCGGGAGGCCTGACTCCTTCACTGCCTTCTCGATCGCGGCGACCGCCGGATAGCCGAGGTCAACACCGAAGAGGCGCGCGTCGTCGATCAGGATGACGTGCCGGGGCTCGCGGAGCGCCAGGATCGCCTCGAGCTCGTAGAGCAGCGGCGGGTCGTACTTCCCCTTCGCGCTCGTGACCCCTCCGGCCGAGTAGTGGGCATCGAGCCAGAAGAGTGTCGGCCGGTCGAGCTCGGGCAGCACGCGGTCGAGCTCCTCGGCGCTGTCGCCCTGGCGCACGTGGACGTGGCGGTCGAAGACGAAGCGCCACCGCGCTCTGCGGTAGAGCTCCTCGTGCAGCTCGATCGTGTAGACCTCGTCAAAGTCGCGCTGCACCGCGGCGACCGTGTCGCCCTGGTAGGTCCCGGTCTCGACGAGGACGCGGCAGCCGAAGCGGCGCGCGTACTCCCGAAGGATCGTGTGCTTCTCGTCGTCCTCGGGCACACCCGCCGGAAGCGGGTAGTCCCGCGCGAGCCGCCCCGTGATGCGGATGTAGAGCGGGCGCGCGATTCCCTTGACCGGCACGGGAACGAAACGAAGCAGCCTGGCCACGGCGTCGATGCTACAAGAGGGCGGATGGAACCGCCCCTCCAGGCCAAGCTGCCACTCACCGCGCTCGTCTCGAGCCGAAACGAGGCGCCGTTGCTCGGCGCCTGCCTGGAGTCGATCGACTTCTGCGACGAGCTCATCGTGATCGACATCGAGTCGAACGACGACACCGCGGCGGTCGCGGAGCAGCACGGCGCCCGCGTCGTCCACCACGCGTACGTGGCGATTGCCGAGGCGGCCCGCGTTACCGTCGCCCCCCAGGCGCGCCACGACTGGCTGCTCGTCGTCGACCCGGACGAGGAGGTCCCGCCCGCCCTCTCGGCGGAGGTCGCCGCGATCCTGCCGACGCTGGGCAACGGCGTCGCCGCGGTCGATGCGCCGCGTCAGTACTACTTCGCCGGGCGCCCGCTTAGCGGAACGGTGTGGGGCGGCCCGAACAAGCGGCGGCTGCTCGTCAATCGCGGCCGTGTCGAGCTCACGCCGACGATCTGGGGCGGGATGGTGATCGCCCCGGGCCGGCAGGTTGTCGAGCTCCCGTTCACCGCCGAGACCGCGATCGTCCATCGCTGGGCGCGCGGATATCGCGAGCTCTATGCGCGGCACCGCCGCTACCTGAAGCTCGAGCCGGTCGACCGGGTCGCCGCGGGCGAGGTCACCGGCCCGCGCGCCGTCCTGACCATGCCGTGGCGGTGCTTCTACGAGAGCTACGTGACGAAGCACGGCTACCGCGACGGGGCGAACGGCCTCGGCCTCTCGGTCTTCTACGCCTGGTTTCGCACCGCCGGCGAGCTCGCGCTGCTACGCCGGCTCCGGCAGGGGACGGCGACGTGACGGTTCCAATGACCGGGCTGATCGTGAGCCACAACGAGGGCCATCTGCTCGCAGCGCGCCTCCGCGAGCTCGCGTTCTGCGACGAGCTGCTCGTGGTCGACCTCGCGTCCACCGACGACACTGTCGCAGTCGCCGAGGCAGGCGGCGCGCGTGTGATCCGGCATCCACCGACGCCGATCGTCGAGGCGGTCCACACGGACGTCGTCCACCACGCGCGCAACGACCTGCTCGTGCTGCTCGATCCGGACGAGGAGGTCCCGCCGGCGCTCGCGGCCGAGCTCGCCGCTCTCCCCACCTCGCTCGCGGCCGACGTGGGCGTCGTTCTCGTGCCCTGGATCTACTACTTTCGCGGCCGGCCGCTGCGCGGCACGATCTGGGGCGGCACCGGCATGAAGGGCCTCGTTGCGCGCCGGAGCGCGAATCAGTTCGCGCCCGCCGTGCATCACGGCCTACGTCTCCTGCCCGGGTATGGTCTTGCGAGGATCGAGCCCGACGGCGACAACGCGATCCGCCACTACTGGCTCAGCGGCTACCGCGAGTTCATCGCCAAGCACTTGCGCTACCTCCGCTTCGAGGGCCCGGCCCGTGCCGGCACAGGCGAGATCACCGGGCTCCGCGCGCTCGTCCGGACGCCGTATCGCGCCTTCAAGGAGTCCTACGTCGACCGGCAGGGCCGCCTCGACGGCTTCGACGGCTTCGCGCTGAGCGTCCTCTACGCGGCCTACCGCACCGCGTCCGACGTGGCGCTGTTCCGCGAGTTGCGCCGGCAAAAGCCGAAGGTATAGTCGCCGTCCGTGCCCCTTGAGGCGACCCCGCTGGTCTCGATCGTGACTCCGTCCCTGAACCAGGGGAGGTTCATCCAGGAGGCGATCGACAGCGTTCGTGGCCAGGACTACCCGCGCATCGAGCACATCGTCGTCGACGGCGGGTCGACCGACGAGACCCTCGACGTGCTCGGCGGCGCCCCGGGCGTCAGCTGGGTCTCCGAGCCCGACTCGGGCCAGGCCGACGCGCTGAACAAGGGCTTCCGCATGGCCAGGGGCGAGATCTTCGGCTGGCTCAACGCCGACGACTACTACTTGCCCGGCGCCGTCGCGGCGGCGGTCGCCGTCATCCAGGAGGCCGGCGCGGGCCTCGTCCACGGCGGTTGGCGCCAGGTCGAGGAGGACGGGACGACGATCCGCGACGTCGAGGTCGTCCCCTTCGACTACCACCGGCAACTCGAGATCGAGAACCGCGTCGCGCAGCCGGGCGCGTTCTTCACGCGTCGGGCGTTCGAGGCCGTCGGCGGCCTGGACGCGAGTTATCGGTACGCGATGGACTACGAGCTCTGGCTGAAGCTCGGGAAGCACTTCGAGGTGCGTGAGCTCGACCGGATCCAGGCCGCGTACCGCTACCACCCGGTCTCGAAGTCGGTCGCCGATTACGACGCGTTCTGGCCCGAGACGAGGCGGGCGAGCCGGGAGCACGGGGGCCGCTTCTTCTCGTCGATGTACACCAACTACTACCTGCCCAAATACCGGCCGAACCTCTTTCGCATGCTGCTGGCGCTACGGCTCGTCCAGGCCGGCGACGTCCGCGGGCTCAGCGCGCGAGTGAACAAGCGCATTCCCACCTCGCGGGGAGGCGGGCGGCCAGCCTGACGGCGCCGCAGTACCATCGTTCCCATGCGCTCGCTCACTGAGCTCCGTGACCTGAGCGGCCGGCGTGCGCTCGTCGCGGGCGGCGCCGGTCATCTCGGCCGCGCCGTCTGCGAGGCCCTCGCGGAGCTCGGCGCCGAGGTGGCGATCGTCGACCTACACGACGCCGACGTCTTCGCCGACCTCGCCGACGAGGCGGCCACGCGAGAGGCGGTGCGGCAGGTCGACGCGAAGCTCGGCGGCCTCGACGTGCTCGTCCACTGCGCGGCTCTCGTGGGCCAGACCGAGCTCGCCGGGTGGAGCGTCCCGTTCGAGGAGCAGACCGTCGAGGCGTGGGACCTAGCGCTGCGCGTCAACCTGACCTCCGCGTTCGTCCTCGCGCACGAGGCGCGCACGGCGCTCACGGCATCGGGCCATGGCTCGGTGATCCTGTTCGGATCGACGTATGGGGTAGTCGGCCCGGATTTCGGCCTCTACGAAGGCACCCAGATGGCGAATCCGGCCGCCTACGGCGCGTCGAAGGGCGGCGTGCTGCAACTCGCGCGCTACCTCGCGACCGAGCTCGCGCCCGCGGTGCGCGTGAACTCGATCACGCCTGGCGGCGTCGAGCGGGGCCAGCCCGAGGTCTTCCAGGAGCGCTACCGGGCGCGAACGCCACTCGGCCGGATGGCGACCGAGGAGGATCTCAAAGGCGCGGTCGCCTTCCTGGCCAGCGACCTCTCGGCCTACGTGACCGGTCACAACCTCGTCGTCGACGGAGGCTTCACCGCGTGGTGACGGTCGCCGGCCGTCGCGTCGGCGGCGGAGCGCCCTGCTACCTCGTCGCCGAGGCGGGCGTCAATCACAACGGCGACGTCGAGCTCGCGCGGCAGCTCGTGGATGCCGCCGCCGCGGCCGGCGCCGATGCGATCAAGTTCCAGACCTTCGTGGCGGAGGGCGTCGCGTCGGCGGAGGCTCCGAAGGCTGGCTACCAGCTCGCGACGACCGACGGTGACGAGTCACAGCTGGAGATGCTGCGGCGGCTCGAGCTCGGCCGCGACGCGTTCGCCGAGCTGAAGGAGCGCACCGAGGCGCACGGCCTCGCGTTTCTCTCGACGCCGTTCGACGTGGCGAGCGTCGACCTGCTCGACGAGCTCGGCGTCGCCGCGTTCAAGGTGGCCTCGCCGGACCTGACCAACCTGCCGCTGCTCGAGGAGATCGCGCGGCGCGGACGGCCCGTCATACTCTCGACGGGCCTCGCCGACCTCGAGGAGGTCGTGTTCGCGGTCGATGCGGCCCGCGCCGCGGGGGCGAGCGACCTGATCGTCCTCCACTGCGTCTCGGAATACCCCGCCGCGCCGGCGGACGCGAACCTGCGTGCGATGGCAACGATGGCCGAGCGGCTCGGGGTTCCCGTCGGCTACTCGGATCACACCGAAGGCGTCGAGGTGGCGCTGGCGGCCGTCGCGCTCGGCGCCTGCATGCTCGAGAAGCACTTCACCCTCGACCGCTCGCTGCCCGGGCCCGATCACCGCGCCTCGCTCGAGCCCGACGAGCTCGCGGAGCTCTTTGCGGATGCGCGCCGCGTGGAGGCGGCGCTCGGCGACGGCGTCAAGGCCCCGACCGAGGCGGAGCGCGAGAACGCCGCCGTCGTGCGTCGCAGCCTCGCCGCGGCCGGCGACCTCGCTGCAGGGGTCGAGCTGACGCGCGAGTTGCTGACCGCGCTGCGCCCCGGCACCGGGATCCCGCCGGCTCGCATCGACGAGGTGGTCGGGCGGCGCCTGCGTCGCGACCTCGCGCGCGGTGAGCTGATCGGCGAGGGCGACCTGGAATGAGGACGATCGGCGTCGTCACTGTCGCGCGCTCGGACTATGGCATCTATCGGCCCGTGCTCCAGGCGCTCGCGGCTCGCGACGATGTGAATCTCCAGCTCTACGTGGGTGGGATGCACCTCGCCGAGCGCTTCGGCTCGACCGTCGGGGAGATCGAGCAGGACGGCTTCCCGATCGCCGAGCGCGTCGACTTCCTGGCCGACGAGGACACGCCGCTTGCGGTCGCGGAGTCGATCGGGCGCGGGGTGATCGGCTTCGCCGGGGCGTTCACGCGCTCGCGGCCCGATTTGCTCGTCGTGCTCGGTGACCGCTTCGAGATGTTCGCCGCAGCGGTTGCGGCGCTACCACTTGGGATTCCGCTTGCGCACATCCACGGCGGTGAGCTCACAGAGGGGGCGATCGACGATGCAATGCGTCATGCGATCACGAAGCTCAGCCACCTGCATTTCGTCTCGACGGAGGCGTATGCGGCCCGTGTGCGGCAGCTCGGCGAGGAGGACTGGCGCGTCACGGTGAGCGGCGCGCCCGCACTCGACGCGTTTGTTGGCTTCGAGCCGCTCGACGCAAGCGCGCTGGAGAAGCAGTTCGGTATCTCGTTCGCGCAGCGGACGCTCCTTGTGACCTTTCATCCCGAGACGCTCGAGCCTGAGCAAACGGAGACCCACGCGCGAGCTGTGATCGAGGCCGTCGGAGAATCCGGCCTGGACGCCGTTTTCACCTACCCGAACGCCGATTCCGGCAACGGCAGGCTCGTCGAGCTGTTCGAGGCGGCGGCCGCCTCGAGTGCTCGCTTGTCGATCGTGAGGAACTTCGGCGGTGCCGCGTACTTCTCCGTGCTGAGTCTGGTCGCGGCGATGGTGGGCAACTCCTCGTCGGGTCTGCTCGAGGCGCCGTCGTTTCGCCTGCCGGTCGTGAACGTCGGCTCGCGCCAACGGGGCCGTGTTCGGGCGGAGAACGTGATCGACGTCGAGGCGCAGCAGCCCGAGATTTCGGCCGCGATCGCCCTGGCTACCTCGCCGGAGTTCCGCGGGAGCCTCGACGGGCTAGTCAATCCGTACGGCGATGGGCATGCTGCTGCGAGGATTGTCGAGGTGTTGACGACGATCCCCATCGACGACCGACTCAGGAGGAAACGGTTTCGTGACCTCGAGGCCTGATCCGGTGCGCGTGATCGGGCTCGGCGCCGGCGGCCACGCCAAGGTCGTGCTCGAGACGCTGGCCGCGATGGGGGGCTTCGAGGTCGTCGGACTCCTCGATCCCAGGCGTGAGCTGTGGCAGACCGTCGTGTTGGGCGTGCCGGTGCTCGGGGACGATGACCTGCTCGCGTCTCACTACGCTTCCGGGGTGCGGCATGCGTTCATCGGGCTCGGCAGCGGTGCGGACATGCGCGCCCGCGCCGGGCTCTTCGACTTTGCGCGCGCCGCCGGGGTCGAGTTGGTCGACGCGGTGCATCCCGCCGCGGTCGTGTCGCCGTCGGCCGTGACCGGCCCTGGCCTGACGGCGTTCGCCGCCGCAGTCGTCAACGCCGACGCCCGGCTCGGCACCGACGTGATCGTCAACACCGGGGCGATCGTCGAGCACGACTGCCGGCTCGGCGACCACGTCCACGTCGCAACCGGGGCGCGCCTCGCGAGCGGGGTCGAGCTGGAGGACGGCGTCCACGTCGGCGCGGGCGCGACGGTGATCCAGGGGCTCACCGTCGGCGCGGGCTCGGTGGTCGGCGCCGGAGCGGTCGTGACCTCCGACGTCGAACCCGGTGTCGTTGTCGCCGGTGTGCCGGCCCGCATGCTGAAGCCGGTGGACGCGTGACGCCCGTCGAGCTGGAGCCGCTCCTGCTCGGGGCCGACGCGACCGTCCGCGAGGCGATGGCCTGCATCGACCGTAACCGGAGCGGCATCGCGCTCGTCGTCGCCCCAGACCGGCTGCTCCTCGGCACGGTTACCGACGGCGACGTCCGGCGCGCGATGCTGGCGGATGTCGACCTCGAGACGCCCGTCTCCGTGCTCCTCGAGCGCCAGCAGGAACTGGACGAGCAGCGCCCGAAGCCGCTCACCGCGCCCGTCGAGACGCCGTCGCTCGACCTCGTGGCGCTGATGCGGCGCTGGGATGTCCGCCAGATCCCGCTCGTGGACGACGCCGGACAGGTCCAGGACCTCGCGTTGCTCGACCAGTTCGTCACGGCGGACGGCCCGCCGCTGCAGGCCGTCGTGATGGCCGGCGGCTTCGGCACCCGTCTCGGCGCGCTCACGGAGGAGACGGCCAAGCCGATGCTCCCCGTCGGCGACCGCCCGCTGCTGGAGCGGATCATCGAGCAGCTCCGCGACGCCGGCATCCAGCACGTCAACCTCACGACGCACTACCGCGGCGACGACATCGCGCAGCACTTCGGCGACGGCCGCGAGTTCGGCGTCGAGATCGAGTACGTCCCGGAGGAGCGTCCGCTCGGCACCGCCGGCGCGCTCGGCCTCGTCGAGACGGACAGCCCGATCCTCGTGATGAACGGCGACATCCTGACCCGGGTCGACTTCCGTGCGATGCACCGCTTCCACGAGGAGCAGGGCGCCGAGATGACGGTGGCGGTGCGCCCGTACGAGGTACGCGTGCCGTACGGGATCGTCGAGCTCGACGACGCGCACGTGAGCAGCATCGAAGAGAAGCCGCTCCTGCGCGGCTTCGTCAATGCCGGCATCTACCTGATCAACCCCGCTGTGCGGTCGCTAGTCTCGCCAGGCGAGCCGCTCGAGATGCCCCAGCTGATCGAGCGCGTCCTCGCCGCCGGCCGCACGATCGTCGGCTTCCCGCTGCGGGAGTACTGGCTCGACATCGGGCAGCTCGCCGACTACGAGCAGGCGCTTCAGGACATCTCCTCGGGAGGGATCTGAGATGCGCGTGCTCGTCACCGGCGGCGCCGGCTACCTTGGCTCCGTCGCGTCATCCCAGCTCCTCGACGAGGGGCACACCGTGCGCGTCCTCGACTCGCTCGCCCACGGCGGCGGGGCGCTGCTCTCGCTCTATCCCCGGCAGGGATTCGAGTTCGTCCGCGGCGACGTTCGCTCCGACGACGACCTCGCCGCGGCGCTCGAGGGTGTCGACGCCGTCGTCCATCTGGCCGCGATCGTCGGCGATCCCGCCTGCCAGGCCGATCCCGAGCTGGCGCGGGCGATCAACCAGGACGCGTCGCTGCGACTCTTCGAGCTGGCGCGCGAGCACGGCGTCGAGCGCTTCCTCTTCGCATCGACCTGCAGCAACTACGGGCGCATGTCGGACGGGCTCGAGTACGTGGACGAGGAGGCGGAGCTCTCGCCGCTCTCGACCTACGCGGAGACGAAGGTCGCGGTCGAGCAGACCCTCCTCGCCCAGGCGCCCGACGCATTGCCGGTGGTGACCGTGTTGCGCTTCGCGACCGTGTATGGGCTGTCGCCGCGCCCGCGCTTCGATCTCACCGTGAACGAGTTCGCCGCCGAGCTGCTGGTGAAGCGGCACCTCGTGGTCTTCGGCGAGCAGTTCTGGCGGCCGTACGTCCACGTGCGCGACGCCGCCCGCGCGATCGCGCTCGTGCTCGGCCGCGACGTCGCCGTCGTGGCCGGCCAGGTCTTCAATGTCGGCGCGACCGGCGAGAACTACCGCAAGGGCCAGATCGTCGACCTCGTCCGCGAGCAGCTCACCGACGAGGTCGAGGTCGAGCTCGTGCACCGCAACGAGGATCCGCGCGACTACCGCGTGTCGTTCGAGCGGATTCGCGGAACGCTCGGCTTCGAGGCGACGCGATCGGTCCCCGACGGGATCCGCGAGATTCTCGACGCGCTCCGGCAGGGCGTGATCGCCGACTTCGAGGATCCGAGCTACCGCAACTGATGGCCGGAGCGGAGGACACCCTGAAGGAGCAGCTCGCGCCCGGTGCGCCCGCCGAGGCCGGGTCGATCCCGCTTTGCGTCCCCGAGCTGCGCGGCAACGAGTGGACGTACGTGAAGGAGTGCCTCGACACGAACTGGGTCTCGTCGGTCGGCGCCTACGTCGACCGGTTCGAGGACGAGGTCGCCGCGCGCGTCGGCGCGCGGTACGGCGTCGCCACCGTGAGCGGGACCGCCGCGTTGCACGTTGCGCTGCTGCTGGCCGGCGTCGAGCCTGGCGACGAGGTGGTGACCTCGGCGCTCTCGTTCGTCGCGCCCGCCAACGCGATCCGCTACGCGGGCGCCTTCCCCGTCTTCGTCGACGCTGACCCGGTCTACTGGCAGTTCGACGTGACCGAGTTCGCCGCGTTCCTCGAGGAGGGGTGCGAACGGCGCGGAGGCGAGCTCTTCAACCGCGCGACCGGGAGGCGCGTGCGCGCCGTTCTGCCCGTGCACATCCTCGGCCACCCGGCGGAGATCGAGCCGATCGTCGCGCTCGCGCGCCTCTTCGGGCTCGCGGTCGTCGAAGACGCCGCGGAGAGCTTTGGCGCGCGCTACCGCACCGAGAGCGGCGAGTGGGCCTCGGCCGGCCGGTTTGGCGAGGCCGGCTGTCTCAGCTTCAACGGCAACAAGCTGATCACGAGCGGCGGCGGCGGGATGATCGTCACCGACGACGAGCGGCTGGCCGTGCGCGCCAGGTACCTGACCACCCAGGCGAAGGACGATCCCGTTGCGTACATCCACAACGAGGTCGGCTTCAACTACCGCCTCGGCAACGTCCAGGCGGCGCTCGGCTGCGCGCAGCTCGAGCACCTCGACGAGTACATCGCCGCGAAGCGCCGCATCGCCGACGCCTATCGGGAGGGCTTCGACGGCCTGTCCGGGCTCACATCCATGCAGGAGGCGCCCTGGGCGAGCGCTGTGTTCTGGCTCAACACGATCCTGGTCGATCCTGCGGCTGCTCCGATCGACCGCGACGCGATGATGGCGGCGCTCGCCGCCGAGCGGATCCAGAGCCGGCCGCTCTGGGAGCCGCTGCACCAAAGTCGCGCGCATCTCGGCTCGTTCGCGTGGCACTGCGACGAGGCGGAGCGGCTCGGTATCCAGGGCCTAAGCCTGCCGTCGTCGGTGGGGCTCGGCGCGGACGACCAGCGCCGGGTGATCGACGTCGTGCGCCGCGCGCTTGGCTGACGCGATGCTGGCGAAGGCAAAAGACGCGCGCGCGCGAGTGCGCGCAGGCGACTTCACGCACCTGCGGCCCCGTCACCTCGCGACGCTCGCGGCGTCGTATGCGCGCGACCGCCGCGGCCGCAGCCGCTACCGCATCCTCTCCGAGCCGGAACTGCTCGCGACCCGCACCTCCGACACGGCGTTCGTCTTCGGCAGCGGCCGCTCCCTCGTCGACATCGGCCAGGAAGAATGGGCGGCGATCTCGCGCTGCAACACGGTCAGCCTGCGCGAGTTTCCGCGCCAACACTGGGTTCGGGTCGACTACCACCTGACCGCCGAGGTGGACAACCTCGACGTGTACGCCGAGCGGCTGCGCGCGAATCCGTTGTACGCGGACACCGTCTTCGTCGTCGCCGGCGGGCTCGTCGCGCACATGGGCAACGAGCTGATCGGCCAGGGCCTCCTCCGGGCCGGCGCCCGCGTCTTCCGCTTTCGGCGCCTCTCGCGTACGCAGTACGAGTCGCCGTCGCGGAGGCCGCGCGAGCTCGTGCACGGCTACAACTCGATCTTCGACGCCACGAACTTTGCGTACGCGATGGGCTACCCGCGGATCGTCCTGGCCGGGGTCGACTACTACAACAAGGAGTACTTCTGGCTCGAGCCGGGCGAGACGCGCGCGTACGAGAAGGAAGGAGTTGTCGCGGCGGGCCAGTGGTCGCAGTCCGACGTGATCGTGGAGATGATGGGCCGCTGGGCGCGCGAGCTCGCCGCCGAGGACGTCGAGCTGCTGGTCTACAACTCGCGTTCGCTGCTCGCGCGCCACCTGCCCGTCTTCCGGTTCTGAGCTAGGCTCCGTCGCCGTGAGCGATGCGGATGCCGAGGCGCAGGTCTGGGACGCCTACAACCTCCTGCTGCTCGGGCCGGATGTCGACCGGATCCGCAAGCTTCTCGTGCGCTACGAGCTGGCGAAGACTGCGCTCGAGGTTCCCGGCGACATCGTCGAGTGCGGCGTCTTCAAGGGGGCCGGCTGCCTCTACTGGCTCAAGCTCCTTCACGTGCTGGAGCCGGGCTCGCTGCGCCGGGTGATCGGCTTCGACACGTTCACCGAGTTTGCGCCGTCGCAGCGCGACGACGAACGCGCGGCGATCGCCGACTTCGTCGCGAGCTCGGGGTTCGAGGGCACGACGCCGGAGCGCGTCCAGGAGTACGCAGAGGCGGCCGGGCTCGGTGAGCGCCTCGAGCTCGTCGCCGGTGACGTGACGACCACCGCGGCCGAGTTTGCGAGCCGCAACCCGGGCCTGCGCATCTCGCTCCTCCACCTCGATCTCGACGCCTTCGAGGGCACGCGCGCCGCGCTGGCGGCGCTGTATCCGCGGGTCAGCCGGGGCGGCCTTGTCGTCTTCGACGAATACGCGATTCCCGAGTGGGGCGAGTCCGACGCCGCCGACGAGTTCATGGCGCAACATCCGGAGGTGCGCCTGCAGCCGGTTCCGCTGTCCGCCAAGCCCACCGCGTACTTCGTCAAGCCCTGACGATGAGCGCCGCGGTTCAGGTCGTCGTCTGCATGGACACGGAGGGGCCGTGCGCCGATCCGGGCAACCTGGAGCTGCTCGGCTCCTGGGAGCAGGTCGACACCGCGATGGACAAGCTCTTCGACCCGGCGTTTCGGGCGCGGCACCCGGACCCCGGCGGCGGCGAACTTCGCATCGGCTGGTTCTTCCTCACCTGGTCCGGGTTCACGTCGAACCCGCGGCAGCGCGCCTTCGGCTACCACGCGGTGCGCGACCACTACCTCGCCCGCTGGGGCTCGCGGATCGCGGAGTGCGGCGACGAGGAGGGCTGGCATTACCACCATCCCGCCGCGAGCGGCGTCGGCAACGAGTGGGGGCTCGACTGGGCGCTCGGCGACGAGCACGACCGGATCCTCTCGCGCGGGCTGCTCGAGCGGGACTGGTTCCCGGCCTGTTACCGGGCGGGCGGCACGATCATGGATCCGCTCTCGTCGCGCTGGGTCGACTCCTGGTTTCCGTTCGACTACTCGAACCGGGCGCCTCTCTCGCTGCCGGGGCTCGTCGACTGGTCGTCGGGCGTCGCCGAGTGGAGCCTCTACCACCCCGACCCGGAGGACTTCCGCCTGCCCGGGGCCGGGCGCAGGCGCATGGCTCGCACGCTCGACCTCGTCACGGACGTCCATGCGCTCTCGGCGGCGGACGTCGAGGCCGCGTTCAAGCAGGCGGCCGCAGGAGAGCCCGCGATCCTGTCGTGCTTCGACCACGACTACCGCGACATCGCCGGACGCATCGATGCCTTCCGCGCGCTCGTCCACGACGTGGCGGCCGACTTTCCCGGCGTCCCGTGGAGCTATGCGCCGCCGATCGAGGCTGCGCGGCGGGCGCTCGGCGCCCCTCCGCAGCCGCGGCTCGAGCTCGAGGCGGCCGCCGCCGGCGGTGTGCATCTCTGGTCGAGCGAGCCGCTGTTCCAGTCGCTCCCCTGGCTCGCCGTGCGCACGCCTGACGGCGAGGTGTCGCACGTCGAGGAGGGCCTCCTGCGCCTCGACGAGACCCACTGGGTCTGGCACCCGGAAGCTGAGTGGGAGGAGGCCGCGTTCGGCGGGTCGACCGACCTCGGCGAGGCTGCGGTCGCGCGCCTGACGCCCGCCGACGGCCCCGGCGCGCTGTTCCTCGCCCGGGCGACGGACGTGCACCCGACCCGGCCGCGCTCGATCTGGGAGTACACGAAGCGCTACACGCGCTCCGCGGTTGCGCGGAGCGCCGGTGACGAGGCCGAGCTCGACTCCGCGGCGCAGACCCGCGAGCTGCTCGCGGAGCGTCTCGCGCCGGGCGAGAGCGTCCTCGACGTCGGCTGCGGCGCAGGCCACCTCTGGCGCTCGCTCCAGCCGCTCGGCCTCGAGTACCACGGGATCGACTACTACCAACGGGCGATCGAGATCGGCCGGCTCACCCTCGCCGACACCCGGCTTCGGCCCGGCCGGCTCCGCGCGCTCGCTCTCGACGAGCTGCCGCCGGACGAGCGCTACGACGCCGTGGTGTGCCTCAGCACGCTGCTCTACTTCCCCGACTTCCGCCGTCCGCTCGAGACGATGTCGCGCTCGGCCCGGCGGCTGCTCGTCGTCCGCTCCAGCTTCGGCGACGCGACCGAGGTGCGCTACCTGGCAGACACGCTGCTCGAGCCGGGCTTCGAGACGATGCGCGACTACTTCTCGATCTTCTCCCGCACCGACGTCGAGGCCTTTCTTGCCGAGGAGGGGTTCTCGGTGTCCTGGGTCGAGGACCAGCGCCAGCGGAGCCGCTTCGGCGGCGAGCCGGAGGTCGTGGGCGGGATCCCGGTGCCCTACGAGTTCCTGGTCGCGGAGCGCCGATGAGCCTTCGCGTCGCCGTGATCGGCACGGGCTCGATGGGTCGTCGCGACCTCGGGAACCTGCGTGAGCTCGGCCACGAGGCGATCGCGGTGTCGCGCTCGCTCGACGAGGTCGAAGCCTGGGCGCCCGACGCCGTGGTCATCGCCACGCCGACCAGCGAGCACGCGACGGCGCTGCGCTGGGCCGTCGAGCGAGGGATCCACGCGTATGTCGAGAAGCCGCTCGCTGCCTCCGCCGAGGGTCTTGCCACGCTGCTCGACGAGGCCGAGGTGACGATCGCCGTCGGCTACAACCTCCGCTTCCACCCTGCGCTCGAGGCGATCCGTGCCGCGGTGCAGGAGGGACGGATCGGCCGGCTGCTCTCGGTACGCGCCGAGGTCGGCCAGTACCTTCCCGACTGGCACCCGGAGGAGGACTACCGTGGCTCCTACGCGGCCCGCAGAGACCTCGGCGGCGGCGCGCTGCTCACGCTCAGCCACGAGCTCGACTACGTGCGCTGGATCGCCGGCGAGGTCGTGTCGTGCACTGGAGCCGCGGCCCGCGTCTCGGCGCTGGAGCTGGACGTCGACGACGTCGCGGAGCTCGTCTGCCGGCACGAAGGCGGCGCGCTGAGCTCCGTGCACATGGACCTCCTCGACCGCGCGTACAACCGGCACTCGCGCTGGGTCGGCGAGGAGGGAACGATTACCTGGGCCTGGGGCGGGCCTGCGGTCCTGCTGCCCGCGGCGGAGGAGCTCTGGGCAGACGATGCGTTCGCCCTCGCCGACACCTATCGCTCGGCGCTTGCCGACTTCCTCGTGTGCGCGGAGTCGGGCGGCGAGCCGCGTGCGAGCGGGCGGGACGGCCTGCGCGTGCTCGAGCTCTGCGGGGAGGTCCAGACGTGACGACGCTCGCGGTGATCCCCGCCCGCGGCGGCTCCAAGGGCCTGCCCGGCAAGAACATTCGTCCTCTCGCGGGGCTGCCGCTGATCGAGCATTCGCTGCGGCTCGCTGGCCTATGCCCGGAGCTCGACCGGACGATCGTCTCCACCGACTCCGAGCAGGTCGCCGCCGTCGCCCGCGCGGTCGGCGGAGACGTGCCGTTTCTGCGTCCGGCCGAGCTCGCGGGTGACGACACCGCGATGCTGCCGGTCCTGCAGCACGCGCTCGCCGAGGTCGATCCGCACGGCGAGGACTACGACCTGTTGCTCCTGCTCGACCCGACCTCGCCCGGGCGCCTGCCCCAGGACGTCTCCCGTGCGCACGAGCTTCTCTCCGCGACTCCCGTAGCGGACGGCGTGGTTGCCGTGTCCGAGCCCTCGTTCAACCCGATCTGGCATGCCGTGGTCGAGCGCGACGGCTACCTCGAGCAGCTGATTCCCGAGGGTCGCGCCTACGGACGACGGCAGGACGTGCCGCGCGTGTTCCGGATCAACGCCGCCCTCTACCTCTTTCGGACCGCGTTTCTGCGGCGGGAAGAGGAGACGTGGCAAAACGGCCGGCATCTGCCGCTCGAGATCGCTGATCTACGCGCGTTCCACATCGACTCGGAGGACGACTTCCGCCTGTGCGAGCTCGTGCTCGAGTCGGGGCTCGTCACGCTTCCGTGGCTGGGCTAGCCGGTAGGCGGTAGATCCCGATTCCGAACCCGGGCTCGCCGCCGGCAACGAGCTCCTCCGTCGCCCGCTCCGCGCTGAACTCCTTCCAGAAGCGCGCCGTTCCCTCCGTGTCGGCGGTCGTCTCCTGGGCGACGTCGTGAAAGGCGACGATCCCGCCGGGCTGTACGAGCGGCGAGTACATGCGGAAGTCCGCCCAGACCCCGTCGTACGAATGATCGCCGTCGATGAACAGGAAGTCGACGGGGCGGCCTTCGAGGAGCCGCTGGACGCGCGAGACGGTCGCGGGGTCGTGCGAGTCCGCCGACATCACCAGGTCGACGCGCTGCTTGCCGCGGGCGAATGCCCGCCGGACGAGCGGGAACGGCGACCAGGGGCCGAGCGCGCCGGGCGGCCGCGTGTCGATCGCAATGAGCTGTGCGTCAATCGGCGCGGCGCGCGTCCAGAGGAAGAACGTGCCGCCCTCGTCCAGACCGATCTCGAGCACCACGCGGGGCTGCAGCTCCCGGACCTGCTCGAACAGCCAGCGGACCTCGTCCGTCTTCTGCGTGATCCCGATGTGCTCGACGGCGAACGCCAGCGCGTCGTCGAACGGCAGCTCGGGAGGCAGAGCGCGGACGCGGCGCCGGTCGCGGAGCGCGGCCGAGTACCGCGCCGGGTAGCCGAGCAGTTTGCGGAGGCCACTCGCCACGTCGGGCAGGATAGTCGCTTCCTCCCGTAGATTCCTGGCGGGATGATCGGCAGACGGCAGCTCGGGAAAGCCCGACGGTGGCTCGACAGGAGAGTAGTCGCCCCGATCGCGGTCGGCGTCGAGACGCTGCGGGCTCTGCGGACGCGCGCGCGGATCACCTCGTTCCAACATCGAGGCGAGGTCGTTCGTCGCTTCGCGGAGCCGCCCGCCGAGAATTCGCGCTCCAGGGTCCTCGCAGTCGTCACGCACGTCGTCGACGGATCGCGTCCGACCGAGCTGAGCGCGGAGCGGCTGGGGCGGACCCTCGACGGCCTGCTCGAGAGCCTGGGGCACACCCAGCTCGAGCTCGTCCTGAACACTCTTCCCGGCCGGCACGTGGCCGAGGCGCTGCCGGAGCACCTGTCCTCGCGGCTCGTCGTCCGTGAGCGAGACGGCGTCGATCCGATGCTGCTCGGCTTCGAGGCCCAGACGGAGTTCGTCGATCGCGCCGAGGACTTCGACTGGTTCATCTACTTCGAGGACGACCTGGTGCTGAGCGACAGTCTCGTCCTCGAGAAGCTCGCGTACTTCAACAGCGGCGCGCCGCCTGATGCGTTGCTCCTACCGCATCGCTACGAGTTCTGGAACGGCCAGAAGACCTACATCGATCTCGAGAGCAGACACGGCCGGGAATGGGCCTGGAACCGACTCACGCTGATCCAGATCGAGAGCTGGAGGTTCGCCGAGTTCGAGAATCCGCACAGCGGCTGTTACTTCCTCTCCCGGCAGCAGCTTGGGCGCTGGACGGACACCGGCCGGCAGTGGTTCGGGCAGGTGAGCTACACCGCGCAGAGGGAGAGCGCCGCCACCGGGTGTCTCGGCGAGGCCTTCCGGCTCTACAAGCCGCACCCGGCCAACCTGACCTTTCTCGAGCTCCGCCACTGGGACACCAAGTACGCGCAGTACTTCGCGCGGAGCCTCGAAGCGGCGGGCGACGACTAGGAGCCCGTCTGCGGGCCGAAGCCCGCGTGGCGCGCCTGCATGAGGGTCAAGAGCTCGAAGCTCGCACGCGCCTTGGCGCCGCGAACGCGGTTGCGTAGCCGCGCTGGAGCCTTGTTCGCGAAGAACGTCAGGAGGACGACCCCGATGTCGCTCAGATCGGAGCGGTCGCTGAGTAGCTCGCGTGTCAGCTTCGTCGGACCGTGCCAGTTGTTCACCGTGTCGTGAATTGCGAGCCAGCCGCCGACCTCGAGACGCGGGAACCAGTCGTCGAAATCCTGTTTGACCGATTCGTAGCCGTGGTCGCCGTCGATCCAGAGCATCCCGATCAGGTCCCCGGCGTACGTGGCGGAGATGTCGTGCGAGCGTCCCACCCGCGGATCGATTCGTTCTCGCAGTCCGCTCTGCTCGATCATCTCGAAGTACGAAGCGCGCGCCTCCGGGTCCTCGTGCGGGTCGATCGAGATCACGTTGTACGGCGAGTGCGCGTCCTCGAGAGCCCTCGCCAGGCACCACGTCGACCGTCCCTTGTAGGCGCCGATCTCGACCGCGTTGCCGAGCTTCGCCGTCCTGCGAGCCAGCACGTAGAGCAGGAGGCCCTCGCGCGGGTTGATCAACCCGTCGATCGATTCGCCGTAAGCAAGGTCAGGGGCGAGCGCATCGGCCTCGCGGAGGAACGAGCGGTTGGCCGCGAAGAGCCGGTCGCTCCGCAACCGCTCGGTCATTGCGTGCTGCGCCCGAGCCTGGTGAGTCGGCGCCGTGCGGCCTCCGTCAGGTGGCGCGAGCGGCTGCGTAGGAAGAGCGTCTCGATGTGAACCTGGTTTCCCCCGAAGCTGTCCGTCACGACGCGTGCGTACTGATTGAACAGCGAGTTGTTGTAGATCAGCGCATCACATCGCGCCAGCAGGAACATGTCGGTGAGCGTAGCTACGATCGACACCCGCGCAGTCGCGGGATCGCCCGAGAAGCCGTAGGTGTCGCCAGTGTCCGGCGGTGGGTACAGGGAGCGGCGGGAGACGGCGTTCGGCAATCCGGCCAGGAGATCGCTCATCCACTGGGCATCCGTCGCGTAGAACACGACGACATCGTCGCGCGCACCTTTCGGGAGCGACTTCACGCGTTGCCGCACGGCGCGTTCGATGACGCGCAGAAACCGCCGCCGGTTCTCGAAGATGGAGATGTCGACCCGGGACGCGTACGAGCCGCCCTTCCCGAAGTAGTGGCCGTTGCCGGTGCGGACGTTGACGGCGACCACCGGGGCGCCGTTCACCTGCTCGTCCCACCATGCGTCGGCTGTCGCCTGGATCTCGGGTGAGGGCCGGAGCTCGAGGTAAAAGTCGCGCAGGAGCCGGTGGCGCTCCGCCTCCGGGCCGGGATGGAGTCGGTCGAGACCGTGGTAGGGCTGGAGGACCACGTGGGTCGCGTCCTCCGTCCGCTCGCCGGTTGCGAGCGCGCGCGCCTCACCGGGGGAGAGCCAGACCCGGCCGTAGTCCCCGACATCCGCCGGGGCATAGACGACCTCGACGCCGGTCAGGCGCGGCGGCGCTTCGAAGAACTCCGTGAAGTAGTTGAGCTCGGGGTCGGGAAGCTGGCTCAGCCCGCGCCAGTCGACGACGACGGAGCGGGAGACATTTCGGGCGAGCCAGAGGGCGCCGCCGAGGCTCGCGAGATTCGAGCCGACGTTGCTGTCCGGAAACGGCCTAGTCACGACGTAGCCGCTCATCCAGAGCGATGGTATGCGATCGATAACACGCTCCGAACAGGCGCCCCGCTAGCATCGTCTGCTTGACGGCGATCCTTGGACTCAACGCGTACCACGGCGATGCGGCGGCGGCTCTCGTGATCGACGGCGAGCTCGTCTCCGCCGCCGAGGAGGAGCGTTTCAACCGCGTCAAGCACTGCGCCGGCTTCCCGGCGCTCGCCGCCGCCTGGTGTCTCGCCGACGCGGGGCTCACCGTCGACGACCTCGACCACGTCGCCGTCTCGCGCGACCCGAAGGCGAACCTCGGCCGCAAGCTCCTGCGCACGATCCGCCACGGGGCCAGCGCGCGGTACCTGAAGTCGCGCCTCGACAACGCGGCGCGCATCCGCGACGTCGGCTCGGCGCTGACCGAGTCGCTCGGCGTCGAGTCGCTGCGCGCACAGGTCCACAACGTCGAGCACCATCAGGCTCACGTCGCGAGCGCATTCTTCGTCTCGCCGTTCGAGGACGCCGCGATCCTCTCCGTCGACGGCTTCGGGGACTTCGCCTCGACGATGCTCGCCGTCGGCCACGGCAACCGCTTCGAGGTGCTGGAGCGCGTCCTCTACCCGCACTCGCTCGGGATCTTCTACACCGCGGTCACGCAGTGGCTCGGCTTCCCGCACTACGGCGACGAGGGCAAGGTGATGGGCCTCGCGCCGTACGGCAAGCCGGTCTACGTCGCGAAGCTGCGCGAGCTCGTGCGCCTCGACGGCCCGCTGTTCACGCTCGGCCTCGACTACTTCACGCACGACAAGGAAGGCGTCGACATGAACTGGGACGACGGCTCGCCGACGATCGGGCGGATCTACTCAGACCGGCTGATCGAGCTGTTCGGTGCCGCGCGCGAGCCCGACGGCGAGATCACGGCGCTCTACAACGATGTCGCAGCCTCGCTCCAGGCGATGCTCGAGGAGGCGTACCTGCACATCCTCGGCACGCTCTGGGAGCAGACGCACATCCCGAATCTCTGCCTCGCCGGCGGCGTCGCGCTGAACGCCGTCGCGAATGGCCGGATCCTGCCCGAGACGCCGTTCGAGGAGCTCTACGTCCAGCCGGCCGCGGGCGACTCCGGCACGGCGGTCGGCGCCGCGTTCTACGTCTGGAACCAGGTGCTCAGAAAGCCGCGCGGCTTCGTGATGGAGCATGCGTTCACCGGGCCGCAGTTCACGGATGTCGAGATCGAGTCGGCGCTCACAGCAGCGGGCCTGCACGGCGACCGGCTCGACGACGACGCGCTCTTCTCAACGGTCGCCGAGAGCATCGCCGACGGCAACGTCGTGGGCTGGTTCCAGGGCCGCATGGAGTTCGGCCCGCGCGCCCTCGGCCACCGCTCGATCGTCACCGATCCGCGGCGCACCGACATGAAGGACATCCTCAACGCGCGGATCAAGCACCGCGAGCCGTTCCGGCCGTTCGCGCCGTCGATCCTCGCCGAGAAGACCGGCGAGTGGTTCGACCAGAGCTATCCGTCGCCGTTCATGGTGCTCGTCTACAAGACGTTGACCGACAAGCGCGACAAGATTCCGGCGGTGAACCACATCGACGACACGGGGCGGGTGCAGAGCGTCGATGCCCGCGTCCAGCCGCGCTACCACCGGCTGATCAGCGAGTTCGAGCAGCGCACCGGCGTCCCCGTGCTCCTGAACACGTCGTTCAACGAGAACGAGCCGATCGTGATGAGCCCCGCCGACGCCGTCGACACCTTCCAGAAGACGCGGATGGACCTGCTCGTGCTCGGCAACCACGTGGTTCGGCGGAACGGTGGCTGACGTCGTGAGCACGGCCCCGGCCCCGGCCGTGCGGACCGTCCGGAGGATCCAGCCCTCCCGCGGGCTGATCGGAATCGACCTGCCGGAGCTGTGGAACTACCGCGAGCTCCTCTTCCATCTGATCTGGCGGGACGTGAAGGCCCGTTACAAGCAGACCTTCCTCGGCTCGTTCTGGGCGATCTTCCGCCCGTTCATCTCGATGGTGATCATGAGCGTGGTCTTCGGGCGCCTTGCCGGGATCACCTCCGGCTCCGACGTGCCGTATCCACTCTTTCTGTTCAGCGGCGTCCTGCTCTGGACGTATTTCTCGTCGAACATCTCCGGCGGCAGCGCGAGCATGGCGGGCGCGAGCGGCTTGATTTCGAAGGCGTACTTCCCCCGGCTCTTCGTCCCGTTCGCTGCCGTGGCGACACCGCTCGTCGACTTCGCGCTTTCGCTCTTTGTGCTGATTGGGCTCTACGCCTGGTACATGTTCTTGCCGCCCTGGCAGATCGTGACGATGCCGTTCTTTCTGGCGCTGACGCTTCTCATCGGGTTCGGGATCTCGCTCTGGCTCGCGCCGGTGACCGTGCGCTACCGGGACATCCCGTTCGCACTCCCGTTCCTGCTTCAGCTCTGGATGTACGCGACGCCGATCATCTACCCCGTGACCCTCGTTTCGCCGCACTGGCGCTGGGTGCTCTCGCTCAACCCGATGACCGGCGCCACCGAGGGCTTCCGGTGGGCGCTCCTCGGGGGCGCACCGCCGGGATACGGAGCGGTCGGAGCCAGCGTCCTGATCGCGGCCGGGCTCGTCGTCAGCGGGCTCTTCTCCTTCCGGCGCGCCGAGCGGACGCTCGTCGACCTCATCTGAGATGACCGAGTTCGCCATCCATGCGGAGAACCTCTCCAAGCGCTTTGCGATCGGGCAGCTCGAGGGCGGATACGGGCTGGCCCGGCGGCTCGTCTCGCGCCAGGACAGGCGCACCGAGCTCTGGGCGCTGCGCGACGTGACCTTCGAGGTCCCGGAGGGCCAGGCGATGGCCATCGTCGGCCGTAACGGCGCGGGGAAGTCCACGCTCCTGAAGCTTCTCGCCAGGATCACCGAGCCGACGGCGGGCTACGCCGACATCCGGGGACGCGTCGGAGCGCTGCTCGAGGTGGGCACGGGCTTTCACCCCGAGCTCACCGGTCGCGAGAACGTCTTCCTGAACGGCGGCATCCTCGGCATGCGCAAGGCCGAGGTGGCGCGGAAGTTCGACGACATCGTGGACTTCTCGGGGGTAGCACGATTCATCGACACGCCGGTCAAGCGCTACTCGAGCGGGATGTATGTGCGGCTCGCGTTCGCGGTCGCCGCGTTCCTCGAGCCCGAGATCCTGATCGTCGACGAGGTGCTGGCGGTCGGCGACGCGGAGTTCCAGAAGCGCTGCCTCGGCCGGATGAGCGAAGTCGCGCGGGACGGCCGCACCGTCCTCTTCGTCAGCCACAACATGCAGGCGGTCGCGCGCCTGTGCCAGCAGGCGATCCTGCTGGAGGGCGGGAAGCTGGTCGATCAGGGCGATGTCGAGAGCGTGGTTCGGCGCTACCTCGCTTCGGTCGACACTTCGGACCTCGGTCGCCGCCGGTGGGGCGAGGACGCCGCGATCCGGGCCGGTAATGACGTCTGCCGGCTGCGTGAGGCCCGCGTGACGGAGGAGCTCGGCGAGCTCGCGACAACGTTTCTCAGCAGCCAGCCGGTCGTGGTCACGATCGAGTTCGACCTGCTCAGGACTGACCCGGCGTTCACGGCCGGGTTCGACCTGGTCACCATCGACGGCGCGGTGGTGTTCCGCTCGTCGTATACCGACGCGCCCGAGGCGAGTCGGCCGCGCCTGATCGAGGGCCCCAACGCGATCCGCTGCGAGATTCCCGCGGGCCTGCTCAACTCCGGCCGCTACGGCATCAACATCCACATGCAGCTCCACAACTCGCAGCTGCTCGTCGCCGAAGTAGGCGCGCTCGGGTTCGACGTCGTCGCCGACCACGGCGAGTCCCTGTTCCTCAACTCTCAGGGACGGCCCGGGGTGGTCGCGCCGATCCTCGCCTGGAGCGCCGTCGAGCCGGGCGTCGGCGAGAGCGAGGTCAGCCCGATTCCACTTCGCTCGGCGTGATCCGAGCCGCGCTGCGGCCCGTGGCGAGGCCTGCGAAGCGTGCCGCCTGGCGGTTTCGCCTCGAGCGCGACGTGCGGCGGGCGCGCCTCACGGGCGCCGACCTCGCGGTGTTTCACGACTTCGCGCCGCCGCCCGCGGGAGGGGCGAATCAGTCGCTGAGCGCGCTGCTCCGCGAGCTCGACCGGCGCGGTGTGCGGGTCGAGCGCAACGTGATCTCGCCGGCCACCCGCGCGTGTCTCTTCAACTCGTTCAACTTCGACGTCGAGCGGCTCGAGCTGCTCGCCCGCCGGGTTCAGGGCGTGCGCATGGTGCACCGGGTAGGCGCGGTCACGTCGCTGTACCGCGGCTACGACGACGGCACCGACGCGATGACGGCCGCGGTCAACGCTCGGCTTGCCGGCGCGACGATCGCGATCTCGCGCGCGACGATCGAGATGTACCGCTCCATCGGGATCGAGCTGGTGGCGCCGCGGGTGATCCACAACGCGCTCGACCCCGCGATCTTCAATCCGCGCGGCCGCGTCGCGTTCTCCCCCGATCGCCCGCTTCGCCTGATCTCGTCGAGCTGGTCGGACAACCCGCGCAAGGGTGGGCCGACCTATCGCTGGCTCGAGGATCACCTCGACTGGGACCGATTCGAGTTCACGTTCGTCGGCAACACGTCGACGCCGTTCGAGCGGATCCGTCACGTCCCACCGGTGCCCTCGGCAGAGCTCGCTGCGCTGCTCCGACAGCACGACATCTTCGTCACCGCGACCGAGCACGACGCGTACTCGAACGCGCTCGTCGAGGCGCTCTCCTGCGGGCTCCCCGCCGTGTACCTCGACAGCGGCGGCAGCGGCGAGGCGGTGAAGGAGGCCGGCTTCGGCTTTCGCGATCGCGAGGAGATCCCCGGGCTCCTCGATCGGCTTGCCGACGAGTACGAGGCGCGCCGGGCGCTGATCTCGCTGCCCTCGCTCGCGGAGATCGCGGACCAGTACCTCCAGGCGCTGGGGCTGGACGAGTTCGTCGAGGGCGCGGATGGCGGCTAGCGCGCTGCGCCCGCTCGCGCGCCGCGTCGGGGCGGTCGTCACGCGTCGATGGGCGCCGCACTCGCACCTCTTCCTCGTCGAGGAAGGGGCCGGCTGGGTGATCGACCACGAGCTGCGCGCGATCGGCGACACGGCCCGCGCGCTGGGGATTCCCGTCGCGGACCGGCGCCTGCTGCTCGGCTCGCGCGGGCAGGCGGCCTTCTACGGCAGCCAGTTCGCGCTGCTCGGTGGACCGTGGAGCCCCGCGCCGCACCGGCTCGGTGTCGCGTACTACCACGGCGTCCCCGGATCACCGGGGATGCCCGAGTTCGACGTCTGCTACCAGTCGCTCTGCGACCACAAGGACGAGCTCGACCGGGTGCTCGTGTCGCACAGCGAGATCGAGTCGGTCGTGCTCGGCAGCGGTATCGAGCCGTCCAGGGTCGTGCGGATCCCGATCGGGATCGAGCCGTCGTACTTCTCGCCGCAGACGCCGGCGACGCGTGCGGAGGCCCGCGCGGAGCTCGGCCTGCCTGCGGACGCGTTCGTCGTCGGGTCGTTCCAGAAGGACGGCGTCGGCTTCGGCGACGGGCTCGAGCCGAAGCTGATCAAGGGACCCGACCTGCTCGTCGAGGCCCTCGGGCTGCTGCACGGGACAGGTCGCCGGGCTCCACGTTCTCCTCGCCGGGCCTGCCCGCGGCTACGTCGTGGCAGGGCTCGAGCGGCTCGGAATCCCGTATACGCACCGGCTCGTCGAGCACTACGACCGGATCGGCCGGCTGTACCAGGCCCTCGACGCGTACGTCGTCTCGTCGCGGCAGGAGGGCGGCCCCAAGGGGCTGTTCGAGGCGATGGCGAGCGGCGTTCCCGTCGTCACGACACGCGTCGGACAGGCGATGGACCTCGTCCGCCACGGCGAGAACGCGTGGCTGGTGGACGTCGGCGACGTCGAGGGGCTCGCGGGCCGGCTGGCGCACGTTGCCGGGCGTCCTGCGGAGCTGCCGCGGGTCGTCGAGGCCGGTCTCGAGACGGCGGCCGCCAACACCTACGAGGCGCAGCGGCCGCTGTGGCGCTCGTTCTTCGACGGGTTCGTCGAGTCGCGATGAGGGTGCCCTGGAGCAGTGCGTGCGCCGGTGCGCCGTGCGCGGAACGCGTTGGCCGCGGCGAGGTTCGACGCCCGCGAGCGGCCGCGTCACCGCGAGATCGCCGCGACGGCGCCGCGCTCGGGCGAGCTCGCCGTTTCGTACGGCGTCGACTGGATGCCGGGCGGGGGCGAGGTCGTCACGGGCGGCGCGGTCAAGTTCCAGGTCCTGCACGAAGCGCTGCCGAATGCGCCGCGCGACTTCAACGTGCTCTACCTCGGGTCGAGCAGCATGCCGCTCGACGCGCCTGCGCTCGTCCGGCTGACGCGGCGCCGTGGCGCGGTCTTCGCCTGGAACCAGAACGGCGTCGCCTACCCGGGCTGGTACGGCGACGGCTTCGAGCTCGTCAACGCGCCCCGCGCTCGGCTGCTGCACGAGGCCGACCACGTCTTCTTCCAGACCGAGTTCTGCAAGCTCGGTGCCGATCGCTATTACGGCGAGCGCGAGGGGCCGTGGGAGATCCTGAACAACCCGGTCGACACCGCACGCTTCGCGCCGCTGCCCGAGCGTCCGAGCCGTCCGCTGACGCTGCTCCTCGGCGGCGGCCAGTACCAGCGCTACCGGCTCGAGACGGCGCTGGAGACGCTCGCGCAGCTCCGGCAGGAACGCGTCGATGCGAGGCTGCTCGTAGCCGGTGCGCTGTCGTTTGCCCCCGACGGCCTTGCACAGGCCGCCGCCCTGGCGCGCCGCTTCGGCATCGACGACGCCGTCGAGCTGCTCGGCCCGTATTCGCAGGCCGACGCGCCCGCGCTGATGCAGCGCGCCGACGTCCTGCTGCACACCAAGTACAACGATCCGTGCCCCACGGTCGTTCTCGAGGCCATGGCTTCGGGGCTCCCGGTCGTCTACTCGGCGAGCGGCGGCGTCCCCGAGCTCGTCGGCGAGGACGCCGGAGTCGGCGTCGCCGCGCCGGTGGACTGGGATCGCGACCATCCGCCCGCCGCCGCGGAGCTCGCCGCGGCCGTTCTCACGGTGACCGAGCGGCTCGACGAGCGCGCCGACGCCGCCCGCCGCCGCGCGGTCGAGCGCTTCGACGCAGGAGCGTGGGTCGAGCGCCATCGCGAAGTGTTTGCGAGGCTGGTGCGATGAGACGAGCCCAGCGCCTGCTCGACCCGCTCCTGCAGAGCCACGCAGCCGACCGCGTGCTCGGCTCCCTCTACCGCCTCTGGGTCTCGGCGATCACGCACCAGAAGCCGCCCGACGTCGCGCTCCGGCGCCTGCTCAAGCTCGACGGCCACCTCTTCGACCGGATCGACCTGCTCGCGATCGAGCTCGACGGCGGCATCCACGCGAAGCACCGGCTGATCGGCTACCACGAGTTCTTCGTTGAGCGCGTGCACGCCGGCGAGCGGGTCCTCGACGTCGGCTGCGGCAAGGGCGAGCTGGCACACGATCTCGTCGTCCGCAGCGGAGCTCTCGTGACCGGGATCGATGTCAACCCCGGCTCGCTCGCCTTCGCCCGCGACCACTTCGACGAGCCGGGGCTCAAGTTCATCAACGCCGACGCGCTGACATGGCAGCCACCCCAGCCCTTCGACGTCGTCGTGCTCTCGAACGTCCTCGAGCACATCGAACGGCGGCCGGAGCTTCTCGCGCGGCTCTGGGAGTCGGCCCGGCCGAACCGAATGCTCATCCGTGTACCTCTCTACGAGCGCGACTGGCTAGTACCGCTCCGGCGCGAGCTCGACCTCCCGTACTTCGCCGACCCCACGCATTGCACGGAATACACCGTCGCGCAGCTGCACGACGAGCTCGGCGCGGCCGGGCTGGAGGTCGCGGAGCTCGTTCAGCGCTGGGGCGAGCTATGGGTGACCGCAACAAGTTCCACAAATTCGGCCGGTACCCTGACTCAGCCTTGAGCGTCGCAGATCCCCTCCACGAGAGTCATTTCGACGCCGAGCGCGTCACCATCATCAAGCCGCGCCGCGGCTGGGCCTCGCTCGACCTGCGCGAGCTCTGGGACTACCGCGAGCTCCTGTACTTCCTCGTCTGGCGCGACGTCAAGATCCGCTACAAGCAGACGGCCCTCGGTGCTGCCTGGGTGATCCTCCAGCCGCTGCTGACGACGGCGATCTTCACGATCATCTTCGGCCACTACGCCCACATCCAGACGAACGGGGAGCCATACGCGCTGCTGACGTTCGCCGCGATCCTGCCGTGGATGCTGTTCGCGAACGCGCTCGCGCTCTCGACGCGCAGCATCGTCGACAACCAGGCGCTCGTGACGAAGGTCTACGTGCCGCGGATCCTGATTCCGGTGGCGCCGGTGCTGGCGGGCCTCGTCGACATGGCGGTCGGCTTCGTGGTGCTGTTCGGGCTGCTCGTCTGGTACGGCGTGGTGCCGCCGTGGCAGATCGTGACGCTGCCGTTCTTCATCCTGTTCGCCGTGGTCACCTCGATCGCGGTCACGCTCTGGCTCTCGGCGCTGAACGTGAAGTACCGCGACGTCCAGTACACGGTGCCGTTCCTCTCGCAGGCCTGGTTCTTCATCACGCCGGTCGCCTACTCCGCGCTCATCTACCCGCCGCAGATCCGCCAGTGGATCGGCCTCAACCCGATGGCCGGCGTCGTGCAGGGCTTCCGCTGGTCGATCCTCGGCACCCAGGCGGGGCAGGTCGGGCACCTGATGCTCTTCTCCTTCGGAGTGATGCTCGTGCTGCTCGTGACCGGGATCGAATACTTCCGCCGGGTCGAGAAGGGCTTCGCCGATGTCGTCTGAGCAGGTCGTGCTGAGGGCCGAGGGCGTCGGCAAGCGCTACCGCATCGGTGCGCGGGAGCCCTACAAGGCGCTGCGCGACGTGATCGCCGACTCGTTCACTGCGCCGTTTCGCCGCGCCCGTCGCGGGTCGCGGCCGCCGGTCGAGCACATCTGGGCGCTCGAGGACATCTCCTTCGACGTCCAGCGCGGCGAGGTGCTCGGGCTGATCGGCGCCAACGGAGCGGGCAAGTCGACGCTCCTGAAGGTGCTGTCCCGGATCACCGAGCCGACCGCGGGCCAGGTCACGATCCGCGGCCGCGTCGGCTCGCTGCTCGAGGTCGGCACGGGCTTCCATCCCGAGCTCACCGGCCGCGAGAACATCTTCCTCAACGGCACCATCCTCGGGATGCGAAATGCCGAGATCCGCCGCCGCTTCGACGAGATCGTCGCGTTCGCCGGCATGGAGCAGTTCCTCGACACGCCGGTGAAGCGCTACTCGAGCGGGATGCAGGTCCGGCTCGCGTTCGCGGTCGCGGCGCACCTCGAGCCGGAGATCCTCCTCGTCGACGAGGTGCTCGCCGTCGGCGACGCGGAGTTCCAGCAGAAGTGCCTCGGCAAGATGCGCGACGTGACGCAGGAGGGCCGCACCGTCGTCTTCGTGAGCCACAACCTGGGTGCCGTGCGGAGCCTGTGCTCGCGCGCGATCGTGCTCGAGAAGGGGAAGCTCGTCTTCGACGGCGACACGTCCACCGGGATCCAGCGCTACCTCGGCTCCGGCGTCGGCGGCCGGCCCGGCCTCGTCGAGGGCGAGCAGCTGCAGACGCGGCTCACCAAGAGCAGGCTCTACAGCCCGACGCCGTTCTTCGAGTGCAGCCGGATCGCGGTGCTCGACAAGACGGGCACGCCGTCGACGTCGTTCCACTCCGACGAGGAGATCACGATCGCCGTCGACTACGAGTGCCTCCAGCCGACGAGCCAGTTCCGCGTCCTCGTGGTGCTGAGCGACCAGGAAGGGACGCCGATCTTCCGCACCGAGAACATCGACGGCGGCACCGAGCCGGCCGGGCTCGAGCCGGGCCTGTACCGGTCGAGCGTCACGATCCCGGCGAATCTCTTCGGCGGCGTCGAGCTCGCCGTCAGCGTCAGCCTCGTCTCCGAGGTGATGCAGGTGCTCGACTTCGTGAACGTGCTCGAGTTCGACGTCGAGTTCCAGGGGCTGAACGGAAACCTCCGCAGCAACGCCGTCCTGAGGCCGGCGCTGAGCTGGCAGACCGACGTGGCAAGCCCTCAGGGGCTGCCGATCAACTTGCTGTAGAGCTGCCGCGCGAGTCGCGATCGCTTCGCCGGCCCGCGCAGCGCGTGCAGCGGTCGCGACCTCGCGACGCTGCGTGCGACGCGGCGCTTCGCGGTCCAGCCGAGATGGAGTACGGGCGCGGCCGCGAACACCACGGCATACGAAACGGGCTTCCGCGGGGATCCGGCCGCCGCGAGCGGGCTGCTCGCGCGCCAGAAGCGCGCGGCCCCGGCACGCCAGCCGCGGTGCGCCACCTGCGCGACGCGGGCCGAGACGAGCCGCTCGAGTCGCGCCGCCTCGTCGGCACTGAGACGCAGCCGGACGCGCGTGTCGGCGAGGAGCATCTTCAGACCCTTCGAGCGCCTCACGGCTCTTCGCCGCGTCGTCACATTCGAGCCAGAAGCCGGGGTCGTCTGCGAGCAGCAGCCGCAGGGTTCGCGCGGGCGCGTTCGGGCTGAGCGTGGCGAGGAACCGCTCCTGGCTGAGCGCGTCCACGTCGCGCTGGTGGGCTGCGTGAACCTGTGAGAGCTGTGCGTCGTGCACGCGGTAGACGACGAGCGGCTCCGGGACGACCCGCGCATCCCAGCGCTCGAGGGCGAGGCGCCGCCACAGGTCCTTGTCCTCCGACGGCGCGGTCGACTCGTCGTAGCCGCCGAGCGCAAGCACGGGCGCGCGCCGGTACATCGCAGCGGGATGGCTGATCAGGACCTGCATCGTCAGCGTCTGGAAGACGAACTCGACGTAGTCCGCGATCGACGAGCGGAGCTGCGCGATCGGGCTCCCGCCCTCCTCGACGACGTCCAGCCAGGCGCCGACGAGGCCGACGTCGGGCTCGTCGTCCAGGACGGCCGCCTGGCGCTCGAGACGGGTGGGCTTGCACCAGTCGTCGTGGTCGATGCGGGCGACATACTCGCCGAGGGACTCGCGCAGGCCTCGGTTCAGCGACGGCACCTGGCCGAGGTTCTGCTCGTTCCGAAGCAGCCGGATCCGCGGATCGCCGAGCGACTCGACGATCTCGACCGTGGCGTCGGTGCTCGCGTCGTCCACGATCACGAACTCGAAATCCTCGAACGTCTGGGCGAGCACGCTCGCCACGGACTCCTGCACGAACGGCTCGCCGTTGTGGACCGCGAGCAGGACCGTGATCCTGGGGCTCATACCTGCGCCGCCGCTCCCTCGGCGCGGCGGCGGAGGCGGCGCATCTCGGCGAACTGCCGCGGCTGCTCCGCGAACTGGTACAGGCGCGACTTGTTGTAGTCCGACGCCGGGAGCGCCGAGATCGCCGGGAACAGGAGGCGCACGTGTGCCGCCGCCGCGGAGCGTCTCCAGTTGCGCCGCCGATGCGAGAAGAGCTCGGGGTGTCGTCCCCTGCAGCTCGGCCATCAGCTCGTCGTGCCGGGGCAGGCAGTCGGCCAGCATCCGCCCGCCGCGACGGCGGTAGCGAAGCACCACACCGGGGACGTAGGCGCCGCCCCACCCGCGTTCGGCGAACGACATCCAGAGATCCCAGTCCTCGTACCCGTGCCGAAGCTGCCAGCCGCCGACGGCCAGGAGTGCCTCGCGGCGAACCATCGAGGCGACCGGCAAGGTGTTGAGATGGGTGATCTGCCAGGGGTCGATGCGATGACCGACCCGCAGGCGGAGCTCGACCTCGCCCCAGATCTCGATGTCGCCCCAGGCCATCACCGCGGCGGGCTCGCGGTCGAGCGCATCGGCGAGCGCGGTCAGCGAGCCGGGCGCGAGCGCGTCGTCGGCGTCGAGCGGCATCACGTACCGGGCGGTGGTCGCACCCACTCCGGCCATCCGCGCGGCGGAGAGGCCACCGTTCGCCTGGTGGATCACGCGGACACCTTCACGTTCGATGCCCTCGAGCACGCGAAGCGTCTCCGAGTCGCTGGAGCCGTCGTCGACCACGACGAGCTCGTGCGTCTCCTCGTCGCGCAGCGAGTCGAGGGCGTCGGTCAGCGTCTCGCCGTCGTCGAAGCATGGAATGACGACTGCGACGCGTGGACCATCCATCGCGATCACGCTAGCAGAGCCACTTTCCGCCTCTCGAACGCCTTTTCATAGGCGTCGGCGAGCATCCGGCCGACGTGCTCGCGCCCGTAGCGCTCCTTCGCGGCCTGCGCGATCGCCGGCCGATCGAACCGCTCGATTTCGTCGAGCGCCGCCGCGATCTCGGCTGCGATCCCGGCCGGGTCGTTCGGCGGCGCGAGGCGGCCCGAGGCCGCGTCGACCATCTCCGGGATCCCACCGACGGCCGTCGCGACCACCGGCAACCCGCTCGCCATCGCCTCGATCAGCACGCAGGGGTTGTTGTCGTAGCGGCTCGTGAGCACGAAGAGGTCGGCCGCGCGCATGGCGGCAGCAACTTCCGGCTTGGTCCTCAGACCGTGAAAGGTGACGCGGTCGCCGACTCCGAGCGATCTCGCGAGCGCCTCGTATGCGTCCCGGTTGGGCCCATCGCCGATTACGTCGAGGTGGAACGCGCGCCCTTCGCCCGCAAGCCGCGCGGCCGCCTCGAGCAGGAACTCGTACCCCTTCGCCTCGTATAGGAGACCCACGGCGAGGAGGCGCGGCGCGGCAGCCGCTTCGCGCACCTGTGTGTGGAAGAGACTCGTGTCCACGACGTTCGGCACGACGCGGAAGCTCGCCTCGATGCCCTCCGCCTCGATCCCGCGGCGCAGCGCCTCGCTCGCCGGGAGCACCAGGTCGGCGTGCTCGAACGCGTAGCGCGCCGACCGGCGCAGGGTCGCCGTCAGCTGCATCGGATCCGACGGCAGGAAGACGCTCCACTGCTCCGTGATCACGACCGGCTTGTCGTCGCGCCTGCCGATCAGAACAGCGGGAAGCCCGGCCAGGAAGAAGTGCGCATGGATCAGGTCGGGCTCGAAGCCGTCACGCTTGAGCGCGCCGTACGCGCGCCGGGCGCCGGCGATGTGGGCGGCAATACTTACCGGCGCGGGCCGAGCTGGATAGCCGACTCGCCAGGTCGGAAACTCTTCGTCCGGGACGCGCTTCGGCGTCGCTGTGATCGAGCCACCGCCGCGGTCGAGGTGAACGATCGCGATCTCCGCATGCTCTGCGGCGGCCCGCGCATGCTCTTTGACGAACACGCCCGCGACCGGCGACTCCGGCGTCGGGTACGACGTCGTCAGGAACAGGACTTTCATGCGTCGAGGAAGCGCCGGGCCCAGAGCTCGAGGTTCAGCGCGCGCCAGAGCTCGAAGCCCGCGTCCAGCTCGCCCTTTCGATGCCGCTCGAGGCGGTGACGCGCCGCGGGCGCGTCGACGAAGCCGCGCGCGGCGAAGGAGCTCGAGGCGAAGACGTCCGCGGCGAGCGTGCCGAGCGCGCCGCGCAGGAAGCGCGCCTCGGGCGTGACGAAGCCGAGCTTGTCGCGCCGCTCCCGCACCTTCGCGGGCAACAGGTCGGCGAGCGCGCGGCGCAGCACCGACTTCGTCTCGCCGCGGTGGATCAGCTCGCCGCCGTCGAGCGAGAACATCAGCTCCACGAGACGGTGGTCGAGAAACGGCACGCGCGCCTCCAGCGAGTGCGCCATCGAGTTGCGATCCTCGTAGCGGAGCAGCTCCGGCAGACCGCGGCGCGTCAGGACGAGCTGGAGCTGCCGGCGCAGGCGGTCGGGGAAGACGGTGCCATTGGCGCGCGCAGGCGCCTCGAGCCCGCGCAGGTCGGGGTGGACGAGCGTGTCGGAGCCGCGAAGGCGCGAGCGCGCGGCCAGGCGCAGGCGCTCGGGCACGTGCGGGTTCACCAGCGCGACCGCGGCCCAGCGCGGCCCGTTTACCGAGCCGAACGCCGACAGCTCGGCGCCCGCCTCGCGCAGCCGTCCCTGCCGCACTAGGTCGCTGAGCCGGTAGCCGAAGTACGCGCGGTAGCCGGCGAGGATCTCGTCGCCGCCCTGCCCGTCGAGCATCACCTTCAGTCCTGCCCGGCGCGCCTCACGCATCACGTACCAGCCCGCGCAGATCGACGTGGAGCCGAACGGCTCGCCCTGTGCCTGCACGATCGCGGGCAGGTTCTCGACGAGGTCGTCGGCGGTGAAGGAGATCCAGTGCGCCTCCGCGCCCGTCGCGTCGATCACCGCCTGCGCGAACGGCCGCTCGTCGAAGCCCGCGTCGTCGAAGTACGCGGTCACCGTCTTCTGACGGTCGTGGCCGAGGTGGGCGACGGTGGTCGCGATCGCCGAGGAGTCGATCCCGCCCGAGAGACAGGTGCCGACGGGCACGTCGCTGCGCAGCTCGAGGCGCACGGCGTCGATGAACGTCTCGCGCACCGCGTCGACCGCGTCGGCGGGAGCCTCGCGCCGCTCCAGCGCCCAGTAGCGCTCCAACCGTAGCCCGTCCGGCCCGAACGTGAGCGAGTGCGCCGGCGGCAGCTTTTGGACGCCTGCGAAGAACGTCTCGTCGCCGTGATCGAGGTAGCCCTGCGCGAGGTAGTCGTGGACTGCCTGGAGATTCGGCCTCGGGTCGCTCGCCGCGCAGCGTCCACGGCTCGCTCGCGAATGCGAAGCGCCCGCCGTCGAGCCGGTAGTAGAACGGCTTGACCCCGAGCCGGTCGCGCGAGCAGAAGAGCGTCCGCGCGTTCGACGTCCCAGATCGCAAAGGCCCACATCCCGTTGAAGCGGCGGACGCAGGCCTCGCCCCACTCGCGGTACGCGGCGAGGATCACCTCGGTGTCGGTGTCGCTGCGGAAGGCGTGGCCCCGGGACCGCAGCTCGTCCCGCAGTTCGAGGTAGTTGTAGATCTCGCCGTTGTGCAGCGAGCTGGAGGCGGCCGTCGTCGCTCGCGAACGGCTGCAGGCCGCGCTCGGAGAGGTCGATGATCGCGAGGCGCAGGTGGCCGAGGCACACGCCTGCGTCTTCGTAGACGCCGCGGCCGTCGGGCCCGCGATGGGCGAGGTCGTCGAGCATCCGGTCGACCGTCTCCCGTTCAGGCGGGCGTTCGAGCGCGACCACGCCGCACAGCCCGCACATCTACGCGGCCTGCTCCGGGCGCTTGCCCGCGAGCGCATAGACGCCCGAGACTGCGCGCCCGATCACGCGCTGCGCCGCGGGCGGACGCACGTAGCGGCGGATCAGGAGCGGCGAGACGAGCCGGCCGCCGTGGCGCCTGCTCACCTTCAGCCGCTCCGGCCAGAACTCGTCGTACTGCAGTAACGTCTTCGCCTCGTCGTGAAGCCGCTGCACCGACCAGATCGCGTCGACGTGACGCACCGGGAACCGCTTCCCGATCCGCAGCCAGAGGTCGTAGTCCATCGTGAGGTGCAGGCTCTCGTCGATCTCGCCGACGGCTTCGAGCGCCTCGCGGGTGAAGAAGACCGACGGCGAGTAGATGCCGCAGCCTGCGTTCAGCTCCGTCCAGAGATCCCAGTCCGGCCGCGAGGGGATCCGCCGTGGATTGACGCCGTCGTCGTTCGACGCGGGTCACGTCCGCGTAGACGAGGCCCGCGCCGCTCTCCTCGAGCGCTTGCACCGCGCCGGCGACCGCGTCGGGCAGGTAGTAGTCGTCGGCGTTCAGCCAGCCGAGGATCGAGCCGCGCGCGGTCGCGAAGCCCTTGTTGAGCGCATGCGACTGGCCGCGGTCCGGCTCGGAGGTCCACTGCAGGCCGTCGAAGCTCCGGAGGATCTCGACCGTCTCGTCGGTCGAGCCGCCGTCGACGACGATGTGCTCGATCGGCTCGTAGGTCTGGGCGGCGACGCTCTCGAGGGCCTCGCGGAGGAAGCGCCCCTGGTTCAGCGACGGCGTGACGATGCTGACGAGCGGACGCTCCGCGGTCATGCCGCGACGCGCGCGACGGGCACCGGCGCGGGTGCCGGCTCGCCGGTCTCGAGGCCGAGCAGCTGGTCGTAGACGCGCTCGACGGCCCGCGCGTTGCCCGCCGGGTCGAACTTCTCGCGTGCGTGCGCGGCGGCGGCCTCGCCGAGGCGGCGGCGGAGGCCCGGATCGTCGATCAGGAGCCGCAGCGCGGCGGCGAGCTGCTCGCGGGCTCGCGTCCTCGAGCAGGAGCCCGGTCTTCCCCGGCAGCAGCACGCCCGCGCCGCTCGCCGAGCCGGACGCGACGACAGGCTTGCCGTAGGTCGCGGCCTCGAGCACGGGCCGGCCCAGCCCGACGCCCTGGTTCGGGAAGGTGACGATGTCGAGCGCGCTGTAGATCTCGCCGGTCTCCGCGGTGAACGGCAGGAACGAGAACTGGTCGCTGAGGCCCTTCGCCGCGACGAGATCCTTGATCGCCGACTCCTCGTCGGTGAGCAGGTTCGTCATCGCAAGCGCACGGCCGCGCCACGTCTTGAAGTACTCCGGCGGACGGACGCCGCCGCCCATGATCACGAAGTGCGCCGGCGCGCCCTCGCGGACGAGGATCTCGGCTGCGGACACGAGCTCCTGCCACCCCTTCTGCCGCCGCACGAAGCCGGCGAAGCCGATCGCGACCTTGTCCTCGGGCAGGCCGAGCGCCGCCTTGCCGCCCTCGATGAACGGCTCGGGCGGGCGGACGCTGTTGTGCACGATCTCGAGCGGGAGGCGGATCGGGAAGCGTGCGGCGACGTCGCGGTCGATCGCGATCGCCGCGTCGCCGTAGGTCTCCATGAACGAGCCGATCAGGCGGCTGCGCCGGTCGCGACCCTCGCCGGCGAGCGCCGAGCGGAGGTGCCAGACGATCTTCGCGCCGTGGCTGCGCGCGACCCACGCGGCGGCGAGCAGCGGCGAGTCGTTGAGGTGGACGAGCGGAAAGCGATGCGTCCGCATCAGCCGGTCGAGCTGGCGGAGGTGCGGCGGCAGCGAGGCGATCTCGCGCCCGAGCACGAGCCATCGCAGGCCCTCGTAGGGCGAGTCCCAGGCGTGCGCGAAGATCGAGACGTCGCCCTTGTGGACGATCGCGCCGGCGTCGGCGAAGAGATCGGCCGCCGGGCCTTCAGGGCAGAAGACGTGCGGCTCGAAGCGCGGGTCGAGGTGGCGGATCAGCTGCGCGAGGCTCGAAGGGGCGCCGCCGAGCTGCGGGCGGTGATGGACGTAGAGGATCGGAATCCGCGGCGGCGAGGGCAGGATCCGGTCGTAGATCGACTCGATCCGGCGCGCGTTGCGAGCGGGGTCGAAGTTCTCCTCGGCATGAGCGCGCGCGGTGCGGCCGAGCGCGCGGCGGCCCTCGGCGTGCTCGAGCAGCTCGGCTACCGCATCGGCGATCGAGTCGACGCCGTAGTCGCCGACGAGCACTCCGGTCTCGCCCGGGACGACGACACCGCCGCCGGTCCGCGAGCCCGACGCGACGACGGGGACACCGCTGGCTGCAGCCTCGATCACCGGGCGACCGAGCTCCGGGCCCTGTGACGGCGCCACGACGACGTCGGAGGCCTGGTACAGGTTGGCCGTGTCCTGGGTGAACGGGATGAAGCGGACGACGTCGTCGAGGTCGAGCTCGTGGACGAGCTGCTTGGCCTCGGACTCGTAGTCGCGCGTCAGGTCGGCGAGCTGCAGCGAGCGGCCGACGACGGTGCGGAAGAACTCCTGGCCGCGGACGGCGCCGCCGACGACGAGGTAGCTGGCCTCGACACCGCGCTCGCGCAGGCGCGCGGCGGCCTCGATGAACTCGCGGAAGCCCTTCGACGGGTAGATGAAGCCGAAGAACGAGACGACCGGAAGATCCGCGGGCAGGCCCAGCGCCGCGCGCGCCGCAGCCGGGTCGCCGGGATGAAAGCGCTGCAAATCGACCGAGTTCGGCACGATCGTCGAGCCGACGCCGAAGACGTCCGCGACGTCGTGGTTGATCGCGATCGACGTCGTCGCGAGGCTCGCGATCGCGCGGCGGATCAGCCCGGAGCGGCGGTCGCGCCCCTCCTCCGGCAGCGCCGAGCGCAGGTGCCAGACGACCGGGAGCCCCTCGTGGCGCGCGAGCCAGGCGGCCGGGATCAGCGGCGAGTCGTTGAAGTGGACGAGCTCGAAGCGCTGGTTGCGAAGCGTGCGGCGGAACTGGATCGCGTGACTCGGGAGGCGGACGAGCTCGCGTCCGAACAGGAGCCAGCGCCGGCCGCGGTAGGTCGAGGCCCAGATGTGCGTGAACCCGGCGACGGCGCCCGTGTGGACGATCGCGCCGGCCTCGCGGAAGAGGTCGGCGGCGGGCCCGGGCGGGCAGTAGACGTGCGGCTCGAAGCGCTCGCGGTCGAGCTCGCGGATCAGGTACGAGAGGGATTCCGGCGCGCCGCCGAGCTCGCTGCGGTGGTGGACGAAGAGAACGGGGACTGGAGGCTGCTGCCGGGGCACCGACCTATGCTAGCCGGGCCCTCAGGCTGCTTACGATCTCTTCACGGCTTGCGAACAGGGTGCGAGCAGGCTCTCAGTGGCTGGGCAACGAAGTATGGTGCCACCGGCATGAAACGACCACACCCGAGACGGGCGCTGTTGCGTGCTCTGGGAGTGCTCGAGCCGTTGCTAGCCAAGCCGTGGGACTACGTGCAGCAGGACGCCGAGCAACGGCTGGCTGGCTACCTTCGCTGTGAGCCCGATGCCGTGCAGCTCATCGTTATCGTTGGTGCCTGGCACGGCGATGAGGTCGCGAGGATGCTCTCCCACTACCAGAGTTGCTCGTTCATCTGCCTCGAGCCGAACCCCGGCGACTACGCGGAGCTGGCGGCCCGGTTTCGTGACAACGATCGCGTCGTATGTCTGCCCCTCGCTGCTTCGGATGTCACTGGAGCTGTCACGTTCCACCTGGTCGAGCGCTCGGGTACCAGTTCTTTGCTGGCGCCGCGCCAAGATGATCCACGTTTGAATAAGGCTGGCGTCATCGACGTGCCTGCGTCGCGCTTGGACGACCTGGTTGAGCTCCGCGGTCTTCAGGTCGATTGCCTCTGGATCGACGCGCAGGGTGCGGAACTCCGAGTGCTGGCCGGGGCAGCCGAGACGCTCAAACGAACGCGCACGCTATTTCTCGAGGTCGCGACGCTGGAGTCGTCGTATCAGGATGGGGCCACTATGGCCGACCTCGCGGCGATGCTCGAGCCTCTCGGGTTCACGCTTCGATCGCTCGGCACCGATTCGGCGAACGGAGAAGGCAATTCGTTGTGGGTTCGCCGGGTCGGCGCGTGACTTTCAGCCGCGGCCGGCGCGGAGACACGCCTCGATGAGCGCCCGGGCCGTCTGTTCCCAGTCGAAGCGAGCCGCCTGGGCGAGCGCCTTGGCGCGCAGGTCCGCGGCAAACACCTCGTCGGTGGCGACGCGGTGCATCGCAGCGGCGAAACCCGCGACATCGTGCGGGTCGAGGAGGACTCCCGCGTCGCCGACGACTTCGGGCAGCGAGGTCGAGTTCGAGGCGATCACCGGCGTCCCGCACGCGAGCGCCTCGGCGGCCTGGAGGCCGAACCCCTCGTACAGCGACGGGTCGACGTAGGCGATCGCGCTGCGGTAGAGCTCGACCAGGCCATCGCTCGTCTGGAAGCCGGCCCAGCGGATCGACTCGGAGACCCCGGCGGCCCGCGCACGCGTCTCGAGCGCCTGGCGCGCCGTTCGCAGCGGGCCAGCGACGACGAGCGGGGGCCTCCCCTCGCCATAGGCGGCGTACGCGTCGATCACGACCTCCGAGTTGTCGCGCGGGTCGTCCGAGGCAAGGTGGAGCAGGTGGGTGCGGGGCAACTCGGCGGGTGAGAACTCGGCGCCGACGCCGGAGTAGACAACGGCGGCCGTACGTACAGGGGCGAGGTCCCGGGCGGTCGACTCGGAGGCTGCGAGGACGACAGCCGCGCGCCGCATCGCGACCCGGAAGAGGAGCTGTGTGGTCGAGTCCACGAGTCGCTGGCGGGTCGAGATCCCGACCTCCCGGCTTCTGCGGGCGCGGTGGCGCGGGTGCTCGTAGACATAGACGACCTCGGGCGGCCCCCAGAGCGCCGCTCGTTCGCTCGCGGTGATCACCACGTCGAGCCCAAGGCTTCGCGCGAGCCGCGGGAGTCGAAACTGCTCCCAGACGACCATCGGACGCGTGGCGACGCGGTGGTAGCGCCAGCCGTCAACCTCCGGCAGGGCCTCCTCGTCGGGATGCTCGGGAACGAAGACGTCGAGCCGCGAGACGAGACCACGCTCCGAGGCCGCGCGAAGGAACTCGCGCTGGAAGCGAGCGATTCCCTTCCCCACCGCGGTGAGCGACGTGGCGTCGAAGCCGATCCTCATCGCCGCAGCGCCCTGGCGGCCTTCAGGCGATACGTCTTCGCCTGGAAGAGCCGTTCGTTCATCTTCAGCCGCCAGCGCAGTTGATACCAGGCACCGAACGCGCGCGCCTGCAGCGCACCCGGGCCGGCGTACGGCACGTGTTTCAGGTAGCGCAGGCTGCCGCGACGGCGGTGGCTCCAGATCACCTGGCTCGGATGATCGTGCGGGCTCTGCCAGCCGGCGTACTCGTCGAGGTCGTTCACGAACGCGTCGGGGAGGTCACGGGCGAGGCGGATGTTGAGGACTGTCTGATCCCAGCGGAAGTGGGCGCAGTCCCTGATCACCGGCGTCGGCACGTGGCCGAGCCCCCGGTTCCTCGCCTCTGCCTCGCCGGCCGAGAAGCCGAGGTTCCGGCCTTCGAGGCAGTCCTCGTAGGTCGGCGCGAGGAGCTGCCGGAAGAAGTCGCCGCTGGGCTGGAAGCCGATGATCCCCGCGGCGACGTAGGGCCGCTCGGCGCGCGAGCGCGACAGTCCGTAGAGCTCGAAGTAGTCCGAAGGGACGATGTCGCCGAGCCGGTTCGCCTGCGAGACGAGGAAATAGCCGCGCGAGCCGATCTGCTCGAGCGCAGGCCCGAGGCTCCGGAGCACCGTGGCGCCCGCGTCGAGGTAGAACACCTCGTCCGCCTCGAGCTGCGTCCAGATCCACGGCTTCCAAGTGAAGCACTGGGCCCAGTGCGCGACGAACGGCTCGACGGGCCTGACTTCCACACCGGGAACCTGGCCCGCGAGCCGGCGCTGGTGTGCGCTCATGCCCAGGTCGTAGACGACGATCCCGTCGAAGACGTCGGAGTTCGCCTTCACCGAGCCGATCAGGTTCAGGACGTGGTAGCCGTAGGACTCGTCGGCGGCCGAGGCGAGCACCGTCGTCATGAGATGAGCTCCGCCACCGCGCTCGCCCACGCCTCCGGCGTGAAGCGGGTCGCGAGCTCGCGTGAGCGGGCGCCCGCGGCGCGGCGGAACGGCTCGTCGTCGGCGAGCCGGCGCAGCGCGGTGCGGAGCGCCTCGACGTCTCCGGCCGGAACGCGGAAGCCGTTGACCCCTTCCTCGATCAGGTCGTGCGCAGCGCCGACGGCGTCGGTCGCGATGAGTGGGAGCCCGGCCGCGGCGGCCTCGTTCAGGGGCATTCCCCACGGCTCCGAGAGCGACGGCAGCACGAGCGCGTCCGCGGCGGCGTACAACGCCGGCAGCTCGTCGCGGTCGACGTGGCCCAGGAACCGTGTCCGCGGCGAGGCGAGCGCGCGCAGCCGCGCCTCGTCGGGGCCCGAGCCGGCGATCACGAGGTCGCCGTCGAACGCCTTCAGGAGGACGTCGACGCCCTTCTCGGGCGAGAGGCGCCCGACGTAGAGGACGCTGAAGCCCTCCGGGCTGCGGTCGGTCACGCGCGAGGCGAACAGCGCGCCGTCGACGGCGTTCGGCGCGACGACGATCCGCGCGTCGGGAACCAGCGAGCGCACGAATGCGGCCGCCGCTGAGCCAGGGACGACGATCGCTGCGCACGAGCGCAGCAGCAGTCGCTTCGCGCGGGTCGGCCGACTGTCGTTCGCGGTGCTCTCGACCCACGCGATGGCGGGCTTCCGTGCCGCCTGCGCCCAGGTCAGCGCGGTCCAGAACGCCGGCTGGTTCCAGCCGCCGACGAGCACGGCATCGGCCCCGCGCAACCGGCGCGAGACGCCGTGGTTCAGCACGAGCCAGCGGTGTCGTAGCGTGAGATCCGGGCCGGGCAGCACCTCCCACGAAAAGCGGATCTCCTCCTCGTGGAGCCGATACGGGCGCTCGGGATTCCGCGCGGCCAGGAAGAGGACGTGGAGCTCGACCAGCTCGGCGAGTGCGTTGAAGAGCGGGATCCGGTACGGAGCGGGGATCTCCGTGAGCAGGACGACGCGTGGTCGCGTCACGCGCGGCGCGTCGCGCTCGCGAACAGGAACCAGCCGTAGCGGCGCACGATCTCCTTGCGCGCACCGACGGGAACGAGCCGCTCGACCGGGCGCCGCAGCCGCGACGGCAGCGGCACCGCCTCGCCGAGCTGGCCCATCACCTGCGTCTCGACGTGGTCGAACGACGGCGCGAGCAGGGCGCTCAGCTCGCCGCGGGTGTAGTGGCGCGCGATCACGCCGTCCGAATAGCGGTTCGCGATCTCCGTCGGCGTCTCGTGCAGGAGCTTGAGGCCGAACACGCCGCGGATCAGCTGGTACTGCACCCAGTAGGTGATCGAGCTGCGGTTGTAGACCATCAGCGCGACGCGGCCGCCGGGGCGCAGCACGCGGGCGATCTCGCCGACGACGGCGCCGGTGCTGGCGGAGTGGTGGATCACGCCCCACGACCAGACGAAGTCGAACGACGCGTCGGGGAACGGCAGGTGCTCGGCGTCGGCCTCGCGGACATCCGCCTCGAGCCCGTGCAGCTCGAGCCGCCGCGTGGTCAGCTCGATGGCCGTCGGCGTGAGGTCGACGGCGCTCACCCGCGCGCCCGCCTCCGCGAGGAGCTGCGCATGGACGCCTGTGCCGCACCCGATCTCGAGCACGTCCTTGCCGGAGAGCTCGGCGAACGGGATCAGCCCCGAGTAGGGCGGCGCGCCGGCGGGCTGCGCGAACCACGACTCGCTCAGGAAGCGGCGCTCGACCTCGGCCAGGTACTCGGGGCTCCCGTGCTCGTACGGGATCTCGCCCCGCCAGTCGTAGGTCATCGGGTTGTCGGTCCACCATCCGCGGACCTCGGTCTGTGAACGGCTCGGCATCGGCCGGATTCTAGGTGTGCGCGGCGTAGAGCCGGAGCACCCGCGCGGCCGCGGCGTCGGCGGAGAACTCGTCGAGCGCCCGCGTGCGGCCCGCCTCGCCGAGGCGCTGCGCGCGCTCCGGGTCGCGCAGGAGCTCGTCGAGCGCGCGGGCGAGGGCGGCGACGTCGCGTGGCGGCACGAGCAGTCCCGTCTTTCCGTCGGCGACGAGCTCGGGCGTGCCGCCGACGGCGCTCGCCACCACGGGCTTCCCGCGGGCCATCGCGTCGAGCACGCCGAGCGGCAGGCCCTCGACCCACGACGGGAGCACGAAGACGTCGGCCGCCTCGAGCAGCGCCGGAACATCGTCGCGGTACCCGAGAAAGCGCACGCGGTTGCTCATCCCGAGGCTCGCGGCCTCCTGCTCGAGCCCACGCCGGAATGCGCCGCCCGCTTCGAGATCCTCGCCGGCGAGGAGCAGCACCGCGTCGCGCTGCTCGAGCTGCGCGAGCGCCTGGATCAGCTCGCGCTGGCCCTTCACGTCGCAGAGCCGCGCCACCTCGAGCAGCAGCGGGGCGCTCTCGTCGAACGCAGGCGCGACGGCCGCGGCCGGCTCGACGCCGTTGTGGATCGCCACGACCTTCTCCGCGGGGTAGCCCTGCGCGAGCAGCGCCTCGCGCGTCGAGTCCGAGACGGCGATGATCGCGACGCAGCGGCGCGCGGTCCAGTTGTCGAGCCGGATCTGCGCGCCGCGGCCTCGGCCCGACCGGAACGCGTTCTCGATGTGCATGTGGGAGATCACCGTCGTCCCCGCGAGCCGCCCGACGACGTTCACCGCGAAGTGGCCGTGCGTGTGGAGGATGTCGGCCCGCTCGTTGCGCAGGAGCTTTCGCAGCCGCCGCATCGGCACCGAGGTCGAGCGCGCCGGAGATCGGCACCACGTGTGTCGCCATCCCCTCCACCTCGACCTGCTCGAGGAACGGCCCCGCGCTCGGCGAGACGAACGTGACCTCGTGCCCCGCGTCGCGCGCTGCCTTCGCCAGCCGCAGCGCCACGACCTGGCCGCCGGCGACCTCGCCGCCGATCACGAGGTGGACGACCTTCACGCGCGCGGCCCGGTGCAGACCGCGACGAGCTCGGTGGCCCGCTCGAGGTCGCCCTGCTCGATCACGAGGTCGTCGAGCGTCGCCTCGGCCATCGGCGGCGTGCCGACGAGCACGGAGCCGCGGCGCAGGAAGCCGAGCCGCCGCCGCAGGCCGGTCACGTCGAGCCGCTGCAGCGCGCGGTGGCGGCGCGTCTGCAGGCGGCGCTGGCCGTACAGCCCGACCGAGTCGAAGCGCTCCCGCAGCAGTCGCTCGAAATCCGGGGCGGAGTACTCGACGAGGTGGAACGGGTTGTCGGGCCGGTCTGTGGTCGAGTCGGCGCGCGGCGTCGACACGATGAAGACGCCGTCCGGCCGCAGCACGCGGGCGACCTCGTCGAGAAAGGTCTCGCGGTCCGCCAGGTGCTCGATCGTCTCGAACGAGCAGACGGCGTCGAACGAGCCGTCGGGAAACGGCAGCGCCGTCGCATCCATCGTCCGAAACTCGACATTCGGCGCCGCGTAGCGGCCGCGCGCGTAGGCGATCGTCTCGTCGCTCACGTCGCCGCCCACGACACGCGCCGCGCTGGCCGCGAGATGCGAGCTGCCGTAGCCCGCCCCGCAGGCAACGTCGAGCACCTCCTTGCCGCGGCACCACGGCTCGGCGAACGCATAGCGCTTGAGGTGGATCGCGACGATGCCGGGCTCGGTCTCGTCCGGGATGATGCGCTCGGGATGACTCACGAGGGCAGTATGCTGCCGCCGGAAACGATGCGGTCGAGCAACGAGACCAGGCTGCTCCCGACCTCGTTCGAGTGGGCCCTGGTCGCGGTCTTCGGCCTGGCCTCGAGCGGCACGCTCCAGCAGTACGCCGGCACCGCAGGCGCGCTCGCCTACGTCGTCGTGCTGGCGGTGCTGATCCCGGTCGCCGTACGGGTCGTCCTGCCCTGGTTCCTGGCGCACACGACCGAGCGCTCCGCCCTCTGGCTCGCGCTGCTCACACTCGCCGCGCTCGTCGTCCTCTTCGCCGTCGTCTACCCGCACGCGAACGCCCACACCGGCGCTCTCGGGCAGCGACCGCGACGACGCCGCGAACATCGCGACGCGCCATCTTCTCCACGGCCACTACCCGTACTCGACGCCGACCTACCTCGGCAACCTGATCAACCAGCTGCCCGGGGCGCTCTTCCTCGATGCGCCGTTCGTCGCGCTCGGCAACAGCGCCTACCAGAACCTGTTCTGGCTCGCCGCGTTCTTTCTCGGGCTCCGCTACTACCTCCGCGACGGGCGCCTCGCGCTCTTCGTGACGTGGTTCACGCTGCTCGCGACGCCGGCGGTGCTCCGGGAGCTCGTCACCGGCGGCGACCTGATCGCGAACACGGTCTACGTGCTGCTCTTCACGCTCGGAATGCTCCGCTTCCGGAGCCCGGGCTGGAGGATCGCGGCGGCGATCGCCCTCGGCTTCGCCCTCTCGACGCGGGCCAACTTCGTCTTCATCCTCCCGCTCGTCTTCGCCTGCCTGGCGCATCGCGAGAGGCTGCGCTCCGCGATCGGCTACGTGGGCCTCACGACGGCCACGGCCGTGGCCGTGACGCTGCCGTTCTACCTCCACGACACGTCGCACTTCACGCCGCTCCTCGCCTCGCAGAAGGTGACCGAGTTCAACACGGTGATCCCGCACGCGAAGGCGTTCCTGCTCGGCGGCGCGGCGCCTCCTGACGCTGTATCTGGCCTTCTGGAGGACGGATCGGCACACGCTGCCGGTGTTCCGGAACAACGTCCTCGTGCAGGGCTTCATACTCGTCGCGGCCGTTGTGCTCTCGACGATCCACGCCGGTCGGCTCGATTTCAGCTTCCTCGAGACGGGCTACGGGCTCTTCATCGTCTTCGGCGCCGCCTTCGGGATCTGGGGCGGCTTCCAAACAGGCTCCGTAAAGAGGCGCCAGTATCCTTGCCGTCGTCTTGCGCCCGGCGTCCGGACGTTTTCCCTTTGGAGTGGTCGTTCCCGTTGTCGGTCGGGGCGACTGTCTTTGCGTTCGCCTGCGGGTCGAGCTCGGTGCACGTCGTCAGGCAGATCGGCCAGCCGGTGCGCTGGCTCTCGCTGCTCGCGCTCCTCGTGCTCGCGGCGGCCTGGGTGTGGGACCGCCGCGAGGGGCTGCTGCTGCCGCGTGCCGTCGTGATTGCGACCGCGGCGTTCCTAGCCGTCGCGCTCACCTCGGCGCTCTGGTCGGTCGCGCCGCGCGTCTCCGCGGAGCGGGCGATCTCGCTCGGGATCCTGTTCGCGGCCGCTCTGCTTCTCGCGCAGGCCTGCGCCGGACGGCCGCGCGATGTCGAACGCGTGCTGATCGGCGTGCTCGGCGGTGCGGCGGTGGTAGCGGTCGCGGGCATCGTCGTCTTCGTCGTCGCCCATCACTCCGCGGTCCAGGCCGCGACGACCGACATCGCCGAGCGGTACCAGGGTCTCGGCGAGAACCCGGACACGGCCGCGCTGCTCTATGCCGTGACGCTGCCGATCAGCGTGTGGCTTCTCCTCGTCTCCCGGCGCCGCGCGCTGGCCGGCAGCGTCGTGCTGCTCCTGTTCGGGTCGATCGTCGCCTCGGACTCCCGGGGCGCCCTGATCGCGGCCGGCATCGGCGCGGTCGTCCTGGTGGCGGCATGGGGAGGACGCTCGCGTCGCACGGCAGTCGCGCTTGCGGCGATCGTGGCCGCGTTCGCCGCCGGAGCGGTGATCGGGTCGCTGCCGAGCCCGGCCTCGAGCAATCCCGCGGCGTCCGCTCCCGTGGTCAAGGCGCCCGCCGCCAGGCCGCCGTACCTGAACGTCGAGGCCGAGTACCCGCTCGACGCCGACGTCGGCCGGCCGCTTCCTGGCAACGGCGAGCCGTGGAAGCCGAGGGCGATCTTCGGCGGCAGCGGCCGCTCCGTCGCGTGGACCGGCGCGATCTACCAGGTGGCGGGCCGGCCGCTACTCGGCTACGGCTTCGGCACCGAGAGCCGTGTGTTCGTCGACCGCTACTTCTCGTTCGTCGGCGGGCTGACCGAGAACTCCTACATCGGCCTCGCGCTGGAGCTCGGCACCGTCGGCCTCGTGCTGCTGCTCGTGCTCGTCGTGCTGCTCATCGTGGCCGGCTGGCCGGCGCTGGCGGGCCCGAACCGAAGCCTCGTCGCCGCCTGCCTCGGCGCGGTCGCGGCCGGCCTCGCGATCGGCGTCACGCAGTCGTACTTCTACTCGGTCGGCAACATCGCATCGGCTGCGCTCTGGATCACCGCGTTCCTTCTCCCAGCCGTGGCGGTGCGCCGTGTCTAGGCCACGGCTTCTCGTCTTCAACCAGTACTACTGGCCGGGACTCGAGGCGACGGCGCACCTCCTCTCGGAGCTCTGCGCCTCGCTCGCAGACGAGTACGAGATCACCGTGCTCACGGGCAGGCTCTCGACGCCGAAGGCCGATCCGGGCCGGACCGAGCACGACGGCGTCGAGATCGTGCGCGTCTCGTCGACCTCCTTCGACCGGAGCCGGCTCTTCCTCCGCGGCGTCAACTACGCGACGTACCTGCTCGCCTCGCTCCGGGCAGGGCTCGCCGCCGAGAAGCCCGACGTCGTGCTCTGCATGACCGACCCGCCGATCATCGCCGACGTGGCGCTGTTCGTCGCCCGGCGCTTCGGCGTGCCGCTCGTCGTGGTCAGCCAGGATGTGTTCCCGGAGGTCGCCGTCGAGCTGAAGCGGCTCGAGAGCCCGGCGCTCGTCGGGCTGATGCGCATGCTGATCGGCTACTACCTCCGCCGCGCCGACCGGGTCGTCGCGATCGGCGAGACGATGCGCAAGCGGCTCGAGCAGAAGGGCGCCCCGCCGGAGCGCATCCGCGTGATCCCGAACTGGGTCGACACGGGCCAGATCGAGCCGGCGCCGCACGACAACGAGTGGAGTCGCGAGCACTCGCTCGACGGCAAGTTCGTGGTCATGCACTCGGGCAACATCGGCCATGCCCAGGACCTCGACGGCCTCGTCCGCGCAACGACCTTCCTCCGCGACCTCGACGATCTCGCCGTGGTCGTGATCGGCGGCGGCGCGCGCCATGCCGATCTCCTCGCGCTCACCGAGCGGATGGAGACGGAGAAGGTCGTCTTCCTCGGCTACCAGCCGCGCGAGACGCTTTCGCTGTCGCTCTCGGCGGCCAGCGTCCACGTCGTCGGGCTCGCGCGCGGGCTCTCCGGCTACGTCGTCCCGAGCCGCCTCTACGGGATCCTCGCCGCGGGCCGGCCCGTGATCGTCGCCGCCGACGCCGACAGCGAGACGGCCCAGGTCGTGGAGCGCGAGGCCTGTGGGGTCGTCGTCCCGCCCGGCCGGCCCGAGCTGCTGGCCGAGGCGATCCGCGCCGCCCACGACGGTCTGTACGACCTCGACGAGATGGGCCGCCGCGGCCGCGAGTACGTGACGCGCGAGGCCGACCGAAGCGTCGCTACCCAGCGCTACCGGAGTCTGATCAGTGAGCTCCTGGGGACGTAGAGCGCTCATCGCGGGCGCGGCGGTCCTCGTCCTCGCGCTCCTCGTGGGCGTCGGGCGCTCGGAGCGGAGCCGCGAGATCCATCGCCAGGCCGTCGGGCTGCGGAAGGTCGAGGCGCTCGTCGGCCCGCTCGACAACGCCACGCTCTCCGGCTTCCGGCGGCTGCCCGCCTTCGACTGCCTCGTCTACCGGCGCGGGCCGAACCCCTACGCGCTCGAGCTGTGCGTCGATCCGGCGGGCCGCGTCGTCGAGGCGATCGACCGGCGCACCGTCGACCGGAAGATCTGGTCGCTGACGTTCGAACCGGCCTCCTCTCCCGTGCACGTCGATCGCGCCGAGGTCGACCGTCTCCTCGAGAGGATGGGCGCACGGGCGACCTAGGATGGCGTTGTGATCGGCTCCGAGATGATCCGGCGGCGGGTGCGCGTGGTCGTCAACCGCTTCGTCGGGAGCGAACAGCGCGTCGTGCGCGTCCGGACGGGGACGGCGCGCGGGGCCCGGCTGGCGCTCGACCTGAGCCGAGAGAAGGCCTTCTGGCTGGGCTACTACGAGAGGCCGTTACAGGGGTTTTTCCGGGAGAACGTGACGCCGGGGGACATCGTCTATGACGTCGGGGCCCACATCGGCTTCATGAGCGTGTGCGCGGCCCGGCTCGGCGCCGTCGTCTACGCGTTCGAGCCCGTGCCCGAGAATGCTGCGCGACTTCGCGGCAACGCATCGCTGAACGAGCTCGAGATCCATGTCGTCGAGGTTGCGGTCTGGGCGGAGCCCGGCGCCGTCGAGCTGGTCTCCGGCGGCTCCGATTTCGAGCATCGCGCGACACCGGGCCACGGCACGCCGTGCATCTCGCTCGACGAGTTCGCCGAGCGGGGGCGGTTGCCCGCCGTGATCAAGCTCGACGTGGAGGGGGCCGAGGCTGAGGTTCTTCGCGGCGCCCGCCGGCTCCTTGCCGAGGTGCACCCGCTGCTCGTCTGCGAGCTCCACGGCCCGGGCATGCGTGACACCGTGGAGGAGCTCCTCGGCGACTACGCGATCGAGGAGCTCGACAGCCCGACGCACATCGTCGCGCGGCCCCTGGTCGCGCGGTGATCGTGGTCGAGATTCTCTTCTGGGCGGCGCTGGCGGCGCTCGCCTGGACGCACGCGCTCTATCCCCTCGCGGCGGGCGGCGCGGCGCGGCTGCGCACGCGGCGGATCCGGCGCGACGAGTCGTATCTGCCGTCGGTGACCGTGATCGTCGCTGCCTGGAACGAGGAGGCCGTGATCGAGCGCCGGCTCGAGAACCTGCTCGCGCTCGACTATCCGGCGGAGAAGCTCGAGCTGGTGGTCGCCTCCGACGCCTCGACCGACGGCACCGACGAGCTCGTCGAGCGCTTCGCGGCGCGCGGGGTCAAGCTCCTCCGCTGTCCTCGCGGCGGCAAGGTCGCCGCCCAGAATCTCGCCGTCGCGCAGTCGAGCGCCGAGCTCGTCGCGTTCTCCGACGCCAACGCGACCTGGGCGCCCGACGCGCTCCGCAAGCTCGCGCGCAACTTCGCCGACCCCGATGTCGCCTACGTGTGCGGCCGGCTCAGGCTCGAAGCGGCGGAGGGAGGGAACCGCGAGGGCGCCTACTGGCGCTTCGAGCTCTGGCTGCGCGCGCAGCGAGTCGCGGCTCGGCTCGGTCACCGGCGGCAACGGCTCGATCTACGCCGTTACGGCGTAGCGACTACGTCGACGTCGATCCGCGGTTCGGCCACGACCTCTCGTTCCCGTACCTGATGGTGCAGCGCGGCCGCCGCGCCGTGTACGACCCCGAGGCGCTCGCGTTCGAGAAGCCGACGCCGACCAACGAGGACGAGTTTCGCCGCAAGGTGCGGATGTTCGAGCACTGCTGGTTGATCGTCGGCCGGGGCCGGATGCTGCGCCGCCAGCCGCCGGGCTACGCCGTCGAGCTGATCTCGCATCGCCATCTCCGCTACGCGAGCGGCCTGCTGCACATCGTGTTGCTGGTGACGAGCATCGTGCTCGTCGCGGCTGGCGCCGGCTGGGTCTACGACGTCGCGCTCGGCGCTCAGCTCGGGCTGCTGCTCGCGGCGCTGCTTGGGGTCGGGCTGCCGCGGTACTACGTGCTCGTCAGCTGGGCGACGGTCGTCGCGCTCTGGAATGCCGTGCGCGCGGGCGTGCCGCCGGTCTGGGAGAAGGCCGAGGGCACGCGTTGAATCGCGCGCTGGACGCATCGCTCGCGGGGCTCGGGCTCGTGGTGCTGAGCCCGGTGCTCGGTGCGGCCGCGCTCGCGATCAAGCTCGACGACGGCGGGCCCGTCTTGTACCGGCAGACGCGTGTCGGCAGGGACGGCGTCGACTTCGAGCTCCTCAAGCTGCGCACCATGGTGGTCGGGGCGGAGACGCAGGGCGCCGGCTATGCGGTCGACGCCGGCGATGCGCGCATCACGCGCGTCGGGCGCGTGCTGCGCCGGCTGTCGATCGACGAGCTGCCGCAGCTGTGGAACGTCGTCCGCGGCGAGATGAGCCTGATCGGCCCGCGCCCGACCCTGCGCTACCAGGTCGAGCGCTACGACGAGCGGCAGCGCCACCGCCTCGACGTGCGTCCCGGCCTCACCGGCTGGGCGCAGATCCACGGCCGCGCGGAGCTCCCGTGGGCAGACCGGATCGAGCTCGACGTCTGGTACGTCGAGCACCGCTCCCCGCGCGTCGACCTGAAGATCCTGCTGCGAACCCCGCGCGCGCTCTTCGGCGGCACGTACAGGGGCGAGAAGGGCGGCTGGCAACCCCCCGCCGAAGAGCACAAGTCCCTTCCGGACACCCCTGGGGAGCCCCACTAGAAACTGTCGCAGAGAAATCCGCACGTGTCTGTGCCGGATGTGTGCCGAAAGTGTGTCTAGGCTCCGCGGATGCAGGTCTTCACCGCCGCGGAGCGACCGGAGCTCGACCGTGTGGCCGACGCGCTCTCCGTCTCCGTGTGGCCGGAGTACAACCTCCACGGCGACGTCCTCAGCCCGTACTGGGCCAAGCTCGACGAGCGCTTCCCCGAGCTTCAGTTCGTCCTGGTCGAGGACGAGACGATCCTCGCGCAGGGCCACCTGATCCCGTGCCGCTGGGACGGCACCGTCGAGGGGCTGCCCGCCGGGATCGACGACGTCCTCCTCCAGGGGCTGGAGCTCGACGGCCCGCCGAACGCCGCGTCCGCGCTCGCGATCGAGGTGCTGCCCGAGCACCAGGGACGCGGGCTCGCGCCGCGGATGCTCGAGGAGATGCGCGCCGTCTGCGAGGCGCACGGCTTCGAGCACCTCCTCGCTCCGCTGCGTCCGAGCTGGAAGGAGCGCTATCCGCTCACGCCGATCGACCGCTACGCATCGTGGACGCGCGAGGATGGGCAGCCGTTCGATCCGTGGCTCCGCGTCCACGTCCGCGCGGGCGGCGAGATCCTGAAGCCCGTCGAGCACTCGATGCGGATCACGGGCACGGTCGCCGACTGGGAGACCTGGACTGACATGGCCTTCCCGGAGAGTGGCGGCTACGTGTTCCCGCAGGGCCTCGCGCCGCTCGAGGTCGATCGCGACGCCGACACGGGCTCCTACTGGGAGCCGAACGTCTGGGTGCGTCACCGGGTCTAGACGACAGTTACCCTCTGCGTCCGTGACCGCGGTCCTCTTCACGTGCGCCGGCCAGCGCGTCGACATCGTCACGGCGTTCGCCCGGGCCGGCGCGACGACCGTGGCGGTCGATGCGAACCCGCTGGCGCCCGCGCTCTACCACGCCGAGCACCACGCGCTCGTGCCGCGCATCGACGACCCCGGCTACATCGCCGCCCTCGCCGAGCTCGTCGCGGCGCACGACATCCGGCTGATCGTCCCGCTGACCGACCTCGACCAGCACCTGCTCACCGGGAGCCGTGCCGAGATCGCGCCGGCGATCGCACTCGTCCCCGATCAGGACGTCGTCGAGGCGACGCGGGACAAGTACCGGGCGCACAAGCTGTTCGAGGAGCGCGGGATCGACTCGCCGTCGACCTGGCTTCCCGGCGAGCTTCCCGCCGACCTCGCCTACCCCGTGCTCGTCAAGGCGCGCCGCGGCTTCGGCTCGCGCCACATCTTCCGGGCCGAGTCGGAGGCGGACCTCGAGTTCTTCCTCGCCCACACGCCGGTCGAGTCGATGGTGCAGGCCGTCTGCCACGGCGAGGAGTTCTCGATCGACGTCTTCTGCGACCTAGACGGGCGCTGCCTGAACGCGATCCCGCGCACGATGATCGAGTCGAAAGGCGGCGAGTCGATCAAGGGCATGACCGTCAAGGACTGGGATCTGATCGAGCACGGCCGCACGGTCGCCGAGGCGCTGCCGCTGAAAGGGCCCGGCACGATCCAGTGCTTCCGCGAGTCGGACGGAACCCACCGTGTCACCGACGTCAACGCGCGCTTCGGCGGAGCCTTCCCGCTGCCCACGGCTGCCGGAAGCGGCTATCCGGAGCTCGCCCTCGCGCTGGCCCGCGGCGAGCGCCCGGAGCCGAGGCTCGGCGAGTTCCGCGAGGGGATCGTGATGACGCGATTCTTCTCGCACCTGACGCTGGTGCCCGGCGCGGCCGGAACCTTCGTGCCGTTCGTGGAGCTCTGATGTCCCGCGCGTTGCTCGTGCTCCCGCTCTGCGCAGTCGCACTTGCCGGCTGCGGTGGGACACGGCGCCCTGAAGCGCAGACGACGACGCGGCCCGTGGCAAAGCCGGCCCCGGACACCCGCGCGGTTCCGATCCTGACGTACCACGAGCTCGCGGCGCCCCGGCGAGGCGCGGCATTTCCGGAGCTCTACGTGCAGAGGGCGACCTTCGCCGCGCAGATCCGCCTGCTCTCGCGCGCCGGCTACCGCGCGGTGACGCTGGGCCGCGTCTTCGCAGCCTGGCACGGGCGCGGGCGGCTTCCGGCGCGCCCGATCGTGCTGAGCTTCGACGACGGCTACCCGTCCGACATCTCGGTCGCCCTGCCGATCCTGCGTGCCCGCCGCTGGCCCGGTGTCCTGAACCTTCAGGTCGGGAACCTCGAGGCGCGCAAGGTCAGGGAGCTGCTCGCCGCGGGCTGGGAGGTCGACGCGCACACGTTCACGCATCCGAACCTGACGCACGTCGGCGCGGCGCGACTCTGGCGCGAGGTGAACGGTTCGCGCCGCGCGATCCGTCGCACCTACGCGATTCCCGTCGATTTCTTCTGCTATCCCGCCGGCCGGTACGACGCCGTCGTGATCGCCGCCGTGCGGCGCGCGGGCTACGAGGGCGCGACGACGACGAACCTCGGGCTCGCCCGTCGCTCGCACCCGTTCACGCTCTCCCGGGTGCGGGTGTCCGCCGGCCAGTCTCCGGCCGGACTGCTGAGGGAGCTCGCCGCGCTCGAGCGCAGGGCCGCATGAGGAAGCGGATCCTGCTCGGTGTCGGGCTGCTCGCGCTCGTCCTGATCGGGCTGGCCGCGGCGTTCGTCCTCTACCGGAAGCACGAGGGACGGAACATCCACGGCTCGTCGAGCGTCGAGTTTGTCACGACCGCGCCGGTGAAGGCGCCGACGCCCGCCGAGCTCAGCACCGTGCCCTGGCCGCTCTACGGCTGGGATCAGGCGCGCACGCGCTTCCCCGTCTCGTTCAAGCACAGGCCGCCGTACCGCACGATCTGGCGCTTCCACGCGGAGAGCCTGCTCGAGTTTCCGCCTGTGATCGCCCACCGGCGGCTCTACTTCGAGACCAACGCCGGCGTGATGTGGGCGATCAGCGCGCAGACCGGCCTGCGCTCGTGGCGCCGCACCACGGGTCGCTGCGCGGCCGCCTCGCCCGCGATCGCCGGCAATCTCGTGATAGCGACATTCCTGAACAAGAAGCCGTGCAACCAGAGCGGCAGCGGACTCGACGGGCTGATCGTCGCCTACAACGGCGGCGGCGGAGCGATCGTCTGGCAGCGGCGGATCGGGCCGAGCGAGTCGTCGCCCCTCGTCGCGAACGGCCTCGTCTACGTCGGCGACTGGAACGGGAAGGTGTGGGCGCTCGATGCCCAGACCGGCGCGGTGCGGTGGACGCATCAGGTCGACGGCAAGGTGAAGGGCGGGCTCGCGCTCGACGGCAAGACGGTCTTCGTCGGTTCCTACGACCACCACGTCTACGCGTTCGACGCCGACACCGGAGCGCTGCGCTGGCGCACGGGCGCACAGCTCGGGCTCGGGTCGCAGGGCACGTTCTACTCGACGCCCGCCGCTTCGTACGGCCGCGTCTACATCGGTGCTACCGACGGCAAGGTCTACTCCTTCGGCGCCACGAGCGGCGCCGAGCGCTGGTCGTACGGGACGGGGAGCTACGTCTACGCCTCGCCGGCGGTCTGGCACGAGCGCGTCTACGTCGGCTCCTACAGCGGCACCTTCTACTGCTTCGACGCCGCCACCGGCGAGGTGAAGTGGAGCTTCCATGCGAACGGCCAGATCTCCGGCTCCGCGACCGTGATGGACGGCGTCGTCTACTTCTCGACGCTGAGCCGGACGACGTACGGTCTCGACGCGCTCACCGGCCGTCAGGTCTGGAGCTTCCCCGACGGCAAGTACTCGCCGATCGTGGCCGATCCGAAGCGCGTCTACCTCATCGGCTACGGCAGCATCTATGGGATGGTGGATCGATGAGATACGTGGTCACGGGGGCGGCGGGCTTCATCGGCTCGCACCTCGCGCGGGCGCTGCTCGATGCGGGGGACGAGGTCGTCGCCGTGGACAGCTTCAGCGACTACTACGACCCGGCTCGGAAGGAGGAGAACGCGGTGGGCCTCGGTGTCGTGCGCGCCGATCTCGCCGTCGATCCGGTCGACGAGCTCGTGGCGGGCGCGGACGGAGTCTTCCACCTCGCCGGCCAGCCCGGAGTGCGCGCGTTCGGCCAGGCCTTCCCCGACTACCTGACGCGAAACGTCCTGGCCACGCAGCGCCTGTTCGAAGCGGCCGCGAAGGCGCGCGTCAAGGTCGTGTTCGCGTCCTCCTCGTCGGTCTACGGGGACGCGGAGACCTATCCGACCCCCGAGGCGACCCTGCCCAGGCCGAACTCGCCGTACGGGATCACGAAGCTCGCCTGCGAGCACCTCGCCGGCGCGTATGGCCGGAGCTTCGGGCTCGAGACGGTCGCCCTGCGCTACTTCACGGTCTACGGCCCGCGCCAGCGGCCGGACATGGCGTTCACGCGGATCGCCGAGGCGCTCGCCGGGGGTCGCCCGTTCGAGCTGTACGGCGACGGCGGCCAGTCGCGGAGCTTCACCTACATCGCCGACGTCGTCGAGGCGACGATCGCGGCGCTCGAGGCCGAGCCGGGCACGGTCTACAACGTCGGCGGCGAGACCGAGGCGACGATGCGCGAGGCGATCGAGCTCTACGAGCAGATCTCCGGCCGCACCCTCGAGTTGCGCGCCGGACCGCCGGCTGCGGGCGACATGCGCCGCACGAAAGCCGACACCACGCACATCCGCGCCGACCTCCGCTGGCAGGCGCAGACCTCGCTCGAGGACGGTTTGCGCGCTCAGTGGGAGTGGGCCTCCGGTAGAGTCGCCGCCCGATGACCGAGTCGCTGCCCCCGGATCGTGACGCCGAGCAGGAGGTCGACTTCGGCCGCCTCGGCGGCGCGATCGTCGCCCGCTGGTGGCTCCTCGTCGGCGGCCTCGTCGTCGGCGTCGTGCTCGGCTACCTCGCCGCGGCGGGCAGTTCGACCGCCTACACCGCGAAATCGACTCTCTACCTGGGCCAGCCGCTGACGCCGAACGGCGGCGGCCTGCTGCAGACGCTCGCCACGAACCCGACCACGGTCCGGGTCGTCACCCACGCGGAAGGCACGATCAAGCGCGTCGCGATCGTCACGGGGATGTCGACGAGCCAGCTGCGCGGTGGCATCAACGTCACGCCGGTGACCGGCATCCTCCAGAAGGCCGGCCAGACGCCGCTCGTCGAGATCTCGGTGCGCGGCCCCTCGCCGCGCCGCACCGCGCAGGCCGCCGACCTCCTCGCCAACATCTCGGCGCAGACCGTCTCCGGCTACGTGAACACGAAGATCTCGACCCTCCAGGATCAGCTCAAGCAGAGCCAGGCCGAGCTCGCCGCGATCGACGCGCAGATCGCCGACGCGCAGAAGGCTGCGGCAAACGGCTCTGCCGCCGATCGCCTGCTGATTCTCACCTCCACCGCGCTCACCCAGCAGCGGCGCAGCAGCGTGGTGCAGGACATCGTCTCCGACCAGCAGCTGCTGGCGCTCGCGAAGAACGTCGAGGCGAGCCACCTCGTCACGCACGCCGTCGCGGTGAAGGACACGGCGAAGAGCGCCAGGAACGCGATGGTCGTGGGTGGGTTGATCGGACTCCTGGTAGGCCTCCTGGCTGCGCTCCTGTGGGAGCCCATCGCCCGGCGGACTGCCCGCCGCACTGCCGTGTAACGTCCCGCTCATGGTCGAGGGGAAGCGCGTCGCGGTCGTCATCCCCGCCTACAACGAGGAGAAGCTGGTCGGGGTCACCGTCGCCGGGATCCCGGAGTACGTCGACCGCATCTACGTGGTCGACGACCACTCCACCGACGGCACCGTCGCCGCGGTCAGGCAGCTCGCCGACCCGCGGCTCGAGCTGATCGCGCGGGAGACGAACGGCGGGGTCGGCGCGGCGATCGTGAGCGGCTACAAGCGCGCTCTCGAGGAGCGGATCGACGTCACGGCGGTGATGGCCGCCGACAACCAGATGCCGCCGGCCGACCTGATCCTGCTCGTCGAGCCCGTCGCGCTCGGCCAGGTCGACTACACCAAGGCGAACCGCCTCTTCACGGGCCGGGCGTGGGACGAGATCCCCCACTACCGCTACCTCGGCAACGCCACACTCTCGATGCTGACGAAGATCGCGTCGGGCTACTGGCACATCGCCGACTCGCAGTCCGGCTTCACGGCGATCTCGCTGGACGCGCTCGAGAAGATCGACCTCGACAAGATCTACCCGCGCTACGGGATGCCGAACGACATGCTTGTCCACCTGAACGTCTGGAACGCGCGCGTTCGCGACGTCCCCTCGAAGCCGGTCTACGGCGTGGGCGAGAAGTCGGGAATCCGCCTGCGCAAGGTCGTGCCGACGATCTCCTGGCTGCTGCTGAAGGCGTTCTTCTGGCGGATGAAGGAGAAGTACGTGATCCGCGACTTCCATCCGCTCGTCTTCTTCTACATCCTCGGGCTCGGGATGCTCGTGGTCGGGCTCAGCCTCGGCATCGCCGAGACGATCCTCCGTTTCAACGGCTACGCGATCCCGCCGGCGACCGTGATGCTGGTAGCGCTGCTCGTCGTCTCGGGCCTCCAGTTCACGCTGTTTGCGATGTGGTTCGACATGGAGTCGAACAAGGACCTCCGCTAGCGGCAGAATCGGAAGCGGAGTGACCGCTCCGCTTCTGTTACAGTGGTCACGGCCGTGCAGGAAGCTCTCAAGACCACGCATCCCGGCCGGCTGCTTGCCGTCCTGGCGCTCGGCGGTGCGGCCTACGCGATGCTCCAGTCGCTCGTCGTCCCGGCGCTGCCGACGCTCGAGCACGACCTCCACACCACGCCGACCGGCGTGACCTGGATCTTCACGGCGTACCTGCTCGCGGCCTCCGTCGCGACCCCGATCGCGGGCCGGATCGGCGACATGTTCGGCAAGAAACGCACGCTCGTCGTCGTGCTCGCCGGCCTGGCGGCGGGAACGCTGGTCGCCGCGCTCGCCACGACGCTTCCCGTGATGATCGGCGCCCGCGCGATCCAGGGCCTCGGCGGCGCGATCTTCCCGCTCGCGTTCGGGATCATCCGCGACGAGTTCCCACGCCCTCGTGTCGCCGGCGGGATCGCGCTCATCTCCGGCCTCCTCGGAGTCGGCGGCGGGCTCGGGATCATCCTCGCCGGCCCGATCCTCGCGCACCTCAACTACCACTGGCTCTTCTGGATCCCGTTCGCCCTGATCGTCGTCACGGTGGGCCTGACGATGGTGCTCGTGCCCGAGTCGCCGGTGCGGGCGCCCGGCAACGTGAACTGGCTCGGTGCGATCCTCCTCTCCGCCTGGCTGATCTGCCTGCTCGTGTCGATCAGCGAGGCGCCGACGTGGGGCTGGCTCTCGGCGAAGACGATCGGGCTGATCGTCGTCGCCGCGCTCATCGCGGTTGCGTGGGTGCGTGCCGAGACGCGAGCGTCGAGCCCGCTCGTCGACATGCGCGTGATGCGGCTGCGCGGCGTCTGGACCACGAACCTCGCCGGCTTCCTGCTCGGCTTCGGGATGTACAGCGCCTTCGTGCTGATCCCGCAGTTCGTCCAGGCTCCGAAGTCGACGGGCTACGGCTTCGGCTCGTCCGTGACGCAGGCGGGGCTGTTCCTGATCCCGAGCACGCTCGCGATGATGTTCGCGAGCCCGTTCGGCGGCCGCCTGTCGGGGCGGTTCGGCTCGAAGGTGCCGCTCGTGCTCGGCTCGACGATCACCCTGCTCTCGTTCGTCCTGCTTGCCGTCGCCCACTCGCAGCACTGGCAGATCTACCTCGCCTCGCTGCTGCTCGGCATCGGGATCGGCTTCGCGTTCGCGTCGATGGCGAACCTGATCGTCGAGGCGGTGAAGCCCGAGGAGACCGGAGTCGCCACCGGGATGAACACCGTCATGCGTACCGTGGGCGGCGCGCTCGGCGGCCAGGTCGCAGCGAGTATCCTGGCGGCGAACCTGCTCGCGGACGGCATTCCCAAGGAGGAGGGGTACACGCTCTCGTTCGTGATCATGGCTGTCGCCCTCGCGGCCGGAGTGGTCGCCTCGTTCGCCGTCCCCGGACGGCAGCCGCACCGAGCGCACGTCGTCACGCTGGCCGAGCCGCAGCCCGAATGAGGGTCGTGGTCGGCATCGACGGATCGCCGGGCAGCGACGCCGCGCTTCGCTTCGCGCTCGAGGAAGCGAAGCAACGCGGGTTGCCGCTGCGGATCGTCTGCGCCTGGGAGCCCTCGGCCGGCGTATTCGTCGGCGAGGCGTTCGCCGCCACCGCCGACGCGTTCACCGGGGCCGAGCAGAGCGCCGATGCGGTGCTCCGTGCGGCGCTCGAGCAGATCGGGCCGGAGCCCGGCGTCGAGGTCGAGGCTCTCTCCGTCGAAGGCCCGGCCGGCGCGGTGGTGGTCGATCAGGCGCAGGATGCCGCGTTGATCGTGGTCGGCACGCGAGGGCACGGCAAGGCGGCCGGGCTGCTCCTCGGCTCGGTCAGCCAGGAAATCGTGCACCACTCGCCGTGCCCGGTCGCGATCGTCCCGACCTAGAGCTACGAGTCGAACCGATAGAGCGCCTGGTAGTCATGACGGATCTTCGTCACGTGCTCCACGCCCTGCAGGTACCGGTCGATGAGCATCCCTTTCCCGGGCATCACGCCCTCGCGGGCCAGGAACCGTTCGGCCGGCTCGCGCATCCCCGCCGGGCACAACTCGGGAGTCGCCGGAGTGTCGTCGACGAGCAGGAGCGATCCCGGCTGTAACGCAGGTCGGATCGCGAAGAGCTCCTTGATGCCGTGGGTCGCCGCCGGATACGGGTTCTCGACGTCGAGGTCGAAGCTGTCCAGATAGACGAGATCGACCCGGCAGTCCGCCTGCCGAGACCTCACCCACCGCCGCAGGAAGCGCACGCTGTCACCACACGTCAGCATGGTCCGCGCAGAGACCGACTTGCGGAGGTGGACGAGCGGCTGCAGCCGGATGTCGACGCTCCAGAGCTCGCCGCCGAAGGCGTCGACGTAGTCGTCGAAGAGGCGCGTCGAATCGGTGCCCCAGGCCGACATCCCGGTCTCGAGGATCCGGCTCGGCCGCCCTTCGAGCAACCCGAGCGCGTCGGACATCGAGCGGAGGTTCATGTGGTCCGGGGTGCTCCGCGCGCGGAAATGCGCGCGCACGACCTCGTCCGTGGTCGGGACACCGGCGCGCGTAGATGCCCTGGTGCCGCGAGTACGCACGGGGATTCCGAGCCGGTCGAGAACGCCCGCCGACGCATCCACGAAGCGCCAGAGGCGTGGGCTCACGCGGCGACCCGGTTCAGCCAGTCCAGCTGATCCCACAGCGCGGCGACCTTCGCGAGGCGGGCCGGGCTCTCGGCCGCCATCTCGGCGCTGATCGCGTGGTGATCGTCCGTCGCCAGCAGCTGGTCGAGATGCGGCCACGACTCGAACTGGCGGATTCGGGGCATCCAGTCGGGGTCGTAGAAGTCGGCGCGGTCGAGGTACCAGTCCACGATCTGCCCGTCGCGCACGTCGTTCAGGTCCAGCGCGCCCTCGCGCCGCGGAGGCGCGGCGGGCCGGCCGCTCACCTGCGAGAAGGAGATCGAGCCGAGCACCTCCGCTGGGTGCGCCGCGGCGAGCTCCTCGAGGAACGAGCGCGTGGGGACGTAGATCGGCGCGCAGGCCGCGTAGTGCTCGAACAGCGCCATCACGCTGACGTTGTAGGGGATCAGCACGATCGCGCGCTGGTCGTAGAGCTGCGCCCACGTGAAGCGCGGGCCGAGCGCCGTGCGCAGCGGGACGGCCGGCCGCCGGAGCCTCTCGCAGATCGAGATCGCGAGCGACTCGGTCGCCGCAGCCACGACCGCCTCGGGCTTGCCTCCCGTGTAGGCCGGCGTGATGTACGAGCAGTCGCTCGGGATCCACGCAGCCCGGAGTCCCGTGTAGTTCTCGAGGTAGTCGGCGTCGGCCCGGTTGTTCGCAGCGAGGGTCAGCCAGCCCTCGTCGACGCCCTGCGCGAGACCCGAGTCGAGCCACGCCCAGCCCTCCGCATCACTGGTGAACGGCCACTCGTAGCGGGTGGCGCAGATCGCGAGCGCCGGGGCGCCGAGGCCGCGGTACAGGAGCGAGAAGCATGGCGGGTAGGTGGCGAGGTAGCCGCGGAACGACTTCAGGTACGAGCCGTAGGCACGCTGGAAGCGATCGACGAGACCGGGCCCGAACTGCTCGACGGTCCGCTCGTTGACGACGGCGACGGGCTCGCGCTCCCGCCCGAAGACCCAGGTGTGCCCCGACATGTTCCATTCGGTCAGCGGCACTCCGCGGCGCTCCAGCGCCAGGCGGGCGTCGGCCACGACCGAGACGTGGAGGTCTAGATCGAAGACCCCGCGCCGGCCGCCGCGCCTGATCGGCCGCACATGGCGCGCCGCGTGCAGCCCGCGCCTTGCCGCATCGCGAAAGTCCGTGCGCCCGAGCCGCGAGGAGATGCGGGCGGCGAGGCTCACCGAAGCGCGCGCCGGACTGCGATCCGCAGAGAGGTCGGGTACCGGCGGCGCGGACGCTCGCGGGTCGACCAGATGCTCGAGTCCTGATCGACGGTCCGAAACGAGCGCCGCACGGCGTCGGTGACGCCGGCCCGGCCGTAGTCGTGGCCGGAGAGAAGGCCGCCCGGCTTCAGCTTCGGAGCCCATGCGGCGATGTCCGCGACGACAGCGGCGTACGAGTGGTCGGCGTCGATGAAGACCCAGTCGAGCGAGCCCGGGTCGAATCGGTTCGCAGCGGCGACGGACTCCGCGACGACCACGCGCAGGTTGTCGTACCCGGCCGTGTTTCGCGCGAACTCGGCCTCGACGGCCCCGCTGTCGACAGGCCCCGCGATCTCCGCCATGTCCGGGTCGCCCGCGAACGTGTCGACGGCCCACACCGTTGCGCCCGACCCGGGCCGCAGCCCTTCGCAGATCGCGACCGTGCTGCGCCCTTTCCAGCTGCCGACCTCGACGATCGCCGCGCCGTCCGGCATCCCACCGGCGACCTCGTAGAGAAACTCGAGCTCGGACTTCTTCGTGAAGCCCTCGATCGCCAGCGCGCGCTCCAGCACGGGTCGATCCTATGGCAACGCCCGCCTGGCAGCTGGACTCGACCGGCGTCGCATGTAAAAGTCGGCAGCGCGGGCGATGTCCATCGACGAGGAGGGCATGGGTGGGTTTCTGGAGCGATAGGCGCGTGCTCGTCACCGGCGGTGCGTCGTTCATCGGCTCGACGCTCGTCGACGAGCTCCTCAAGCTGGGCGCGCGGGTGCGCGTCGTCGACGATCTGTCGAGCGGCGTGATCGAGAACATCCAGCACCACGTCGCTGCGGGCGACGTGGAGTTCCTCCTCGGCGACCTCCGCACCGTCGGCACTGCCGAGCGCTGCGTCGACGGGATCGACACGGTCTTCCATCTCGCCGCCGATCACGGCGGGCGCGGCTACGTCGACCTGCACCAGGCCGAGTGCGCGTCGAATCTCGCGCTCGACGGGATCCTCTTCCTGGCCTGCCGCGACGCCGGCGTCGAGAAGGTCGTCTACGCGTCGTCCGGCTGCGTCTATCCCAACTTCGCGCAGACCGATCCGACGCAGGCGATCTTCCTGACCGAGGACCTCGCGAACAAGCCGCCGTACGAGGCCGACAACATGTACGGCTACGCCAAGCTGATGGCCGAACTGACGCTCAAGGCCTACTGCGCGGAGTGGGGCATGAAGGCCGCCTCGTGCCGCTACTTCACCGTCTACGGAGAGCGCGGCAAGGAGGATCACGCCGTGATGGCGATGATCGCGCGCGCCTTCGTCGAGCAGAATCCGTTCCTCGTCTGGGGCAACGGCGAGCAGATCCGGAACTGGACGTATGTCGGCGACATCGTCAGCGGAACGATCCTCGCCGGCGAGAAGATCGACGACGGCACCGCGGTCAACCTCGGCACGATGGAGCGCACCCGGGTGATCGACGCCGCTCGAGAGGTGATCCGCTACACCGGCAAGGAGCTCGAGGTCCAGCTTCAGCCCGAGATGCCCGTCGGCCCGATGAACCGGGTCGCCGACAACGCACTCGCCCGGGAGCTCCTCGACTGGTCGCCCGAAATGACCTTCGAAACCGGCCTCCACCGCACGATCGACTGGTACTTCGAGCACAAGGACCCGGAGCAGGTCAGGGGGATTCTCGAGCGCGGCGGGCTGATCGAACGGAACGTCGCCGCGCCGGCGTGAGCCGCCTGCGCGTCGTCTACGTCTACTACAACTCTCACCGGGAGCGGGCCGCCGAGGTCGAGGACGGCACCGGGCCCGACAGCACGATGCACGGCGTCAACCACCTCGGCGCCTTCGGGATCGACGCCGCGATCCACGACCCGCGCCTGACGAGGCGCTCGTACCGTTCGGCCATCGCATCGCGGGCCGCCTGGAACCTGCGAGAGGTCGCCCTACCGCTGGAGCTTCGTGACGCCGACGTCGTCGTCACGCCGCTCGGCGCGCTGTTTCCGCTCGCCGCCCGCGCGACGCCGCGGCTCGGTGTCGTGGTGCTCAACTACGGCCTCGGCCTCGCCTGGGACCGCGGCTCGCCCGCGAAGCGCCGGCTCCTGCGTGCGTCGCTTCGATCGGCCGCCGCCGTGATCTGCCTCGGCCGCTCGCAGGCGGAGCACGCGATCGACCGGATCGGCGTCCCTGCGGAGCGCGTCCGTGCGATGGTGATTGGCGTCGACGAGCGCTTCTTCGACGCTCGACAGGCGAGCGAGGCGCCCGCCGAGCCGTACGTGCTCACAGTCGGCAAAGACCTCTCGCGCGACTTCGCGACCTTCGCCGAGGCGGTCTCATCGCTCGGCGTTCGCAGCGAGATCGTCGCGGCGCCGCGGAATCTCGAGGGTGTCACGCTGCCGACCGGGTCGAGGCTCAGCCAGCCGTCGTTCCTTGAGTTGCGCGAGCTGTACGCCGGCGCGGCCGCGGTCGTCGTCGCGCAGCGCCGCGACGGCTACCCGTACGGATCGGAAGCGGGTGGGCTGACGAGCCTGCTCGAGAGCATGGCGATGGGGAAGCCCGTCGTCCTCAGCGACCGCGCCGTCCTGCGCGACTACGTCACCGAAGGCAGCGACGCGCTCGTCGTCCCGCCGGAGGATCCCGCAGAGCTCAGCGCGGCCCTCGGGCGCGTCCTCTCCGACCGGCAGCTCGCGACGGCACTCGGATCGCAGGCTCGTGCGACGATCGAGGAACGGCACACGATGCGCGGCTTCACCGAGCGATTCGTGCCGGTCCTGCTTGAAGCTAGCCGATCGTGAGCGTGTTAACGACGCGCTTGAAGCGCTTCCCGATGTTCGCGGCGAACGCAGTCGATGCGGCGCTGACGCTGCCGATCTCACCGCCGCTGTTGAAGTCGTGGGCTCCGTGGAGCGTCATGTTCTCCGGCGGGGCGCCCTTGAGGAAGAACAGCGTCAGCCACAGCTGAGCCGTGTTCTGCTGCCTCGTGCCGCAACTCACGCGCTTGACGCTCGAGTAGTTGGCGACATGGCGCTTGCCCTGGAGGACGGTGCCGCCCTCGATCTGCCAGAGCCCGCCGGCGTCCTCCGCGTTGTTCAGGCACTCGCGCATGAGCGTGTAGGTGAGAGCCATGGTTCTCCTCCTGACCTCGATCGACGTTTCGAGGAGGGTCGCACCGGCCCGTCACCAGGATGTCACCGCGGCGTGATTGGCCTAGCGGTGGTGGCAGAGCTTGTCGGTCGAGGCGTAGTCGCTTCTGATCGCGTCCTGCTGGGCCTCGTACGCGACATCCGTCGGGCTCTTGGCGTCGAACGGGTGGAGCCCGTCGATCCCGCCTGTGACGTCCGGGGTCACGCCCGGCCCGATCACGCTGATCCGGTACTGGCTGCCGACGCCGGGCCCGCGTACGGGAGCGCTCCCGGCCGGATGAGCGTAGTAAACGGTCTTGAACGGATAGAAGCCGTAGCAGAAGTTCCCGTTCGGGTTGTGCGTCACGAAGCCGTTCTCGCGGCGCCAGCCCGCGCCGTAGACCGAGTCGAACGTGTCCAGGTAGAGATTCCGGCCGTAGCCGTCGAGCGTGACGCCCTGGCTCGTCGTCTTGAACCCGTGCACCGGCACGCCGTTGTAGGTCATCTGCCCGAACAGCTCCTGCCAGCGGCCGTGGTAGACCCAGTCGGTGCCGAGTGCGAGCGTCGCCGTCGGGCCGGTCCAGTGCGAGATGTGGAGCTCCCACGCGGTCTGCGCGGGCAGCCACGGCGTGAAGCCGAGGTCGGGCAGGACGCGCTGCCAGCTCTGGACGGCCCAGAAGGAGCCGTCCGGTGCCGTGCAGCGCAGTCACGAGCCAGGCAAGCGCTGGGCCGTTGTAGGGACCGCAGGCGTTCTTGAGCTTCGCCCTCGTCCATGGGCGCCCGGAGTAGTCGAGCTGGAACTTGACCTGCGGCAGGCTCGGGTTCGGATCCCGTGCGTTGATCGCGCCCCAGACCGCGACCTTGCGCTGCTTGCCCCCGACGCTGTACTGCAGCAGGGCCGTCCCGTTGCGCGCCACGAGCAGCTGCACATGGCTGGCGTTTCGGTCGATCAGCTGCGAGGCGGATGCGGTGGCGGGCACGGCAAGCGCGACGACTACGGCGGCGAGCAGTCGGATGTACATCTCTCTCCAAGACATCGACGGCGCCAACTACTTGCGCGACCCCGTTCAGGGGACACAGCCCGTTAGGGGATCGTAAGCATCGGCGCGTGGCGCCACGGGCACGGCTACCATCACCGCGATGAGCACTGCGGTCGTCACCGGCGGAGCCGGCTTCCTCGGGTCGCACCTCTGCGACACGCTGGTGGCCAAGGGCTACCGCGTGATCTGCGTCGACAACCTCGACACGGGCTCGCTCCAGAACATCGAGCACATCGGCGAGTCGGACCAGTTCTCGTTCCTCAACCACGACATGGTCGAGCGGATCGAGATCGACGAGCCGGTCGACTTCGTCTACCACCTCGCGAGCCCGGCGAGCCCCATCGACTACCTGCGGCTGCCGCTCCACACGCTGAAGGTCGGCTCCTACGGCACGCACAACGCACTCGGCCTCGCCAAGTTCAAGCGCGCCCGCTTCCTCGTCTCCTCGACGAGCGAGGTGTACGGCGACCCGCAGATCCATCCGCAGCCGGAGAGCTACTGGGGCAACGTCAACCCGATCGGCCCGCGCGGGGTCTACGACGAGGCCAAGCGCTACGCCGAGGCGCTGACGATGGCCTACCACCGCCAGCAGGGCGTCGACACGGCGATCGCGCGGATCTTCAACACCTACGGGCCACGGATGCGCGCCAACGACGGCCGCGCGTCGGTCACGTTCCTCGGCCAGGCTCTCGACGGCAAGCCGCTGACGGTGTTCGGCGACGGCTCGCAGACGCGGAGCCTCTGTTACGTGGACGACCTGATCCGCGGGCTCGTGCTGCTCGCCGAGTCGGGCGAGCACTATCCGGTCAACATCGGCAACCCGGATCACGAGGTGACGATGCTGGAGCTCGCCGAGACGGTGATCCGCGTCACGGGCTCCTCCAGCGAGATCGTGTTCGAGGCGCTGCCGACCGACGATCCGCAGGTCCGCAAGCCGGACATCACTCGTGCCCGCGAAGTGCTCGGCTGGGCGCCGGAGATCGATCTCGAAGACGGTCTGAAGCGCTGGCTCACCGCGCTCGGCCGCACCCCTGTCGGTGTGTAGGCGCCTCGTACTCCTCGCGGCGGCCTGCGCGGCCGTCGTGCTTCTCGCCGTGCCCGCCGCGTCGGCCTCGCGTGGGCTGCTCGTCGGCGTCCTCGACGACGCGAACACGCTCAACTTCCCGCAGCCGACCTTCACGACGCTGGCGCAGCTGCACGCTCAGGTTGCGCGGCTGAACCTCTCCTGGCGCGCGGTCGCGCCCTCGCGTCCGGCGCGGCCCGGCGACCCGACCGATCCGGCCTACCACTGGGAGGCCTACGACGCGGCCGTGACCGCGGCCAACGCGCACGGGATCAAGGTGCTGCTCTCGATCGTCGCCACGCCCGCCTGGGCGAACGGCGGCGGCCCGGCCTCGAAGGCGCCGACGAACGCGGCCGACCTCCACTCGTTCGCCTACGCCGCCGCGCGTCGCTACAGCGGCTCGTTCGCCGGCCCCGACGCGGCGCCGCTGCCCGCGGTGCGCCTCTGGCTTGCCTGGAACGAGCCGAACAACCCGGTCTACCTCGCGCCGCAGTACGTCCGTGGCACGGGCGGCTGGGTGATGCAGAGCGCGCGCGACTACGCGCGGATCTGCGCCGCGATCTACGGCGGCGTCCATGCGACGGGGATCGCCTCGGAGAAGGTCGGCTGCGGCGCGACCGCTCCGCGCGGCAACAACGACCCGACGAGCTCGCGCCCGTCCGTCTCGCCGACTCGCGTTCCTCCGCGCGGTGAAGACCGCGGGCTTGCGGCGCTTCGACGCGTGGGCTCACCATCCGTATCCGGGCAGCCGCTTCGACACGCCTGCGATCACGCTCGGCTCGGTCGCCGCGATCCAGGCCGAGCTGAAGCAGCTCTACGGGCCGAAGCGGCTCTGGATTACCGAGTACGGCTTCCAGACGAACCCGCCCGACACGCTGCTCGGCGTCTCGTGGGCGGCACAGGCCGCTTATCTCACGCAGGCAGTTGCGATCGCGCGCAAGAACCCGGGGATCGACATGCTCGTCTGGTTCCTGCTCAAGGACGATCCCGTCCTCTCGGGCTGGCAGTCGGGGCTCGAGACCGCGACGGGGAAGCACAAGCCGTCGTTCGCGGCCTTCGCGCGCGCTGCGTCAGGTCTCTAGCCTCTATCCAGTCGCCCAGTCGGGAACACGGCTGAGGCGCGTGCCCTCGCGGCCCTCGCGCTTGCGCGCGTACATCCGATTGTCCGCGGCCCGGTAGAGCGCGATCGCGCTGTCCCCGTCCTCGGGGGTGACGGCCCAGCCGAAGCTGACGTGCTGACCCGCGGCGGCAAGCGAAGCCTCGAGGCGCGCGGCGAGGCGGGCGGCACCGACGGCCGAGGTCTGGTCCGCGAGGACGGCGAACTCGTCGCCGCCGATCCGGTAGGCGACGTCGCGTGCCACCAGCGACCCCGAGAGCACCGTCGCGAGCTGCTTCAGCGTCTCGTCGCCCACCGCGTGGCCGAAGTCGTCGTTGATCTGCTTCAGCGAGTCCATGTCGCCGATCAGCAGAGCGAACGGCCTGCCGCCGGCGAACCGTCCGGCAATCGCAGTCCCGAACGAGCGTGAGTTCCCGAGCCCGGTCAGCGGGTCGCACTCGGCGAGGACGCGGAGCCGCGCGAGCAGCTGGCGATTGCTCTGCGCGATCGCCCCGAAGAGCGCGCCGAGCGCGATGTAGGTCACGACCCGGAAGGCGTCGGACGAGCTCCAGAGAATCGCGTCCGGCGTCTGCGAGCTGTGCAGCACGGCGATCGCGTAGAGGCCGATCCCGAGCAGGCCCGCAGCCGCGCCCGCGAGCGGCCCGGTAGCGAGCGCCAGGACGGCGATCGCGAGATAGAAGAACCGCCCGATCCCGAGGTCTGTTCGTTCCGAAGCCCAGAGCGCGGCGAAGACGATCGCGTAGAGCGTTGCAGCGGCTGCGACCAGAAGACGGCGTCTGGACAGAACCTCGACCATCGAAACGCAAACCTTGCCTTTGCGCCCGACGATTCGCCTCCCTCGGTCGAGGGATCTGTCCGGAGTGAAAGGGTGGTTTTACAGGTGCTTTGCGGTGCGCTGGGCTTCGAGTAGCGAGCGGTAGAGCCGGTCGATGTCGTCGATCAGGCGGGTCACCGCGTAGCGCGGCAACATCCGCTCGCGGCCGGCCTCCCCCATCGTGCGGCGGAGCTCCGGATCCTCGGCGAGCCGGGCCAGCCGCTCGGCCAGCGCCTCGGTGTCGCCCTGCTCGACGAGGAAGCCGTCGACGCCCTCAGTGACGACGTCCGGCACGCCGCCGACGTCGGTCGCCACGACCGGCCGCCCGGCCGCGAGCGCCTCGATCGCGACCACCGGCGTGCCCTCGTTCACCGACGAGAGGACGAAGGCGTCGAAGACGGCGAAGAAGCGGGCGACGTCCTCCTGGTAGCCGAGGAAGAGGCAGTCGCGGATCACGCCGAGCTCGTGCGCGCGCTTCTCGACCTGCTCGCGGTCGGGCCCGTCGCCGACGATGCAGAGGCACGCGTCGATCCCGCGCGCCCGCAGCGCCGCGAACGCGCGCACGACGTCGTCGGTGCGCTTCACGCTCGTCATCCGCCCGACCCAGCCGACCGCGAACCGCTCCGGCGGAATCCCCAGCACGCGCCTCGCCTCGACGCGCATCGGCTCGTCGACCGCGACTCGCTCGTCGAGCTCGATCCCGAGCCGGACGACGGTGAACTTCGACGCGGGCGCAACGTGGAGCGCGACGAGGTCGTCGCGGACCTGCGGGCTGACGGCGATCAAGGCGGTCGAGCGGCGCGCGAGAAAGCGCTCGAGCAGCCGGAAGACGAGCGAGCGAAACGGGCCGAAGTAGCCGTGGAGGACGTGGCCGTGAAAGGTATGGACGACGATCGGCGGCCCGGCCGGTCCCGCGACCATCGCGGCCAGCCGGCCGATCGCGCCGGCCTTCGCGGTGTGCGTGTGCAGGATCTGCGGCCGCTCGGCGCGGATCAGCCGTGCGAGGCGGAACACGGCGACGATGTCCCGAAACGGCGAGATCTCGCGATGCAGCTCGTCGATCTTGACGACCTCGACGCCGCGCGCCTCCGCGACGAAGGCCATCGAGTCCTCGCCGCGGCCGAGGCTGCCCGCGACGAGCGTCGTGTCGTAGCCGCGCTCGGCGAGCCCTTCTGTGAGGTAGGCGACGTGCAGCGCGGGCCCGCCCATGTTGAGGCGGGCGATCACGCGGAGGACTTTGATTCGCTCAGACACCGAGCGACTCGATGGTGCGGCGCAGCCCTTCCTCGAGGTCGATGCTCGGGCGGTAGCCGAGCACGCGCCCGGCCTCGCTCACGTCGGCCCACGAGTCGCGGATGTCGCCCGGCCGCGGCGGCGCCTCGATGCGCGCGACCTGCTTGCCGAGGATCCGGCCGATCGCATCGGCGACCGCGTTGACGCTCGCCGGCGACCCCGCGGCGATGTTGAAGATCCGTCCGCTCGCGCCCTCGGCGTCGCTGGCGCGGAGCGTCGCATCGACGACGTTCTCGACGTAAGTGAAGTCGCGCGACTGCTCGCCGTCGCCGAAGATCGTCACGGGCTCGCCGTCCGCGATCGCGGTGATGAAGAGCGGCACCATCGCCGCGTACTGCGAGAACGGGCTCTGCCGCGGCCCGAAGACGTTGAAGTAGCGGAGGACGACGCTCTCGAACGAGTCGTAGACACGGCTGAAGCTGACGCAGTAGCGCTCCGCGGCGAGCTTCGCGACGCCGTACGGCGAGATCGGGTCCGAGGCCATCGTCTCGTCCACGGGCAGCACGGCGCCGGAGCCGTACACCGACGAGCTCGACGAGAAGACGACGCGGCGGATCCCCTCGTCGCGCGCCGCGAGCAGGACGTTGAGCGTCCCCTCGACGTTGACCGCGCTCGAGGTGAGCGGATCCTGCACCGAGCGCGGCACGGAGCCGAGCGCGCCGAGGTGGTAGACGACCTCGACGCCACGCGTCGCGTTGTGCACGCGCTCGTAGCTCCGGAGCTCGCCCTCGACGATCTCGACGTCGAGCCCGGCGAGATTCGCGCGGTTCCCCGTGGAGAAGTTGTCGAGCACGCGCACCTCGTCGCGGCGCTCGATCAGCGCCCGCACGAGGTTCGAGCCGATGAAGCCCGCGCCGCCTGTGACCAGGACCTTCACGAGCGATCCTTGTGCTCATGAGCACTTGCCATCGTGTCGCCGGCGATCCCGCCGAGTTGCGGGCGCACGAGCGTCGAGTTGCCCAAACCCGAAATGACAACCGTCACAAATCTGACCTTGTGCTCATGAGCATTTGGCCTCATGCGTCCGCCACCACGTGGAAGTTCGCGATCAGCGCGCCCGAGCGCACCTCGCGCAGCTCCGACGAGCGCGCGTCGAGCGTCGCGGCGCCGCGGTTGATCCCCGAGACGAGCGCGCGGCCGACCGGCGCGAGATGGGCGCGGCGGGAGAGGAGGTCGATGTAGATCGAGGCCAGCATGCCGAGGCAGGCCGTCGTCCCCGACGAGGGTCGCACGTCCACCGAGCTCCAGGCCGCGCTCTCGGTGAAGAGGCGCTCGAGCCCCGCGTGCGTCCAACGCCACAGGTCGACGGGCGACGGATGGTACACCTGCACTCCGTGGGTCGAGGCCAGGACGCGCCCGCCCGGCCGCACGACGCGCCGCAGCTCGCGCACCGCCTGCGCCGGCTCGTCGCAGTGCTCGAGCACCTGCGAGCAGAGGACGAGGTCGAAGCTCGCGTCGTCGACAGGCAGCGCCTCGATCGGCCCGAGCAGGTCGGCGGCGGGATTCTCGACCACGTCGACGCCGACGTACTCGGACACGTACGGCTCGAAGAACGGGAAGTACGGCTTCACGCCGCAGCCGACGTCGAGCAGCCGGTAGCGGCCGAGGCTCTCACCCGCGCGCTTCGCTTCGGCCTGGAGCCACGCGGAGATCGGTGCCCGCACCGCGTGGGTCGGCGACGACCAGGGCACGTTGCGGCGCCCCTCGCCGGGCCAGGCCTCAGTCAACGCGCACCGCCACGAGACCGAGCGAGAGCCACGTCATCGCCACGAGGGGAATCCCCGCCACGATCCCGAGGCCGTTCCAGATCCCGACCGCCATCAGCAGCCAGAGTACGGGGACTAGCGCGAACGCTGCGCCCGCAGGCGGTGCGCGCATCGCCCAGCGGCCGCCGAGCAGCAGGCCGGAGCCGAACAGCCAGACGAGCGCGGCGAGCCCGATGATGCCCATGTCGGCCGCGGCCTGGAGGTACAGGTTCTGCACGCCCCAGCGGTGCTGCGGCGAGGGGAACGCAAGCGGCGCGACATCCGGGAAACGGCGGCGCGCGGCGCGCGAGATACGGGCCGGTAGGCGTCCTCGTAGGCAGATTCCTGCCAGCCGACGCCGAACACGGGGCGATGCGTCGCGATCCTGAGCCCGAAATACGCGAGCACCGTTCGTTGCGAGTAGCTCGAGCCGCCGAGCGAGGCCTGTGACGCGCCCGGCCTGATCCCGAGGAACTTGAGGAACTGCGAAACGTCGCTCGAGCGCATCACGAGCGTGCCGAGGAGCACCGCGACGACGATCCCGGCGAGCCCACCCAGGCGGGCCGAGCGAGAGCTTCTTGCGACGCCACGCGACGAAGGCCGCCGCAAGTGCGGCCAGCCCGAGCCCGAGCACGCCCGCGATCGCGCCGGAGAGGACGAGCCCGATCGCACCGACGACTCCCGCGACGACCACCCAGCGTCGCTCACGACGCTCGATCGGCCCGAGCGCCACGGCCGCGATCGCCAGCGCGAGCGCCATCGAGGAGAGCGCGGCGAAGTCGTGCGGCCCGAGGAACGACGGCTCGCGCTCGCCGGCGCGCTTGTGCCCGACCGAGAAGTCGTTGATCACGTTGAAGAACTGGAGCAGCCCGTAGACGAGCGCGGCGACCGTCCACACGGTGACCGAGGCGAAGAGCAGCTCGAGATCCCGCCGCCGCCGCACGATCAGCACGACCGCCGGCGCCATCAGCGCGTACTCGAGCAGCTTCAGCGCGGTGACCGAGTGCTTGCCGAGGAGGTAGCCGGAGTCCGTCGCCGCGCCGTACGCCGTCGACGCGGCGATCACGACGAAGAACACGACGGCCGCGATCCAGAGCCACCGACCCGCGCGCAACGGCTCGAAACCCTCCCGCGATCCGGCCCACAGGCCCGCCGCGATCACGGCCACGGCAGCGAAGTCCGCGAGGTTCGCACGGGCGCCGTGCACGGTCACTCCGGGCAGGAAGTACGTGTGCAGAAAGAGGAGCGGAACCGCGAGCGCGAGCACGATGGCGCCCGGCGAACGAAGCCGCCTCAAGTGCGGTCGGGGCGTCAAGTCGCGCAACTATACTGGCCGATCTGATGCGGAAGCGGCTTCTCTGGCGCCGGTCGGCAACCGCGCTCGGGATCTACGGCTCCACCGCGCTCGGCATCCTCGGCTCGATCATCTTGCTCAGGATCCTGGGCCCGACCTCGGCCGGTCGCTTCAGCCTCGCGGTCGGCACCGCGGCGTTCTTCCAGCTCCTGCTCGAGCTCACGGGCGACGAGGCGCTCGTGAAGTACGGCTTCCACTACGCGGCGCAGGAGGACTGGGGCCGCTTCCACCGCCTCGTCCGGCTCACGTTCACGCTGGAGGGAGCGGCTTCGCTCGCAGCGACCCTGATCATCGTGCTGCTCGCGCCGTTCGCCGATTCGCTCTTCAACACCACGGGGATGCTCGTGCCGATGCTGCTCGCCGCCGCGCTGCCGCCGCTGCAGGCGCTCGAGTCGATGGGCGCGGCGGTGTTGATTCTGCGCAGCCGCTACGACATCCGCGGCGCGCTGCTGACGCTCTCGACCGGCCTGCGGCTGATTGCGATCGTGATCGCCGCGCCGCACGGGGTCAGCGCGACCGTCGCCGCGATCGTCGTCGCGCAGCTCCTCACCTCGATCTGCGTCGTCGCCGTCGGCTTCGTCGCGGTGCGTCGCTTTCCGCGCGTCTCGCCGAGCGCGCTCGGCGGCGACCGGTCGCCCGTGCTGCGGTTCGTCCTCCAGTCGAGCATCGGCACGACGATCTCGTCGCTGCGCGGGTGGATCGCGCCGCTCTCGCTGGGCATCGTGCAGAACCCGACGCAGGTGGGCTTCTTCCGGGCCGCCCAGGCGCCGCAGCAGGGCTTCGCGGCGCTCAGCTCGCCCGTGCGGCTGATCCTGCTCACCGAGCAGACGCGCGACTGGGAGCAGGGGAAAACGGCCGAGGTGATGGCCGGCGTGCGCAACTACGTGCGCGGCGCGACGGCCCTCGTCCTCGTCGCGCTCGTCCCCGGCGAGCTGCTGATGGGCTGGATGGTCCGCGTCTTCCTCGGCGAGCAGTACATGCCGGCCGTGCCGGCCGCGCGGCTGATCCTGATCGCGGCCGCGATTCAGGTCGTCTTCGGCTGGTCGAAGTCGCTGCCGGTGTCGATCGGGCAACCCGGACTTCGCACCTGGGCCTACTCGATCGAGCTCGCGGTGATGCTGCCGCTGATCCTCGTCTTCGGCTCCCTGTGGGGTGCGACGGGGGCGGCCGGCGCGGTTGTCGCTTCGAGCGTCGCCTACGCGATCGCCTGGGCCGTGATGTTGTCGCGGCTGCGCCGGGACGGCCCGGGACGGCTCACGCCGACCGGAGTCGGCGCGCCGTGAAGGTGCTGATCGTGAGCGGGATCTGGCCGCCGGATGTCGGCGGGCCGGCGAGCCACGCGCCCGAGGTCGCCGAGTATCTGCGCGGTCGCGGCCACGAGGTGAGCGTCGTCGTCACCGCGGACAGCGCGCCGGCGCCGCAGTCGTACCCGGTGCACTGGGTCTCGCGGCGGATCCCGACAGGTCTTCGCCACATCGCGGTGCTGCTGGAAATCGCGCGCCGCGGTCGCTCAGCCTCGGTGATCTACTCGACGGGGATGGTCGGCCGCAGCGGCTACGGCGCCTCGCTCGCGGCCTGCCCGCTCGTCTTCAAGCTCACCTCCGACCCGGTCTACGAGCGCTCGCTCCGGTACGACCTGGTTCACGGCGACCTCGACGCATTCCAGCGCGAGCACGGGTTGCGCATCGATCTCCAGCGGCGCGTGCGCGACCACTCGCTCGCCCGGGCTGCTCACGTGGTCTGCCCGAGCGAGTCGCTGCGCCGGCTCGCGATCGGCTGGGGGCTCGATCCCGGGCGGGTCACGCGCCTGCCGAATCCCGTCACGGCGCCGACCGATCTCGAGCCCCGCGAGGAGCTGCGGCGCCGGCTCGGGCTCGAGGGCAACACGCTCGTCTTCGCGGGACGGCTCACGCCGCAGAAGTCGCTCGAGGTCGCGCTCGAAGCCCTCGCGGCTACCTCCGGCATCGAGCTCGTCCTGATCGGCGAAGGGCCGCAGCGCGCGGAGATCGAGGCGCGCGCCACCGGCCTGCCGGTCCGGTTCATGGGCGCCCAGCCGCGGCGCGCGGTGTTCGAATGGCTGCGCGCCGGCGACGCATCGATCCTGACCTCGAGCTGGGAGAACTTCCCGCATGTCGTCGTCGAGGCGCTCGCGGTCGGAACGCCCGTGATCGCGACGGCCGTGGGCGGCGTCCCCGAGATCGTCCGGGACGGCGAGAACGGCCTGCTCGTGCCGCCCGGCGACCCGGCTGCACTCACCGCGGCGATCGAGCGCTTCTTCGCGGAGCCAGAGCTGCGCGAGCGGCTGCGGACGGCTGCCCCGCCGTCCGTCGAGCGCTTCGCGCCGGAGCGGATCTACGGCGAGCTCGAGCAGATCCTCGCGGACGCGGCCCGGTGACCCGCGTGCTGATGGTCGGCCGCACGCGCTACCGGCTTCCGCTCGAGCCGAGCGTCGCGCGGAAGTTCGACGCGCTGCGCGGGGCGGTCGAGCTCCGCGTGCTCGCGAGCGCGCCCGCAGGAGCGCCGACGCGAGACGGCACGTTCGCGCTGGTGCCGCCGTTCTCGCCGCGCGCGCTCGACGGCCTTGCTTTCCAGCTCGCCTTGCCGTGGCGTGTCGCCCGCGAGCTGCGCTCCTTCGAGCCGGACGCGATCCTCACCCAGAGCCCGCACGAGGCGGCCTCCTGCCTGCTCGGCCGGCGGCTCGCGCGGAGTAAGGCGAAGGTCGTCGTCGAGCTCCACGGCGACTGGCGCACCGCCACGCGCCTCTATGGCTCCTCCGCGCGTCGCGTGCTGGCGCCGTTCGTCGACCGGCTCGGCACCTCGGCGCTGAAGCGCGCCGACGCCGTCCGCACCGTGGGGCCGTACACGACCGGTCTCGCCTGTTCGATCGGGATCGAGCCCGCGGCGACGTTTCCCGCCTTCATGGATCTCGAGCCGTTCCTCGGCGAGCGGCGTCCGCTGCCGGAACAGCCGTCGGCGCTCTTCGTCGGCGTCCTCGAGCGCTACAAGAACGTCGACGGGCTCGCCGAGGCATGGCGGACGGTCGCAGCCCGGGTGCCCGGGGCGCAGCTGCGCATCGTCGGCGACGGCTCGCTCCGCGGCGTCGTCGAGTCGCTGGGCGTGCGCTGGGACCGGAACCTTGCCCCGGCGGAGGTCGCCGCGGCGCTCGACGAGGCGACGGTGCTCGTGCTTCCGTCCCGCTCGGAGGGGATGGGCCGGGTGCTCGTCGAGGCGTTCTGCCGAGGGCGCGGCGTCGTCGCCTCGCGCGTCGGCGGGATCCGCGACTTAGTCGTCGACCGCGAGAGCGGCCTACTCGTCGAGGCCGGTTCGACGCAGGCGCTCGCCGACGCTCTCGTCCGCGTGCTCTCCGACCCCGCGCTCGCGGCGCGGCTGGGCGACGGCGCTGCGGCTGCCGCCGGGCCGTGGCTCCAGACTCCCGGCGAGTGGGCCGACCGGATCCGCGCCCTCGTCGAGAGCACCCGATGAAGCCGAAGGCGCTCTTCGTCGGCCGCACACGCTTCTCGCTGCCGCTCGCGGCGGGTCTGGCGCGGAAGTGGGAGGCGATCGGGGAGCGGATCGACTATCGCGTGCTCGGCTGCGGAGAGAGCGGCGACGCGCGGTTCGAGCTCGTTCCGCCGGTGTCGCCGCGCCTCCTCGACGGTGTGGCGTTCTACGTGCTGCTCCCGTTCCGGGTCCGGCGCTCACTCCGGCGGATGCGGCCGCAGGCGGTGTTTGCAGAGAGCCCGCAGATCGGAGCCGGGGTCGTCGTGGGACGGGCGCTCGCCGGGCGGCCCCGGCCGAAGCTCGTGGTCGAGGTGCACGGCGACTGGCGCTACGCGACGCGGCTCTACGGCTCTCCTGCGCGCAAGCTCGTCGCGCCGCTCTCCGATGCGCTCTCGCGTTGGGCTCTGCGCCGCGCGGACGCCGTGCGCGCTCTCTCGCCGTTCACCGCCCGCCTCGTCGAGGAGACCACTGGGCGGCCCGCGACCGGATCGTTCGTGGCGTTCACCGACCTCGAGGCCTTCACGGCGCGGCCGCCGCTGCCCGTGCCGGACGGCTCCCTCCTCTACGTCGGTGCGCTCGAGCAGGCGAAGGGCATCGAGACGCTGGCGCGTGCCTGGCGCTCGCTCTCGCACGGCCGGCTCGTCGTGGTCGGCCAGGGCTCGCTCGCCCCGCTCGTCGAGCGGCTCGGCGTCGAGCACGTATCCGGGCTGTCGCCGGAGGAGGTCGCTGTCAGGATGGACGTGGCGACGGTGCTCGTCGTGCCCTCGCTGACGGAAGGGCTGGGCCGCGTGATCGTCGAGAGCTTCGCCCGCGGGCGCGGCGTGGTCGCGAGCGCGACGGGCGGGATCGAGGATCTCGTCACCGACGGCGTCGAGGGGCTGCTCGTGCCGCCCGGCGACGCCGATGCGCTCGCGGCGGCGCTAACGCGGGCCCTCGCGGAGCCGGGGCTCGCGGCCCGGCTCGGTTCCGCCGGGCGTGCTCGATTCGATGCGCTCGACCTGAGCCTCGAGAGCTACGCGGATCAGCTCGCCGCGCTCGTCGACACCTAGACTTCCGCCGTGCGTCCAGACCGCGCCAAGCAGCTGCTCAAGAACGGCCTCTACCGGACGATCGGCGAGACCGCGACCACGATCGGCGCCGTCGACGCCGACGGTGACCGGGCGCTGCGCGTGCTCATGTACCACAAGGTCAACGACGTCCCCGAAAACCCGATCTCGGTGCCGATCGGCCTCTTCGACGAGCAGATGAGCGTGCTGCGCGAGCTCGGTTACGTCGTCGTCTCGCTCGACGACGTGCTCGACCACGTCGCCGGGCTCCGGCCGCTGCCGCCCGGCGCCGTCCTGATCACCTTCGACGACGGCTACAAGGACATCCTCGAGAACGCGCTCCCCGTCCTGCGCAGCCATGGCTATCCGGCCGTGATCTTCGTCCCGATCGGCTACCTCGACGACTCCCAGCCGCTGCCCCACGAGGAGCACCTCGCCGCTGACGGGATCGTCAACTCGACGCTCCTCTGGGAGGAGCTGCCGGAGCTCGAGGCGGGCGGGATCCGCGTCGAGAGCCACGGCATCAGCCATCGTCCGCTCGCCGACCTCGACGTCGACGAGGCGGCGCGCGAGATCACGCTCTCGAAGCTCCGGCTCGAAGAGCGGCTCGGCCGGCCCGTGCGTGCGTTCGCCTACGTGAAGGGCTCCGAGGCCCATTACCGCCCCGTCCACTTGAGCCTGCTGAAGCAGGCCGGCTACGAGATCGCGTTCACCTCGGTGTCCGGCGGGAACAGAGCCGCGATGGACCCGCTGCGGCTGCATCGCTACAACATCGAGCCCTACGCGCACCGCACCTTCGAGCTCGTGCTCGCCGGCGCCTGCGACCTGATCGGGGTCAAGGACACCGTCGCCGGGACGCACGCGCGGCGGATCTTCAACCAGGCCCTCGGCACCGCCTCGAAGTGACCGTCGCGCGGGACGACTTCCTCGGCCTCCTCGACGAGGTCTACGGCGAGGCGATGTCGACGGACGAGTTCGACTGGTTCTTCGACCGCAATCCGGCCGGGCCGCGGCTCCTCTCGGAGGTGCGCGAGGACGGGCGCTCCCTCGGCGTGCTCGCGATGAGCTACGCACGGGCGCAGGTGGCGGGCGAGGAGCAGCTCGTCGCGTTCGCGGTCGGCGCGGTCACGCACCCGGATGCGCGCGGTCGCGGGATCTTCGGGACGCTCGAGCTCGACAACGAGGCGAAGGCGGCAGAGGCGGGAGCGACCATGGCGCTGGGGTTCACGAATCCGATGGCCGGGCCGATCCTCGTCGGCAAGCTCGGCTGGCACGACCTCTACCGGATGCGGCTCTGGGCGCGGCCGCTGCGGGCACGCCGCACGGGCGAGGGCTCGCTTGCGCCGCGCAACGGTGGGTATCTCGACTCGTTCGGCGAGGCGCAGGCGGCGCAGTGGCGCGCCGCGGACTACGGCAACGCCTTGGTGCGCACCGCGGAGTACCTCACGTGGCGCTACCTCGACGCGCCGCGCGACTACCGGGTGCTCGGCGGCGACGGCGGTTTCGCGGTGGTCGGCCACGCCGTGCGGAAGGGCTTCTCGGCGGGGGTCGTCTGTGAGCTCGTCGGGCCGGCGCACAAGCTCCTACGCCGCTGCGTGCGCGAGTCGAAGGGCTGCGACATCGTGCTCGGCGTCCCCGGGCCCGGCCAGAGCGGCGCCTACCTCGCGGCCGGCTTCGTGCCCGCGCCCGGCACGATCCGCGTGATCGGCAAGCCGCTTCGCGACGGGGTCACGGTTCCCGCGGACTGGGACTTCACGCTGGGAGACACCGACATCTTTTGAGAAAGGTCGTCTTCATCACCCAGCACGTCGATCCGGAGCATCCTGCGCTCGCCGCGACTGTGGCGAAGATCCGGGCGATCGCAGCGCGGGTCGACGAGGTCGCCGTGCTTGCCGACGGGATCGTGCCCGGCGTGCTTCCCGGCAACTGCACCCTGCACCGCTTCGGCGCCGCCACGAAGGCCGGGCGCGGCGTTCGCTTCGAGACGGCACTCGTCCAGGAGCTGAGGCCGAAGCCGGAGCGCGTGATCGCCCACATGTGCCCGATCTACGCAGTCCTCGCGGCGCCGCTCGTGCGCCCGCTTCGGATCCCGCTCGTGCTCTGGTACACGCACTGGCACGCGAGCCCGACGCTGAAGCTGGCCGAGCGCGTCTCGTCGGTGATCGTGAGCGTCGACACGCGCTCGTTCCCGCTGCCTTCGCCCAAGGTCGTCCCGATCGGACATGGCATCGACATGCAGGAGTTCGCCTGCGCCGACCATCCTCCGGCCGATACGGTGCGCGCCGTCGCGCTCGGCCGCTACTCGCCGGCGAAGGGGCTCGACACGATGATTCGCGCGGTCGCGCAGGTCGAGGGCGTGCGGCTCGAGGTGCACGGGCCGGCGGGCTCGCCGCTCGAGGAGCGGCACCGCGTCGAGCTCGAGCGCCTCGTCGTCGAGCTCCAGGCGCCGATCGACCTCGGCCAGGCGCTTCCCCGCGACGAGTTGCCGGCGCTGTTCGCGCGCTCCGACCTCCTGATCAACAACATGCAGGCCGGCGCCTCGGACAAGGTCGTCTACGAAGCGGCGGCGAGCTGCTTGCCCGTGCTCGCGTCGAATCCGATCTTCGACGAGTTCCTCGACCCGTTCCCGCGCGAGGACGTCACCGAGCTGGCGAAGCGCCTGCGCGCGTTCGCCGCGCTGTCCGGTGCCGAGCGGCTGGTGATCGGCCGCGCGCTGCGTGAGGCCGTCGTCTCCCGCCACAGCGTCGAGTCCTGGGCCGACAAGGTGCTCGCCGTATGAAGCAGCCGCTGATCCTCCACATGCAGAAGGTCGCCGGGATCTCCGGCTCGGAGGCGCATCTGCTCTCGCTCCTGCCCGACCTGAAGAGCCGTGGCTGGAACATCCGCCTCTTGATGCTGCACGAGGACGAGCCCGGCGCGTGGGACTTCGCGCACGAGCTCGAGGCACGTGGCGTTCCCGTCGACGCGATCCACCTCGCGGCGGACGTCGATCCGCTCGCGTTCGCCAGGGTCGGCGCCTACCTCGCCCGGTCGCGGCCGACGATCCTGCACACGCATCTCGTCCATGCCGATGCCTATGGCCAGGTCGCGGGCGCGATGACCGGCGTGCCGACGCGGTTCTCGACCAAGCACGGCTTCAACGAGTTTCGCGAGGGCCGCGGCTTCGCGTTTGGCGACCGCAGCGTCGCGAGCCTCGCGCATGTCCAGATCGCGATTTCGCGCGGCCTGGCGCGCTACCTGGCCGAAACGGAGGGGTTCGACGAGGACAGCTTCGAGATCGTCCACTACGGGATCGCGCCGCGCGCCGACGAGGCGCCCGCACCGTCGCCGACGACGCGCCTGCTCTGCGTCGGCCGGCTGATCCCGATCAAGGGCCACATCGTCCTGCTGCGCGCCTTCGCCCGGGCGCTCGAGCGCTTCCCGGAGCTGACGCTCGACATCGCCGGCCGCGGCCCGCTCGAGCCGTCGCTGAAGGCGCTCGCGCGCGAGCTCGGGATCGGCGAGGCGGTGCGGTTCTGCGGCTACGTCGCGCCGATCCAGGGCGCGATCGAGGAGTCGGCGATCGTCGTCGTGCCGTCGATGGGCGAGGGCTTCGGGATGGTCGCGCTCGAGGCGATGGAGCGCTCCCGCCCGGTGATCGCCGCGGCGATCGGCGGCCTCGGCGAGCTCGTGCGCGACGGCGAGACAGGGGTGCTCGTCCCGCCGGCCGAGGTCGAGCCGCTGACGGCGGCGATCGAGCTCCTCGCCGGCGATCCCGAGCTGGCGTATCGCTTCGGCGAGGCGGGCCGCCGGCGGGCGCTCTCGCACTTCCTCGAGAGCCGTTGCACCGACCGCACCGAGCTGCTCTACCGCGCGCGGCTCGCGTCTTCGTAGACGGCGAGCGTTCGCTCCGACATCCGCGCCACCGAGAACTCGCTGCGGGCGCGCGCGAGGCCCGCTGCGCCGAGGCGACCCGGATCGCGGAGGACACGCAGGATCGCGGCGGCAAGCGCTTCGGAGTCGTCCGGCGGGACGAGCAGCCCGGTTTCGCCGTCGACGACGATCTCCGGGATCGAGCTGACCCGCGTCGCGACGACGGGCTTGCCGGCGAGCATCGCCTCGAGCAGCGCGAGGCCGAAGCCCTCCCAGCGTGCCGGATGGACGAGCAGCTCCGCCCGCGCGAGCCACGCGGCGACATCACCGACGCGGCCCGGGAGATAGAGGCCGTCGCCGGAGAGTCGCTCCCGCTCTGGCCCCTCGCCGAGCACGACGAGCACGGCTCGCGGCTCCTCCTCGCGGACACGGGCGAGCGCGCGCACCGCGACGTCGAGCCCTTTCTGCGGCACGAGGCGCGAGATCGCGAGCAGGACGCGCGCGTCGTCGGACACGCCGAAATCGGAGTTCTCGCCCCAGGCGGCGGGCGGCGCATCGAGCCCGTAGTGGACGACCTCGATCTTCTCGGCGGGCAGCCCGACGCGCTCGACGTTGAAGCGCTTGAGCGCGGCCGTGATCGCGATCACGCGCGCGGCGCGGCGGGTCAGCGCCCGCTCGACGTGACGGAACTGGCCGGCGCGGAACGGGTCGTCGTTGTGCTTGGTCGAGACGAGCGTCCGGTCGCCGCGGGCGAGCGCGCCGTAGACGTCGGCGTGGACGAGGTGCGTGTGGACGATGTCGGCGCCGCGCAGCGCGCCGCGGAGCCGGCGGACGAACGCCGGGTCGAGGTCGCGCTTCAGCGACATCCGCACCGACTCGACGGGCAGCTGCGCGTAGAACGGCTCCGGATCCCAGGCCGGGTCGTCGAGCCCGACGAACACCGGCTCGACTCCGAGCGCCGCGAGCCCGGGCAGCAGCGCGAGCAGGTGCCGCTCCGACCCGCCGATCCCGCGCATCCTGTGGACGTGAGCAACTCTCACCGGCGAACGCGTTCCCAGAGCCGCACCACCGTCGCTCCTGCGCAGAGCGCGATCAGGAAGTCCCACGGCGCGCGGTAGCGGGTGTCGCCGGCGAAGAGCATCGCCCAGAACCAGTTGTAGGCGAGTAACAGCAGCACCAGAGCCGCGAACCGCCGCGGCACGAGGAACAGGCCGACGGCGCCGAAGACGTAGAGGAAGATCATGAACGCGGGCTCCGCGGTGCGCCGCAGCGTGTCGAGCGACCCGCCGGCGTTCGGCCGGCCCTGCGTCGTTCGCACCGACGGCTGCCAGAGCATCACCGTCGCCTGCGCCGCGAGCTTCGCTTTCTCGCCGGGGTGGTGGATCATGAAGCTCAGCGCCAGGTTGCGGAACTTCGTCATCTGCGCGCACTCGTCGATGTGCCAGACCTCGCCTGTCTGCAGCCAGTGGTCGCGCGCCTCCTGCGGCGTGTAGCCGGAGTTCGGCAGCTTCGGCACGTCGTCGATCCAGCCGCCGCGCGCGAGCACGCCGTAGGTCGCCGGGTTGTTCGCCTTCCACAGGGCGCGCCCGTCGGTGGTGATCGCGAAGCAGCCGAGCTCGACCTTGTTGCGCACGATCCACGGCGCCTGGACGAGCACAAACGCGGCGAGCATGACGCCGAGCGCGGGAAGGACGGCGCGCGGCCGTTTCCACGCGAGCCAGCCGCCGACGACGAGCGGCAGCGCGATCGTCCGCGCGTTGCCGAGCACCGCGAGGCCGAGCACGGCTCCGAGTGCCGCGCCCCGCCACAGGGTCGGCCGGCGGTCGACCACGAGCGCGAGGAGCACGAGCGCCGCCGCGAGCAGCTGGTCGAGGATCTCGCGGTTCATGTGGACGTCGTGCCAGATCAGGTACGGATGTACGGTGGTCAGCAGCGCCGCGATCAGCGCGACCCGTTCGTCGGCGATCCGCTTGCCGATCAGGTAGACGAGCCACGCGACGCCGAGCGCGACGGCAATCTGCGCGAGCCCGATCCAGAGCCAGTGGCGGCCGAGGATCCAGTAGATCGGGATCAGAAAGAAGCCGTACAGCGGCTGTGTGTACGCCGACGGCTGGCCCGGGATGAAGCCGTAGGTGCCGTGGCGTACGAAGGTGAGCGCGAAGTCGTCGCCCTTGTCGGTGAACGCCGCCGTGATCGCGCTGCGCTCGTGGAGCAGCGCGATCAGCCGCGGGCCGACGACCGCGAGCGGGATCAGCCAGTACGGAAGCCAGCGCCTCACGCGAGATGAGCCCGTTGCCACAGCGCCAGCATGACGAGGCACCAAAGGCGATGCCCGTGATCCGCGTCGCCCGCGCCGTGCTCGAAGAGGAGGCGCTCGACCGCGGCGCGGCGGAAAAGGCCGTCGTCGACGAGCAGCACGTCGCCCGCGAGGTCGCGCAGGTCCTCGCGAAACCAGCGCGCGAGCGGGACGCCGAAGCCGGCCTTGCCTCGGTCGGCGACCTCAGGTGGGAGCAGGTCGTCGAACGCGCGCCGGAGCGCCTGCTTGCCCTCGCGTCCCTTCAGCTTCAGCTCGTCGGGAAGCGCGAGCCCGAGCGCGAGCACCTCGTGGTCGAGGAGCGGCGAGCGGAGCTCGAGCGAGTGGGCCATCGAGGCGATGTCCGCCTTCGGCAGCAGGTCGCCGGGGAGATAGGTCGCGATGTCCACGAGCTGCAGGCCGGTGATGCTCCGATCGGGCGCGGGGAGGAGCTCCGACGTCGGCCGCGCCTCGACGTCCCAGAGCTCCTCGCGCAGCTCGGCGGGGAAGACCTCCATCAGGCGGCCGTAGCGCTCGGCGGGCGGGGTCGCGGCGATATCGAAGAAGCGCGCCGCGCGGAAGAGCGCGCTGCGCCGCTCGCCCCGCGCGCCGGGCATCGTGCGTACGGCGCGCGCGAACGCGCCGCCGGGAAGAATCCTGGCCCGCTCGGCGAGTCGCATGGCGGCGTAGCGCTCGTAGCCGGCGAACGACTCGTCGCCGCCGTCGCCCGTCAGCGCGACCGTGACGTGGCTCCGGGCCGCCTCGCAGACGAGGAAGAGCGGCAGCGCGGCCTCGTCGCCGAGCGGCTCGTCGAAGGCCTCGGCGAGGCGCGGCAGCGTCGCGGCGGCGTCCGGCTCGAGCAGAATCTCCTCGTGCTGCGTCCCGAACCGCTCGGCAACCGCGCGCGCGTACGGGCGCTCGTCGTAGGCCGCGTCGGCGAACCCGACGGTGAACGTGCGCACAGGCTCGCTGCCTGCCTGCGCCATCAGGCCGACGACGATCGAGGAGTCGATCCCGCCGGAGAGGAGCGCGCCGAGCGGCACGTCCGCGGCAAGGCGGCGCCGAACCGCGGCGCCGACGGTCTCGCGCACACGCTCGAGCCACTCCGCTTCGGTCGAGCTCGGCGCCGCGGGCTCCGGCTTCCACCAGCGCTCGATCCGCTCCGACCCTCCCTCGGCGACGAGCACGTGGCCCGGCAACAACCGGTGGATGCCGAGGAACCCGGTTGCCGAGCCCGGCACGTAGCCGAGCGTGAGGTAGGCGTCGAGCGCTGCCAGATCCGGCTCGCGCGAGACTGCGGGGAGCCGAAGCAGCGACTTCAGCTCCGAGGCGAACGCGAGCGTCCCGTCGGCGAGCCGCGTCCAGACGAGGGGCTTCTTCCCGAGGCGATCGCGCGCGAGTACGAGCCGCTCGCGCGGCGCGTCCCAGAGCGCGAGCGCGAACATCCCGTGCAGGTGCTCGAGGAAGCCGAGCCCGTGCTCTTCGTAGAGATGCGGCAGCACCGGCGTGTCCCCGGTGCCGCGAACCTCGTGCCCGCGCAGCGACTCGCGCAGCTCGCGGTAGTTGTAGAGCTCGCCGTTGAAGACGGCGACGATCTCACCCGACTCGTTGGCGACGGGCTGGCGGCCGGTCTCGAGATCGAGCACGCGCAGGCGCTGGATGCCGAGCGCGCAGCGGCCGTGTGCCTCGGTCGCGCCCTCGTCGGGGCCGCGGTGGCGGATCGCCGCGCGCATCGCATCGACCGAGAGCGAATTGGGCGCGCCGGATAGCGTTACGAGTCCGCAGATGCCACACATCGAGCCGAAACGGTACGCCGTGGTGTCCTGCCACGTCGAAAGACCGTTGGACGACCGCACGTGGGAGGCCTTCGCCCGCATCCAGGCGCAGCGGCCGGGCGGCTTCGCGATCGCGGCGTTGATCCGCCCGCCGGACCTCGAGGCTGGCGAGTCGGAGGAGCTGTGGCTCGAGCGGGCGCGCGAGGCGAGCGCGCCGCTCGGGCATCACACGCACTGGACGAGTCCGAGCCACGCGCGGCCGAGCGGCGGCGATCCGGCCGCGCGCGCGCGGCGCGAGGGAGCGTGGCTACGCGAGCGCGGCCTGGCGCCGACGCTCTTCTGCGGCGGCGGCTGGTACACGGACGACGCGGTTCGCGCCGTCGTCGCCGAGCTGGGCTACGCCGACTGCACCTCGCGTGAGGGCGCGCCGCGCCGCGACGGCGAGCTCGTCGAGCTACCGACGACGCGTTCGCTCGGGCAGCTCGCGAAGAACGTGCTCGGCCGCCTCGACGAGCCGGTCGTCCACGTGTACTTCCACGACTACGACCTGCTCGACACGCGTCGCAGGCTCGCGCTCGTCTGGTCGCTGCGCATCCTCGCGCGCCGCCGCGAGGCGACGGACCTCGACTCGCTCAGGGAGCTTTTCGCGCGCTGAAGACGATGTCGTTCGCCATCAGGCGGGCGTGCAGCCGCACGAAGCGGCCGACCACGAACTCGAGCTCGACGTCGTCCCAGCCCGCGAGCAGGGCGCGCACGTCGTCGGGCCGGAAGATGTGGAGGTGGGTCGGGTCGGTCTCGGGCCGGCGGCCGAGCGCGAAGCGGACGCGGTTCTTGAAGCGGAACGCGTTCGGCACCGAGGCGACGAGACGTCCGCCCGGCCGCAGCACGCGACGCGCCTCGCCGACGACCTCGCCGGGCTCGCGCACGTGCTCGAGCAGCTCGCCCGCGACGACGACGTCGAAGCTCGCGTCGGGAAACGGGAAGGGCTCCTCGATGTCGGCCCAGAGCGTCTCGATCCCCAGCTTGCCGGCTTCGGCCAGGGCCTCACGGTCGACGTCGATCCCGACCACGTCGTTTCCATCCAGGTACCAGCGGGTCAGGGCGCCGTAGCGGCAGCCGAGGTCCAGAATCCGGTGCCCGGGCCCGCCGACGGCCGCCGCGATCCGGCCGGCACGGTCGGAGCCGCCAAAGACGAAGTCGTTGCCGCGCGAGGTGCGGTGATGCTCCTCGTAGCGCTCGCTGAGGTGCTCGAGCCGGGTCATGCGGGCAGTCTAGGGACAGGACACGAGTAGAATCGCTGGCTCGTGGCAACCGAGCCCGTCGTCACCGAACCGGACGCTCCGGAGACGGCGCCGGCCGTCGACATCCGTCGGGTGCGGCCGGCGCTCTTCCAACCAGCGCCGCTGAAGGCGCTTGCGCGGCGCCTCTTGTCGGTGATCGCCCTCGTCGTGATCGACGTCGTGAGCGTCGGGCTCGCCCTCTACCTCGGCCTCGTCCTCAAAGAGGTCTACCAGGGCCGCCCGGCGCTCTGGGGGATCCTCTGGCAGGCCGAGCGCGACTGGATCCCGTTCGTCGGCCTGATCACGGTGCTCGTCTTCTGGCGGAACGGGCTCTACGCGACGCGCGAGGCGCGCTCGGGGATCGGGCGCGTCGTCTCGTCGCTCGTCCTCGTCTGCGTGGTCTCATTCGTGTTCGCGATCGGCACGGGCCATCACTTCAGCACCTTCCTGATCTTTCCCACCGTGCTGCTGTTCGCGATCGTGTTCGACGGGCTCCTGCGCGCGAGCTACGACGTCGTCACCAAGGACATGCTTCGCGTGGCCGGCGTGCGCCGCCGCGCCGCTCTCGTCGGCGAGAGCGAGCGGATCGTCGACCTGCACCGGATGCTCGGCTCGTCGCGGGGCGGGATCGCGTACGAGTTCGTTGCAGAGGTGGCGCCGAGCCCCGAGGCGGTCGCCGCGTTGCTCGCGGAGCAGACAGTCGACGAGATCGTGATCGCCTATGAGGAGGTCGACGAGCGCGTGCTCGCCGAGATCGTGGACGAGGCGCACCGGCGTGGGGTGAAGGTGCGCGTCGCGCCGCGTCCCTCGGCGCTGATCGTCGACCACGCGGTCTACGTCCCGGGCCAGGGCGTGCCGCTGTTCGAGCTGCGTCCCGCCGCGTTCACCGGGGCCGACTGGGCGGTCAAGCGCGGCTTCGACGTCGTCGTCAGCGCTGCGATCGTGGTGATCGGGCTGCCTCTGTGGCTCCTGATCGCGGCGGCGATCAAGCTCGGCTCGCCGGGGCCGGTGTTCTATCGCGACCGCCGCATCGGCCTGCAGGAGCAGGAGTTCCCGATGTTCAAGTTCCGGACGATGGTCGACGATGCGGCGTCGAAGCAGGCGGCGCTCGAGGCTTCGAACGAGGCGGACGGGCCACTGTTCAAGATCAAGGACGATCCGCGCGTGACCCGCGTCGGCGCGATTTTGCGCAGCCTCTCGCTGGACGAGGTGCCGCAGGTGTTGAACGTGCTGCGCGGCGAGATGAGCCTCGTCGGGCCGCGGCCGCTGCCGCTGCGCGACTACGTCCAGCTCGCTGAGTGGCACCGGCGGCGCTACCTCGTCCTGCCCGGGATGACGGGCCTGTGGCAGGTCTCGGGGCGGATCAGCCTCTCGTTCGACGAGCTCGTGCGGCTCGACTTCTACTACATCGAAAACTGGTCGATCTGGCTGGACGTTACGATCCTCCTGAAGACCATCCCGGCGGTGCTCGCGCGCCGTGGCGCCTACTAACCAAGCGAGCCGAGTCAAAACAAGCCAAGTCCCGACAACACATGTCCCGGTGCCTGACCCCGGGTCATGTCTGTTTGGTCCGGGGCCGGGTTTACAGCGCCCTCATGCCCCTTCGCGATACTTCCGGCGATGAAGGCGCCCAAGATTCTCGCCGTCGCTTCCGCGGTCGACCTCGACTTCCGATACGGCTGCACGCCCGCTTGGTGGCAGCTCTGGAAGGGGATGTACCAGGCCGGGATCGACCTGATCGTGACGCCGTACCGCGGCCGCGCGGTCGAGTCGCCCTGGTGGCGCACCGCGCCGAATCCCTGCTACCGCGAGGCCGAGCTCTACGCCTCGATGCGCGGGCTCACGGCGCGCCTGAAGGGCGACACGCTCCATCGTCGCGCCGAGGAGCACCCGGAGGACACGCCCTCCGACCGCATCGTCCGCGAGGTGATCTGGCGCTACGTCACGCCGCGCTGGCAGCGGCACCTCGAGCGGATCCTCGAGCGCGAGCGCGACGTCGACGCGGTGATCGTCTTCACGGTGCCGATGGCGCACCTGCGCGGCATTCCCACGCGCATCCGCGAGCGCTTCGGCATCCCGGTCGTCTTCTACGACGGCGACGTGCCGATGAGCCTGCCCGAGTTCGGCGGCATGGATACCGGCTTCAACTACTACCACGGCGCCGATCCGGGCGAGTACGACCTCCTGCTTTCGAACTCGGAGGGCGGCCTCGAGCGACTGCGCGAGCTCGGCGCCCGCCGGGCCGAGGCCGTGTTCTGGGGCGTCGACCCCGAGCTCTTCGCGCCGCGGCCGATCGAGCAGGAGCACGACGTCTTCTTCTACGGCTACGGCGACAAGTTCCGGCGCGACTGGATGGCCGCGATGGTCGGCGAGCCCAGCCGCGCCGAGCCGGACCTCGACTTCGCGCTCGGCGGCGGCGACTTCAAGGGCGACACCGGCCGCGCGCGCCTCGTCGGGGACGTGCCGTTCAACGTCTTCGCCCATGCGATCTCCGCCGCGCGCGTCAATCTCAACATCACGCGCCACTCGCATGCATCTGTCTTCGCCTCCTCGTCCTGTCGGCCGTTCGAGCTCGCGGGCTGCGGTGCCGCGATCGTCTCGAATCCGTACGAGGGCATCGAGCGCTGGTTCGAGCCGGGCCGCGAGCTCCTCGTCGTCAACGACGCCGAGGAGGCGCTCGCCGCGTATCGCGACCTCGTCGCCGACCCCGGCGCCGCCGAGGCGATGGGCCGCCGCGCGCGCGAGCGGGCGCTCGACGAGCACACCTACGCGCGCCGGGCCGAGCAGGTGCTCGAGCTCCTCGGACTCAGAGAGCGGGCAGCCGTTGGCTAGGCCCATCGCGGTCGTTCCGGCGCTCAACGAGGAGAGCTCGATCGGCGCCGTGATCGAGGGGATCCGCGCCTTCGACCCGACCTTCGAAGTCGTGGTGATCGCCGACGGCTCGACCGACCGGACTCCAGAGGTGGCGGCCGAGCACGGCGCCCAGGTACTCAGGCTCCCGTTCAACCTCGGGATCGGCGGCGCCGTTCAGACGGGCTTTCGCTACGCCTGGGAGCAGGGCTGCGAGCTCGTCGTCCGTGTCGACGGCGACGGCCAGCACGATCCCGCCGAGCTCGGCGCGGTCCTCGCGCCGGTCCTCGCGGGCCAGGCCGACGTCGTCGTCGGCTCGCGCTTCGTCGGCACCGACGGCTACCGCTCCTCGCGGGCGCGCCGGCTCGGGATCCGAGTCCTCGCCTGGACGCTTTCCGCGCTCGTTCGCCAGCGCGTCACCGATCCCACGTCCGGCTTCCAGGCTCTGAATCGCCGCGCGCTCGCACTGTTCGCCGCCGACTATCCGCACGATTACCCGGAGGTCGAGGCGACCCTGATGGCGCACCGCGGCGGCCTGCGCCGACTCGAGGTGCCCGTCACGATGCGCGAGCGCGACGGCGGGCGCTCGTCGATCAACGCGCTCCATTCGATCTACTACATGGTCAAGGTGCTGCTCGCGCTGTTCGTCGACCTCTTCCGCCGGCCCGCCGCGCCGCTCGAGGACGCATGACGCCGCTCAGGGTCTCGATCGCCGGCGCGATCGCCGCCATCCTGCTCTTGCTCGTCGTCTTCGAGCTGATCCGCAGCCGGCGCCTCAAGGAGCGCTACGCACTGCTCTGGCTCGCGACGGGTGTCGTCCTGCTCATCCTCTCGGCCTGGCGCGGCGGCCTGAACACGATCGCGCGCTGGCTCGGCGTCACCGGCTATCCACCGGCGGTGCTGTTCGCCGTCGGGATCCTGTTCGTGATCCTCGTCCTGCTGCACTACTCGACGGTGATCTCGCGCCTCTCCGACGAGAACGTGACGCTGGCCCAGCGGCTCGCGCTGCTCGAGCATCGCGTCGGGAAGGACGAGCGCGCTAGCGCGGAAGAGTGACGATCGCCGGGGCGCTGATCACCATCACGTCGCCGCCCTTCACGTCGTTCAGCCAGTTCCCCATCACGCCGATCCGATAGGCCCACTGCCCCTTGCCCGGCCCGGGAGTGTCGACGAACGTGTGGCCGCGCGTGACGCCGACCGTGTCCATCTCGACCGCGCAGTCCGAGGCGCCGCCGTTCGGCGGCAGGCAGCGGACGCCCGCCACCCGTGGCGGCAGCCGGTAGTCGTAGTAGCCGAACGCCGCCTGGCGGAAGATGCGGTAGAAGACCTTTGCGTGCGCCGCCGGGGCGTGCCAGCGCAGCAGCACGCCGCCAGGGGTGCGCGTCGCAGTGAGGCCGACGCCCTGGTAGGTCACCGGCACGTAGACGTTCTCCTCGAAGTACTTCGCCGCGCTGCGATTGTGGAGCGACGGCAGAGCCACGAAGAGGAGCGCCGGGATCAGCCCGAGCACGACGGCGCCCGCGATGAGGCCAGGCGTCCGCCACGTGGTCTCGCGCGCCCTCAGCACGCCGAAGCGGTCGGCGAGGCGCGGCCCGTACGTCGGCACGAGCAGCACGATCGAGGCGAGCATGATCACGAGCGGCGGGAACCCCGGCATGAAGAGCCGGAAGAACGTTCCCTCCTCGATGTTCGCCGCGTTCGAGCCGCCCTTGAACACGAGGAAGGCCGCGAACCAGCCGCCGAGCAACAGCGCCTTCGGCAGCGAGCGCCGCAGCACGCCGAGGAAGCCGGCGATCACGATCCACTGGAGTACGCGCACGCTCCAGAAGAACTCGCGGATCCCGGCGAAGTTCCGCTGCAGCTCGCCCCAGTCGAAGTGGAGGTACTTCGAGAGCCCCGAGTTCGAGGCGGCGACCACACCCGTGGCGCCCGCGGCGAGCCGGAGCTCCGTCATCCCGAAGAGGGGAAGCGTGCCGAGCCCACGCGCCTTCCAGACCGTCAGAGCGAGCACGGGCAAGACGAGGCCTGCGCCGAACGCCAGTCCTGCCCGCCACCGCCGCGCGGCCAGGTACGCGAGCGCGACTCCGCCGAGGAACAGCGCATTCGCCGGCTTGACACCGATCGCGAACCCCGCGAGCAGACCCGCGGCCGCAGCATCCGGCAGCGCGCGCGTGTCGAGCGAGCGAACCACGAAGTACGCCGACCACAGCACGATCACCATCGACGGGAAGTCGCCGAGCCCAGTCAGCCCGAGCGCCTGGGGCAGGAACTGCTCAACGTACTTCTCGTGGTAGCGCTGGTCCCAGAGCGGGATCACGGCATACGGCAGCGCCACCCAGAGCCCGCCGGAGATGTACCCGAGCAGGCGGCCGCCGATCCGCTCCGCGATCAGGTAGACCGCGATCAGCCCGAGCGGCAGCAGGATCACGGTCTGGATCAGCAGGATCGCCGGCAGCGCATTCAGGAAGCTCGCGCCGAAGGCCCAGGTGACCGGCACGAGGATGTACGACCAGCCCCAGCCGATCGCCGCGTCTGGGATGTGGCCGTGCCCGACGACCCACGAGCTCGTGTAGAAGAACGTCTGGTCGCCGCCCTGGTAGAAGAGCCAGCCGTTGTGGCGAACCGTTACGACGAACGCGACGAGCGCGAGCCACTGCACGACGACGAGCGGGCCGACCACGACCCAGGGCTCGAACCGTCCGAGCGGCCGCAGCCTGTCAGCGAGCCGCATGCGCCGGGGCCGCGGTCCGGTACCAGGCAACAGTTCGCTCGATGCCTTCCCGTAGCGGCGTCTTCGCGCGGAAGTCGAACAGCTCCTCGGCCCGGCTCGTGTCGAGAGCGCGCCGCGGCTGTCCGTTCGGCTTCGAGGTGTCCCAGACGATCTCGCCGTCGAAGCCGGTCAGCTCGCCGATCAGCTCGGCGAGCTCGCGGATCGAGATCTCCGCTCCCGTACCGAGATTCACCGGCTCGGAGCCGTCGTAGCCGTCCGCCGCGAGCAGGATCCCGTCCGCGCAGTCCTCGACGTAGAGGAACTCGCGCGTCGGCGAGCCGTCGCCCCACAACACGATCTCGCGCTCTCCGCGCTCGCCCGCCTCGACCATCTTGCGGATCAGCGCCGGAATCACGTGCGAGGTCTCGAGATCGAAGTTGTCGCGCGGCCCATAGAGATTGACCGGCAGGAGGTGCAGCGCGTTGAGGCCGTACTGCTCGCGGTAGGTCTGGCCGCCGACGAGGAGCGACTTCTTCGCGACGCCGTAGGGCGCGTTCGTCTCTTCCGGATAGCCGTTCCACAGGTCGCTCTCGTGGAACGGGACGGGCGTGAACTTCGGGTATTCGCAGATCGTGCCGAGCATGATGATCTTCTCGACGCCGCTGAGCCGGCTCTGCTCGAGCACGTGGACGCCCATCAGCAGGTTCGCGTACCAGTAGCGGCCCGGGTTGGCCCGGTTCGCGCCGATTCCCGCCGACCTCCGCGGCGAGGTGCAGCACGAGCTCCGGGCGCGCCTCTTCGAACAGGCGCACGACATCGGTGTGCTCGGTGAGGTCGTAGTCGCGCCGGCGCGGCACGAACGGCTCGAGCCCGCGGGCCTGGAGACGCTCGACGACATAGGAGCCGAGGAAGCCCCCGCCTCCGGTCACGAGCGTCCTCATCGGGTCGCTTGCGGGGTCCCGGTGGGGAGCCAGTCGACCCGGCCGATCCAGCGCTCGCGGTTCTCCGCGTACCACGCGATCGTCCGGGCGACGCCTTCCTCCCAGCGAGACCTTCGGCTCCCAGCCCGTCTCGCGGTTGAGCTTCTCGTAGCCGACGCGGAGCGCCATCACATCGGTCGCGCCCGGCCGGAAGCGAGCCTGGGTCGAGACGACGTGGCGACCGCTCCAGTACCCCAGCTCCTCGCCGGTCTTGAGGATCATCTCGGCCCAGTCGGCCATCGAGATGTTCTTGCCCTGGCCGTAGACGTAGAGGTCGCCCGGGACGCCGTGGGCCGCGACGGTGAGGTGGCCGCGGACGCCGTCGGTGCAGAAGCAGAAGTCGCGCATCGGGTCGAGCTGGCCGAGCTCGACCGTCTCGCGGGCGAGCGCCTGCGTGATGATCGTGCCCGTCACGTAGCGCGGGTTCTGGCGCGGGCCGTAGTTGTTGAACATCCGCGTGACGACGCCCGGGATCCCGAACGCGTCGTGGTAGTTCATGGTCAGGAAGTCCGCGGCGACCTTCGCGGTCGCGTAGATCGACTTCGGATTGATCGGCGAGCGCTCGTGCAGGATCAGGCCGCCGTCCTCGTCGAAGTCGTGGTGGTGGGCGACGTCCTCGTGGACGTTGCCGTACTCCTCGGAGGTGCCGGCGGTGTCGAACTTCTCGAGCTCGAGGCCCGTGTCGACGACCGACTGGAGCAGGTTCAACGTGCCGACCGTGTTCGCCATCACCGTCTCGTAGGGACGGTGCCAGCTCTCGCCGACGTGGGCCTGGGCGCCCAGGTGGAAGACGTACGGCTTGTCGGGCGCCTGCTTCAGCTCACGCATCAGGTAGTCGATCGAGGTCTTGTCGGTGAGGTCGGCGAAGTGCACCTTGAGCCGGCCGCGCAGGTGCCCGATGTTGTTCAGCGCGCCGCTCGAGGTGGCGCGCACGAACGCGTGGACGTCGGCGCCGATCGCGACGAGCGCCTCGGTCAGGTGAGAGCCCATGAAGCCGTCGGCGCCGGTGATCAGCACGGTGCGTCCGCCGAAGATCGGCCCGAACTCGTCGCTCAGCTCGGCGAGCGCCTCGTCGGTCCACTGGGTGTCGTTGCCGTGTACGTTCACCTGAATGCCCGGAGGCCGCGCTAAGAGTATCCGGACTACTCGTAAGAGCGCTGTTAGGAGTGGAGTCCTCACCGGCCTCGGCGTGGTGCTCTCGTCCGTGGCCGCCGCCGGGGCCGCCGTGCTGCTCGCGCACAAGTTCGGGCGCACCGCCGCGACGGACGGCTTTCTCACCGCGTACGGGCTGTACATCGTGCTCGTGCTCGGGCGCGCAGGCCTTCCGGCTCGTCGTCGCGCCCGACCTGACGCGCGCGGCGGACGAGGATCGCCTCGGGGCCGAGCTGCTGGGCCTACGTGGCTGTCGTTCGCGCTCGTCGCGGTGCCGACGGTGGTGCTCGTGATCGTGTTCCGCGGCGCCGATCGCCGACGCGATCACGGCCACGGCGCCGGCGGCTCACGAGGCGGCGAAGGCGCTGCCGTTCTTCGTCGTCGCGGCGTTCGGGCAGCTGCTCGCCGCGCTGCTCGCGAGCGCACTCGCCGCGCGTGGGAGCTACGGCGCGGCCGCGCTCGGCTTCGGCGGCGGCTCGGTCGTCTCGCTCGTCGTCTTCGCGGCGCTGCGCCGACTCGCACGGGCTCGTCGCGCTCGCGTGGGGCATCCTCGTGAACACGGTGTTCACGCTCTCGGTGACGGAGCGGGCGGCTGCTCTCGATCGGCGGGCTCGGGCGCGGACGCGTGCCGCTCGCGACCGGGAGGCGGCTCTGGTGGCTCGTGCGCGGCATCGCGCTGCCGGTTGCGCTGCAGGGGATCTACGTGATCGCGCTCCGCTTCGCCGCGGGGCTCGGCGTCGGCACGCAGACGACGCTCTCGTACGGCTACGTGATCGCCGCGACGCTCGTCGCGTCGACTGCGTCGGCGCTCGCGCTCGTCTCGTCGGTGCCGCTGACGCGTCGCGAGCCCGATGCAGGCGGCGGTCGCCGAGCACATCGTCCATACCGCTTGGCTGTCGCTGACGGTGATCCTCGCCGCGGCCGGAGTGTTCGCGCTCGTCGGCGGCGAGCTCGTCGGCGCGCTGCTCGGGACCGTCGTACACGGGCGACGTCGGCAGCGAGCTCGGCCGGCTCGTGGTCTGGCTGACGCCGTGGATGGTTGTCACCGTCGCGTTCGCCGTCGCCTATCCGCTGCTCTTCGTCGTCGGCCGCGAGCGCGGGCTCGTCCCGCTCGCCGTGGCGACGCTGCTCGTCCAGGTGCCGATCGCCTGGGGCTGCGCGAGATCTGGGGCCTCGAACGGGATCGCGCTCGCGCTCGGGATCACCTCTGCGCTCGTCCTGGTCGGCGTGCTCGTCGAGCTCTCGCTGCGGATGCTCGAGCGCACGCTCGGCGGCGTCCTCTGGGCCGCGCTGCTGCTCGGTGGGCTCGCTGTCGTCACCTTCGGCGGCGCGGGGCTCCTGCTCGGCGACGTGCCGGCCGCGGTCGTCGGCCTCGTCGCCTACGCGGCGGTGCTCGTGCTCGTGCGCCCGCCCGGCTTGCGGCATGCCTGGGCCTACGTGAGAGTCCTGCACTGATGCACCACGGCTGGGGACACCTCTACGGACTGAGCGTGAAGCTCGGCGTCCACGATCTCGTGCATCACGGCCCGAGCCGGGAGGGCGTGATCCGGATCGGGATCCCGCTCGACCCGAGCCGCTACCTCGAGCTGCCGTGGGCCGAGCGGGCGCTCGAAGCGCAGCCCGGCGATCGCGTGCTCGACCTCGCGAGCCCGAAGCTGCTGGCCGTCTCGCTCGCTCGCGCTGGTGTCGAGATGGTGTCGGTCGACGCGTTCCCGGTCGAGGTCGAGCGCTGGCAACGGCTCGCGCCGGAGGTGCGTTTCGAGGTCGCAGACGGGCGCTCGCTCCCGTTCGAGGACGCGAGCTTCGACCGCGCGTACTCGGTCTCCGTGGTCGAGCACATCGCCGACGACGGCGACGAGCAGGCGCTGCGCGAGCTCGCTCGGGTCGTCGAGGCCGGCGGACGTATCCTGCTGACCGTGCCCTACGCGGACACCTACTGGGAGGACTGGCGCGACCGGCCCCTGTACTCGTCGGACGGTGAGCCTGGGAAGTCGAAGTACTTCTTCGAGCGTTGGTACGACGGCGCGCGACTCGACCGGCTCGTCGCCTCGGCGCCTGTACGCGAGGTGTCGCGGGAGCTCGTCCGCACCGAGCCCAACTGGAGCCAACGCTACAACCGGAACTTCCCGTGGCTCCTGCCGCTCGGCCCGGTGTACGGGCTACTCGGCCGTGAGGTCAGCGGCCCCGGCGGCGACATCGCGCGCCTCGTGCTGGAGCGGGCCGCTTGAGTCGCCGAGCGCTCGTCACGGGAATCGGCGGGCAGGACGGCTCGCTGCTCGCCGAGCTGCTGCTCGAGCAGGGCTACGAGGTGTTCGGCGTCGTCCGCCGGCAGGCCGCCTACGAGAATCTCGAAGCCGTCCGCGACCGGGTCGAGCTGCTCCAGGCCGACCTGCTCGACCAGCTCTCGCTCGTGCGCGCGCTCGAGTCGTGCCGGCCCGACGAGGTCTACAACCTCGCCTCCGTCTCGTTCGTGCCCGCGTCCTGGGAGCAGCCGGTGCTGACCGCCGAGTTCGCGGCCGTCGGCGTGACGACGCTGCTCGAGTCGATCCGCCGCGTCGACGAGGGGATTCGCTTCTACCAGGCCTCGTCGAGCGAGATCTTCGGCGAGCCGCTCGAGACGCCGCAGAGCGAGTCGACGCCGCTCTCGCCGCTCACGCCGTACGGCGTTGCGAAGGCGTACGGCCACTTCATCACGGGCAGCTACCGGCGCCGCTACGGGCTGCACGCCTCTTCGGGGATCCTCTACAACCACGAGTCACCGAGGCGGCCGCTCGACTTCCTGCCGCGCAAGGTCGCCCACGGCGCGGCGGCGATCGCGCTCGGCGTCGAGGGCGAGCTCTGGCTAGGCGATCTCTCCGCGCGGCGCGACTGGGGCTACGCCGCCGACTACGTGCGCGCGATGTGGCTGATCCTCCAGCAGGACGACCCCGGCGACTACGTGATCGCGACCGGGATCGCGCACTCCGTCGAGGAGCTCGTCGAGTGCGCGTTCACGCATGTCGGCCTCGACTGGCGCGAGTACGTCCACATCGACGAGTCGCTGCGTCGCGGCAGGGCCGAGCTGCACGACCTCGTCGGCGACCCGACGAAAGCCCACGAGTCGCTGGGCTGGTCGCCGACGGTCACGTTCGAAGAGCTCGTGGGCCTGCTCGTGGATGCGGAGCTGGCGCGCCTCGGGGGTCAGCCGGTCAGTTCGCGGTAGACACCGTCGTGCGCTTTCGCGCACGCGTCCCAGGTGAAGCGGGCCGCGCGGGCCAGGCCCTTTGCGGCCCAGTCGTCCGGGGCCGCGAGCACGTCTCGGATCGCGTCGGCGATCGCGGCTGGATCCTTCGGGTCGAAGAGGCGGGCTGCATCGCCGCAGATCTCGGGGAGCGAGGCCGCGTTCGAACTGGCGACGGGGCACCCGCAGGCCATCGCCTCGAGGGGTGGCTGGCCGAAGCCCTCGTAGAGGCTCGGGAAGACGAGCGCCGCCGCGCGCCGGTACAGCGAGATCAGCTCGTCCTGCGAGACAAGGCCGAGCGACTCGACGCCGTCGGGGACAGGCCCGTCATACCCCGTGAGGACGAGCCGCTGCCCGGGCAGTAGCCGGAGCGCCTCGAACAGCCGCGCATGGTTCTTGTGCGGCCAGTTTCGGGCCGGGTAGAGCAGGAAGTCCTCCCGCGGCTCGTCGCCCGGCGTGAAGCGGTCGTGGTCGATGCCGAGATGGATCGGCCGGATCCGGCCCGACGGGACGCCGAGCTTGTGCACGAGTGTCGAGGCCGCGTGGTTCGAGATCGTGATCACGAGCCGGCTGCGCTTCACGGTCCAGCCGTAGACGATCTTGCGATAACGGAGCTCTGCGGTCGAGAAGAACGACGGGTACTCCTCGTGCTGGAGGTCGAGCACGCTCGTCACCGCGGGCGGCGAGTCGAGCGGCGGGAGCATCACGCTGAGCGGGAAATGCAAGGCGTCACAGTCCGCGAAGCGCCGCCGCAGCGGGCCGGGGCGCGTCGCGGCAAGGCTCATCGCGGCGATCCGGCCGGCCATCCCACGCGACGCCCGGTACTCCGTCACGACCTCGCTCGGCAGCCCTTCGATATCGCCGGCGATCGTGGGCAGGAAGACGCGGTACTCGAGCGCGCCGACACGGCCGAGCGCCGCCGTGAGCGAGCGCGCATAGGTCTCCGAGCCGCCGCTGATCCCCGGCACGAGGGTGAGCAGGGAGATGCCGATCACCCGCGGGAGGCTACTGCGCCGCGCACGAGCACCGCGGGCGACTCGTCGAGCCTCCCGTCGGGCCGCAGGAACTCCGCGGGCAGCCGGGCCACCGTGCGGCCGCGGGCCTCGAGGCCCGGGTCGTAGGCGCGCTGGGCGCCGTCGAGCAGGACGAGGCCGTGCGCGCCGGGTCGCATGAACCGCACTGCCCGTCCGTTCAGCAGGAGCCCGTATGCGTCGGGCGCGGCCGTCACCAGCGGTTCGCCGCTACGGGGCAGGCCGCGCGCCACCGGGGCGAACGGATCCGGCCCGACGGGCACCGGCGCCGAGGTCGCGAGCGCGAGCGCCGCCGCTCCGACGAGGGCGCGCGCACCGAGCATCGACGCCGCGATCGCGGCCACGGGCAGCATCTCCGTCAGGTACCGCGCCGACTCGCCGTTCTTGGCGACGAGGGCGACGAGCGGCAGCAGGCCGAGCGCGAGCCACGGCGACTTGCGCAACCCGAGCGCCGCAAGCAGCAGCAACGGCCAGTCGGAACGGAGCAGCGGCACGATTGCACCGCCGTGCCCGATCCCGCCGCCGGCGGGGATCGCGATCGGCGGGCGGACGATCAGGAGCACGGCTGCGATGGTGAGCAGGCCGCACGTCAGCGCCTCGACCCGCCGGCGGCGCACGAGCGGCAGGGCCAGCGCGAGCAGGACGACCTCAGGCCGGGCGACGACGCCGAGCCCCCAGAGCACGCCGCCGAGTCGCTCGCGGTTCGACAGCACGGCGAGAGCGGCGCTGAGCGCGAGCGCTTGCGCGAGCGCGTCGGGGCCTGAAAAGCCCGACCAGAAGCCGATCGCCGGGCTTGCGAGGCAGAGCGCCGCGGCGGCGATCCACGAGCCGCCGAGCCGGTCCGCCAGCGCGGCGGCCAGCGTGACGACCGCCGCCGACGCGACGAGCGCGACCAGCGTCGCCGCGGTCGCAAGCGAGGGCCCGAGCAGGTGGAGCACCGCGACGAGCAGCGGATAGAGGGGCTTCAGCGCGGCCTCGGCGCTCGGAATCCAGGTGTCGCCGCCCGGGCCGAGCTGCACGATCGGCCGGCCGTGCTCGGCGATCCCACGCGCCATCAGCTGGTACTGGTAGCCGTCGGGGTAGAGCAGCGCGCCGTGCGGCTGGAGCGCGCGGACGACGACCGCGACGCCGAAGACGAGACTCCAGCGCCTCATCGGGCCGCAAGCTCTCGCAGGTAACCCGGCGTCTCGGCAGCCCGGTACAGGTGGACCCGGTCGCGGGTCGCGGCGAACAGCGCGAGCCGGACGGGCATGGCCACCACGATCCTCATCGTCAGCCGGATCGACCGCTCGCCCCGCGCACGGCTGCGGCCCTGCCACCAAAGCCGCCGCCAGTAGTAGCCGGACCTGAGCCGTTCGGCGGAGACGGCGTGGCGCACGACCGCGGCGGGCTCGAGCCGCACGCGCCAGCCCTCGTCACGGAGCCGGTCGATCGCGGCCGCCTCCTCCCCCGAAAGCAACGACGAGCCGGTCCGACCCAGCCGCTCCGAGAAGCCGGCGAGCGCCTCGCGGCGGAAGGCCACGTTCGCTCCGAACGGGTACTCGCTCGACGAGCGAGACTCGCGCGCCACGTCGAAGCGCGTGATTCCCGCGTACTGGAGCAGGCGCTCCGAGAGCCAGACCGGACGCGGGCCGAGGAAGCGCGGCAGGCAGGCGCCGCCGACGCAGCCGACCGCCGGATCGGCGAACGGCGCCGCGATCCGGCTCGCCCAGTCCGGAGCGACGTCGGCGTCGTCGTCGACGAACGCGACGAGCTCGGTCCGTGCCGCGACGAGCCCTGCGTTGCGCGCACGCGAAAGCCCCGGCTCCGGCTCGTAGAGGTAGCGGAAGCCGTGGCCCTCCACGAGCTCGCGGCACGGCGGCTGCGAGGCGGAGTCGACGACGATCACCTCGACCGGATCCTTGAGCGCCGCGAGGGCGGCGAGACAGCCCCGCAGGCTCTCGGGCCGCTCGTGAGTGCAGACGATCACGGTCAGCTCAGTCATTCCAGACCATCCCGAAGAGCGCCGCGTGCGCCGCCGCCGAGGCCTGCCAGGAGAGCTCGCGGGCCCGGGCCTGGGCCGCGACCTCGAGACCGGCCTGCGCGGCAGAGAGCTGTTCGAGCCCGGCCCGGATCGCGTCCGGCTCGGGTGCGCACAGGAGCGCGGCGTCACCGGCCGCTTCCGGAATCGAGCCGACCGCCGTCGCGAGCACCGCGCGCCCGGCGCCGAGCGCATCGTGGAGCGGGCCGTTCGACTCGCCGACCGAGTCGCGCCGCAGCACGAGTACGGCGTCGGCCGCGGCGATCGAATCGCGGTAGGTCGTCTCGTCGACCCTGCCGAGCGGCACCACGCGCCAAGGCAGCCCGTCGGCGGCCGCGACCGCCTCGTCTGCGAGTTTCGTCCTCGTCGGCACACCGGGCAGCACCGCGACGCGCTCCTCCTCGCTCCAGCCGAGCTCGCGGCGGACAGCGGCGCGGTCGATCGGCCAGAAGCGGGGCGTCGGATGAGGGATCACATGCACGCGTCGCGCGTCCGCGCCCGCCTCGCGCAGCAGCAGGTCCGCGGCGAAGGAGCTGTGGACGACGAGCACGGCCGCGCGGCGGACGACGAGCGGATAGGCCCAGTGCCGGTAGAGCGGCGCGAGCGCCCGGGTACGTGGAACGATGTCGTGGACGGTCACGACGAACTGCCCGCGCGGCGGCTCGAGCAGCGCGCGGCGCGAGGAGTTGCCGAGGTGCCAGTGCGACCGCCCGCCGGGCCGCTCCGACAGCGTGTATTCCACGCCGTCGACCGCCAGCGCGGCAGCGAGCCGGTCGCAGTACCGCGCGATCCCGAGCGACGACGAGTTGCGAACGCCGGTGACCCTCATCCCAACAGTCTCCGCTGGTCGAGTCGGTAGACGGCGTAGGGCCAGCCGTCGCTGATCAGGTCGCCGACGCGGTTCGAGCGGTAGAAGTACGTCCCGAGCGCGCGGCGGTCGGCGCCGGTGCGCACGAGCGGCGTCGGCCCGGTCGAGAAGGTGACGAGGTCGGGCGGCTGGAGCGACGTGCTCTTCTCGATCACGATGTAGCGGACGCCCTCGCGCCACATCTGCCGCGCCGCGTCCCACCACGCGCGGCCGAGGAAGAAGCGATGCAGCAGCGCGTAGCCGGCCGTCGCCTGGTTCAGCTCGTCCTGCGAGGACACGTGCGCCTTCGTCACGACGAGCACGCGGTGGCCGGTCGTGCCCGGGACGAAGTAGCTCGTGAACGGATCCGCGGCGACGAGGCCGGAGCCGGGCGGCACTACCGAGCCGAGCGTGTACGAGCTCTGCAGCGGCGTGGCGAGGTAGCGGATCTTCGGCGAGAGCTCGGTCAGCGTGACGAGCTTGAAGGCGGCGACGAGGACGAAAGTCGTGACCACGAGCGTTCGCATCCGCCCGGGCTTCGCCTCCGCGAGCACGAGTGCGGTCCCGAGCGCGAGCGGCATCTGGCAGAACAGCAGAAAGCGCCACCAGAGCGGCAGCGCCATTCCTCCGGCGCCCACGACGCCGAACGCGAAGCAGCCCGAGAACCAGAGCAGCGCGAGCGGCTTGCCGCGTTGCGCGAGGCGGACGAGGCCGGCGAGCCCGACGGCGCCCGCGGCGAACATCAGCGGCCAACGCCAGCGATCCTCGACCCAGTACAGGCTCAGGTGGTTCGAGTGGAGCAGCGGGTCGTGCGGGAACTGCGTGAACAGGAAGCACTCCCAGATCGCGAGCGCTCCGACGCCGACGGAGCCGAGCACCGCGAGCGGCCCGGGGCGGTCGAGCGCGGTCAGCGAAGGGAACCGGAGCCGCGGCAGCGCGCGTGCGGCGAGCGGGACGAGCGCGCAGCCGATGATCAGCGTCTGTCCGCTCACGCCCGTCTCGCCGAGCGCAGCGCCCAGCGAGTACGCGGGCCAGAGCCCGCCGAGCACGAAGCCGCCGACCAGGCACAGCGATCCGACCTGCCAGCGCTCGGAGCGCTGCTGCGCCAGGACGGAGCCGCGCACCGCGACGAGCACGGCGAGCAGCGTCCCGGTGAACGGGTGCACGACGAGCGTCGCCGCGACGAGGATCGAGCCGAGGATGTAGCGCTCCCAACACGGTGCGCCGTCGGTGAGGAGGAGGGTGTAGAGCAGCAGCGCCACCGCGAGCGTCTGCGGGAAGTAGGCGCCGTAGAGGAAGCCGTTGAAGGTCAGGTCGCCCGCCCAGATCACGTGCGCGGGCCCGAACAGGAGCAGCAGCACCGGGATCGCGATCCACGCCGCGCGGCTTCCCGCTTCCCGGCGGACGAAAACGAACACCGCGTGCAGGACGAGCAGCATCACGCCGATCCCCACGAGTCCGAGCACATGGCCGAGCCAGACGGGGTCGAGCGCGTTGCCGGAGATCTTCAGCCAGACCCACGCGATCGCCTGCGTGTACGGGCTCGCGTGTGACTCGCCCTGGCTTTGGCCGGTCAGGAACGGGCTCGCCGGCTGAAACGGCCGTGCCGCGAGCGAGCGGATCAGCGCCAGGAAGGTCGGCGAGTCGGAGATCACGCGCAGGCCGTAGCTCGTCGCCGTAGCCCAGGTCGAGACGACCACTAGGCTTGCGACCCCGCCGAGCACGCCGATCTTCAGCAGCGGCAGCCGGTCGACGAGGCTCGGCTCCGCCGCGAGTAGGGCCGCCACGGCTGCCGCCGCGCCTACGAAGCGCGCGCCGCCGCCGAGCGCGAAGCCGCCGGCGAGCGCGACGCAGCCGACCGACACCCACCACAGCGCGCGGAACTGCGGCGCGCCGAGCAGCCCCGGCAGTGACCGTGCGCCTGCCCTCGCCACGAGCGCCAGCGCGACGAGCTCCGTGACGAGCGTGTCGACGGCCGCGCCGTTCTGGCCGTAGCGCGGGATCAGCACCGCGCCGAGAACGACGTTCAGGACGAGCGCGGCGCCGACCTGCGTGGCGAGCGCCTTCGTGCCGCGCCGCGCCACGAGCACCGTGCCGATCGCGCCACTCGCGCCGATCGCGAGCCCGCCGCCGAGCAGGATCAGAAGCGGTGTCGCCGCCGAGGCGTAGCGGGCGCCGAAGACAAGAGCGAAGATCGGCTCGCCGAGGATGCCCACGACGAGAGCGGTCACGGCCCAGAGCTGCAGCGTCCAGCCGAGCGCCTTCCGCGCCAGCGCGCGCTGCTCGTCGGCCTCGGCGAGCCCGGAGAGCTTGGGCAGGAGCGCCGTCGTGATCGCGTTCGGAATCGCGAGGAGTCCGAAGGCGACCGTCGAGGCGAGCGTGTAGGCGGCGGTGTCCTCCGGCGGGCGCGTCCGGGCGAGAATCAGCGTCGGGGTGCGGTAGTAGAGGAGCGTCCCGAGCGCCATCAGGCCGAACGGCGTGCCGTCGCGAAGCAGGGCCCAACCGCCCGCCTTGCCCGGGGTCCGGGCGCGCGCGGCGAGCGCGGGCAGGACGAACGCGGGGCCCAGCGTCAAGCCCGCGAGTACCGCCGCGGCGGAGGGCGTGCGCGAGGCGAGCGCGGCGACGGCGACGAGGCTCAAGACTGCGGCGGCGAGACGCGCCTCCGCCTCGACCGCGAGCTCCTGCGCGGCGCGGAACACCGCGAGCAGGCCGATCAGCGCGGCGCCGACGGCTCCCGACGCGAGCACGAGCAGCCCCTCGAGCGGGCTCCCGAGCGCAAGGCCGATCTCCACTGTCAGCCCCGCCACGAGCAGCGCGAGCGCGAGCCGGGCGCGCAGGCTGCCGAGCAGGAGCGGCCACGCGCGGCCGGGGTCGCCCGCCGCCTCGCGCACGAGCACCGTCGAGATGCCCATGTCGAGCACCGCCGTCACGACCGTCGCGAGCGCGAGGCAGACGCCGAGCAGGGCGAGCTGAGGCGTCGAGAGCAGCCGCGCTGCGAGGGCGAGTGCGGCGAGCTGCGCGGCCTTCCCGGCGAGATCGCCCGCAAGCGCGAGGCGCGCGTTGGAGGCGACGCTGCGCCGCGGAGGCTCTGCGACCGGCGCGTCCTCGACGAGCCGCAGATGACGAACCGCGACCGCTGTCAAGCAACCGCCTCGCAGAGCAGCTCGGCGTACCGGTCGAACGAGTACCGCTCGGCCTCCTCGAGCACGCCGGCGCGCAGGCGCGGGTGCTCGACCGCGAGGCGCTCGATCGCCCGGGCGAGCGCATCCGGGTCGTCCGGAGCGACGAGGAGCCCGTCCCTCTCGTCGCGGACGGCGGCCGGCAGTCCACCGACCGCGGTCGCGAGCACCGGCCGCTCGTGAGCGAACGCTAGCCCGACGACTCCGGACTGGCTGGCCGACCGATACGGCAGCAGTGCCGCGTCGCAGGCGGCGAAGAGCAGCGCCGTCTCCTCGTACGAGACGTAGCCGTCGCGCAGCGCGACCTTCTCGCCGAGCGCGGCGGCCTGCGCCTCGAGCTCCGCCTTGCCGTCCCAGAAGCGCCCGGCGACAACGAGCTTCACATGCAACGACGGATCGATGCGGGCCAGCGCCTCGAGCGCCAGGTCGACGCCCTTGTAGGGACGCACCGCGCCGTAGGCCAGCAGCAGCAGGTCGGGATCGCCGAGGCGCGCCCGCTCGGCCCGCACAGCGTCCGGCTCGGGCGCGGCGGCGAGGTCGGCGGCGACGAAGCGCGGATGAAAAGCCTCGAGCAACGGCGTCGACCCGAGCCCGAGCTCCTCGAGCTCGCCGCGCTGGTGCGGCGCGTGCGTGACGAGCAGGTCGGCGTGGCGCAGCGTCGCCCGCGTCAGCGTCCGCGCGAACGGCTGCGGCTCGTGCGGCAGCACGTTGTGGCAGACGACGACGCGCCGCATCCTTCGCGACGCGTGCCGCAGGAGCCAGCGATACGGCGGCGTCATCACCGGATGCAGCCACGGGAGGACGAGGGTCGTCGCGCCGAACGCCTCGACCTCCCGCAGCGCCGCTCGCCAGGTTCGGGGATCGGCCCAGTCCAGAACGAACCGGGCCTGAACGGGCCTGGTCGGCTCGGACGACTCGTCCAGCTGCGGGCCTCGATAGAGCAGCGGCGGATACAGCCGCCGCCACGAGATGAAGTCCGTCGGCGCGCGGCGACGCAGCGACGTCACCATCGCTGCGTTGAACTGCGCCGCCCCGCTCGTCAGCGGGTGCGTTGCGCCGAGGACCGCAAGCCTCACCACTCGGCGGGTGCCCGCGCGGCGTCGCCGAGTTCGAGCCGGCGCACCGAGTACAACGCTTCCTCGAGCAGTCGCCTGCTCGTCTCGATCCCGTCGGCCATCAGACGGGAGACGAACAGCCCCACCGCCGCGGTCGTGAACAGCACCGCCGCCAGCAGCGCGGGCAGGTGCCTTCCGGCCCCGTCGTTGTGGTACCCCCACAGGAAGTCGGCAACGAACGCGAGCGCGATCAGGCCCGTCACGAGGGCGGCCCTACCGAACAGCGACACGAGCCGGTCCCGGAGCAGGCTGTTCATCGCCTGGAACCCGGTGCGCGTGATGTAGCGGACGACCGAGTGCGTCATCCGCGACTCGCCGACGAGCCTCGGCCGGACCGGCACCTGAACCTCGGCGATCGTGAGGCGCTTGCGGGAGGCGTCGATCAGGGTCTCGAGGGTGTACGTGTACTCGGAGGTCACGTTCAGGCGGAGCAGCGCCTCCCGCGAGAAGGCGCGGTAGCCGGAGGTGACGTCGGTCACGTCGAGGCCGAGCGCGTGGCGGGTGACCCACGAGCCGACGACGTTGCCGTGCCGGCGCACCGTGCTCATCTCGGCCGTGGCGGAGAACTCCCTGACACCGAGCACGAGGTCGGCCTGGTGGGCCAGGATCGGTGCGATCAGCTCGGGAATCATGGCCGGGTCGTGCTGCCCGTCGCCGTCGAGGTTGACGACGATCGAGGCTCCCCGCTCCAGCGCCTGGCGGACGCCGTCCTTGAACGCCGAGACGAGGCCCCTGCGGCGAGGGTGGTGCGCGATCGCATCCACCCCCGCCGCGATTGCCTCGGCCTGCGTGCCGTCCGTCGAGCCGTCGTCGACGAGGATCACCTCGACGGTGCGGACGCCCGGGATGGCGCGGGGCACGGCGGCGATCACCGCGCCGATCGTGGCGGCTTCGTTCAGAGCCGGGATGATGATCGTCAGCTTTTCGACTGCGCCGGGCGAGACGAGAGCGTCCCGCCCGGCGATGCGGATGACTTCGGCGGCTGACACTTCGGCTACCGGTCCCGCGGTTCGCAGTGGAACACCCAGTGGTGGTGCTCCCAGCGCCAGAAGCAGCGAATCGGCGGCGGCGGCGGGTGATGTGGCGGAGGCTTGACGGACGGGCGACCGTGATCCCGGTACCCGTTGACGCCTCCTGTGGCGGCGTAGCCACTGGCCGTGAGGGCCAGTGCTGCTGCTCCGACTAGGAGCAGTGGTTGCCTTGCTTTACTCGTCATCCGGTGTGCCTCCCCTTCTCTCGTTGGTGAGGCCGCAGACCGTGGCGTCGATGCGGTCGAAATGCATCGGACGACGGGTTTCTCTTGTGCCTTCCTTATCGCGGGAGAGGTCGGCCCCCTCAATGCCTGAGACGAGGGAAGTTCTGCTCACAGATCCGTAACGGGCGCTCTGTAGGCTTGAGCGGTGCCCGACCAGGACACGCAGAACCCTGAAACTGCAGGGGTTTCCGTCGACGCCGTCGAGCTCTACGAGCGGCTGAAAGACGAGGTGGAGCGGGGCGGCGCGAGCGGTTCGACGGCGCGCGCCCGGGCCCGTGCTGCGGCCGAGCGCTACTGGCCGGTCTCGGCGGAGCGCCCGCTCGAGCGGCGCCCGGGGCTGAAAGGCGCGGTCGCCTATCCGGTCAAGCGGCTGCTCCAGCCGCTGATGCGCTGGTACGTCGAGCCGCTCGCTGCCGAGCAGCGCGGCTTCAACGACGCGGCGCTGAAGCTCGTCGACGACCTCTCTGAATCGCTCGACTCCGAGCGCGCCGCGCGCGAGCGCGCCGAGCGGCTGTCGGCCGAGCTGGAGGAGCGGCTGCTGCGGCTCGAACGGCGGCCCTCGGGCGCGCCGGTGACCATCGCGGCGCAGCCCGCCGCGGCCGCGTTGCCCGACTACTTCGCGTTCGAGAGCCGGATGCGCGGCTCGACCGCCGAGATCCGCAGTCGCCAGCGCGAGTATGTCGCGGACTTCCTCTCGCAGGGCCCTGTCCTGGACTGCGGCTGCGGGAGGGGCGAGTTCCTCGCGCTTCTGCGCGAAGCGGGCGTCGAGGCGCGCGGCGTCGACGCGGACGGCGACATGGTCGCCTTCGCCCGCGGCGAGGGGCTCGAGGTGGAGCAGGCGGATCTGGTGGCGTATCTCGAGGGTCTCGAGGATGGCTCGCTCGGCGGCGTCTTCGCGGCGCAGGTCGTCGAGCACCTGCCGCCGCCGGCGCTGCTCCGCTTCCTCGAGCTGGCCCACGCGAAGCTCCGGCCCGGCGGCCTGCTCGCGGCTGAGACGATCAATCCGCTCTCGCCGCTCGCCCTGCGCAACTACTTCGCCGACCTCACCCATGCGCAGCCGCTCGTGCCCGAGACGCTGGTGCTGCTCGCGCAGAACGCGGGCTTCGCGGAGGTCGAGACGCGCTTCCTCAACGCGCCGGAGCCGGCGGAGGGCGTCGATCCGCGCTTGAACGAGATCGTGTTCGCGCCGCTCGACTACGCGATCCTCGCCCGAGCCTAATGCTCATGAGCACAAGGAAGGACAGGTCTTGAGAATCGCGGTCTGCTCGCCGCAGGTGCCGTTCGCGCGCGGCGGCGCCGAGATCCTCGCCGAGCGGCTCACCGAGGAGTTGCGCGAGCGCGGCCACGTGGCCGACCTCGTCACCGTGCCGTTCAAGTGGTACCCGGCCGAGAAGGTCCTGACCCACGCCTTCATGTGGCGGCTGCTCGATCTCGAGGAGGTCGACGGGCGCCCGGTCGACCTCGTGATCGCGACGAAGTTCCCCTCGTACGTCGTCCGCCATCCGAACAAGGTCGTCTGGCTCGTGCACCAGTTCCGACAGGCCTACGAGCTCGACCGGACGGAGCTCGGCCAGTTCGGCGAGTCGGCGGCCGACCGCGCGCTGCGGCGCAAGCTGCACGAGCTCGACCTGCGCACGCTCGGCGAGGCGCGCAAGCTGTGCTCGATCTCGCGAAACGTCTCGGAGCGGCTCGAGCGGACGCTCGGGCTCGAGGCAGAGGTCGTGCTGCCGCCGCCGCAGGCGCTCTCGTTTCGCAACGACGGCTACGGCGACTTCATCCTCTCGGTGAACCGACTCGACCGCGCGAAGCGGATCGACCTGCTGCTCGAGGCGCTCGCAGCGGAGCCGGAGCTGGAGGCGGTGATCGCCGGCGACGGCCCGGACCGCGAGCGGCTCGAGGCGATCGCGTCGCGACACGGTCTGAACGGACGTGTCCGGTTCGCAGGACGCGTGTCGACCGACGAGCTCGCGTCGCTCTATGCGACCTGCCGCGCCGTCTACTACGCGCCCGTCGACGAGGACTACGGGATGGTGCCCTACGAGGCGTTCCTCTCCGAGAAGCCCGTCGTGACGATGAGCGACGCGGGCGGCCCGCTCGACGTAGTCAGCGATCGCCGTACCGGGCTCGTAGTCGAGCCGCACGTCGCCGAGCTCGCGGCCGCGTTCCGCTTCCTGACCGAGCACGAGGACGACGCACGCACCTGGGGCCTGGCCGGAAAGGCCGTGGCCGAGCAGGTCACCTGGGATCACGCGATCGAGCGTCTGCTCGCATGAAGGTCGCGTATTACAGCCCGATGCCGCCGGAGACCTCCGGGATCGCCGACTACTCGGCGCTGCTGCTCCCCGCGCTGCGCGAGCGGATCGACGTCGAGGTCGTCAAGCACGGCCGGACGAAGCCGCCGCGCGACGCGGACGTCTCGCTCTACCACGTCGGCAACTCGCCCGAGGCGCACGGCTGGATCGTCGATGCGCTTCGAAAGAGGCCCGGCGTCGTCGTCCTGCACGAGCTCGTCCTCCACCACCTGATCGCCGGGCTGACGATCGGCCGCAAGGACGGCCCCGGCTACCTCGCGGCGATGGAGCGCGACGCGGGCCTGCCCGCGCGGCTGCTCGCCCACGGCGTGCTCGAGGGCCGCGTGCCGCCGCCGTGGGAGACCCGGCCCGAGGACTTCCCGCTCGCCGGCGAGATCCTCGACCGCGCGACGGGCCTGATCGTCCACTCGCGCTACGTCGAGGACGGCGCGCGCCGGCTCGGCTACGCGGGCCCGCTGTGGCGGATCCCGCACCCGGCCTGGCCCGCACCCGCCGTGGAGCCGGCCGCGATCGACGGCGCGCCCGTGGTCGGCTACTTCGGCCACCTCAACGCGTCGAAGCGTCTCCCGCAGCTGCTCGAGGCCTTCACACGGCTGCCCGCGGGCGCGCGGCTGGTCCTCGTCGGCCCCGTCTCGCCGCGGTTCGACCTCGACGGGCGGCTCGAGAAGGCCGGGCTGCTCGGCCATCCGTCGGTGCTGCGCGAGGAGTACGTCCCCGAGGCCCGGCTCTGGGCGCTGATGGCGGGCTGCGACGTCTGCGTCTCGCTGCGCGCGCCGACGATGGGCGAGACCTCGGGCACCGTTATGCGCGCGCTCTCGCTCGGCAAGCCGCTCGTCGTCTCGGATCTCGGCTGGTTCGCCGAGCTGCCCGACGACCTCGCCCGCAAGATCCCGGTCGGCGAGGGCGAGGTCGACGCGCTCGTCGCCGCGCTGCTCGATCCGCCGCCCGCCTCGCACGTTCCCGAGGAGAATCGCCTCGGCCACGTCGCCGATCTCTACGCGGCGGCGCTCGAGCAGGCTGCGGGTGGCGAGATCGTCCGCGACGCCGTCCTGCGCGAGGTCGCCCGCGCCGGGGCCGAGGTGGGGCTCTCGGAGGAGGTGCCGGAGCTCGGCAGCCGCCTGCGCGAGGTCGGGCTTGGCGAGTAGCGCTGCGCGGCTGCGCGCAGTCCCCGCGTGGGCCTGTCTGACCGCGATCGTCGTCGTCTCGGCGCTCGTCCGCTGGTGGTTCGGGCGCTGGATGACGGCGCCGTGGATCATGGTCGACGAGCTCGTCTACTCGGAGCTCGCGAAGAGCTTCGCCGCGACCGGCCACTTCCTGATCCGCGACGAGCCGTCGGGCTCGTACGGGTTCGTCTATCCGCTCGTGATCGCGCCTGCCTGGCGCATCTTCGGCTCCGTACCGAGTGCCTACGCGGCGGCGAAGGTGATCAATTCCGTGGTGATGTCGCTTGCCGCGATCCCCGCGTACTTCCTGGCGCGGCGCGTCCTCACGCAGTGGCTCTCGCTCGCCGCGGCTGTGCTCACGGTGGCCGTGCCCTCGATGGTCTACACGGGCACGCTGATGACCGAGAACGCGTTCTATCCGATCTTCCTCACGGCGGCGCTCGCGCTCGTGCTGATGCTCGAGAAGCCGACCTGGCAGCGGCAGCTGATCGTGCTCGGGATCGCCCTCGTGGCGTTCGCGACGCGCGCGCAGGCGATCGCGCTGTTCCCGGCGATCCTGACCGCGCCCCTGCTGCTCGGATGGCGCGGGCTCGGGCGGTTCAAGGTGCTGTACGGGACGGTCGCGGGGTTCGCGCTCGTCGCGGTGGTCGGCGAGGCGATCCGGGGCCGCTCGCCGTTCGCCGTGCTCGGCGCGTACCAGACGACGAGCTCCGAGCATTACGGCGTCGGCGAGGTCGCGAAGTGGGCGCTCTGGCACCTCGCCGGGCTCGACCTCTACCTCGGCGTGATCCCGTTCGCCGCGTTCTTCGTCCTCCTGCTCGAGTGGCGCCGGCTCGACGGGCCGCAGCGCGCGTTCATGGCGGGCGCCTCGATGCTCTCGCTGTGGCTCTGGCTCGAGGTCTCGGCGTTCGCATCGATCCCGACCGTGCAGCGGATCGAGGAGCGGAACCTGTTCTACGTCGCGCCGCTCTTCCTGATCGCGCTGCTGCTCTGGACGCGGCTCGGCGCGCCGCGGCGGCTGCCGTGGGCCGTGGTCGTCGCGCTCGGGTCGGGCGCGCTCGTCGCTGTGATTCCGTTCGTGCGCTTCATCGGGGTCACCGCGACCTCCGACACCTTCGCCCTGCTCCCGTGGTGGAAGCTGGCCGAGCACGAGCTCGCGTTGAGCCACGTGCGCCTGGTCGCAACTCTGTGCGCCCTCGCCGCCGGCGCCCTCTTCCTCTTCGTGCCTCGGCGCTGGGCGCTCGTTTTGCCGCTGCTCGTGCTCGTCTACTTCGCGGCCGTGCAACGGCCCGTCGAGTCGCGGACGACGCTCGCCTCGCGTGGTGCGCTGTTCCAGGGGATCCGCAGCGTGCGGCCGGACTGGATCGACCACGCGGTCGGCCGGAACGCCGACGTGGCTGCGATCTGGACGGGCACGCCCGATGTCCACGTGATCTGGGAGAACGAGTTCTTCAACCGCAGCGTCGGACCGATCCTCGATACGGGCCCGGAGATTCCCGGCGGCCTGCCCTCGACGGCTGTGACGATCGACCCGCGCAACGGGCTGATCCGAGCAGACGGCAGACTCGTCCATCACCGCTATGCGCTCGTCGACTCGTCGCTCGAGCTGAACGGGAAGGTCGTCGCGGCGGACGCGGGCCTCGGCGTCTCGCTGTACCGGCTGAACGGGCCGCTGCGGTCGATGACGACGGTGACCGGGCTCTATCCGAACGACACGTGGTCGGGGCCGCACGTCGTCTACACGCGCCACGTCTGCAACGGCGGCTCGGTGGCGGCGACGGTGCTCGGCGACCCGACCCTCTTCACGACGCCGCAGCGCGTGACGGCGAACGGGCACGTCTATCGCGTCGCGCCGGGCAAGCAGGCGACGCTGATCGTGCCGCTCCGGAACTGCCGCGCCGTCTTCACGGTCCGCCCGACGCGCGTGCCCGGCCACGGCGACCCGCGCCCGCTTGGGATCCATTTCCTCGGCTTCAAGTACGTGCCGTGAAGATCGCGTTCGACGTCTCGCCGCTGTCGCATCCGCTGAGCGGGGTCGGGTACTACATCCGCGGCTCGCTCGCGGGGCTCATCGAGGCGGGGGGCGGGCGACACGAGATCGTCGCCTTCGCGCCGACGAGCCCTCGCGGGAAAGTGGCGATTCCCGAGGCGCTCGCCGGGATCGACGTCGAGCTGAAGGTCGTCTCCCTGCCGTTCGCGCACGGCTGGCGCACCGCCTGGAGCCGAGCGCAGTGGCCGCCGGCCGAGCGGTTCCTCGGGTCGTTCGACGTGCTGCACTTCACCGACTGGATGTACCCGCCGCAGCGCTCCGGCCTGCGCTCGACAATGGTGCACGACCTCGTGCCGCTGCATTTTCCGGAGTGGGTGCAGCGGCGCACCGAGACGATGCACGGCGCCAAGTACCGCCATATGGTCGAGACCTGCGATGTGATCTTCACGAACTCCGCGTTCACCGCCGCCGATGTCGCCGCGACGCTCGCCGTGCCGCCGGATCGCCTGCACGTCGCCGCTCCGGGCGCGGACGGCTTCTCGCTCGAGGGCTTTCGCGCCTCGCTCGAGCGGCCGTACGCGCTCACCGTCGCGACCCTGGAGCCGCGCAAGAACCTCGAGACGCTGGTCGACGGCTACCGGCTGCTCGACGCGGATCTGGCGCTCGCCGTCGCCGGCGGCAAGGGCTGGGGCAAGCAGCCGAAACTGGACGTGCCCGGTGTCGAGCGGCTCGACTACATCGCCCACGGCGATTTGCCCGCGTGGTATCGCGGTGCGGCCGTATTCGTCTATCCATCCCGCTTCGAGGGGTTCGGGATGCCGATCGTCGAGGCGATGGCGAGCGGCGTCCCGTGTGTCGTCTCGTCCCATCCGTCGATGGACGAGGCCTGCGGGGACGCGGCCGTTCGAGTCGACCCGGAGAGCCCCGAGGCGATCGCGGCGGGGATCGAGCGGGCGCTGGCCGAGCGCGACACGCTCGTTGCCCGCGGGCTCGAGCATGCGCGGCGCTTCACCTGGCTCGCGTGCGGCCGCGCGATGCTAGACGCCTACGAGGCGGCGGCGTGATCCGCGTCGGCGTCGACGTCTCGCCGCTTCGGCAGACCCGCGCCGGCACCGCGCGGGTGATCCGCGGCCTGCTCGACCAGCCGATGGACGGGATCGAGCGCGTCGAGCTCGCCTTCGGCCGCGCCGGCAAGCTCGGGACGCTGGAGCTCGACCTCGCCTGGTATCCGCACCTCCTCGCCCGCCGCGCTCGCGGCCTCGACGTCCTCCACTGTCCCACGTACCGCGCACCCGTCCACTCGTCGGTGCCCGTCGTGGTGACCGTCCACGATCTCGCCGTCTTCCGCTTTCCCGAGGCGTTCGGCCGCTGGACCCGCGCCTACAGCCGCCGCGCCGTGCCGCGCGCCCTACGCGCGGCGCGGCTCGTGCTCACCGTGTCCGAGTTCACCAAACGAGAGGTCGGCGAGCTGCTCGGCGTGCCGGAGGAGCGGGTGCGCGTCGTGCCGAATGGCGTCGAGCCCGTGTTCCGGCCCGACGGCGCCGCGGAGCCCGGCGACTACGTGCTCGCCGTCGGCACGCTCGAGCCGCGCAAGAACCTGCCGCGCCTCGCCGAGGCCGCGCGCAGCCTCGGCGTCGAGCTGCGTGTCGTCGGCGCCCGCGGCTGGGGCGACGTCCCGCTCGAGAACGTCACGCTGCTCGGCGAGGTCGGCGACGAAGAGCTCGCGCGCCTCTACCGCGGCGCCCGCTGCCTCGCCTACCCGTCGCTGTACGAGGGCTTCGGGATTCCGGTGCTCGAGGCGATGGCCTGCGGCACGCCGGTGGTGACGAGCGACCGGCCGGGGACCGCCGAGACCGCGGGCGGCGCGGCGGTGCTCGTCGACCCGCTCGAGCCCGAGGCGATCGCCGCCGGGATCGAGGACGCGGCGGCGCGTCGCGAGGAGCTGCGCCCGCTCGGGCTCGAGCGCGCGCGGGCGTTCACGTGGAAGCGCGCCGCCACGCTCAACGCCGAGGCGTACTGCGAGGCGGCGGCGTGATCGTGATCGACGCAGACGTGCTGGGCCGTCGCCGCACAGGCGACGAGACCTACGTGCGAGAGCTGCTGCGGACGCTGCCCGACGCCGCGCCGGAGCTCCGTTTCGCCGCGGTGACGCGCGATCCGTCCCTCGTTCCGGGGGGCGTCGATCCACTCGTTCTCCCTGCAAAGAGCCAGGAACTGCGGATGGCCTGGAGCTTGCCGCGGCTGCTGAATCGCGTCGAGCCGGAGCTCGCTCACTTCCTCCACGTGATCCCGCCCCGCTGCCCGTGCCCGGCCGTTCTCACGATCCAGGACCTCTCGTTCGAGCGCGACGCCACGGTGATGCGAGCGTGGGAGCGGCGCGTCTTCCGCACCCTCGTCCCGCGCTCGGCGCGCCGCGCCGCGAAGATCCTCGCGATCTCGGAACGGACGCGCGACGATCTCGTCGAGCTGTACGGCACCCCCCGCGAGAAGATCGTCGTCACCCCGCTTGGCGTCGACCCAGACTTCCGGCCCGGCGGCCAGCGCGGCGACTACCTTCTGCTCGTGGGTGCGATCGAGCCGCGCAAGGATCCGCTGGCCGCGGCGAAGGCTGCGAAGACGGTCGGGCGTCGGCTCGTCGTCGTCGGGCCGTCGCGCGACGCCGCGCTCGAGCAGGCGCTGCGCGACGAGGGAGCAGAGTTGCGGGGCTACGTGCCCAAGCCGGAGCTCGTCCGCCTCTACCAGGAGGCCGCCTGCGTCCTCTTCCCCTCGCGCTACGAGGGCTTCGGCCTGCCGCTCGTCGAGGCGATGGCCTGCGGCACGCCGGTTGTCGCGCGGCCCGATGCGGCGCTGCGCGAGGTCGCCGGCGGTGCGGCGGTGTTCGCCGACGGCGACCTCGGCGACGCGGTGCGAGCTGCGCTCGCCGACGCCCACCGGCTCTCCGCGGCCGGTCTCGAGCGGGCGAAGCACTTCACGTGGGAGGAGACCGCGCGCCTCACCGCCGAGGTCTACCGGGAGCTCGTCGCGTGATCTCGGCCGTCGTCGTCTCGCACGGCCACGCCGCCGAGCTCGAGCGCTCATTGCCTGCGCTCGCGCCTCAGGTCGACGAGCTGCTCGTGATCGCGAACATCCCCGGTTCGATCGGCGCGCTGCCGGACGGCACGCGGGTGCTCGAGAACGAGCGCCCGCTCTCGTTCGCCGCGAACGCGAACCAGGGCTTCACCGCGACGACGGGCGACTATGTGGTGATCGCGAATCCCGACGCGGTGCCCGAGCCCGGCGCAATCGCCGCGCTCCACGCGTTCATGGAATCGCACGCGCGCTGCGGCGTCGCCGGCCCCCGGATGATCTATCCCGACGGCTCGTGGCAGGCCTCGCGCCGCAGCTTCCCCACCGTCGGCGCCACGCTCGTTCGCCGCACGCCGCTGCGCCGCGTCTTCCCGCCGCTCGAGTACCAGCGCAAGCACTACCTGCTCGACGAGCGCCCGACCGAGCCGGTGCAGACCGACACGATGCTCGGCGCCTTCCTCCTCCTGCGCCGGACGATGCTCGCCGAGCTCCACGGCTTCGATCCCGGCTACCGCATGTACTGCGAGGACATCGACCTCAACTACCGCGCCGCGGAGGCAGGCTGGGAGCGCTGGTACGTGCCGGAGGCGGTCGTCGTGCACGACTATGCGGCGGTGATCGACCACACGTTCCTCTCCCGCCACACGATCTGGCACGCCAGGGCGATGGCGCGCTTCCTGCGCAAGCATCCCGAGCGGCTGTTCGCGCTGCGATGAAGGACTCGGAGCGGATCCAGGAGCAATACGCTGCCCGCGCGGAGGACTGGAGCGGGCGCCAGTACGCCGACGCCTCTGCCTATCTCAGCCATCGCGCCGCGCTCCTGATCTCGCTCGGCCCGCCGCTCGAACCCGGCGACCGCGTTCTCGATCTGGCCTGCGGTGACGGCGCGCTCGGCTCGTTCCTGCCCGGGCTCGAGTACAGCGGCGTCGATGCGAGCCCCGAGATGGTCGAGGCCGCGCGCCGCCGCGGGATCGCCGCGGAGCCCGGGGACCTGAACGACTTCGTTCCCGCGAATCCGGTCGCGGCGACGTGTGTCTTCCGCGCGATCTACTACGCCCGCGACCGCACCGCGTTCTTCCGTCACGTGGCCGGCTACACCGAGCGCAAGCTCGTCTTCGACCTCAACCCGCGGCAGTTCAGACTCGAGGACGTGCGTGCCGACCTTCGCGCGGCGGGGCTTCTCCATCTCGAGCTGCGGCCGTTCTTTGTCCCACAGACCGTCGCGCTCCCTCGCGCGGCCGTCGCAACCCTACGCGCGGCCGAGCGCAGCGGCCCTGCGGCCCGACTCGCGCTCCGCTACCGCTTTACCTACCTCTGCGCGGCGTATTAGAGGCGAGCGGGTTCGAGACGCTCTCGCAGTTCTTGTTGACCACGTCGATCGTGTCGGCAACGACCTTGTCGACGCCGGCGCCGCAGTCGATCCAGTCGCGCTGGCCGTCGGCCGCGAAGATCGTGTCGCTGCCCTTGCCGCCGTAGATGTGATCGGCTCCCGGGCCACCGTCGATCACGTCGTTCCCGTCGCCGCCGTAGAGGTAGTCGTCACCGCCGCCGCCCTTGATCGTGTCGTTGCCGCCAAGGCCCTTGATCGTGTCGTTGCCGCCGCCGCCGGCGAGGTAGTCGTTCTTCTTGGTGCCGGTGATCTTGCGGCCCTTCGGCGAGGGCGCTAGCTGTGTGATCACGTCGGTCGGGTCGGAGTTGACCGTCGACGCGGCAAGCGCGTTTCTCCCGGTCACGAGGATCTTGACCGTATAGCCGGAGTCGGAGATCTTGAGCTTGTACGTCGTGCCGGTGACGTTCGGGATCGCGGTGCAGTCCGCCCCCGTCGCGTCGCAGTGGAGCCACGTGTAGGTGTACTTGATCGTCGGCTCGCCGGTCCACGAGCCCGCGTCGCCGACGAGCGTCGAGCCGACGACCGGCTTGCCGGAGACCGTCGGCGGGTTGGTGTTGGCGGGGCCGAAGCGCGTCTTCGGCAAGATCGGGAAGGTGTGGTTCGACTGCCCGACTCCGCTGCCGCCGCCGTTTGCCGCCGTCACCTGTGAGCGGATCGTCGAGCCCAGGTCGCCCGGCTGGAGGACGTAGCTCGAGGTCGTCGCGCCGGCGATCGCGGTACACGGTGTCCCCGCGGGCACGCACCTGACCCACTGGTACTTGAAGTGGAACGGCGTCGAGCCGGAGAACGTGCCCGTGTCGGTCGTCAGGGTCGAGCCGATCTCGATCGAGCCGGCGAGAATCTTCGGGGAGATGGTGTTGACCGGCACGTCGCCGAGCACGGGGAAGGAGCGCCTCGTGTAGGCGACGTCCGAGCCAAGGGCGTTCTTCGCCGTGATCTTGAGCTGGAGGGTGTTCCCGATGTAGTCCCCGGACGGCGCGTAGGAGCTGCTCGTCGCGCCCGGGATGTCCTCGCACTGCGGCGGGGTGAGGTAGTCGCACCACTGCCACTGGAACGAGTAGCTGATCGGGGCGACCCCGGTCCAGGTGCCCGTCGTGCCGCTGACGACGACGCCGTTCGGGAACGCATGCGGCTGCGCCGCCGAGAGCGTCGGCGTCCCGAAGTTGATCGGCCAGCCGGCGAGCACGTGACCGGCGACCGGCGACTGCACCGCGTTCTGGCCGGCGATGTTCGACGCCGTCTCCTGGACCCTGATCGTCACGCCGGCAACGGCGTCGGCTGCGAGGACGACGTAGCTCGTCCCGAACGACGCGCCGGGCTCGTTGATGCAGTTCAGGCCGGAGGCGTCGCAGCGCAGCCACTGGTAGCTGTAGGTATTGACGTTCTGGCCCGTCCACGATCCGGGCGTCACGGACAGCGTCGCGCCCACGACCGGCGCGGTCGCCGGCGTGATCTGCGGGAGGCCCAGATTCTGGGGCGCGGCGTCCTGCCAGTCCGGAGCGGTGTCGCCGCCCGACGTGCCGGTAACCGCCGTCGGCGAGCCGCCGTTCACCGGGACCGTCGCGATGCCGCTCGTCGTGGCGACGGCGATCAGCTGGCCGTCCGGCGAGTACGCAGGGTTCGTGATGGCGGTGGCGCTCGACGTCAGCTGGGTGTCGCCGCCGGGCGGCGGAGTCGAGGTCGTCGAGAAGATGTTCTTGATCCCTCCCGAAGCTTCATCGCTGACGAACGCGACCTTCGTGCCGTCCTCCGACCAGGTCGGGTCGGACTTGATGGTTGTGGGGCCGCCGCCGCCCGAGATCTGCGCCGGGCTGCTCCCGTCCGAGTTCATCACCCAGATCTCGAACTGGCCCGTAGAGTTGCTCGCGAACGCGACCTTCGTGCCGTCGGGTGAGACCGCGGGATCTTTGTCGGTGACGAGGTTGCTCGTCAGCTGGGTCGTTGCTCCGCCGCCGGACGGGATCTTCATGATCTCGCTCGTCGCATCCGGCGGGGTCGGGCCGCTGGTGTAGTAGAGCGTCGCCCCGTCCCGCGACCAGGCGGGCTCGGAGCCGAGCGCGCCGGCGACGGTGGTCTCGGCGCCGCCGCCGATCGGCATCGTGTAGATCTGGCCGGCGCGATCGTAGGCGACGGTCGTTCCGTTGGGCGAGACGGCGGGGTTGTTGCCGGTTGCAATGGCGGACGCGACCCCGCCGGTGCTCGCGATCGTCTTGATCGACGTTCCGCTCGCGAACACGATCAGCCCGTTCGCGGCAGGAAACGCTGCGTTTGCAGAGCCGATGCCCAGGCAAAGCACGACCAGCGCAATCAGCGCTGCTCCCTGGACGGTGCGCGTCTTCGAGACCCCATTCATAGTTTTACTTCCAGACCCTTAGACGTCATCCGCGCAGTTACGACAGTAGGCAGACTAGCGCCGTCGCGGCCGGGGCACGAAGCCGAACCCGACCTGGGCGCCCAGATGCCGCGTATCGCCGCTCCGCGGGTCGAGCTGTGAGATCACGAATGTGGGGCTGATGCTCACCTCGACGCGGTATGGCCCCTTCGGCGCGGGGAAGAGGAACTTCTTGATCTCGCGGCTGTGGATCCAGAAATGGCGTACCGCCAGTACCTTGCCTAGCGCCGGCTGCTTGTCCTTGCCTTTCACGAGCCTGCCGAGCTTGACGGTGACGAATCCCGGGACATCGGTGCCGCCCCAGCCCTGTCTCGACACGATTACGCGCGCGTCGCCGCGCTGGTTTCCCGGCGTGATGAACTGGTCGTAGGCGGCCTTCGCCGGCTTGACCCCGTCGGGGCTCACGACCCAGCCGTCGGTCTCGACTCCCGTCTGGGCCTGTGCAAGCCGGAGCGGCTGGGCGATCTTGACGAGCGTCCACGGCAGCGTGCTCGCAGCGTTCCTGTGGTTGTGCGTTGCGATGACCTTGCCGACGACGTTCACGCCCGGGTCCGTGACGGCGTAGATCTCGTCCTTCGGGCTCGGGAAGAGGCGGCCGTCGACTCCGGCGAGGTCGGGTGTCAGGGTCGGGCCGGGGCCGGGCGCCGAGCCGTCGAGGCTCCAGACCCGGTTGATCGAGCGGTTCCAGAACTCGAGGATCCAGAGCCCGTTCGGGTCGATGATGCTCTGGCCGAGGTAGATCGTGGGCTTGCCGCCCGTCGCCTTGTCGACCCAGTCGAGCGGCGGCGTGACGCCCTGGATGAAGGTGTTGGAGAAGCTATCCGAGGCTGTCGCCGCCGAGACCTGCGCCGTGATCGTCCAGGCGAGAACGCCGATCGCGGCCGTCGCGACGACCGCGGCGATCGCCTGCCGCCGCCCCGCGAGGAAACGCGGCAGCAGTAGCAGCACGACCGAGATCGCGAGGAGGCTGAGCAGCACGACTCGCGCGGTGTGGGGCGTCCAGCCGAAGTGTCGGTTCGCCGCCTCGAGGATCGCGAGGCCGGGCGCGTCCGAGTAGAAGTGCACCTGCATCTCGTACGGCGTCGTCAGCAGCAGATAGAGGACGAAGGCGGCCGATGCGGCCACGGCCCACCACCGCATGCGAGGCCGCTCGAGCCAGATCGCCATCGCGGCGAACAGGAGCGGCGCGATGTAGATCAGGTTCCGCTCCTCGACGAGCGTCGAGAACACCGTCGAGATGTACGCCGCCTTCACGGCCGTGTACCAGCCGAAGCCGATCAGTCCCGCCGCGAACACGGCGGCGAAGACGCGCTCGCCCGGCGACCGAGGCTCGCCGCGCCGGCGGACGAGCGCCGCGAGCGCGGCCACGACCGGCAGCACGCCGATCCCGATGGTCAGCGCGCCCGCCGCCCAGAGCCCGTAGTGGATCATCCGCATCCGGTAGAAGCCGGTCGCGATCAGCCACTCCTGCGACTGGGCCGAGACGGTCGCGTTGAAGACGATCAACGCGCCGACGAACAGCACCACCGCGCCGACCCAGTCCCAACGCGTCCAGCCGGAGCGCCACCGGCCCGCGCGCTCGCCCGTCCACCAGAGGAAGAGCCAGGCGAGGATGAAGATCATCGGCACGATCGCGAGCTCGCTGCGCACCAACGGCGCAATCAGCGAGGCGACGATCGCGGCCGCGATCCAGCTGCGTCGGCGGGTGAACAGCGCCTTCGCCATCAGGTAGAAGCAGAGCGTCGCCCACGGGTACGCAGCCGGCTCCTCGACCAGCATCGAGCTGTAGAAGAGCGCCGGGATCACGCCGCTCGCCGCCGCGGCGAAGAGCGCGTAGCGCGGCGCGACGACCATCCGCGCGAGCCCGTAGGCGGGGAAGACGGTCGCGGTCATCACGAGCGCGCCGATGATCTTCACCGCCGAGTACGCCGCGTGCGTCGAGTGGATCCACCACGCCGGCGCGATCACGTAGTTGTAGAGCGACTGGAAGCCGTACGGCTCGCCGCGGCGGGCAGCATGCCCGGTCGCCGCGATCGCGCGGGAGAGCTGGGCGTTCTGCAGCTCGTCGGTGAACAGCCACGGCGTGACGTGGCCCCACGACTCCCACGCGTAGAGGAAGAAGAGCCAGATGAAGACGATCGCGAGCGGCAGCGCCGCGAGGACGCGGTCGGGCCATGCCTTCGCGGCCGGCAATGCGGCGGTCGTGTCGGTCACTTTGCGAGGGCGCCGAGCACGGCACGGGGATCGAGGTCGGTCTCTCGGCGCACGAACCGGCATGGTACGCGCGCGTCCTCGCAGGCTGCGACGATGACGTCGAGGCGCTCCCGCGGCGCGTTGGGAATCGTGACGAGCACGCTGTCGGGGCTGACGCGCTCGAGCACGCGCTCGATCTCGTCGGCGCCGCCGAGCACGGGCGCGCCCTGGATCCGGCGGCGGCGCAGGCGCGGATCGTCGTCGACGAAGCCGACCACCCGCACGCCCTCGGTCTCGCGCAGCTCGCGCAGCAGGCTCCGTCCGGCACGGCCCGCGCCGACGATCAGCGTCTTGCGCTGGCCGCCGCGGTCGCGGAACGAGTGCAGGCCACGGACGACGGCGCGCTCCCAGAACCGCGACAGCCCGATCAGCACGGTCGCGATCAGCGCGTCGAGCACGAAGATCGTGCGCGGGAAGTCGCCCCAGGGCTGTGTCAGCGCGATGATCACGAACGCGGCGAGCTCGGACACGGCGACCGCCGCGGCGACCGAGAACGCATCGCGGGCCCCCGCGTAGCGCGAGATCCCGCGATAGAGACCGAAGAGGATGAAGCAGACGTACCGCGCGCTGAGCAGCACGGGCAGCGTCACGAGGTACATGTGGCGCTGGTAGGGAGTGCCGCTTCCCTCGACGAGCAGCAGATAGGCGACGCTGAACGAGGCGGTGATCAGCGCGAAGTCGACCAGCACCTCGATCAGCCGGCGGCGGTGGACGACGAAGCCGCGCAGGATCGTCGGCCCGCCCTCCAGCGCGTCGCGCGGCCCGCGCTCCACGTCCGACAGGAAGCCCGCGAACTGCACGAGCAGCGCGAAGGTGATGAGCACGCCGATCAGCGTGATTCGCGGGTCGTCGGCGATCTGGTAGACGAGGCTCGTCGCGGCGAGCACGATCGAGATCACCGCGAGGAAGACCACCGCGCGCTTCTCGGAGAGTCCGGAGTAGACAAGCCGGTGCGAGGCGTGGTCGCGGCCGCCCTGGGTGACCGGGCGGCCCTCGAGCAGGCGGATCACCGTGACGAGCGTCGTGTCCATGATCGGCACGGCGAGAATCAGGATCGGCAGGAACAGCGAAGTCACCGTCGCGCCGGCGATCTTCCAGCTTCCTGCGAGCCCCAACGCGGCGAGCGAGAAGCCGAGCACCTGGCTGCCCGAGTCGCCCATGAAGATCAGGGCGGGCCCGTGGACGCGGAGGTTGAACGGGAGGAAGCCGAGGCACGCGCAGCCGATCGCGAGCGAGACGACGAGCACGAGATCGTTCGGATGCTGGGTGACGGCGTCGATCGCGAAGGCGAAGGCGCCGATCGCGGCCAAGGCCGCCGCGAGCCCGTCCATGTTGTCGAGCAGGTTGAACGCGTTCGTCATCCCGACGAGCCAGACGAGCGCGATCGCGACGCCGAGGACGGGGTTCGCGACGAGCTGCACCTTGAGGCCGGTCGAGAGCACCACCGCCGCGGCCGCGAGCTGCGCGCCGATCTTGACGGGCGGGCTGAGCGTCCGCAGGTCGTCGATCAGCCCGGCGGTGAAGAGGATCAGGCAGCCGGCGAGGATCCCGAACAGCTCCCAGCTCGCGTCGAGCGCGCCGACGGCGAGGCTGAGGCCGACCCCGGCAAGGAGGCCGGCGACGATGCCGACGCCGCCCAGCGAAGGCGTTGTCCGGTTCGACCAGCGCTCGCCCGTCGGGGCGGCCACGACGCGGCGGGCGAAGCTCGACCTGAGCGTCGCCCAGACGACCGCGTACGTAACGGGGAGGGCGGCGATTGCCGCGAGCGCGCTCACGCCCGAAAACGGTACCGCGCCGCTGTTAAGTCCATGTGAGCAGAGACCCTCCATACACTAGGCCCCGCGAATGACGGTCTACACCGACCTCGTCAGATACCGGGAGCTCTTCGGCAACCTCTTCCGCCGCGACCTCCAGGCGAAGTACAAGGGCTCGTTCCTCGGCGTCGCCTGGACGCTCGCCAACCCGGTGTTGCTGATGGCGATCTACCTGCTCGTCTTCTCGGTGCTCTGGAAGGCCGTGAAGATCGACCACTACGCGCTGTTCCTGCTCTCGGGGCTCGCACCCTGGATCTTCTTCTCGAGCTCGATCCAGAACGCGTCGCGCTCGCTGCTCGACAACGCGAACCTGATCCGCAAGACGCGCTTTCCGCGCCAGCTCGTGCCCCTGTCGATCGTGGCGACGAACCTCGTCTCGCTGGGCGTGATGCTCGTCGTGCTGCTCGTCGTGAACTTCATCTTCCTGCCGCGGGTGCGGGCGACCGAGTGGCTTGCGATCCCGCTCGTGGCGCTGCTCGTGTGCCTGATCGCCGGGCTTGCGCTCGTCGTCGCATCCCTCGACGTCCTGTTTCGCGACGTCGAGCACCTGATCGCGGCGCTGCTCCTGCCCTGGTTCTTCCTGACGCCGATCCTGTACACCTACGGCACGCTCGGCGCAGCGCAGACGCATCCGCGGCTCGTGGAGCTGCTGCACTGGGCGAACTTCATGGCGCCGCCGATCCTCGCGATCCGGGCGCCGCTCTTCTACGGGACGATGCCTGCCTGGGGCGACGCGCTCTATCTCGTCGTCGCGGCGGTCGCCTCGCTCGGTCTGGGCGCCTGGGTCTTCAGCCGCCTCGACGACCGGCTTGCAGTCGAGCTGTGATCCGCCCGTCGTAGAGCCAGGGCTCGTCGCCCTCGGGGCGCCAGGCGGGCAGGCCGGCGACCTCGTCGTTCGGCTCGAGGCCGGGCAGGAGCGAGGGGCAGACGAGCGGGAGCGCGAAAGCCGGATTGCGGCCGCCGCCGGGCTCGTAGGGCCGAAGCTCTGCCGGCCCGCGGCCGAGCGCGAGCGAGCCGCCGACGGCTGCGTAGCCCTCCTCGTGGGCCGCGCGGATGCGTTCGGCCCGGTCGGCGGCGGGCTCGGCGCCGGCGGGCAGCCAGTCGACGGCGCCCGCGGCGTTGCGCGGCAGCACCTCGATCTCGAGCTCGGGCGCGTGGTTCCCGACTTCGGCGAACCAGAGGCGGCCCTCGTCGACGAGGTCGAAGGCGAGTCGGTAGGCGCCGGGCGGGATCGGCCCGCGCAGCTGGAGCTGGAGCTCGGCTCGAGCGCCGGGCGCGAGCTCGATCGGGGTTCTGAGCCCGTCCCAGAGAATCGGGTTCCCCCAGTATATGTAACTGAACCAGTAAAAAAAAAAAAAAAAGAAATGAAACGTACGTAATGTAATAGCGGTCGTCGATTCGCGTAATCCGCGGATCTTCCAGGCCAAATTCCTCCATCTCGTTGGTCGGCATAAACAGCGGCCCAGCGGGGTTGTCGATCGTACGTCCATCGCGGCTTGTCACCACGCGCAGGTGCGAGATGAACGTCAGCCGCACTAAACCAGTGACGCGATGCTCGCGACGCGCGGGTCATCCGACTCTAAATGCTTATTCTCCACCCAGTCAACAACGTAGCCTTCGTCCGCACTCCAGCGCGGATGGGCGGTCCAACCCGGCCGTTGCTCGCGTGGCCCGTCGGCAACTGCGCGCCAGGATCACCGTTTCATCGCCGTGCCGAACAACTCCCGGGTTGAACACGCCGATGACTTCGAAATCCGGATGACTCGGCTGCACATCCTCTGGTCGCAGCAGCAGATGTGTGGCAAGTCGTTCAATCATTATCGGATCGGCAATTAATCTGGTTGACCGAGATGCGCCAGGCGATCGGCTTCGCACGCCACGGCGACCGACTCTCGCCCGTTCCGTTCCGTCGTTTTTCGAATATGGCTGCGATCGCGAATCCACGGTCGCCTGATCTGGTCAGGAAGCCTCGCAGCAATTCGCAGTAGAGGCGCGATTTCTGTTGCCCTTCGCCCCAATGCAATTCGAATTCCTGGTACACGTCGTATTGATTCCCGTGCCCCGCGCAGTGCCGGTCTTTCGGCGCGTAGGCCGCCAAGGCAGCGACGCGCGCCCCGGGAAACAGCTCGCATAATCCGCGCGTGGCCGCTTCATCTGCGATCGCATGAATGCGCGCGTACGTCGGCACCCAGCCGTGCAGCAGTACATCGCCCCGCTCGAAGACGAGTCGCAGCTCTTGCCGGTCCATCCGGCCCTGCCTGGTGGAACCCATGATAAACTTCAACGCGCGCACACGAACTGAACGAGGACCCCCCCCCCCCCCCCCCCCCTTTTTTTTTTTAAAAACACAAAAAAAAAAAAAAAAAAACACAACACGTATCTAGTGAGTGAGGCGAACGGCGATCGTCCGACAGTCACGCTGCGCCACCTGGTGGCCGCGATCAGCGCGGACTACCGCAAGGCGGGGATGCCGGTCACCAAGGGTGAATTCGGCGACGACTTCGCGTCCTGGCTGCGAGACGAGGCGGCTTGAGATGGGCGAGGACAAGGCAGCCAAGGATGTGTCGACGCCCGAGTTGATGGTCGCCCCCCCCGCAGCCCAAGCCAGCCGGGGCAGAGAAGCGCGACGGTCCGGTGCCGTCGCCGGCGTGCACGATGCGCACCCCGATCTCGACCGGCGGCCAGCCAGGTCGCGCCCGGACGATGCGCACCGCAGGCGGCGCGGGCGGCGGCCTGGCGCGTGCCTCGGCGACGCGCTCGCCTGGCGTCGCCACCGCGCCGGCCGTAAGCCGTCCCGAGGAGCCAGCCGAGCGTGAGGCGACGTCTGTGGCGCGTGCTGTGGCCGCCGGCATGCCGGCCCGACCCACTGGCGCGCCCCCGACCGGCGTCGCAAGGCTGACGCGCTCGGTCCTGAGCCGCCAGACGAGGTGCCGCAAGTGAGCACCGCCCCGGTCCCCGGGGCTGGGGCCGCCGCACCGTCACCTGAGCTTCCGAACGACACCGCCGCCGCCGTGACCGGCGCCGATCCCGGCGCTTCGATCCGCCCCGATGTCCGGCGGGCGCTGGAGTCGCGGATGGGCGAGGACCTTTCAGATGTGAGGGTGCATCAGGGCGCGCAAGCAGGCGCGGGGGCCAAGGCCATTGACGCGCGCGCGTTTACTCGCGGACGAGACATCTGGCTCGGCCCGGAGGAATCGCAAGACGACATCGAGCTGATGGCGCACGAGGTCGCCCACGTGATCCAGGGGCGCGAGGACGCCGGGCAGGCCGCGAGGGTGGCGCGCGCGCCCGCTGGCAAGGGAAAGAGCGCCGCCCTTCCCACTGGCACGTACGACCTGGACGACGGGGACAAGGCCGAAGTTTCGAACAACCCGCCTGAGATCCATTACGGGTCCGTCCCCATCCCGACGTTCAAAACCCAGGACCACCGGGCGACGGCGTATGCGACGCGCAAGACGCAGACCAAGGGGCTAGGCGTACGCCCGGGCGTCCTTTTCACAGAGGAGGTCCCAAGCAAACCGACGTGTGGAAAGGGTCGAAGGACCTGGTCGAAAAGGTCAAGGGGAAGCTGCCGAAGGCGGTGCAGGCTGACCAGGCAGGCAAGTTCGCGCTCCAGGTCGATCTCGGAGGCAAGCAGCCCTTATACCTCGGCGGGACGGATTCAGAGCTCGCTCGCGAGCTCACCGTGCCGATGTGGACCGAGCAAGGGTTGCCCCGCGAGTACCAGGTCGACCACATCGTGGAGCTGCAGCTCGCCGACTGGCATGAAGTCAACTCGTCCTGGCCCAACACGATGGACAACCTCGAGCTGCTGTCACAGAAGGAAAACAGCTCGTCCGGAAGCAATGTCAAGTTGGCGATCGAGAGCAAGGCCAACCTGGCGGCGAAGGCCGCGGCCAAGGAGGCCAAAACCGCCCCGCTGTCCATCGATAAGGTGCTCGAGCTGTACACGCTCGTCTTCGACGACGCGAAAGCCGCGGGCGGCGACTCCGGCCTCAAGGAGGGAGGCGAGTATTGGAGCCAGGGCGCCATCGGGGAGGGCAAGCACCTAGGCAAGGTGTCCGCAGTGGACGCGGCGACACTCGGCGGAGGACCGGAGGTCTTCACGCTGATCCCGCCGGCAGCAGGCCAGCTGGTCAAGCTCCGGAAGCAGATTCGCAAGGACAAGAAGGCGGCCCAAGCCGCCGCCTCGAGCTCACCAGGCGTCACACCACTCGATCCCAACCAGAAGCCGCTGGCTCCGTTCAACGCGACCTCGATTGACGGTCCCGCCTCGCCCGGCGGTCCGGCACAGATCGAGATGAGCATCGGAAACGATCACTCCGCGCTGACCGCTCCGCCAAGCAAGCTCTCGGTGACCACGGTCCCTGGGTCGAGCGACGTCGGCATCGTGGGCGAACAGCCCGCCGCCAAGTTCCTGCAGGACAACGTCTCGGTCAAATTGGCGAGTCCGATCGAGGTCGACCGGGTGTCTTTCGACCCCCAGGGGTTCGTGGTTATCGGCCGCATCGCTACGGACCTCCCGCTGTTCGTCAAGGGGACCGGCATCGACTTCAGGCTCCACGGGACGGAGCTGACCCTGAGCAAGACGTTCAGCGGACCGGAGTTCGACTTGCCCAAGCCGTTCAGCATCACCGGCAGCGACCTCACCATCGAGGGCACGATCGGGCCGAAGGGCCTGGGCGCGGGCGTGCAGGGTCACGTGTATTTCGGCGTCGAGAAGTTGGGCAGCGGTTCACTTGGAGCCGCCGCGAACACACGCGGGGGTTTCGCACTCGAGGGCCGGTTCGACTTCGACCCCGAGGTCTTCGACGGATACATCGCGCTCGCCTACGCGGCGAGCGAGATCTCAGGAGAGGGAAGAGCATCGATCAAGAAGGACGCGATCCCCGGCATCAAGTCCGCCACGATCACTGCCTCGTACGCGAAGGGCACGCTCAAGGCGGACGGAGCCGCAGAGCTCGAAGTGCCAGGCGTGAAGAGCGGCAAGCTCTCGCTCGTCCACTCGGCTACCGAGGGGCTGCAGATGGCCGGCGATTTCGAGCTGTCGAACGACCTGCCGGGAATCCGCAGCGGAACGGTCCACGCCAAGGCGGTCGAGCACCCGGACGGGTCTGGTTACGACCTGGTGATGACCGGAACCGCCGTCACGGCACTCCCGGGCCTCACCGCGGCACTCGCCGTGACGTACGAGCGCGGCAGCTTCACGATCGAAGCGAGCGGTGCCTACAAGCACGGCATGCTGGACGGCACGGTGCTCGTTGGCGTCACCAATCGCCCGATCGGCTCGGACAACCGGCCGCTGCCCGCGCCCACGACGCGCGTGGCCCCCGCGCCGAAGAAGCTGCGCGCCTACGGTGGCGGGAGCGTTGGCGTGACGCTTACGCCTTGGCTACGCGGCGTCGTCGGCGTCGTGGTACGCGAGAACGGTGAGATCGTCGTCTCGGGCGAGATCGGGATCCCGGCGCCGCTCGACGTCTTCCCGCGCAAGGACTTGAACAAGCGCCTCGTCGAGGTCTCGCTTGACTTCCCGATCGCCGGCTTCACCGTCGCCGGCGCGCGTGTCGGCGTGTTCGGAACCGTGGGCGGCAACCTCGACCTGATCGCGTTCGTCGGGCCAGGGCAGTTGCGCCAGGCGAAGCTCGCGTTGACCTACAACCCAAGCCGTGAGGAAGACACGACGGTCACAGGCACGGCTGAGTTCGCTGTGCCGGCATTCGCCGGGCTGCGCCTCGCGGTGAGCGTCGGGATCGGGGTCGGCGCGGTGGTTATCAGCGCGACCGGCGGGCTAGAGCTGGGAGGAACCCTCGGCGTGAGCGGCGAGGCGTCCGCCGCCGTGACAATCAGATGGACTCCTACCAGCGGCCTCACCCTTGACGCGGAGGGGCGCTTGTCGGCCGAGCCGAGCTTTGAGATCGACCTCACAGGCTTCGTCCGCGTCGACGCCAACCTCCTGCTCTGGTCAGCGACGCTCTGGGAGCAGCGCTGGAAGTTGGCGGGGATGAAGTGGGGCTCCGGAATGACCGTCGGCGCGCGCTTCCCAATCCACTACGTCCAGGACAAGCCGTTCGACATCGCGCTCAGCGACATCGAGTTCATCTACCCGAAGATCGATCCCAAGGCGGTGCTCGCCGGTGTGATCGACAGCACGAAGGAGGCGACCGAATCATGACCAGCGACACGAGCACCGTCGCCGCAGCGCGTCGCTGCGCGAGCGATGGTGCGGTGCGGCACGCGGCGGGAGACCTCGACGGCGCCCTCGACGCCTATGAGGAGGCGCTGCGAGACGACCCTGACGACGCCGCGACCCAGAACAACATCGGGCTGCTGCTCACCCAACTCGGGCGGCCGCGCGAGGCCATGCCGCACTTCGCGCGTGCTCTCGAGCTCGGTGAGGAGAGCGCAACCGTCCTAGTAAACCTCGCCGGGGCACGGGCAGCCGCAGGTGACCTCGACGCGGCGCGGGAGGCGATGATCAGAGCCATCAGGCTCGATCCTGAACGGGCAGGCCTGTGGGACGGGCTGGCGCGCCTGCATCTCGCCGCCGGCGACGCCGGTGCGAGCGACGAGTGTTTTGCGGGGGCGATCGCGCGTTCGCCCCGTAACGCCGGAATTCGCGCCGGCCGCGGCACGCTGCTCCTCCTGTCGGGTCGCGTTGATGAGGCCGTGGCGGAGCTGCAGCGAGCGGTCACCCTTGATATCGCAAGCAGCGAGGGATGGGCGCGCCTCGGAACCGCGCTCCTCGCGAGACATGACATCGGCTCTGCCGTCGACGCGCTCCGGCGAGCGCTTGAGCTGACTCCGGACCTCGGCGAGGCTCGTCACCAGCTTGCGATCGCCCTGCTCGCGCGCGGCGACCGCGATCTAGCAACGCGCGAGTTGAACCAACTCGTTGCCGACCACCCTGATCACGTGACCGGATGGGTGGATCTCGGGCTCGTCGCACTCGACCGCGGGGCGCTCGCCGATGCGTTGGGGACGTTCGACGCTGCCCTCGCCGTGTCCCCGGACGACGGTCGTGCGCGCCTCTACCGCGCGGTGGCGCTGGCACGGCTGGGCCGGACATCGGAGGCGATCGCGGTCCTGCGAGACCTAGCGGAAGCGGGCGATGCCGAATCGCCACGCGCCCGCGTTGCGCTGACCGAGCTCATCGACGCGGAGCGGCTGTCATGAGCCGGAGACCCGTCATTGCCGCTCTGACCTCGGCGAAGACAGCTACTTCTACGCCAACACCAACTTAGGAGGGACGCTCACATGGCAACCGCGACCGCAACTCCGGCATCGAGCACTGATCCGGGCAAGCCTGCTCCATGCAGCACCCAAGACGTGCTTAAGAAGATCGAGGACGACGTCACCGCAGCGAAGCTGCAGCAGCAGATCGCTAACCAGACGGTGACAACCCTCGAAGACCATCTAAAGCAGCTTCAGGACTACGACAGCAAAATTGACGCCGCCGTCGACGCCTATAAGCAGGGCATCGAGGCCGTGTGCGCCGCGTTCGACGACCTTCGTAAGGCCGTCGAGCAGGGCAAGGGCTCCTATGAATGCCTCGTCCCGGACGAAAAGGAGAGGTGCAAGGTCATCGAGGTGCTAAATGCCCTTCGCAGGCGCCGCAAGACCCTCGAGACGTGTGAATGGGATCTACAGCTGACGGTGATCGACAAACAGTGCAAGCTCGGGGACGCGAACGCGGAGGTCGAACGGGCCGACAAGGAGCTGAATCTAATGCTCGCGCTGCTCACGGAGCGTCAGACCGAGCTCACCGCACTCAAGGCACTTAAGGACGCGCTTGGCGGGTGCTCGGGTACCGCCACCAATGAGTGTCGATACGCCTTCTACCTCGACCTCGAGAAACGGCTCGAAGTGGAGTGCATCTCGGTCGAGCAGTACCTCTGTGATCTCGTCGACAAGGTCAAGGCACTAGACGCGGCGCGTCAGAAGGCGACAGCCGCCGACGGAGCGGCACGGACGGTTCAGGATCAGCTCGACCGCGTGACGAAACTGCACGACGATCTAGTCGCGGGGTGGCAAGATGAGCTGTGCGCCGCGGTGAACGCCGGCGCCATTCCCGCGCTGCCGCCAGACCTCGCGTCTGCCTGCGCTGGGACAGCGACGCCTGCACCCACGAGCGGAGCCACGGCTCACGGGAATGCCGAATCCGGCGTGAAGGAGCCAGCACCCGATCATGGGAGTGGCGAACAGCCAACCACCCCGCCCTCCGGCGCAGCATAAGGAAGCCCGATGAGACGTTCCCCGAGTCTGCTCCGGCCGTCTCCGACCGTACTCGAACACCGCTTGGATTGTGCCCCGCGTGACCCGAATCCTGGGGGCGCATGACCAAGCGCTGGTGCAAATCCGGACTTGTGCTCTTCTTTCGAGCGGACGTGTGCGTCGGCGCTGGTCCACCGCTGTGGAAGGGCCAGCTCCAGCGGCTCAGCGCCGACTACAGCGGCGAAACACGGAGGCCCTCGTCGATCGCCTCGCCGCGCACGAACTATCTCGGTCGGTCGTTCGAGCGTGCTGGAGGAATGGGCCTGCGGCAGAGGGTTCGAGCGCGTCTTCAGAAAGACATCTGTCGCGTTTCCATGCTCCCATCGCTGCCTTACCACATCCTCTGGCGGCGGCTGCATTTCTCGAGGGTTGCTTCGCTCAGGAACCTCGAAAGCGAGGTCTCAGATCAAAGTCCCGACCGCCGCACCAACCGTGTCGCGAGGCGACCCAGTGAAGGTCCAGCTAGACGCAGAAGATACTGGTAAAGCGACTGGCTAGTGAGTTGCTCGCCGATAGTCGACTATGACACTGCAGCCTGTTACCGGATGTTACTCGATGATTACCGCGCCATGTGAAGCTAACCGACGGACCTGATCGAGCCAGGTGGATGCTGTTGCTACGAAGAGAAAGTGCATGGCGTGGGCTTCCGCTGATAGCGTGGGTTTAGTCCGGAATGAAGGAGGGATTGGTATGGCCGCCGGGGTGAAAGAGCTGAGTTCGGCGATCGATCGGCACATCCACGAGCTCTGGAAGCCCGGGGTGCTGTCGGTCAGGCCGGGTTACAAGGTTAAGGATGACTGGCTGACGCCCACGCCGTCGATCGTCGTTACGGTCGAACACAAGGTTGCGCACCTCTCACAGGATCAGATGCTGCCTACGCAGGTCGACGGGGTGCCGGTGGACGTGCGGCAGGCGAGTCCGGAGAAGCGCAAAGAACTGGCGAACCCGAGCGGTTACGCGGGCGACCTACGCCTTGCTCCGAATCTCGGCTCGGTGCCGCACTTCCCCGAGGAGCGAACACTGTCAGGTGTTTGGCCTGCCGACGCCGCGTCCGCGCACGACTCCCTAGCCCACGCTGTAGCGGCAAAGCCCCAACTCACCTACACGCCCCCGAACGGTGTGTTCCTCCGTCCCGTCGAAGCCGACACGACAATTCACGTTGGCGCCAGCCCAGACGCCGGGTGGAAGATGCTCAGGCCGTTTCTCGAGGGGACGGAAGCGGCCCTGACGGTCGGGCTCTACGATTTCACCTCGGCCCATATTGAGGCCGTGGTCGCCAAATCGCTGGTCGGCAAACAGATGACGCTGGTGCTCGACCATCCCGCCAAGAACCCGACCGCCGACCAGACTGACGTGCAAACAGTGGCGGAGCTCCGCACCGCGCTCGCAAACCGGTTCGATCAGGCGTGGGCGCTGACCCGGACAGATCCGGAGGCAAATGCGTGGATCTTCCCGACCGCCTACCACATCAAGCTCGCGGTCCGCGATCACGTCGCCTTTTGGCTGTCGTCGGGCAACTGGAACAACTCAAACGAGCCCGATATCGATCCGAAGTCGAGCGCCACGGACAGGGACACGGCACGCCACTGTGACCGCGACTGGCACGTCATCGTCGAACAACCCCAGCTCGCGGACATCTTCGAGCAGTACATCCTCAATGACAAGGCGATCGCCGCAGCCCACAACTTGCCGCCTGCAAGCGTTGGGACGCCCCTGCCGCCCCCCGTCCTCGGGAACACACAGACCGAGCCGTTTGAGCGCTTCTTTGACCCGCTGACCATCACCGGCACGATGCAGATTGCACCGTTGCTGACACCGGATCCCGGGGTCTATGCGGGCGCGGTCAAAGAGCTCATAGCAAGCGCCACAAAATCGCTCTACATGCAGTTCCAGTACATCGAATTGCCGCGGCCCGGCGTAACCGATGCACAGGGTTTCATCGAACTCGTTCAGGCGGTCATCGAGCGCCAGGCCCAGGTTGAGCTGAAGATCATCATGAGCGAATTCGAGAAGGTTGGCTATCTTGAGCAACTGCAGACAATGGGGCTCGACGTCGTCAACAATGTGAAGATCCAGAACAACGTCCACAACAAAGGGATGGTCGTGGATGGCAAGGCAGTTCTCTTGAGTAGCCAGAACTGGTCCACCGACGGCACGCTCTACAACAGGGATGCCGGCGTCATCATTTACAACAAACAAGCCGCAGAATACTTCCAGCAGATCTTCCTTCACGACTGGGCGAACCTCGCCTCGCAGAAGGCTCTGCCGGATTAGTTTGACGACAGGACCTGACGAGCTGGGAGATTGACAGTAGTGTCGCTCAAGGTTGTGAGTTGGCCGGAACCGCTTAAGGCGTGGCAGCCGACGGATCCGCAACAGTACTTCTACTTCGAGCTGATTGGCGAAACGAGCCCAGCGCTCGACGAGACTCAAGGTGAGCTCGCGGCAACCCACCAGGCCGATCCGGGCGGGGTGACCGGCACACGCGTCTATGAATACCACTGGACGATCGGGCGCCTCGGGGTGTGGCAGCACCGGCCAACAACGCCGCATGGACTTGCTCGTCGGAGCCAGGGCGATGAGGCTTTTGCTGACCGTGCGCCTGAGGTTGCGCCGTCCCGGGGAGCCGAGGAGTTCTGGGGAAAGCTAAAGGACCCCGCCGCGCACGTTTACGTTTACTTTCCCCTAGCCGAGAGTTGGCGGGTCAGCGAGCTCGGCGCGACTGTCAACTACCTGACGCCGATGCCGGACGATGAAACGTTTCTGGACAAGACAGCGAAGGACATCCAAGCGCTGCAGCCGATCGTCGGTGCCATGGGCCAACTGGCCAACGTTGCAGCGCCCGGCGCTGGTGCGGTGATCTCCAGCTCCTTCGCTCGGGTTGTAGGAGCGCTGGCGCAACTGAAGATCAACAGCCTTCCCCAAACTGCGGGCTTTCCCCTGGGCCGTTGCGAAGACCACATTCATCTGGACCAGAACAGAGGACGGGGTGGAGAAAAAGACGCCGATGGCTGGTGTGGCGAGGTCGCTTCCCAAGCGTATTCGAGGAGCTGGGTGGCCGGATCTCTGGCGGCGTGGCGGTCATGTTCGTGCCAGTGACGGCGCAACGATTCAAGCCACCAAGGCTGAGCCTCAAGATACGAAGGGTGAGCCGTCAGCTCCGCCAATCCTGGCGCGCGCGATTGTGCATGGCCCAGAAACCCGTCTGCTCGCCGCCACAAGACCGAGACGACGGCTTCATCAAGCTGAAGGTCACACCGGCCGTGCCATCGAGGGGATCCCGAAACCGCCTTGGGTTCGTGACCTCATTCGTCTGCTTCTTGATCGAGTCCGCGGCTGGGCGGGGGTCGAGCTGGTGCGACAGCTTCGGGGCGGAGGTTGTCCCGGAGCTCGTAGAAGTTCTAGGTGACGGCGGTCCCTCCAGCCGCGTCCGCTCCTGCTGGGAGCGTTCGCGGCGATCCCGCAAAGATCTAGGAGGAACCGCCGTGAGTAGCAACGTACGGTCGCGCAGGCGACCAGCGATGAGGCCGGTGCTCCCCGAGCGCGTGCAGGAAGCGCTCGGCCAGCTGGTCGGGGCTGCGGAGGCGTCGCTTTCCCTCAGCGTCGCCGTCGGGCTCGGGGTGTTGAGCTCGATGATGGAGGAAGAGGTCGACGATGTCGTGGGCCCGAAGGGCAAGTGGAATCGCGAGCGGACCGCTGGTGCGCCACGGTCACGAGGACGGGGAGGTGACACTCGGGATGCTGCCGCGCTTTCAGGTCTGCTCTGGCCGCGGATGCGGACCGCGGACGGCGAGCACGAGGTGCCGCTCGACGCGAGCATTTCGGTGATCGCGACCCGATGTCGAGGGTGGTGCTCAAGCGGATGCTCGCGGGCGTGTCGACGCGCCGGTACCGGCGCACGCAGGAACCGGTCGGCGAGGAGGTCGAGGTCCGCGCGCGGTCGACGTCGAAGTCG
>CAVQZA010000008.1:0-64057 GCA_963718355.1 uncultured Actinomycetes bacterium
CCACGACCACCACGACGACCACGTCTAATTCGACGAAGTCGTCGCACTCGCACCATCACTCGCACCGCTGATCCAAGCGGTTTTGACCGCGAGGGGCACCTGCCGCAGGGTGCCCCTCGCGTTTTCCGACAACCCGCGCTATAGTCCGCCCGTCCACCTGGCGGTCTCCGCAGGGTTCTCCTTGCGCGAGAGCAACCCGTTCAGCTACCCTTCAGGGTTGCGCCGACGTTCCGCCTGTTCGCACGTATAAAGCCGTCCAAGGGAGGCTGTACCACTTGACCAGCAAGGTTGCTGCGCCCCGCCCGCGCGCCAGTTTTTCACGTCTGAAGCACGTTCTCGACCTCCCCAACCTGATCGACATCCAGAAGGCCTCGTTCAAGTGGTTCCTGGAAGAGGGTCTTCGCGAGACGATTGACGACATCTCGCCGATCGAGGACTACACGGGCTCGCTTGCCGTGGAGTTCGGGGAGTACAAGTTCGGAGAGCCTCAGTTCTCCATCAAGGAGTGCCGCGAGAAGGACCTGACCTACCAGGCTCCGCTCTCGATGACGGTCCGTTTCGTCAACAAGGAAACGGGCGAGATCCGGGAGCAGACCGTCTTCATGGGGGACTTCCCGATGATGACCCAGTGGGGCACGTTCATCATCAACGGCACCGAGCGCGTGATCGTCACGCAGCTCGTCCGCTCGCCGGGGGCCTACCTGATGGAGCCCAAGGACCCGACGAAGCAGGTCTTCACCGCCAACCTGATGCCGTCCCGCGGCTCGTGGCTCGAGCTCGAAATCGATAAGAAGGGCATCGTCTACGCCCGCATCGACCGCAAGCGCAAGCTGCCGATCACGACGCTGCTGCGCGCGCTGCCGGCCGAGGACCCGACCACCGGGTACCAGCTCGACACGACCACCAACGAGAAGATCCTCGAGCTGTTCGACAACTCGAACTACATCGTCAACACGCTCGAGAAGGACACGACCACCCGCGAGGAAGAGGCGCTGATCGAGGTCTTCAAGAAGCAGCGCCCCGGTGAGCCGCCGACGCTCGACAACGCGCGGAACCTGCTCCGGGCTCTGTTCTTCGACCCCAAGCGCTACGACCTGACGAAGGTCGGCCGCTACAAGCTGAACCAGCGGCTCGGCGTCGACGTGCCCGAGGACACGCGTGTCCTCACGACCCTGGACATCATCGCGCTCGTCCGCCGGCTCGTCTCGCTGCCGACGAACCTCGGCGTGCCCGAGGACTCGAAGGACTTCGCCGCCGACGCGATCGTGCTCAACCGCGATCCGATCCGCGGTGAGCTCGACGAGTACGAGGACTTCGGCAACCGGCGCCTGCGCACGGTCGGCGAGCTGATCCAGGAGGCGTTCCGCGTCGGCCTGTATCGCATGGAGCGCGTCGTCCGCGAGCGGATGACGACCGAGGACGTCGACACGATCACGCCGCAGACGATCATCAACATCCGGCCCGTGGTCGCGGCGCTGAAGGAGTTCTTCGGCTCCTCGCAGCTCTCGCAGTTCATGGACCAGACGAACTCGCTCGCGGGCCTCACCCACCGCCGCCGCCTCTCGGCGCTCGGCGCGGGCGGCCTCACGCGCGAGCGCGCGCCGATCGAGGTGCGCGACGTCCATCCGACCCACTACGGGCGCATGTGCCCGATCGAGACGCCGGAGGGCCCGAACATCGGCCTGATCGGCGCGCTCGCATCGATGGCGACCGTGTCCGAGTTCGGCTTCATCCAGACCCCGTACCGCGTCGTCAAGGCCGGCAAGGTCACCGACGAGATCATCTACCTCGACGCCTCGCAGGAGGCGCAGTACACGATCGCGCAGGCGTCCGAGCGGGTCGACGAGAAGACGGGCAAGTTCCTGAGCGATCAGGTGCTCTGCCGGTCGGTGCTCGGCGAGGCCGTCATGGCGCCGCCGAAGGAGATCGAGTTCATGGACGTCACGCCGGCGCAGATCGTGTCGGTCGCGACGGCCCTGATCCCGTTCCTCGAGCACAACGACGCGAACCGCGCGCTGATGGGCGCGAACATGCAGCGGCAGGCAGTGCCGCTGATGATCACGCAGGCGCCGCTCGTCGGCACCGGCCTCGAGTACCGGGCCGCCGTCGACACGGGCGACGTCGTGCTGGCCGACAGGGCCGGCACCGTCGTCGACGTCGACGCCGAGACGATCGTCGTCGAGACGAAGGACGGGCGCGACGAGTACCCGCTGACGAAGTTCATGCGCTCGAACCAGGGCACCCTGATCCACCAGAAGCCGATCGTCGGCCTCGGTGACAGGGTTCGGGCCGACCAGGTGCTGGCCGACGGCAGCTCCACCGACGCGGGCGAGCTCGCGCTCGGCGCGAACCTGCTCGTCGCCTTCATGCCGTTCGAGGGCTACAACTTCGAGGACGCGATCGTGATCTCCGAGCGCCTCGTCAAGGACGACGTGCTCAGCTCGATCCACATCCACGAGTACGAGATCGATGCGCGCTCCACGAAGCTCGGCGACGAGGAGATCACGCGCGACATCCCGAACCGCTCGGAGGAGTCGCTCGCGCAGCTCGACGAGCGCGGCATCGTGCGCATAGGCGCCGAGGTCGGCTCGGGCGACCTGCTCGTCGGCAAGGTCACGCCGAAGGGCGAGACCGAGCTGACCGCCGAGGAGAAGCTGATCCGCGCGATCTTCAAGGAGAAGGCGCGCGAGGTCCGCGACACCTCGCTCAAGGTCCCGCACGGCGAGGGCGGCAAGGTGATCGACGTCAAGACGTTCTCACGCGAGAACGGCGACGATCTCTCGCCCGGCGTCAACGAGCTCGTCCGCGTCTACGTGGCGAAAAAGCGCAAGATCGCGGAGGGCGACAAGCTCGCCGGCCGCCACGGCAACAAGGGGGTCATCTCGAAGATCGTCCCCGAGGAGGACATGCCGTGCCTCGAGGACGGCCGTCCCGTGGACGTCGTGCTCAACCCGCTCGGCGTGCCGAGCCGGATGAACATCGGCCAGATCCTCGAGACCCACCTCGGCTGGGCGGCGGCGCACGGCGTCTTCGCGCCCGACGGTGAGCGGGGCTCCGGCACGATGAACGGGCAGAAGACCGGCGTGATCAACGCGCCGAACCCGTATGCCGTGGCAACTGCCGTCTTCGACGGTGCGACGACGACCGACGTCGACGACGCTCTCGTCAACTGGACGAAGCAGAATCCCGACTCGCCGATCAAGTTCAACGTCGACCCGAAGCGGCCCGAGGGTCGCCGGTGCTCGGGCAAGGTGCGCCTCTTCAACGGCAAGACGGGCGAGCCCTTCGAGCAGAAGGTCACCGTCGGCTACATGTACATCCTGAAGCTGCTCCACCTCGTCGACGACAAGATCCACGCGCGTTCGACCGGCCCGTACTCGCTCGTCACCCAGCAGCCGCTGGGCGGCAAGGCGCAGTTCGGCGGCCAGCGCTTCGGCGAGATGGAGGTGTGGGCGCTCGAGGCATACGGCGCGGCGTACACCCTCCAGGAGATGCTCACGATCAAGTCCGACGACACCGTCGGGCGCGTCAAGGCCTACGAGGCGATCGTCAAGGGCGAGAACATCGCCGAGCCGTCGATCCCCGAGTCGTTCAAGGTGCTGCTGAAGGAGATGCAGTCCCTCGCGCTCGACGTCCACGTGATCTCGGAGGACGGCGGCGAGGTCGAGGTCCGCGAGGAGGAGGACGAGCTGCTGCGCGCTGCGGAGGAGCTCGGCATCGACCTCTCTCCCGGCTCGCTCCGCGCTGCGGCCCGCGCACCCTCGGCCGAGGAGGCCGAGGAGGGCGGCGAGCGTCCCGACGAGGCCGGCGAGCTCGCGATCCCCGTCGACGAGGATCTCAGCGATCTCGTCGACACGGTGGTCGCGGACGACGACGAGGACGACGACCCGATCGCACCGCTGGCCGAGGAGCTCGACATCGAGCTTCCCAGCGAATAACCGAAGACCCGATTCCGTTCCGACCGACTGAAGAAAGAAGGCGCGAGAGCACTTGGATATCAACGACTTCGACGCGATTCGAATCGGGCTTGCCTCCAGCAAGCAGATCCGCGACTGGTCCTCGGGCGAGGTAACGAAGCCCGAGACGATCAACTACCGCACGCTCAAGCCCGAGCGCGACGGTCTCTTCTGCGAGCGCATCTTCGGTCCCACCAAGGACTGGGAGTGCTACTGCGGCAAGTACAAGCGCGTCCGCTACAAGGGGATCATCTGCGAGCGCTGCGGCGTCGAGGTGACGCGGCAGAAGGTGCGCCGTGAGCGCATGGGTCACATCGACCTGGCCGCGCCGGTCTCGCACATCTGGTTCTTCAAGGGTGTGCCGAGCCGCATCGGCTACCTGCTCGACATCGCCCCGCGCGAGCTCGAGAAGGTGCTGTACTTCGCCGCCTCGATCGTGACGGCCGTCGACGTCGAAAAGCGTGCGTCCGACCTGAACGACCTCGAGGACAAGGTCACCGCCGATGCTGCTCGCATCGACGTCGACCGAGACGAGGCGCTCGCCGCGCTCGAGCAGCGGCTAGCCCGCCGCCGCGCGTACTTCGCGAAGGGCAAGGAGAAGGACTTCGACGAGGACGACGACTTCTGGGCCCGCGGCCTTTCGAACTGGGCCGAGGAGCAGGGGCTGCCGACGCTCGAGGAGTCGCGTGCGCTGGTCAGCGGCATCTTCGGCGACCTCGCCGGCTCGCTCTCGACCGAGGACTCGAAGAAGATCCGCGAGCTCGTCCGCAACGCCGCGATCCGCGACGACCGCAAGCTCACCCCGCGTGAGCTCGAGAACGTCGGCGCCGCAGCGCAGCAGATCCGCGAGTCTCTCGCGTCGCTCCGTGCCGAGCTGGCCGAGGCGACCGGGTCGAAGAAGGGCGCGATCACGAAGCACCTGAACCGCGTGATCGACGCACTGCTCGGCGGCGGTGACCTGGCCGACGAGGACAAGGAGCTCGTCGCCGAGGTCGACATCAAGAATCTTGAGCGCGCCCGCGAGCTGGGCAACGGCCTGCTGCGCGACGTGATCGAGCAGGCGACCGAGGAGTCCGACGTCCGCGAGCTGGCGAACGACCTCTGCCTGCGCACGGACGGGAAGATCTCGAAGGAGGACCTCGACGCGATCGTGCAGTGGTCGCTGAAGGTGCGCGAGATGTACCTCGACATCGAGTCTCGCCGCGAGGACGCGCGCGAGGCCGCCGTCGACTCGGTGCGCCGTCTCGAGCAGACCTGGCTTCTGTTCCGTGAGCTCGAGCCGAAGCTGATCGTCAACGACGAGCAGCTCTTCCGCGAGCTCAAGGACCGCTTCGGCTCCCCGTACGGCTTCGGCGTGTACTTCCGCGGCGGCATGGGCGCGGAGTCGATCCGCGAGCTGCTCAAGGACCTCGACCTCACGGCCGAGGCTGCCTCGCTGCGCGAGATCATCCGCACCTCGAAGGGTCAGAAGCAGCAGCGCGGGATCAAGCGGCTCAAGGTCGTCAGCGCGTTCGTCACCTCCGAGAACCGTCCCGAGTGGATGGTGCTCGAGGCGATCCCGGTGATCCCGCCGGAGCTCCGCCCGATGGTGCAGCTCGACGGTGGCCGCTTCGCGACGAGCGACCTGAACGACCTCTACCGGCGCGTGATCAACAGGAACAACCGCCTCAAGCGGCTCCTCGATCTCGGCGCCCCGGAGATCATCGTCAACAACGAGAAGCGGATGCTGCAGGAGGCCGTCGACGCACTGTTCGACAACGGCCGCCGCGGCCGCGCCGTCACCGGCCCGGGCAACCGCCCGCTGAAGTCGCTCTCCGACATGCTCAAGGGCAAGCAGGGCCGCTTCCGCCAGAACCTGCTCGGCAAGCGCGTCGACTACTCGGGGCGCTCGGTGATCGTCGCCGGCCCGTACCTGAAGCTCCACCAGTGCGGCCTGCCGAAGCTGATGGCGCTCGAGCTGTTCAAGCCGTTCATCATGAGCCGGCTCGTCGAGCTCAAGTCGGTGCAGAACATCAAGGCGGCGAAGAAGTACGTCGACTCGATGACCGCCGAGGTCTGGGACGTGCTCGAGGAGGTCATCGCCGAGCATCCGGTGCTGCTCAACCGCGCACCGACGCTCCATCGCCTGGGCATCCAGGCGTTCGAGCCCGTGCTGGTCGAGGGCAAGGCGATCCAGGTCCACCCGCTCGTCTGTCACGCGTTCAACGCGGACTTCGACGGTGACCAGATGGCCGTTCATCTGCCGCTCTCCGCCGAGGCCCAGGCCGAGGCGCGCGTGCTGATGCTCTCGTCGAACAACATCCTCTCGCCGGCCCATGGGCAGCCGCTCACGACGCCGACGCAGGACATGGTGCTCGGCTCGTACTACCTGACGTACTCGGATCTCGATCTCCCGGCGATGAGCGCCGAGAAGATGACTCCGCGCCCGAAGCGGTTCCAGGACGAGGACGCGGTCGACGTTCGCGGTCGAGTCGAAGCAGATCACGCTCCAGCAGCCGATCGAGTACCGCTGGAACGGCGAGATCGTGCTCACGACCGCGGGTCGCGTCATCTTCAACGCGGAGGTCGAGCGCACGCTCGAGGCCCAGGTCGGCAACGGCTCGGCGACGAATCTGCACGACTTCATCAACAGGACGCTCTCGAAGAAGGCGCTCGGCGACTTCATCGCGGAGCTCGTCGACCGCTACGGCGCGCACGCGATCGCGAGCGTGCTCGACACGATCAAGACCCTCGGCTTCCGCTACGCGACGATCGCCGGCGTCACGATCTCGAAGAACGACATCGTGATCCCGCCGAACAAGGAAGAGATCCTCGCGGGCTACGAGGAGCGCGTGGTCAAGGTCGAGCAGCAGTACGAGCGCGGCCTGATCACCGAGGACGAGCGCAAGGAGTCGATCGTCAACATCTGGACCGAGGCGACCGACACGGTCGCCCAGGCGATGGAGGACACGCTCTACGAGCTCAACCCGATCTTCATGATGGCCAACTCGGGCGCCCGTGGCTCGTTCAAGCAGATCCGCCAGCTCGCCGGTATGCGCGGCCTGATGGCGAATCCGAAGGGCGAGATCATCGAGCGGCCGATCAAGGCCAACTTCATGGAGGGCCTCTCCGTGCTCGAGTACTTCATCTCGACACACGGCGCGCGCAAGGGCCTCGCCGACACCGCGCTCCGGACCGCCGACTCGGGCTACCTGACGCGGCGTCTCGTCGACGTCTCGCAGGACGTGATCATCCGCGAGTTCGACTGCGGCACCGAGACGCATCTCGACCTGCCGATCCACACGAGCGACGGCCTGAACAAGGCGCTGCTCGGGCGCGTGCTGGCACTCGACGTGCACATGCGCAAGAAGGACGGCACCGACGCGGCGAAGGTGCTCGCGGAGAAGGGCGTCGTGCTCACGAACCCGCTGCTCAAGGAGATCGTCGAGGCGCTCGGCGAGGGCCATGACGACGCGACGCTGGCCGTCCGCTCGGTGCTGAAGTGCCGCGCCGAGTCGGGTGTGTGCCAGGCCTGCTACGGCATCTTCCTGGCCACCGGCGAGATGTGCGAGATCGGCGACGCGGTCGGGATCATCGCCGCGCAGTCGATCGGCGAGCCGGGCACGCAGCTGACGATGCGGACGTTCCACACCGGCGGTGTCGCCGGCGCGGACATCACGCACGGCCTCCCGCGCGTCGTGGAGATCTTCGAGGCACGGAACCCGAAGGGCGCGGCCAGGCTGGCCGAGATCGGCGGGCGCGTGCACATCGAGGACACCGAGCGTGGCCCGAAGGTCACGATCTTCCCCGACGGCGTCGACGAGAACGGCGAGCCGCTGCCCGAGAAGGAGTACCAGCTCCCGCGGCGCATCCGCATGCTCGTCACGAAGGGCCAGATCGTGGAGCCCGGCGATCCGCTGCACGAGGGCTCGATCGCCCCGGCGGAGCTGCTCGAGCTGCACACCGGCCTCGGCAAGACCTCCACGCCGACCGAGCTCTACCTCGTCGGCGAGGTGCAGAAGGTCTACAAGTCGCAGGGCGTCGACATCCACGACAAGCACATCGAGCTGATCGTCCGGCAGATGCTGAAGAAGGTGCGCGTCGAGAACCCCGGCGACACCGAGCTCCTGCCCGGTCAGCTCGTGGACAAGGTCGTGCTCGAGCGCCACAACGGCAAGGTCGGCGCGAAGAAGGAGAAGGCGACCTTCGAGCCGCTGATCCTCGGGATCACGAAGGCGTCGCTCGCGACCGAGTCGTTCCTTTCGGCCGCGTCCTTCCAGGAGACGACCAAGGTGCTCACCGACGCGTCGATCGAGGGCAAGGTCGACCGCCTGCTCGGCCTCAAGGAGAACGTGATCATCGGCAAGCTGATCCCGGCCGCGACCGGTCTCAAGAAGTACCGGTCGATCGAGATCGAGCCCTCCGAGAAGGTGCCGGTGTCCGCGTACGCCCGCGACGAGGTCGGGCCGGACACGATTCGCGAGCTGCTCGCCGAGATCGACTCGGTCGAGGAGGCGGAGGGGATCGGTGGCCTCGGCCTCGACCTCCCCGCCGAGCCGGAGCCTCCGGCCGAGTAGGAGACGGTCTGCACGTGAGGAATGCGGAGAGGCCGGGCGAACCCCGGCCTCTCACGTTTTGCTCCAAGAGGTGCCGATGGGGTCATATGACCAGGAATAGGCTTCTTGCACTGTTCGGGGCGGCGCTGGTCGCAGTCGCTGCGCTCCTGGCCTGCGGACGGCCGAGCGCGCGCGCGCCGACGGGAACCCGTGCGGGATCCCGAGCTACAACACGCTCTGGATCGACTACGCCGACAGCTCGGTCCCGTTCCGGCTCGACATCTTCGATCGGGCCCGGTGTGATCGGCGCCGTCTCGAACTCGACGGCGTCGCAGAACGCTCAAGGACCGCGGCGGGCTCTCGGTCTTCTGGGACATGTACCTGAACAACCGCGTCGGGACGCCCAGCGTGCCGGTCGATCCGGCGACGGTGCATGGCGCGGCCGAACAAGCTGTTCGACTACGCGGTTGCGCGACCGGCTGCTGCGACGCCGTGGATCGCCGAGAACGAGCTCTTCGGCGCCGGGCTCACGACGCCGTGGTCGACGACGAACGCGACCTACCGCTCAGAACGTGCTCGTCTATCTCCAGACGCTCGCCGGGCGCGGAGCGCGGCCGTTCCTGCTCGTCAACTCGACGCCGTACACCGACGGCACGGCCGGCGACTGGTGGCGGCAGGTCGCGCAGGTCTCGGACATCGTGCGCGAGGTCTACTTCCCGGCGCCCGCGATCTGGAACGCGGGGCCGCGGGTCGGCTCGCGCTTCATGCGCGTGGCGTTCCGGCAGGGGATCACCGACTTCACCTCGATCGGCATCCCGCCGACGCGGCTCGGCATCACGCTCGGATTCCAGACGCAGACCGGCACCGGCGGCCGCGAAGGGCTGCGGCTCGACCACTGGCTCCAGACGGTCAAGTGGCAGGCGCTCGCGGCGCGCCAGGCCGCCGAGGACCTGCACTTCGCGACGGTCTGGTCGTGGGGCTGGGGCACGTTCGGCACGCGCGGCGTCGACCCGGACAAGCCGGCGGCGGCCTGCGTCTACCTCTGGACGCGCTCGCCGTCGCTCTGCAACGGCCCGTCGTGGGCCGGGGCTGGGTTCGACGCGTCGCTCACCGAAGGCCAGATCAACCTTCCGAACGGAATCGTCTGCTCGATCGACGGCTCGAACATCGCGGCCGGCGAGCTCGGGCCGCTCGTTCAGCTCACCGGTGACCGCGACCTCGCCTTCACGGCGCTGCTGGAACGGATGGCGGAGCGGAAGGTCGTGCCGATCTCGACGACACAGCTGCTCGCGGCCGAGCGCACGGTGATCGCGACGCGGTTCAACGGCAGCGTCTCGGCGTACCACTCCGCGCTCGCCGCAGCGCACGCGACGGTGGCGGTGGCGCGGCAGATCCTGGCCGACCAGCTCCGGCGGGCGAAGATCGAGGCGTCGCTGCCGAAGACCTCGCCGAGCGAGGCCGCGATCGAGACGTTCTACCTCGGCTACCCGGATCTGCTCGTCCGCTCCGTCGAGTCCAGCGCCCGGCCGCGCCGTGGCTCGGCGGCAAGACGAAGGGCTATGCGCTCTCCGAGCTGGCGCCCGGACGCGGCTGTTCACGCTCCACGCCGACGGCAAGTCCACCGTGCGCACGCTGAACGCGAGCTTCAAGGTGCAAGACGCTCGGCGACGCGGTGCCGCTCGGCTCGCTGCCGCTCGCGCAGGTGCGACCTGCGATCCGCTCGGCGCTGCAGGCGTTCGCGCAGGGCGCGGCCTTCGAGAGCTGGACGGCGGCGCGTCAGACCGCGGTGCTCACCACGGCGACCTGCCTCGGCGACAACCTGCCCGCGCCCGGCTCGGTCGACCTCTCGCTGTTCCTGCCGTTTCTCGGCCCGACCGCGCTCGGCGGCTAGATCGCGGTGCTCGCCGCGGCGACCTGGCCCTTGCCGGCCTCTTTCGCCTGGTAGAGCGCGTCGTCGCCCCGCTGGAAGAAGCGGGTCGCGTCCTCGTCGTTTCGCAGCTCGGCGATGCCCGCGGAGATCTGGAGTTTGCCGGAGCCGCCGATCGGCCGTGACGAGACGGCGTCGAGCAGGCGCCGGTAGAGCTGATCCGCGTCGTCGAGCGTCGACTCGGGCAGGATCACCGCGAACTCGTCGCCACCGACGCGGCACGCGACGTCGGCCGAGCGGACGACCGAGCGCACGCGGTCGGCCGCCTCCGCCAGCACGGCGTCGCCTGCGAGATGGCCGATGCGGTCGTTGACCGCCTTGAAGTCGTCGAGGTCGAAGACGATTAGCGCCAGCCGGCGGCTGTAGCGGTGGCCGCGCGCCACCTCGCGCTGGAGCGTCTCGTGGAAGTAGCGACGGTTGTGGAGGCCGGTGAGCGCGTCGAGGTCGGCGAGCTGGCGCGCCTCTCGGAACCGGTGCGCGTTCTCGATCGCCGGGCCGGCGCGCCCGGCGAGCTCCTCGAGCTCGAAGACGTCCTCCTCGCCGAAGCTGCGCGTTCGCGAGCGCGAATAGACAGTCAGGTAGCCGATCTCGCCCGAGTCGCCCTCGAGCGGCACCGCGAGGCCCGCGTGAACGGCAGAGCCCTCGGCCGAGTCCTCGGGGCCTGGGTACTCGTACTGCATGCGCACCGAGCGCACGGCGCGGCCGTCGGGCGGCCCGACCACGTGCGGCTGCTCGGCCTCGTGCTCGGAGAGCCCGATCGTCGCGACCACCGGCTTCGGGCCGAGCGCGTGCAGCGCGACGAGCGCCGCGTCGACGCCGGCGAGCGCGGCTGCGGTGTCGAGCGTCCGCGAGAGCACCTCGTCGAAGTCGATCGTCCCGGCGAGATCTGAGAGCGTCCGCGTTCGCCTGCCGTCTTCCTCGGCGCGCTCCAGCGCGCTCGTGAGGTCGTCGAGCATGGCGTCCATGCGCTGATTCATCTCGGCGACGGCCGCAGCGACACGGTCGTCCGTGCCCCGCGCCGAGCGGCGGCTGATCAGCACGGCGCCGAGCACGACCACGCAGACGCCGAGCGCGGCGATCACCGCGACGAGCACGGTCGTCAAGTCGTTGTCCACAGAAGAGCCATCGGGAGGGGTCGAGCCGAGCCTCGTAGCGCACTGTAGTCGGGTAACAGGCGTGTCGCTATGCTTTGTAACTCATACGGCTGATGCACCGGCGGAACGGCTATTTCTGGTACCATCCGCGCTCCGGTTGGCAGGGCCAGCGGCCCTGTCGGCTGTTTGCGTGTGAAACAACGTCTTTAGGAGCAGTGTGCCGACCGTAAACCAGCTCGTCCGCAAGGGTCGCAAGGCCCCGAAAGCCAAGACGAAGACCCCTGCGCTCCGCGGTGCCCCGCAGAAGCGCGGCGTCTGCACGCGCGTCTACACCACGACCCCGAAGAAGCCGAACTCGGCGCTGCGCAAGGTCGCGCGCGTGCGGCTGACGAACGCGATCGAGGTCGGCGCCTACATTCCGGGCGAGGGTCACAACCTCCAGGAGCATTCGGTCGTGCTCGTCCGCGGCGGCCGCGTCAAGGATCTGCCGGGTTACCGCTACAAGGTGATCCGCGCCGCGCTCGACGCCTCGGGTGTGCCGGACCGCAAGCAGGGTCGCTCCAAGTACGGGGCCAAGAAGGGCTCGTAATGCCGCGCCGTGCCGAAATCGCCGTCCGCAAGATCGAGCCGGATCCGGTCTATAGCTCCATCCTCGTCGCGCAGCTGATCAACCGCGTGATGCTCGACGGCAAGAAGTCCGTCGCCGAGCAGATCGTCTACGAGGCGCTCGACCAGGTGGGCTCGAAGACCGGCAAGCCGCCCGTCGAGGCGCTGGAGCAGGCCGTGAAGACGGTCACCCCGGTGCTCGAGGTGCGCAGCCGGCGCGTCGGCGGTGCGAACTACCAGGTGCCGATCGAGGTGCCGCAGCGCCGTGCCCGCACGCTCGCCGTGCGCTGGATCGTGACGTATGCGCGCGACCGGCGCGAGAAGCAGATGGGCGACAAGCTCGCGAACGAGATCATGGACGCGATCAACCAGCAGGGCGGCGCGTTCAAGCGGAAAGACGACCTCTACCGGATGGCGCAGGCCAACAAGGCCTTCGCGCACTACCGCTGGTAATCGCCATGGCCGTCGCCACGACAACTGCGCTCGACCGCGTCCGGAACATCGGGATCATGGCCCACATCGATGCGGGCAAGACCACGACGACCGAGCGGATCCTCTACTACACCGGCCGCACCCACAAGATGGGCGAGGTGCACGAGGGCGCCGCGACGATGGACTGGATGGCGCAGGAGCAGGAGCGCGGGATCACGATCACCTCGGCGGCGACGACCGCGGAGTGGCGCGACCATCGCATCAACATCATCGATACGCCCGGGCACGTGGACTTTACCGTCGAGGTCGAGCGCAGCCTGCGCGTCCTCGACGGCGCGATCGCCGTTTTCGACGCCGTTGCAGGCGTTCAGCCCCAGTCCGAGACCGTCTGGCGCCAGGCCGACCGCTACAGCGTCCCGCGCATCGCGTTCATCAACAAGATGGACCGCACCGGCGCGAACTTCCTCGCAGCCGTGCAGACGATGCGCGACCGCCTCGGCGCGGTCGTCGTGCCGATCCAGCTGCCGATCGGCGAGGAGGAGCATCACAAGGGCGTCATCGACCTCGTCGAGATGAAGGCGACGACCTACGAGGACGACCTCGGCGAGAAGTTCACGGTCGGCGAGATCCCCGCCGAGTACGCCGAGCAGGCCAACGAGTTCCACCACGCGCTGATCGACGCGGTCGCCGAGCACGACGACGAGCTGGTCGAGACCTACCTCGGCGACGGCGAGGCGAAGGTCACTCCCGAGATGATCCGCCGCGCCCTGCGCGCCGGCACGCTCGCCGACGCCTTCACGCCCGTGCTCTGCGGCTCCGCCTTCAAGAACAAGGGCGTGCAGCCGCTGCTCGACGCCGTGATCGACTACCTGCCGAGCCCGCTCGACGTCCCGTCGATCCAGGGCATCGACCCGAAGAGCGAGGCCGAGGAGTCGCGTGACGCGTCGCTCGAGGCGCCGTTCTCCGCGCTGGCCTTCAAGGTCATGTCCGATCCGTTCGTCGGCAAGCTCACCTACTTCCGCGTCTACTCCGGCAAGATCAAGGCGGGCGACCGCGTGCTCAACACGACCACCGGCAAGACCGAGCGCATCGGCCGCATCCTCCAGATGCACGCGAACCACCGCGAGGAGCGCGAGGAGATCGGCGCGGGCGAGATCGCGGCCGGCGTCGGCCTCAAGTCGACGACCACCGGCGACACGCTCTCCGACGAGAAGGCGCCGATCGTGCTCGAGTCGATGACCTTCCCCGAGCCGGTGATCTCGGTCGCGATCGAGCCGAAGACGAAGGGCGACCAGGACAAGCTCTCCGCCGGCCTCGCGCGCCTCGCCGAGGAGGATCCGACCTTCCGCGTCGCGGGCGACGAGGAGACGGGGCAGACGCTCATCTCCGGGATGGGCGAGCTGCACCTCGAGATCATCGTCGACCGCCTGATGCGCGAGTTCAAGGTCGACGCCAACGTCGGCCGCCCGCAGGTCGCCTACCGCGAGACGATCGGCAAGGAGGCCCACAAGATCCAGGGCCGCTTCGTCCGTCAGACCGGCGGCTCGGGTCAGTACGGCGACGCCGTGATCAACCTCGAGCCGTCGCCGGGCGAGGGCTACGAGTTCATCGACAAGATCGTCGGCGGCAAGATCCCCAAGGAGTACATCGGGGCCGTCGACGAGGGGATCCGCGAGGCGATGCAGTCGGGCGTCCTCGCCGGCTACCCGGTCGTCGACGTCAAGGTGACCCTGGTCGACGGCAGCTACCACGACGTCGACTCGAGCGAGCGCGCGTTCAAGATCGCCGGCTCGATGGCGTTCAAGGAAGCGATGAAGCGGGCCAAGCCCAGGCTCCTCGAGCCAGTGATGGCGGTCGAGGTGGTCACGCCCGAGGACTACCTCGGCGACGTGATCGGCAATCTCAACTCCCGCCGCGGGCGGGTCGAGCACCTCGAGCCGATCGGCAACGCACAGTCGATCCGCGCGAGCGTCCCCCTGTCAGAGATGTTCGGCTACGCCACTGACGTCCGTTCGATGACGCAGGGCCGTGCCACGTTCACCATGCAATTCGATCGGTACGAGGAAGTACCGCAGTCGATCGCGACCGAGATCATCGGGTCGCAGACCAGCTAAGGAGAAGGAGCGAATGGCCAAGCAGAAGTTTGAGCGCTCGAAGCCGCATCTCAACGTCGGCACGATCGGGCACATCGACCATGGCAAGACGACCCTGACCGCCGCGATCACCAAGGTGCTCAGCGAGACCGGCACCGGCACCGCGGCGCGCGACTTCGCGTCGATCGACGCTGCTCCCGAGGAGCGCCAGCGCGGGATCACGATCAACACCGCGCACGTCGAGTACGAGACGGAGAACCGTCACTACGCGCACGTCGACTGCCCGGGCCACGCCGACTACATCAAGAACATGATCACGGGCGCCGCGCAGATGGACGGCGCGATCCTCGTGGTCTCGGCGGCCGACGGCCCGATGCCCCAGACGCGTGAGCACATCCTCCTGGCCCGCCAGGTCGAGGTGCCGTTCATCGTCGTGGCGCTCAACAAGGCCGACACGGTCGACGACCCCGAGCTGCTCGAGCTCGTCGAGCTCGAGGTACGCGAGCTGCTCTCGAAGTACGAGTACCCCGGCGACGACATCCCGGTGATCGCGGTTTCGGCGCTGAAGGCGCTCGAGGGCGATCCCGAGTGGACGCCGAAGATCCTGGAGCTGATGGAGGCCGTCGACACGTACATCCCCGAGCCGACCCGGGATGTCGACAAGCCGTTCCTGATGCCGATCGAGGACGTGTTCACGATCACCGGCCGCGGCACCGTCGTGACCGGGCGCATCGAGCAGGGCACGATCAAGTCCGGCGACGAGGTCGAGATGGTGGGCATCCATCCCGCGATCGCGAAGACCGTCGTCACCGGCCTCGAGATGTTCCAGAAGACGCTCGACTTCGCCCAGGCGGGCGACAACGCGGGCGCGCTCCTGCGCGGGATCAAGCGTGAGGAGGTCGAGCGTGGCCAGGTGCTCGCGAAGCCCGGCTCGATCACCCCGCATACGAACTTCGACGCCGAGATCTACGTCCTCTCGAAGGAGGAGGGTGGCCGCCACACGCCGTTCTTCAACGGCTACCGGCCGCAGTTCTACTTCCGCACCACGGACGTGACCGGCTCGATCAAGCTCCCGGACGGCCAGGAGATGGTCATGCCGGGCGACAACACCCAGATGACGGTCGAGATGATCCAGCCGATCGCCATGGACGAGGGTCTGCGCTTCGCCGTCCGCGAGGGCGGCCGCACCGTCGGCGCAGGCGTCGTCACGAAGATCCACAAGTAGGAAAGAGAGACCGTTGGCTCAGAAGATCCGCATCCGGCTCAAGGGCTATGACCACACCCAGCTCGACCGATCGGCGCAGTCGATCGTCGAGACGGCGCAGCGCACCGGTGCCACCATCACCGGTCCTGTGCCCCTGCCCACCGAGAAGAACGTCTACTGCGTGATCCGTTCGCCGTTCAAGGACAAGGACTCGCGCGAGCACTTCGAGATCCGCACGCACAAGCGGCTGATCGACATCCACTCGCCGACTCCGAAGACGGTCGACTCGCTGATGCGGCTCGACCTGCCCGCCGGCATCGACATCGAGATCAAGCTGTAGCGATGAAGGGCATCGTGGGAAGAAAGCTGGGCATGACCAGGGTCTTCGATCCGGAGAGCGGCGTCGTCACGCCGGTCACGGTGATCCAGGCTCCGCCGTGCCCCGTCGTCCAGGTGAAGACCGTGGAGACGGACGGCTACGAGGCGGTGCAGATCGCCTACGAGGAGGTCGTGGCCCGGAAGATCACGAAGCCGGAGCTCGGCCACCTGCAGAAGGGCGGTGTCGAGGGGGCCTTTCGCCATCTCGTCGAGCTCCGCGGCGGCAACGGGCTCGGGCTCGGCGAGTCGGTGACGGTCGAGGCGTTCGAGGCCGGCGAGAAGGTCAAGGTCTCGGGGATCGGGATCGGCAAGGGCTTCCAGGGCACGATCAAGCGCCACAACTTCGCCGCCGGCCCGAAGAGCCATGGCTCGCACAACGTCCGCGCGCCCGGTTCGATCGGCGCCTCGGCCACGCCTTCGCGCGTGTTCAAGGGGCGCAAGATGCCGGGCCGCATGGGCGGCAAGCGCGTGACCCAGGTCGGTCTCGTGATCCACGCGATCGACGTGGAGCAGAACCTGCTGCTCGTGAAGGGCTCGGTTCCGGGCCCGAAGAACGGGTTCGTCGAGGTGCGGGAGGCGACTCGCTGATGGCAGCGCCGAAAGCCCCACTCGTCGGAGGCTCCGCCAAGAAGGACGTCGCGCTCGAGGCCGACATCTTCGGCGCCGAGGTGAAGCCGCATCTCGTCCACGAGACGGTGCGGGCCGAGCTCAACGCTCATCGCGCGGGAACGCGCGGCGCGAAGAGCCGCGGCATGGTCGCGGGCGGCCGCGCGAAGCCGTGGCGCCAGAAGGGCACCGGCCGCGCCCGCGCGGGCACGATCCGCGCCGCGCAGTTCACGGGCGGCGGCGTCGTCTTCCCGCCGGGCCCGCGCAACTTCGAGGTCAAGGTGAATCGCAAGGCTCGCCGCTCCGCATTGCGCGGCGCGCTCTCGAGCCACGCGCAGGCCGGCACGCTCGGCGTCCTCGACGCGGGCCAATTCGAGGCGCCCTCGACCAAGGTCGCCGAGAAGCTGCTCGCCGACTGGGGCAAGGAGACGCCGGTGCTGATCGTCGCGACCGAGGACGAGGTCGCGCTGATCAAGTCGTTCCGCAATCTCGAGCGCGTGCTCGTGACGCTGCCGTCGGAGCTCGAGGTCGCCGGCATCGTGTGGGCCCGCTCGCTCCTCGTCACCGAGGCGGCGCTGCCGCTCGTGTACGGGAGGGCGCAATGAGCCTGCACCCGAACGAGGTCCTGCTGGCACCCGTCGTGTCGGAGAAGAGCTACTCGCTCATCGCCGACCGCAAGTACAGCTTCAAGGTGCACAAGGACGCCCATAAGACCCAGGTCCGCCAGGCCGTCGAGGAGCTCTTCAACGTGAAGGTCACTGCGGTGAACATCTCCACCGTCAAGGCGAAGCCGAAGCGCCGCGGTGCTTTCGCGGGAACGCGCCCCGGCTGGAAGAAGGCCGTCGTGCAGGTGCGCGAAGGCGACACGATCGAGATCTTCGAGGGGGCGCAGGTCTAATGGCGATTCGCCGATACAAGCCGACGAGCCCGGGCCGCCGCTTCATGAGCGTCTCCGCGTTCGACGAGATCACGAAGAGCGAGCCCGAGAAGAGCCTGCTCGAGCCGGTCAAGCGCAAGGGCGGCCGCAACAACTACGGCCGCATCACCACGCGCCATCAGGGCGGTGGGCACAAGCGCATGTACCGCGTGATCGACTTCAAGCGCGTGAAGGACGGCGTGCCGGCGAAGGTGCACGCGATCGAGTACGACCCGAACAGGTCGGCCCGCATCGCGCTGCTCCACTACGCCGACGGCGCGAAGGCCTACATCCTCGCGCCCGCAGGGCTCCGTCCCGGCGCCAGCGTCGAGTCGGGCCCGAATGCCGACATCAAGCCGGGCAACGCGCTGCCGCTCGACGCGATCCCGACCGGCACGATGGTGCACAACGTCGAGCTCCAGCCGGGCAAGGGCGGTCAGATGGCCCGCAGCGCCGGCTCGTCGGTGCAGCTCGTCGCGAAGGACGAAGGCTACGGCGTCCTGCGTCTCCCCTCGGGCGAGATGCGGCGCGTCCCGCTCACCTGCCGCGCGACGATCGGCCAGGTCGGCAACGCCGATCACCAGAACATCAACTGGGGCAAGGCCGGCCGCTCGCGCTGGCGCGGCAAGCGCCCGACCGTCCGCGGCTCGGCGATGAACCCGGTCGACCATCCGCACGGCGGCGGCGAGGGCAAGTCGAAGGGCGGCCGCCATCCGGTCACCCCGTGGGGCGTGCCGACGCTCGGCAAGCGCACCCGCAACAAGCACAAGGCATCCAACAAGTTGATCGTCCGCAGCCGCAGGCGCGGAAAGGAGAAGCGCTAAGTGTCGAGATCTTCGAAGAAGGGGCCGTTCGTGGAGGCCAGGCTGCTCAGCCGCATCGAGGCCATGAATGTCTCGGGCGACAAGCGGATGATCAGGACCTGGTCCCGCACCTCAACGGTCTTCCCCGACATGGTCGGGCACACGATCGCGGTCCATGACGGACGCAAGCACGTGCCGGTGTTCTGCACCGAGCAGATGGTGGGCCACAAGCTCGGCGAGTTCGCGCCGACCCGCACGTTCCGCGGCCACTCCGGCGACCGCCAGGCCAAGGTGAAGCGCTAGTGGCGACGGTGGAAAGAGTGGAAGTGCGCGCCACTGCGAAGTGGGTGCGGATCTCGCCGCGCAAGGCGCGCGTCGTCGCGGAGCACATCCGCGGGCGCAGCGTGCCCGAGGCGCGCACCGTGCTCGCGTTCACACAGCGCGCGGCCGCGCTCGAGATCTCGAAGGTGCTGAAGTCCGCCGTCGCGAACGCGGAGGCCAATCACGGCCTGATCGGCGACGAGCTGCTCGTCTACGCCGTCCAGATCGACGAGGGCCCGACGATCAAGCGCTGGCGCGCCCGTGCTCGCGGCCGCGTCGCCCGCATCCGCAAGCGCACCTGCCACATCACGATTCGCCTCGCCGAGAACCCGAAGGCCAACCAGCGGCGCGCCCAGCGCGTGACGCCGTCGGCCGCCGAAGAGGCACCGCCCGAGTCCGAGTCGAAGCCCAAGCGCCGCTCACCGGCGAAGAAGAAGGAGGCGGCTGCGTAATGGGCCAAAAGATTCATCCCGGAGGGATGCGCGTCGGCGTCATCCACGACTGGAAGTCGAACTGGTACACGGGCAAGAAGGAGTTCCCGGCGTACATCCTCGAGGACATCAAGATCCGTGAGCACATCACGAAGAAGCTGTCCCACGCAGGCCTGTCCGACATCCTGATCCGCAAGGACAAGCAGCGGATCACGGTCGACATCTTCACCGCGCGCCCCGGCATCGTGATCGGCAAGTCGGGCGTCGAGGTCGACGCGCTGCGCAAGGACCTGCACGCGCTCACGGCCAAGAACGTCCACATCAACATCAACGAGATCAAGCGCCCGGAGCTCGACGCGAAGCTCGTCGCACAGTCGATCGCCGAGCAGCTGCAGAACCGCGTCTCGTTCCGCCGCGCGATGAAGCGCGCGCTCGCCTCGGGCATCCGCTCTGGTGCGCAGGGGATCAAGATCGTCTGCGCCGGCCGCCTCGGCGGCGGCGAGATGAGCCGCTCGGAGATGTACTCCGAGGGCCGCGTGCCGCTGCACACGATCCGCGCCGACATCGACTACGGCTTCACCGAGGCCAAGACGACCTACGGCCGGATCGGCGTCAAGGTCTGGATCAACAAGGGCGAGATCATGCCGGAGGGTTACGAAGGCATCTCGACCGGCGACCAGCGCCTCGGCGACCAGGATCAGGCGCGTCGTCGCCGCGGCGGCCCGCAGGAGGGGCTCGGCGCATCGCGCGAGAGCGCCCGCGGCCGCAGCCAGGATCGCGAGGGTCTCGGCCCCGTCCGCCAGCGTCGTCGCCCCGGTAGCGGCGGCGGAGCAGGCGGCGGCGGCGGCGGCAGGCCGGGCAGTGGCCCGCGTCGCAGCGGCGGCCAGGGCCGTCCGCGCACGCCCGACGCCAACACGCCGACGCCGACCGATTCCGCAGTGGTCGAGCCCGTCGTCGAGCCCGTGGTCGAGCCGGTCGTCGAGATCGTCGACACGCCCGCCGCAGCTCCCGAGGAAACGGGGAGTGAGAGCTAGTGCTGCTGCCCAAGAAATCCAAGTACCGCCGAGTCCATCGTGGACGGCGCCGCGGCATGGCCAAGGGCCAGTCCGAGGTGCAGTTCGGCGAGTGGGGCCTGAAGGCGATGGACTGCGGCTGGATCACCAACCGCCAGATCGAGGCTGCCCGGATCGCGATGACGCGCAAGATCAAGCGCGGCGGCAAGGTCTGGATCAACGTCTTCCCCGACAAGTCCTTCACGAAGAAGCCCGCCGAGACCCGGATGGGCAAGGGCAAGGGCTCGCCGGAAGGCTGGGTCGCCGTGATCAAGCCCGGCCGCGTGATGTTCGAGCTCGCCGGCGTGCCGGAGCCGCTCGCCAAGGAGGCGCTGCGCCTGGCCGCCCAGAAGCTGTCCGTCAAGAGCAAGATCGTGAAGCGGGAGGCTGATCCCTTTGCGAGCTAGAGACATGCGTGACCTGACCGACGACGAGCTGGAGCTCAAGCTCCACGAGTCGCGCCAGGAGCTGTTCCACCTGCGCTTTCAGTCGGCGACCGGCGGGCTCGAGGACTCCTCGCGCCTGCGGCTGACCCGGCGCGAGATCGCCCGCATCCTGTCCGTCCGCAACGAGCGCGAAGCGCATCTGGAGACGAAGTAGATGGCCGAAGAGAAGCCGAAGCGAGCACCGAGGAAGAAGAAGGAGGACGACGCCGTGGTCGAGGAGACCCCCGTCGTCGAGGAGGAGACCCCCGTGGCCGAGGAGGCCGTGGTGGAGGAGCCTGCCGTCGAGGAGACGGCGCCCGAGCCCGTGGCCGAAGAGCCTGTGGTGGAAGAGGCCCCCGCCGAGGAGCCGGCCGCCGAAGAGGCACCTGAGCCCGTCGCCGAGGAGCCCGTCGCCGAGGAGCCCCGTTGCCGAGGAGGCGCCCGCCGAGGAGCCGGTAGCCGGAGAGGCGCCCGCCGAGGAGCCCGAGGCTGCTGCCGAGGAGGCACCCGCAGCCGAGGAGCCAGATGCCGCCGAGCCCGAGGCCGAGGCAACTCCCGAGGCGCCCGTCGAGCCCGCCCCGCCCGCCCCGCAGAGCCAGCCCAAGCCGAAGCGCAAGCACGTCCCGCGCAGCGAGCGCCGCAAGCGCTCCAAGCCCGCGCGCGAGAAGCCGGCGACCCGTAAGCCGATCACCCGCCTCCCGAAGCCGGAGGGCGAGCGTGGCCGCAGCCAGGAGCGCCAGGGCCTCGTCGTCTCGGCCGCGATGGACAAGACCATCGTCGTCAAGGTCGACACGATCAAGGCGCACCGGATGTACAAGAAGGTGATCCGCCGCTCGACCAAGTTCCACGCGCACGACGAGGCCAACACCGCCAAGGTCGGCGACGTCGTCCGCATCGTCGAGACCCGTCCACTCTCCAAGACCAAGCGCTGGCGTCTGGCCGAGGTCGTCGAGGTGGCGAAGTGATCCAGCAGGAATCCCGCCTTCGCGTCGCCGACAACACGGGCGCCCGCGAGATCCTCTGCATCCGGGTGATGGGAGGCTCGCACCGCCGGTACGCGCGCGTGGGGGACGTCATCGTCGGTACCGTGAAGACGGCAACACCGCAGGGCACGATCAAGAAGGGCGAGGTCGTGAAGGCCGTTGTCGTGCGGACGAAGAAGCCGTTCGGCCGTGACGACGGAACCCTGATCGCGTTCGACGAGAACGCGGCCGTGATCATCGACGCCCAGAACAACCCGCGCGGCACCCGGATCTTCGGGCCCGTCGCGCGCGAGCTGCGCGAGAAGAACTTCATGAAGATCGTCTCGCTCGCACCGGAGGTGCTCTAACCCGTGTCACAGACCATGAAAATCAAGAAGGGCGACCTCGTCCAGATCCTCGCCGGCAAGGACCGCGGCAAGCAGGGCCGCGTGCTCGAGGCGCGCCCGCGCGACCGCACCGTGATCGTCGAGAACCTGAACCTCGTCAAGCGCCACACGCGCCCGAAGCCGATCAAGGACTCGAGCCGGATGGGCGGCCCGCAGGTCGTCCCGGGCGGCATCCTCGAGAAGCCGTCGGCGGTCAACGTCTCGAACGTGATGATCGTCTGCCCGACCTGCAAGCGCCCGACGCGCGTCGGCACCACCGCCAAGGAAGTGAAGGGCGAGCACGTGCACGTGCGCAACTGCAAGCGGGCCGACTGTGGCCAGGAGATCGACAAGTAATGGCGACCACGACGAAATCCAAAGCGAAGCCGAAGGCGGGCGCGTACGTGCCGCGCCTCAAGCAGCGCTACGCCGACGAGCTCCGCGAGGCGCTGAAGGGTGAGCTCGGCCTCTCCTCGATCATGGAGGTGCCGCACATCACCAAGATCACGCTCAACATGGGCGTCGGCGAGGCGAAGACGGATGCGAAGCAGCTCGATCAGGCGATCGACGAGCTGACGACGATCGCCGGCCAGCGCGCGCAGGTTCGTCGCGCCACGAAGTCGATCGCGAGCTTCAAGCTGCGCGAGGGGATGCCCGTGGGCGCACGCGTCACGCTGCGCGGCGACCGCATGTGGGAGTTCCTCGACCGGCTCGTCTCGGTCGCGCTCCCGCGGATCCGCGACTTCCGCGGCCTCAGCCCCGACTCGTTCGACGGGCGCGGCAACTACTCGCTCGGGATCCGGGAGCAGATCATCTTCCCGGAGATCGACTACGACTCGATCAGCCAGGTTCGCGGCCTCGACGTCGCAATCACCACGTCCGCGCGGAACGACGACGAGGCCCGGGCTCTGCTCCTGGCGCTCGGCATGCCGCTCGCCGGAGAGAGAAGGGAGCAGTAACGCATGGCGAAGAAGTCCCTCGTCGTCAAGGCAGCACGCACGCCCAAGCACCCGACGCAGGCGCACTCGCGCTGCAACCGGTGCGGCCGGCCGCGCGCGGTGTATCGCAAGTTCGGCCTGTGCCGGATCTGCCTGCGCGACCTCGCCCACCAGGGCGTCATCCCCGGCATGACGAAGAGCAGCTGGTAGGAGGAGCGCGATGCTGACCGATCCCGTAGCCGACATGCTGACCCGGATTCGCAACGCGAACCGCGCGATGCACGACAAGGTCGAGATGCCGACCTCCCGCATGAAGCAGGAGATCGCCCGCATCCTCAAGGAAGAGGGCTACATCAAGGACTTCTCCGTCAAGAAGGGCGAGTCCTTCGATACCCTGCTGATCGAGCTGAAGTTCGGTCGGAACCGCGAGCGGGTCCTCACCGACCTGAAGCGCGTCTCCAAGCCCGGCCGCCGCGTCTATGCCCGCAAGGATCGCCTCCCGCGCGTCCTCGGGGGCCTCGGCACGGCGATTCTGTCCACGTCCTCCGGTCTCGTCACCGGTCGCACCGCGCAGGAGCGCGGAGTCGGCGGCGAGGTCGTCTGCTTCATCTGGTGATCTGAATGAGCCGAATCGGAAGAAAGCCCATCGAAGTTCCCGCCGGCGTCGACGTCGTGCTGGAGCCTGGCCGCGTGCAGGTCAAGGGCCCGCTCGGCGAGCTGACACAGGTCGTGCCGATGCGCATGTCGATCGACCGCGAGGGCGACACGATCACCGTGTCCCGCCCGACCGAGCGCGGTGAGGATCGCTCGCTGCACGGCCTGACGAGGACGCTGATCGCGAACATGGTCGAGGGCGTCACGCAGGGCTTCGTGAAGACGCTCGAGATCCAGGGCGTCGGCTACCGCGCTGGAATGCGCGGCTCCGACCTGGAGCTCAACGTCGGCTACTCGCACAGCGTCGTCGTCAAGCCGCGCCCCGGGATCAGCTTCGAGGTTCCGGTGCCGACCCAGGTGATCGTCAAGGGCACGAACAAGCAGCAGGTCGGCCAGACCGCCGCCGAGGTGCGCAAGGTGCGCCCGCCCGAGCCGTACAAGGGCAAGGGGATCCGCTACACGGACGAGGTCGTCCGCAGGAAGGTCGGGAAGCGCGCATGAGCACCCTCACGAAGCTTCAGGCGCGCAAGCGCCGCCAGCGCCGCATCCGAGGCAAGGTCTCGGGCACGGCCGAGCGGCCGCGTCTCGCGGTGTTCCGCTCCAACGCGGGCATCTCGGCGCAGCTCGTCGACGACGGCGCGGGCAAGACGCTCGCCGCCGCGTCGTGGCTCAATCTCAAGAAGTTCAAGGGCACCAAGACCGACCAGGCGACCGAGGTGGGCAAGCTGCTCGCCGCGAACGCGAAGACGGCTGGGATCGATGCCGTCGTCTTCGACCGCGGCGGCTATCTGTACCACGGCCGTGTGAAGGCGCTGGCCGAAGGCGCCCGCGAAGGAGGACTGAAGTTCTAGATGGGAATTGACGTTCAGGAGACGAGAGAGCTCAAGGAGCGGGTCGTCGAGATCAACCGGGTCGCCAAGGTCGTCAAGGGCGGCCGGCGGTTCTCGTTCACCGCGCTCGTTGTGATCGGCGACGAGGTCGACCGCGTCGGCGTCGGCTACGGCAAGGCGCGCGAGGTTCCGCTCGCGATCACCAAGGCCGTCGACGACGCCCGCAAGAACCTCTTCACGGTTCCGAAGCACGGCACCACGATCACGCACGAGATCCTCGGTCGCTTCGACGCGGCGCGTGTCTTCCTCCGCCCCGCGAGCGAGGGCACCGGCGTGATCGCCGGCGGCGGCGTGCGCGCCGTACTCGAGCTCGCCGGGATCCGCGACGTGCTCGCGAAGAGCCTCGGCACCACGAATCCGATCAACATGGCGCGGGCGACCGTCGACGGGCTGCGCAACCTGCGCCGGCCCGAGGATGTTGCCAAGGCGCGCGGCAAGACGATCAGCGAAGTGCTGCCGTTGCCGCGCATCCCGAAGGTCGCTCCGGTCGTCGAAGTGGTCGAGGTCGTCGAGGTCGTCGATGCCGACGCTTAAGGTCACCCAGATCAAGAGCAAGATCGGCCAGACGCCGCGCCATCGCGGCACGCTGCGCGCGCTCGGGCTCGGCAAGATCGGCTCGAGCCACGAGCACCAGCCGTCGCCGCAGCTCGACGGGATGCTCCGCAAGGTCCGCCATCTCGTGAAGGTCGAGGAGCAGTAATGGCCGACGAGCAGCCGAAAGTCGAGGAGCTGAATCTCCACACCCTGAAGCCGGCGCAGCCGCGGAAGAACCGCAAGCGCGTCGGCCGCGGCCTGGGCTCCGGCAAGGGCCGCTACTCCGGCCGCGGGATCAAGGGACAGAAGTCGCGCGCCGGCTCGCACATGATGCGCGCGGGCTTCGAGGGCGGCCAGATGCCGCTGTACATGCGCCTCGGCAAGCAGAAGGGCTCGACGTCGAAGGACGCGATGCCGATCGTCCCGTTCATGACGCGCACCGCGCCGGTGAACGTGCGCGATCTCGAGGCACGCTTCGACGCAGGCGCCGAGGTCACTCCGGAAGCGCTCGTCGCCGCCGGGCTGCTCAAGAACACGAAGATCGACGTCAAGATCCTCGGCAACGGCGATCTCACCAAGGCGCTGACCGTCACCTCGCACGGCTTCTCGAAGAGCGCGATCGAGAAGATCGAGAAGGCCGGCGGCACGATCGTCTGGCTGCGCGGCGAGCCCAAGCCGAAGAAGGTCAAGCACCACAAGGCCGCGAAGCCCGTGGTCGAGGAGACCGAGGAGGACGAGGTCGTCGAGGAGGAGACTCCGGTCGACGAGGCGCCCGCCGAGGTCGAAGTCGACGCGGAGGTCGAGCCCGAGGCCGAGGGAGACGTAGAGAGCTAGATGTTCAGCTGGATCACCAACGCCTGGCGCGTCCCGGAGCTCCGCAAGCGCGTCCTCTTCACCGCGCTGATCCTCGCGATCTACCGCTTCGGCTCCTGGCTGCCCGCGCCGGGGATCAACTCGCAGGAGATCCAGAACTACTTCAACGGACGCAACGGCACGATCCTCGGCCTGCTCAACCTGTTCTCGGGCTCGGCGCTCTCGCGCTTCTCAGTCTTCGCGCTCGGGATCATGCCGTACGTCACGGCCTCGATCATCCTCCAGCTCCTGACCGTGGTGATCCCGCGGCTCGAGCAGCTGCAGAAGGAGGGCGAGGCGGGCTACGCCAAGATCAACCAGTACACGCGGTACCTGACCGTGATCCTCGCCGCCGCGCAGTCCACGGGCTACGCGTTCCTGTTCAAGCGCGAGGGCGCGCTGCAGGCGAACACGGGCCGGATGGTGCTGATCATCGTGACCCTGACGGCCGGCACGACCCTGCTGATGTGGATGGGCGAGCTGATCACCAAGCGCGGCGTCGGCAACGGGATCTCGATCCTGATCTTCGCCTCGATCCTCTCGACCGCCCCTGCCGGGATCAACGCCTGGATCAACGGCGGCCCGATGGAGAAGCTCTTCTTCCCGATCGTCGCGCTCGGGATCGTCGTCGCGGTCGTCTACATGCAGGAGGGCCAGCGCCGCATCCCGATCCAGTACGCCAAGCGCATGGTGGGCCGCCGGATGACCTCGGGCGGCTCGACCTACCTGCCGCTGCGCGTGAACATGGCCGGTGTGATCCCGGTGATCTTCGCGGCCGCCGTGATGGCGTTCCCGCCGACGGTGGCGCAGTTCTTCCCGCAGACGCAGGGCTTCATCAACTCGCACTTCACCCCGTCGAGCCCGTTCTACCTGCTGCTCGAGGCGTTCCTGATCGTGATCTTCACGTACTTCTACACCGCGGTCCAGTTCAACCCCGTCGACCAGGCCGACAACCTGCGCAAGTACGGCGGCTACATCCCGGGCATCCGTCCCGGGCCGCCCACGGCGCAGTACCTCGACCGCGTGCTGACGCGGCTGACGCTGCCGGGCTCCCTGTACCTGGCCGCCGTCGCCGTGCTTCCGGCCGTCTTCATCCGCTACGCAGGCTTCTCGCAGGCGACCTCTCGCGCCCTCGGCGGCACCTCCGTGCTGATCGTCGTCGGCGTCGCGCTGGACACGATGCGCCAGATGGAGTCGCAGATGATGCAGCGCAGCTACGAAGGCTTCCTCAAGTAGAGGGCGGTAGCTCGGTGGAGATCCTCATCCTCGGTCCGCAGGGGTCGGGCAAAGGGACGCAGGCCAATCGGATCGCGTCCGAGTTCGGCTACCCGCACATCGCGACGGGCGAGATCCTGCGCGAGGCGGTTGCCCAGGGCACCGAGCTCGGACTGCGCGTGCAGCCGATCCTCGACGCTGGCCGGCTCGTCGACGACGCGCTGATGATCGAGCTGATCCGCGACCGGCTCGACGAGCCCGATGCGGCCGAGGGCTTCGTCCTCGACGGCTTCCCGCGCACGCTCGTCCAGGCGGAGGCGCTCGACGCCATGCTCGCCGAGATCGGCCGGCCCATCGTCGTCGTCTTCGAGCTCCTGATCGCCGAGGAGGTTTGCGTCCAGCGGCTGCTCGCGCGCGCCGAGCTCGAGGGCCGCGCCGACGACTCGCCCGAAGCGATCGCCAAGCGGCTCGCGCTCTACCACGAGCTGACCGAGCCGGTGGTCGAGCACTATCGCGTGACCGGCCGGCTGGTCGGGATCCACGCCGATCGCTCCGTCGACGAGGTCTTCCTCGAAGTGCAGGCGGCGCTCGAGCGGGCAGGCGTCGCGTGATCATCCGCAAGTCGGCCGCCGAGCTCGATCAGATGGCGAAGGCCGGCCGCGTCGTCGAGGAGACGCTCGCGCTCGTCGGCGAGCACGCCCGCGCGGGTGTCACGACGGCCGAGCTCGACAAGCTCGCCGAGGACTTCATCCGCTCGGAGGGCGGCGTGCCGAGCTTCAAGAACTACCGCGGCTATCCCGCCTCGATCTGCGCCTCGCCGAACGCGATGATCGTGCACGGGATTCCCGGGCCGTACGCGCTCGTCGACGGCGACATTCTCTCCGTCGATGTCGGCGCCACGGTCGGCGGCTTCGTCGGCGACTCGGCGTTCACGTTCGCGATCGGCGAGATCTCGCCCGGTGCGCAGCGGCTGCTCGACACCTGCCAGGCCGCGCTCGCAGCCGGGATCGAGCAGTGCCGCGCGGGACACAGGCTCTCCGACATCGGCCACGCGATCCAGACGGTGACCGAAGCGGAGGGATTCGGCGTCGTCCGCAGCCTCGTGGGGCACGGCATCGGACGCCAGATGCACGAGGAGCCGCAGATCCCGAACTACGGCGAGCCCGGGCGCGGCCCCGAGCTGGCCCCGGGGATGGTGTTCGCGATCGAGCCGATGATCACCTTCGGCGCGCCGGAAGTCGTCCTGCACGACGACGAATGGTCGATCTCGACCGCCGACGGGTCGCTCGCGGCCCACTTCGAGCACACCGTCGCGATCACCGACGCAGAGCCGAGGATCCTGACGAGAGCAACGGCCCGTTTGCTACGATAACCAGCCGCGCCGCGCTTTAGCGTGCGCTCACAGACGAAACGAGAATGCCAGTCAAGGAAGAGAAGATCGAGGTAGAAGGCGAGGTCGTGGAGGCGCTCCCAAGCACGATGTTCAGAGTTGCGCTCGACGACATGCCGGGAACGGTTCTCGCAACTATCTCAGGGAAGATGCGCAAGCACTACATCCGCATCCTCCCGGGCGACCGCGTCAAGGTCGAGCTCTCACCGTACGACCTGACCCGTGGCCGCATCACCTATCGGCACCGCTAACCAAGGAATCCCATGAAAGTGCGCCCGTCCGTAAAGCCCATGTGCGAACGCTGCCGCGTCATCAAGCGGCACGGTACGACCATGGTCATCTGCACGAACCCCCGCCACAAGCAGAGGCAGGGCTAACTCGTGGCGCGCATCGCGGGAGTCAACCTGCCGAACCAGAAGCGGCTCGAGATCGGGCTGACCTACATCTTCGGCATCGGCCAGCCGACCGCTCACAAGATCGCCCTCGCGGTCGGCATCTCGCCGGACACCAAGGTGCGCGACCTCACCGACGAGGAAGTGACCTCGCTCCGCAACTACATCGACCAGAACTTCGAGGTGGAGGGCGACCTCCGCCGCGAGCGCACCCAGGCGATCAAGCGCCTTCAGGAGATCGGCGCGTATCGCGGGCTGCGCCATCGTCGCGGCCTTCCCGTGCGCGGGCAGCGGACAAAGACCAATGCGCGCACGCGCAAGGGGCCGAAGAAGACCGTCGGCCGCGGGAAGAAGGCAAAGTAAATGGCGCCACCTCGTAGAGCCGCGACCAGGGGTCGCACCCGCCGCCGTGTCCGCAAGAACATTGCGATCGGCCAGGCGCACATCAAGACGAGCTTCAACAACACGATCGTGTCGCTGACCGACAAGGAGGGCAACGTGATCGCGTGGGAGTCGGCCGGCTCCGCGGGCTTCAAGGGCTCGCGCAAGTCGACGCCGTTCGCCGCGCAGGTCACCGCCGACTCGTGCGCCCGCAAGGGCATGGAGCACGGCCTCCAGAAGGTCGAGGTCTTCGTGAAGGGCCCGGGCTCCGGTCGCGAGACGGCGATCCGCTCGCTCCAGGCCGCCGGCCTCGAGATCCTCGGCGTCCGCGACGTCACCCCGCAGGCGCACAACGGCGTTCGGCCCAGGAAGCGGAGGCGCGTCTAATGGCCCGCGACCTCGGCCCGAAGTGCCGCATCTGCCGCCGCGAAGGGATGAAGTTGTTCCTCAAGGGCGAGCGCTGCTTGACGGAGAAATGCGCGATCGAGCGCCGCAGCTATCCGCCGGGCGAGCACGGTCGCGGCCGCATCAAGCAGAGCGAGTACCTGATGCAGCTCCGCGAGAAGCAGAAGGCCCGCCGCTTCTACGGCCTGCTCGAGAAGCAGTTCCGCAACTACTACACCAAGGCGAGCAAGGGCTCGGGCATCACCGGCGAGACGCTGCTGCGGATGCTCGAGACACGCCTCGACAACGTGGTGTACCGGCTCGGCTTCGCCGCCTCGCGCGCGCAGTCGCGCCAGCTCGTCCGCCACGGCCACTTCCACGTCAACGGGCGCCGGGTCAACATCCCGAGCTACCAGGTCAAGCCCAACGACATCGTCACGGTGAAGCCCGGCTCGTCCGCCGAGCAGGTCATCCGTGACGCGACCGATCTCACAGCTTCCGTCGCCCCCTGGCTCCAGGCCGATCACGACGGGCTGACGGGAAAGATCCTCAAGTACCCGGAACGCGCGGAGATCGACACGCCCGTTCAGGAATCGCTCATCGTCGAGCTCTACTCGAAGTAACGAAAGGACTGCATTGGCTACTCGTACCAGCCTGATGGATTTCCAGATTCCGAAGATCGTCCACGAGGAGATCAACGAGAACCGTGGCGTCTTCGTGATCGAGCCGCTCGACCGCGGCTTCGGCTACACGTTCGGCAACTCCCTGCGCCGCGTGCTGCTCTCGTCCCTCGAGGGCGCCGCCGTCACCTCGGTGAAGATCGAGGGCGTCGCACACGAGTTCACGACGCTTCCCGGCGTGCGCGAGGACGTGACCGACCTGATCCTGAACCTCAAGAACCTGATCTGCCGGCTCCACGGCGAGTCGCCCGAGATCGAGGTGCACATCGCCAAGAAGGGCGCCGGCACGGTTACGGCGGCCGACATCGAGGCGCCGGCCGAGCTCGAGATCCTGAATCCGGAGCTCGAGATCGCCAACCTCTCGACCAACGGCAAGCTCGAGGTGACGCTCACGATCGGCCGCGGCCGCGGCTACATGCCGGCCGAGCTGAACCGCGGCGTCGAGACGACGATCGGCGTCGTGCCGGTCGACTCGATCTTCTCGCCCGTGCGGCGCGTCTCGTACGACGTCGAGGCCGCCCGCGTCGGTCAGCGCACCGACTACGACAAGCTCACGCTCGACGTCACCACCGACGGCTCGATCGACCCGCGCGAGGCGATCGGCCAGGCGGCCGAGATCCTGATCCGGCAGCTCGCGATCTTCACGGACATCGAGAAGATCGAGGGCTTCGGCGAGGCGGCCGCTGCTGCAGAGCTCGGCACCCCCGAGGTGTCGCTCGCACACGGGATGGAGAACTTCCCGATCGAGGAGCTCGAGCTCGGCGTCCGCTCGTACAACTGCCTCAAGCGCGTTGGCATCGAGACGATCGGCGATCTCGTGACGAAGAGCGAGGGCGAGCTCGCCGCGATCCCGAACTTCGGCAAGAAGTCGATCGAAGAGGTCAAGGAGACGCTCGCGACCCATGGCCTGACTCTCCGCGGAGACGAGGGGTAACCAAGCCGTGAGGCACCAGCGCACAGGCAAGAAGCTCGGCCGCGACTCGGCGCACCGCAAGGCGCTCTACGCGAACCTGACGGGTGCGCTGATCGAGCACGGGCGGATCAAGACGACCGAGGCCAAGGCGAAGGCGGTGAAGCCGGTTGCCGAGCAGATGATCACGCTCGGCCGGCGCGGCGACCTCCATGCGCGTCGCCAGGCGCTTGCCTTCCTGCGCTCGAACGACGTCGTGCACAAGCTCTTCGCCGACGTCGGTCCGCGGTTCGTCGATCGTCCCGGCGGGTACTCGAGGATCGTCAAGCTCGGCGCCCGTCAGGGCGACGCGGCGGAGATGGTGTACCTCGAGCTCGTCGACTACACGCCGTAGTCCAGGCGGCACAGAACTGACACAGAAACGCGCGCCTTCGGCGCGCGTTTTCTCTTTACGCTGTGGATAGGGCGGGGGCCACCGTGCCCCCGGCGGGAAGGGACGGGGCTCTTGGCGACTCGGTTCGCGCAGACATGATCTTTGTCATCTCGATCATCCTCGCCGTCTTCGTCGTGCCGCCCGGATGGGCGATCCCGACCGTTATTCTCGGCGGGCTCTGCGAGGTGGCCGAGGCGCTCTTCCTCATGCGCTACTCGCGCCGGGGCAAAGCGCGTGTGGGTGCTGAGACGATGATCGGCCGCCATGGTCGCGTCGAGACGGCTTGCCTGCCCGACGGCCAGATCCGACTCGGCAGCGAGCTCTGGGCCGCCTATTGCGAGGAAGGCGCGCGCGAGGGCGACAGCGTAGTCGTACGCTCGCGCAACGACCTGGTGCTGGTCGTCGAGCGCGAGGGCTGACGCGTGCTACTGCGGCTCACCCTGGAGTACGACGGCAGCGACTTCCACGGCTGGGCCCGACAGCCGGGGCTCCGCACGGTGGAGGGCGTGCTCGGCGACGGCCTCGACCGCGTGTTCCCGCGCTGGATCGGGCTCGCCGTTGCCGGGCGCACCGACGCGGGGGTGCACGCACTTGCGCAGGTCGCGAGCCTCGACGCCGAGGGAGGGCCGCCGCTCGAGCACGCGGCCGACGCGCTCAACGCCGTGCTCCCGCGCGACGTCGCGGTCACCGCCGCCTCGGAGGCGCCGCCCGGCTTCCACGCACGGTTCTCGGCCCGCTCGCGCACCTATCGCTATCGGGTCGACCGCCGCCCGACCCGGTCGCCGTTCGAGGCCCGACGCAGCTGGTGGCAGCCGCAGCCGATCGACGAGAATCTCCTGCACGTCTCGGCCGCGCTGCTTCCGGGCCTGCACGACTTCCGCGCCTTCACTCCGACCCAGACCAGGCACACGGTGTTCACGCGCACCGTCGAGCGCGCGGAGTGGCGGCGCGACGGCGACACTCTCGAGTTCGAGATCACCGCGGACAGCTTCCTGCGCCACATGGTCCGCTCGCTTGTCGGGACGATGCTCGAGCTCGGCCCCGACGAGGTCGCCGCGCTGCTCGCCGGGGCGCCCCGTCACGAGGCGGGGAGGACGGCACAGCCGCAGGGTCTGTACCTCATCGGCGTTGCATACGATCAGGAGCAATGAGCCTCCCGGTCATCCTCTTCGATCTCGACGGCACGGTGATCGACTCCGGCGGGATCATCCTCGCCTCGATGCGCCACGCCGCGACGACGGTGCTCGGGCGCGACTACTCCGACGAGCAGCTGATGGCGGCGGTCGGCGGCCCGGGCCTCGAGTACCAGATGCGGGCGCTCGATCCGGCGCGCGTCGACGAGCTCGTCACCGTCTACCGCGCCCACAACGAGGCCATTCACGACACGTTGCTGCCGTGCGTGGGGATGGAGGGCGCGCTCACCGAGCTGAAGCGGCAGGGGCGGACGCTCGGGATCGTCACCGCCAAGCGCCGGGTCACCGTCGAGCTCGCCTTCGAGCACGTCCCGTTCGGCCACCTGTTCGATGTCGTCGTCGGCGGGGACGAGACCGAGCGGCAGAAGCCCGATCCCGAGCCGGTGCTGCTTGCGCTCGAGCGTCTCGACGCCCGCCCGGAGGACGCCGCGTACGTCGGTGACTCGCCGTTCGACATCGCTGCGGGCAACGCCGCAGGCGTCTTCACCGTCGCGGTGACGTGGGGCGGGATCCACGGCCGCGGGCGGCTCGAGCCGCAGCATCCGGACGCGATCGTCGACACGGCGGAGGAGCTCCTTGCCGTCGTCGCCTGAGGCCCGCGCGGCCGAGCTGCGGGCGCAGCTGAACGAGGCCTCGTACCGCTACCACGCGCTCGCTGAGCCGACGATCTCCGACGCCGAGTACGACCGGCTCTACGACGAGCTCGTCGAGTTCGAGGCCGCGCATCCGGATCTCGTCACCCCGGACTCGCCGACCCGCCGCGTCGGCTCGCCGCTCTCCGATCGCTTCCAGAAGGTGCGCCACCTGGCGCCGATGGGCTCGCTGGAGAAGGTCACGACCGACGAGGCCATCTACAAGTGGGGCGAGGACGTGCGCAAGCGGCTCGGCGAGGACGAGCCGGTGACCTACGTGCTCGAGCCGAAGATTGACGGCTCCGCGATCTCGCTCGTCTACGAGGACGGCGTCTTCGTCCGCGGCGCAACGCGCGGCGACGGCCAGCAGGGCGAAGACGTGACGCCCAACCTGCGCACGATCCGGGCGATCCCGCTCGCGCTTCGCGACGACGATCCGCCTGCGGTGCTCGAGGTGCGCGGCGAGGTCTACATGCCGCTCTCCGGCTTCCACGCCTTCAGGGAGCAGGCGCTCGAGACCGGCGAGCGGATCGCGCCGAACCCGCGGAACGCCTCGGCCGGCTCGCTGCGCCAGAAGGATCCGTCCGTGACGGCACGACGCCCGCTCTCGATCTGGGTCTACGGCTCCGGCTTCCGCGAGGGCGTGGAGTTCGACTCGCACTGGGAGTCGCTCCAGTGGCTGCGCGAGCGCGGCTTTCCCGTGAACCCGCACACCGAGCGGTTCGACTCGCTCGAGGCGGTCGCCGAGGCCTGCAGCATGTGGGAGACCAAGCGGCGCGAGCTCGACTACGAGATCGACGGGATCGTGATCAAGCTCGACTCGCTCGCGCAGCAGGCACGGCTCGGCTCGTTGCACGAGCGGCCACGGTGGGCGCGCGCGTTCAAGTGGGCGCCGATGGCCGCGACCACGCGTCTCGTGAAGATCCACATCCGCGTCGGCCGCACCGGCGCGCTCAACCCCTGGGCGCAGATGGAGCCGGTCGAGGTCGGCGGCGTCACCGTCTCGCGGGCGACGCTGCACAACGAGGAGGACATCAACCGCAAGGACATCCGCGAGGGCGACATCGTGATCGTCCAGCGCGCCGGCGACGTGATCCCGCAGATCGTCGGGCCGGCCGGCGCGCACGAGCCGGGCACGAAGCCGTTCAAGATGCCCGGCGCGCTGCCCGCTCTGCGACACGCCCGTCGTAAAGCCGGAGGGCGAGGTGATGCACCGGTGTCCGAATCCGGCCTGTCCCTCGCGCGGGCTCGAGACGCTGATCAACTGGGTGACCGCGGCGATGGACATCGACGGCGTCGGCGAGCAGTTCGTGCGCCGGCTATGGTCGCTGGGCCTGCTCCGGTCGATGCCGGACCTCTACCGGCTCACGAAGGAGCAGCTGATCGAGCTCGACGGCTATGCCGAGATCTCGGCGCAAAATGCGCTCGCGGCGATCGAGCAGTCGAAGGCCCAGCCGTTCTCGCGCGTTCTCTTCGGCCTCAACATCCCGGAGGTCGGCTGGATCACCGCGCAGAGGCTCGCGCGCCACTTCGGCACGATCGACCGGCTTCAGGACGCGACGCCCGAGGAGCTCGAGGCGGCCGAGGGCATCGGGCCGGACCGCGCCGAGTCGATCGCGGAGTGGTTCGAGGACGAGCAGAACCGCCGCCTCGTCGCGGAGCTGCGTGAGCTCGGAATCCGCTTCGAGGCCGGCGAGGAGGAGCGGCTGGTCGAGGGCCGGCTCACCGGCACCCAGTACGTGATCACCGGCACGCTGGAGAACTACACGCGGGAGGAGGCGCGCGCCGCGCTCGAGGCGCTCGGTGCCAGGGTCTCGGAAAACGTGTCGAAGAAGACGACCGGTGTGTTCGTGGGCGAGAGCCCGGGCTCGAAGGCGGCGAAGGCGGAGAAGACCGGCGTGCCGATCCTCGCCGAGGCCGACCTCGAGGCGCTACTGCGAGGCTAGGAGCGTCGCGAAGCGGTCCTGCGCCGTCCGCGCCCAGGTCGCCGAGACCGGGTGCCCGTTCTGGAGCACGGCGAACACGTAGCGGCCGCGGACGAAGCCCGCGAGTGCCGAGGCCTCGTCGGTCGTCCCGGTCTTCGCGATCACGTTGCCTCGGGCCGGCGCGGTCTTCATCCGGCGCTCCAGGGTGCCGCTCACGCCCGCGACGGGCAGGGCCGAGATGAGCGTGGGCCGGATGTCCGGGTCGAGCCACGACGCCTCGAGGATCGCGACGAGCGCTTGCGCCGTCAGCCGGTCGAGCAGCGAGAGCCCGGAGCCGTCGACGATCCGCACGCCGGCGAGCGGGACGCCGATGTTGCCGAGCAGATCGCGAACCGCCGCTGCCCCCGCCGCCGTGCTGCCGCGGTTGCCGTAGAGCGCGCCGAGCTCCTTCAGGAGCAGCTCCGCGGTGAAGTTGTCGCTCTCGTGATCCATCATCGTCACGATCCGGGCGAGCGGCGGCGAGGCGACGGTGGCGAGCGGTAGGTCGGCTGCGGCGGCGACACCCGTGCGCGGTGCACCGGCGACGACGATGCCTCTCGAGCGAAGCGCTGCCGCCAGCAACTGGGCTGCAGCGAGCGCGGGGCTCCGCGCCATCAGGCCGTGGTACATCCCCCGGTCGACCGACAGTGCCGAGAGCGGCGGCGACTCGTCTCCGTAGAACGACGCTTTCCAGCCCGGCGCCGTGCGAACGGAGTCGAAGAAGCTCTCGTCGCCGACGACCGCGCCCGTCACTCGCGTGATCCCGGAGGCGCGAACCCGCGCCGCGAGCCGCGCGAGCCCCGCGCTCGTCAGCGTCGGGTCGCCGTAGCCCTTGAGCACGAGATTCCCGCGCCACGTCGTTCCGTCCAATGCGCCTTCGCCCAGCACCTCGGTGTCGATCCGGAACTGCGGGCCGAGCGAGGCGAGCAGCGAGTAGGTCACGGCGAGCTTCTCGGTCGAGGCCGGTGCGAGCGGCGTGGCCGGATTCACCCCGAACACGATCGCTCCGGTGTGCAGGTCGAGCGCAAGGCCCGCGGTCGATCCCGGTGCGACGTCCGGCACCGAGAGCGCGCGCGCGAGTCTCGGCGCCAGCGGCGCGTCGGCTGCGGGCACGGCGGCAGCCCCCGCGAGCGCGAGCAGGCAGACGAGGGGGACGAGCAGGGACACCGGGCGGCGGTGCACGCCCGACATTAGACCAGCCCGGCGCGGACGGCGTACACGGCGGCCTGGATCCGGTTCTCGAGCTGGAGCTTCATCAGGATGTTCGAGATGTGGTTCTTGACCGTCTTCGGGCTGATGTGGAGCCTGCGCGCGATCTCGGCGTTGTCATGGCCGCTCGCGACGAGGCACAGGACCTCGAGCTCGCGTTCCGAGAGCTCGGCATGGAGCGTCGCGGCGATGGCGGCCGACGTGCTGTTCGCCCGGACCTGGCGGAGCACCGTTGCCGCGACGCGCGGCGAGATCAGCGCCTCGCCCACCGCAGCCGCCTCGATCCCGCGCACGAGATCCTGCACCGACGCATCCTTGGTCAGATAGCCGGACGCGCCTGCGAGGATCGCCTCGACGACATCCTCGTCGCGATCGGAGATCGTCAGCACGAGGACCCGTGCCGGCGGCGAGGCGCCGACGATGCGGCGGGTTGCCTCGACGCCGGTCATCCCGGGCATGTTGAGGTCCATCACGACGACGTCCGGACCGAGCTCGTGCGCGAGGCGGATGGCGTCGGCGCCGGTCGTCGCCTGCCCGACGACGTCGAGCTGTTGGCCCTCGAGCAGGTTGGCGAGCCCGGTCCTGAACAGATCGTGGTCATCGACGAGGAGCACACGGATCGCTTCCGGCTCCGTGCGCCCGACGTCAATCATCTACTGGAAGGTGATCACGACCGTCCGGCGCCCCCATGCCTGCGCCTGCGCGAGGGTGGGGAACCAGATGTCGATTCGGGGACCGACGATCGACGATCCGTGATCGGCTGCGACGGTCTCGCCGTAGCCCGGCACGAAGAAGCGCGTTCCGAACGGGATCAGGCTGGTATCGACGGCGGCGACGCCCCAGCCGACCGGGAGGCCGCTCGACGTGAACCCCGACATCGAGTAGGCCGTGACGGAGACCGTCATCGTCGCTCCGCCTTGCGGCATCGTGCCGGGGGCGACGGGGCTCAGCGTGGATGCCTTGGCATCGGCGGCTCGCGCCTGCCGGTCGAGCGCTGCGATCCGGCTTGCCGTCAGGCCCTGTTGCGCGGCGAGCGAGCGAACGTACGCGGCGCGTTGCGCGCTCGCGTGGCCGAGCGACGCGGCGGTCTGCTCGGCGGCCGCCTCGAGGCGCGAGAGCGTCAACTGCTCGGCGGCGAGCGTCGCCTGAGCCCGCGCCAGCTTCGTGCGGGCGGTGCGCGTCTGCACGATCACGCTCCGGTTCTGCTCGGCCGCGCGCGCGATTCCATCGAGGCCGGTCATCATCTCGTCGATTGACGATGCGCCGAGGATCACTGCGAGCGGGTCCGCGTCGCCAGCCATGTAGAGCTCCCGAAGCCTCTCACCGAGCTGGCGCTCCGAGACGCTGAACACGTGCTGCGCGGCGCCGAGCTGGACGCGCACTGAGGCGCTCTCCCGCCGCACTGTCGAGGAGCGCGCCTGGACGGCCGCGAGCCGGTTGCGCGCGTTGCTGAGCTGTGACTCGAGCGAGAACAGCGAGAGGACGGCGGCGCGATGGCGCGCCTCGGTCTGGGCGGCCTGTTTCCGCAGATCGGCAGCTCCCGGTGGGGAGCCCGAGGCACCGCCGGCCAGGGCGGCAAGTGTGAGCAACCCGCCTGCAAAGATCGCCACGAGCCTGCTCGTAGCACCCGAAGAGCGCACTCGCACGAGGGCCGGACCCTAGCACAGCCCGGGCAGATTTCACGCCGCCAGTCTGGAGTCTACGATACTTTCCCGTAGTTTTGTGGCCGTTTCTCGGTTGCGGCCGTCAGGTGGGGTTGGTAGGGTCGAGCTCTGTGACGCCCCGGCACACACCGGCGCGCCTGCAAGTGGACCTCGGAGTGCGGCATTAGATCCGGGACACGACAGGCGCCATTTTTGCTTTTCTGCCTCGCGGCCGCTCTGCTGGTCGCCGGTGTTGCGAGCGCCAACCCGTCGGTCGGCTCGAAGCAGGCAGAAGCCCAGTCGGTGCTCGCCCAGATCAACCAGATCGACCAGCAGCTCTCGCAGAAGGTCGAGGCCTACAACGGCGCGCGCTACAAGCTCGGGCAGATCGAGCGCGACCAGCAGGTCAACCGCCACGACCTCGGCGTAGCGCGCAGCAATCTCAAGCAGGCGCAGAAGATGCTGGCGGCGCGGCTCGTCTCGCTCTTCACCGCCGACCAGGGCAACACGACCCTCGACGTCCTGCTCGGCTCCAAGAGCCTCGACGACCTCCTGAGCAGCATCGACACGGTCAACCGCGTATCGGACCAGGACGCGCAAGTGCTCACGGAAGTGATCTCGTTCCGCAAGCTCGTGCGCACGCAGGAGCATCAGCTCGCCGACCAGCACGCCGAGCAGGGCCGCCTCGTCGCGAGCCTCGCCTCGGAGAAGGCGAGCATCGAAGGCCAGCTCGCGCAGCGCAAGCAGCTTCTCTCGTCGATCCAGAGCGAGATCGCCCGGATCCGCGCGACCGAACGCACGCAGCAGCTTGAGCTCGCGAACCAGGCACGCGCGCGGATCGCCTCGGGGCCGCAGGTGAGCCCCGGGCTCGGCATCGGCGCGCTGTCGCCCGACGGCGCGAGCGTCGTGCCGGCCTCGCCGTACGGCGGCGTCGTCGGGATCGCGATGCAGTACCTCGGCACGCCTTACGTCTGGGCCGGTGCGAGCCCCGCCGGCTTCGACTGCTCCGGGTTCACGATGTACGTCTTCTCGCAGGTCGGCGTCTCGCTGCCGCATTACACCGGCGCTCAGTGGGCGATGGGCGTTCCCGTTGCGTACAACCAGCTCGAGCCCGGCGACCTCGTGTTCTTCGACGGGCTCGGCCACGTCGGCATCTACATCGGCGGTGGTGAGTTCATCCATTCGCCGCACACCGGCGACGTCGTGAAGATCTCGAGCCTCAGCGAGGCGTACTACTCCGGCAGCTATGTCGGTGCGCGCCGCATCCTGTAGAGCTCGAACGCGCGGCTACTCGGCGTAGAGCGCGTCGATCTCGGCGGCGAAGTGCTCCTGCACGACCTTGCGCTTCAGCTTCAGGGTCGGCGTGATCTCGCCCGCCTCGGCCGAGAAATCGCGCGGCAGGATGCGGAAGCGCTTGATCTGTTCGTGACGCGAGAGGTCGGTATTCGTCTCGTCCACGGCAGCCTGGATCCGCTCCTGGATGTCGGGGAGCCCGCGCGCGCTCTCCTCGAGTGTGATCAGCGCCGCCACGTAGGGCCGCCGGTCTCCGACGACGACCGCCTGCGACACGTACGGCGAGGCCTTGAGCAGGCCCTCGAGGTTCGCCGGCGCGACATTCTTGCCGCCCGCCGTGATCAGGATGTCCTTCATCCGGTCGGTGATCGTCACGAAGGCGTCGGCGTCGATCGAGGCGACGTCGCCGGAGTGGAGCCAGCCGTCGTCGCCCAGAATCGCACGCGTCGCCTCCGGCTCCTTGAAGTAGCCCAGGAAGACCGTGTCGCTCTTGATCAGCAGCTCATCGTCCTCGCCGAGCCGCAGTTCGGTGCCCGGGAGCGCCGGCCCGACGGTGCCGAAGCGGTAGCCGTCGACGCGGTTCACGGTCGCCGCCGAGGTGCACTCGGTGAGGCCGTAGCCCTCGAGGATCAGGATGTCGAGCGCGTGGAAGAACTCGGCGACCTCCTTCGCGAGCGGCGCGCCGCCCGAGATGCCGATTCGCAGCTTCCCGCCCAGCCGCGCCTGCACCTTCGAGTAGACGAGCTTCGAGGCGACGCGGTGCTGCAGCGCGAGCCCGGCCGGGATCGGCTTGCGCGCGACCTCGAGCGCGCTGACCCGCTTGCCGACCGAGACGGCCCAGTCGATCAGCCGCCGCTTGGCTCCCGTCGCCGCCTCGAACTGCTCGAGCACCGCTGTGTGCACCTTCTCGTACACGCGGGGCACGCTCGGGAACACGGTGGGCGAAACGGAGAGGAGCGCGTCGCCGACCGCGAGCGGGTCGGGGAGGAAGGCGATCGTGAAGCCGATGTACGGGCCGGAGAGGTGCATCAGCCGCCCGAAGTTGTGCGCCAGCGGCAGGAACAGCAACATCGAGTCGCCGGGAATCGTGAAGTTGGGGAGATCGTCGGCGACGGCGACCATCGCGTAGTAGTTGAGGTGCGAGATCATGCAGGCCTTCGGCGGCCCGGTCGTGCCGGAGGTGTAGATGTAGGTGTAGACATCGTTCTCGCGGATCGCCGCGACGGCCTCGTTCAGCTCGTGCGGATGCTCGGCGGCGTAGGCGCGCCCCTGCTCGGCGAGCTCGTCGAGGCCTGCGAAGGTCAGGACGTGGCGGAGCTGCGGGCCGCCCTCGAGCTTCGCGAGGTCCGCGTCGCCCTCGACCAGCACGCCGATCGCCTCGGAGTGCTCGAGGATGTAGTGGCAGTCCTTCGGCGAGCTGTTCTGGTAGATCGCCGCCGTGATCGCGCCGACGCAGGCCGCGGCGAAGTCGAAGAGCGCCCACTCGAGCCGCGTCGAGCCGAGGATCGCGATCGTGTCGCCCTTGCGGATTCCTCGCGCCAGCAGTCCGTTCGCGAGCGCGTCGACCTGCTCGGCCGCCTCGTTCCACGAGACCTGGCTCCAGCCGTCGCCGTTCTGGACGAGGTAGGCGGGAACCGTCGCATCGCGCGCCGAGCCCTTCCTCCACAGCTCCGGGATTGTCCGCAGGCCCGCCATGCCGACTAGCTTACGGCAGGCAGGAGGCGAGGCGGTGCAGGCGAATTCGTCCGGTCCTGCCTAGAATTCGAGGTGACATGCGCACTACCTGGAACGGCGCGATCAGCTTCGGGCTGGTCACAATCCCAATCGGCCTCGCGATCGCGACCGAGCCGCGCGCGAAAGCGTCCGACGTGACCTTCCGGACGCTGCACCGCGAGTGCGGCACGCCGATCAAGCAGAAGCGCTGGTGCCCGTTCCACGACCGCGAGGTCGGGCCCGACGAGGTCGTCAAGGGCTGGGAGGTCTCGAAGGGGCAGTTCGTCCTGATCGAGGACGAGGAGCTCGAGGCGATCGAGGTCGATACCTCGCCGTCGGTCGACATCGAGCGCTTCGTGCAGCTCGAGGAGATCGACCCGATCTTCTTCGACCGCACGTACTACCTTGCCCCGTCGAGCCAGGCTGCTGCGCGTCGCCCTTACGTGTTGCTGCTGGCCGCGATGCGTGAGACGAACATGGCCGCGCTCGGGCGCTTCGTCCTCCGCGGCTCCGAGAAGATCTGCCTGATCCGCCCCTACGGCAACGCACTCGCGCTCGAGACGTTGTTTCTCGCCGAGGACATCCGCTCGAAGGCGGAGATCGAGGAGATCGTGGCCGAGGGCGAGGTCAAGGACGCCGAGCTCGATCTCGCGCGCCAGGTGATAGCCAGCCTCGCCGGCCCGTTCGAGCCTGACTCGCTCGTGAGTCACTACCGTCGCAACCTGCACGAGCTGCTCGAGGCGAAGCGGGCCGGCGCGCCGATCCCGGAGCCGCAGCCGGTGCCGGAGGCGACGCCGTCCGCCGACCTCCTCGATGCGTTGCGCGCATCGATCGCGGAGGCGAAGAAGCCGGCCGCCCGCGCGAAGAAGCCCGCACCGAAGAAGGCGCGGACTTCGACGAAGAAGACTTAGCCCTAGGCGGCTTGTATGGGCGCGACCGTGAGCGCCTGAAGCTGCGCCTGGAACAGGAACTTGTCGATCTTGCCGTGGTAGATCGGCACGCCTTCGGTCATGCACACGCGGATTACCTCGTCGCGATCGATGCCGAGCTCTGCGGAAAGCTCTTCGGGCGTGAGGTGATTTGGCATAGGTGCTCCTTTCCGAGCGGGGCACGAAAAAACCCGCCGGCGCAAAGTGCGCTCAGACGGGCTCGGTCGTTGCCTCTCTGTGGGTGACGGCGCGACTCAACGAGCCCGCCCTCTGAAACTGCTCATCGCCGTGAACTCTACTATCGAGGGATGACGGACGCAAAGGATCTTGCCGGCTTCGAGGAGCGTCGGGCCGAGGTCGCGGGTGCGTCGCTCCGGTACTTCGTCGGCGGCACGGGGCCGCCGCTCGTGCTCGTGCACGGGCTTGCGGGAGCGGCGTCGAACTGGGTCGAGCTCGCTCCGCTGCTCGCTCGTCGCCACCGGTTGCTGCTCCCCGAGCTGCCCGGTCACGGCGGCTCGGAGCCGCTCGCCTCGGCGCCGACGCTGGATCCGTTTGCGGACTGTGTCGTCGAGCTGGCCCGGCGCGAGGAGATGCTGCCTGCTGCGTTCGCCGGTCACTCGCTGGGCGGGACGGTCGCGTTGCGCGCCGGCGCTCGGTTTCAGGACGACGTCTCGGCGGTCGTCCTGCTCGCCGGTGCGGGGATCGGGTCGGCGACGCCGACCCTCGAGGGCAAAATCATCATCTCGCTGCTCGGCCGTCCGGCGCGCGCCGTGGCGCCGTTCGGGCCGCTGATCGCGGCGCGGCCATCGGCGCGCTGGCCCGTGTTCGGGCACTGGCAGGCGGCCGATCCGCCGGCACTCTCGGCCGCTGCGACGGAGGGCTTCCTCGCCGGGCCCGGGCTCCACACCCACGTGGGCCAGGCCGCGAGCGCTCTTGCTGCGGAGGACGCGCGCTTCGGGCTCGAGGATGTGCGCTGCCCGTGTCTGTGCGTGTGGGGCGCCGACGACCACATGGTGCCGCTTGCCGACGGCTTCGACTTCGCGCGTCGTCTCCGCGCGCCGCTGCGGGTGATCGCCGACTGCGGCCACCTGTTGATCGGCGAGCGCCCGGGCGCCTGCGCCGATGCGATCGAGAGCTTTCTAGATCGGGTTGGGGATCTCGAGGAACTCCCACTCGAGCCCGAACTCGCCGGCTAGGCGTTCGGCGAGAGCCTGAACGCCGAGGCGCTCGGTCGCGTAGTGGCCGGCGGCGACGAAGCTGATCCCGAGCTCTCGTGCCGTGTGGAGCGTCGGCTCCTCGGGCTCGCCGGTGAGGTAGACGTCGTAGCCCTCGCGCGCCGCAAGGATCAGGTCGTGTCCCGCCGAGCCGGTGGCGACCGCGACCCGGCGCACCGGATCGGGCCCTTCTGCGAATACGAGTGGCTCTCGGTCGGTCGCCTCGCGGATCCGCGCGACGAGCTCGGCCAGCGGCAGCGGCGCGGGTAGGCGGCCGCCGACACCGAAGCCCTGGAACGAGGCGTCGACCTCGACACCGAGTCGCGCCGCCAGCTGGGCGGCGTTGCCGAGAACCGCGTGGGCGTCGAGCGGCAGGTGGTAGGCGGCGAGCGTGAGGTCGGCGTCGAACAGCGCCTGGAGCCGTCCGCGCTGGCGCGCGTCGACGACGAGCGGCTCGTTGCGCCACCAGATGCCGTGATGGACGAGAAGGAGCTGCGCGCCCGACGACGCGGCGGCGCGGAAGAGCTCGAGCGAGGCCGAGACGCCGCAAGCGAGCTTCGTCACCTCGCGCGCGCCGAGCACCTGCGCCCCGGCAGGCCCGAACTCGCGGTAGGAGCCGACGTCGAGCAGTTCGTCGGCGAAGGCGACAATCTCGTCGCGGCGGGCCACGAGCGCATTCTAGGATGGCGCCCGTGGGCGTTCGACTCAGGCCGATGCGCGAGGACGAGTACGAGGCCTTCTACGCCGACGGTGTGGAGCGGTACGCGAACGACATCGTCGAGAACGGCGGCTTCGAACGGGAGTACGCGCGGACGAAGAGCATCGAGGACTTCGCGCAGATCCTGCCGGACGGGCTGGCGTCGTCGAATCAGCACGTCCTGGTCGTCGAGGACGACGCGGGTCAGAGCGTCGGCAGCCTCTGGTGGGCGATCCGGACGAACCAGGTCGACGCGGACTACGCGTTCGTCTACAACGTCGTGATCGACGAGGCGGAGCGGGGCCGCGGTCTCGGGCGCGCCGCGATGCTCGCCCTCGAGGACGACGTGCGCTCGGCCGGGCTCGACCGGATCGAGCTGAACGTGTTCGGCGGCAACGAGGTTGCCCGCGGGCTCTACCGCTCCCTCGGCTTCGCGGAATCGGCTGTCTACATGGGGAAGAACGTCTAGGCAGCAGCTCCTTCGAACGGCGCCTCGGCGGGGTCGGGCGCCGAGAGGAACTGGACGCGGTTCGCGACGACCTCGATCGCGGTGCGCCGCTTGCCCTCCTCTTCCCACGAGCGGCTGCGCAGGCGCCCGTCGACGGCCACGCTGCGGCCCTTCGCGAGATGGCGCTCGCAGGCCTCCGCCTGCTTGTTCCAGACTGCGATCTGGACGAAGTCGGCGCCGCCGGCCGGCGTCGGCCGGTCGATCGCCAGCAGGAAGTTCGCCACCTTCTTCTCCTCGCCGAGGTCCTTCAGCTCGACGTCGCTCGCGAGGTTGCCGATCAGCGTCACTACGTTCATCTCGTCTCCTCCGTTGTCGATAGAGGCAACGTAGCGCGACAAGTGTGACGCGTCTGTGTCGGAAGTGCGCCGAGTCGCTAACCTATGCCCGCTCGGGGTGTGGCGCAGCCTGGTAGCGCGCTCCGTTCGGGTCGGAGAGGTCCCCAGTTCAAATCTGGGCACCCCGATCGAGCAGGGCCCTGTCCGGCGCGGCCGGCAGGGCCCGCACTCTCAGTCCACTGCGCGGACGCGCCTGTCCAGGAGCGGCAGTAGCCAGAGCAGGGCGCCGAGGATCGCGCCCGTGGCGATGATCGCCTGCGGCGCGAACAGGCCCGCGAGGCCGGCCGCGAGCAGGTACCCGACGGGCGTCAGTCCGAACGAGCCGAAAAAATCGAGGCTGATCACGCGCGAGAGGTAGCCCTCCGGCACGAGCTCGGTCAGCATCGTCATCCATAGGCCGATCGCGGCGCCGATGAAGAAGCCGCGGACGACCGACGCCGCCGCGGCGAGCGGAAACCAGGGCGAGAGCGCGAGCAGGAGCATGAACACGTCGTTGATCGAGAACGCCGTGAAGCAGAGGATCGCGCGCTTCCGCCGCGGGTTCACGTGCGCGAACGTGAACGAGCCGAGCACCATCCCGACCGCCTGCAGGCTGAAGATCAACCCGTACGCCCCGATCCCGAGGTGGAAGTGCTCCTTCACGAGCCGGGGCAGCAGCGTCTGGAACGGCGCCATCGCGACCATCAGGATCAACGTCGTCACCGCGATTCCGGTCCAGAGCCACGGCACGCTCGCGACGTAGCGGAAGCCGGCGGCGAGGTCGCGCCAGGGCCCGGCGGTCGGCTCCTGCTCGAGCCGGCGCGGCCGCGCCCGCCAGAGCAGCGCCGCCGAGAAGAGGAACGACAGCGCATCGAGGGAGAAGACCGTCGTCGAGCCGGCCGTGCCGTAGATCAGCGCCGCCAGCGCCGGCCCGCCGATCGCAGCGGTCTGCCGGGCGACGTTGAGCATCGAGTTCGCCGACGCGAGCACCGGCTGCTCGACGACGAGCGGCACGATCCCGCCGAACGCCGGCTGGAAGAAGCCGTCGGCGAGGCCGATCAGCGTCACGAGCACGAGGATCGCCGGGAACGAGAGCTGACCCGTCGCGTCAAGCGCGGCCAGGATCCCGACGAACAGAGCGCGCGCGAGGTCGGAGCCGATCATCAGCCGCCGGCGCGGGTAGCGGTCGGCGATCACGCCGCCGATCAGGAGCGTCGTCAGTAGCGCCGCCGACTGGAGCGCGAGCACGATTCCAAGCGAGCCCGCCGAGCCGGTGAGGTTCGTCACGTACCAGCCGATCGCGACGAGGAAGGCCGAGTCGCCGGCGAAGGAGACCGTCTGGCCTCCCCAGAGGAGGCGGAAGTCGCGGCTGCGGAAGGCCGAGAGTGCGTTGGCGCGGAGCGAGTCGAGCATCGGCGTCGAGGCTATTCTCTTGGCCGTGTCGGACTCGAAGCTCTTAGCCGTGCTGTTCGACGTCGACTTCACGCTCGTGCGCCCGGGGCCGGATCTCGGCGCCGAGGGTTACGTGCGGCTCGGCGAGCGGCACGGCCTCGCGCTCGACATCGCGCGCCACGATCAGGCCCGCCTCGACGCCTTCGCCGAGCTGAAACGCCACCCCGAGCTGGAGCACGACGACGAGGTCTGGATCGTCTTCACCGAACGCGTGATCGTCGGGATGGGCGGCGACGCGCACGGCGCCTACGACTGCGCGGCGGAGATGGTCGCCGCCTGGGAGAACCACGACAACTTCGAGTTGTTCGAGGACGCGGAGCCGGTGCTCGAGGAGCTGCGTGCGCGCGGGCTCAAGCTCGGGCTCGTCTCGAACACGAGTCGTGACCTCGAGGCGTTCGTCGTCCATCACGCGCTCGACGTCGACGTCGCGATCGGCTCGCGCTCGTTCGGCAAGACAAAGCCCGACCCGTCGATCTTCCGTGCCGCGCTCGGTGTGCTCGGCGTCGAGCCTGCGGCGGCGGCGATGGTCGGCGACTCGGTCGAGGACGACATCGAGGGCGCGCTCGCGCTCGGGATGCGCGCGATCCTGCTCGACCGCGAGGGCCGCTACCCCGAGCTCAAGCCGCGGATCGCGGGACTCGGCGAGCTGACGGCCGCGCTAGGGCTCTAGCCCGAACTCCGCCGCGGCCTCCTCGAGCGTCGCGACGGGGCCGACGCAGACCTCTTCGCCGTCGAACAGCTCGAGCCATTCGGCGAGCGGGCGCGTGGCGATCAGCGCGGCGAGCTCCGGCAGCTCCGGCTCGAACGCGTGGGCGGCCCACTCCTCGTGGCCGAGCAGCTCGCAGAGGCGCTGCCAGAAGCGCGGCTCGAGCGCGGCGACGGTGAGGAAGCGGCCGTCGGCGGTGGCGTAGGTCGCGTAACAGGCGGTGCCGCCGGTGAGGAGCCGCGGGATCGGGTCGCCGCCGAGCCGGTGCGACGACGAGCCGGTGCGAGCCGTGCGTCATCGAGACGACGAGGTGGCGCCCGACTCCGGTGCGCTCGCGCTCGAGCAGCGCGGCCAGGATCTCGGCGACGGCGGTGAGCGCGCCTGCTGCGAGGTCGGCGATCTGAACCGGCGGCGGCGCGGGTGCGGTGTCCGCGAGCGCGCCGGCCCAGCCGAGGTAGTTGAGGTCGTGCCCGACGCGCTGCTCGTGGCGGCCGCCGAGCCCGAAGCCGGTGATCGAGCACCACACCGTCCGCTCGGCCCGCTCGAGCCCGAGCCGCTCGGTGACGCCGGGGCGGAAGCTGTCGACCACGACATCGGCACTCGCGACCAGTGCCTGTCCGACCTCCGGCTCGGCCTTGAGATCGCAGAAGACCGACTCCTTGCCCGCGTTCAGCGCCGCCTCCCACGCGGGCGCCGCCTCGCGCAGCGGATCGCCGTCCGGCGGCTCGAGCCGCACCACACGCGCGCCGAGGCGCAGCAACTCGCGCGTCGCGTACGGCCCCGGCAGGAGCCGGCTCAGGTCGACGACGAGCATCCCGGCGAGCGGTTGCACCATCTTCGATTCTCTCACTACACTCGGCGAACGTTGACTGACCGTTCAATCGCCCAGGAGGAGAAGCGTCGGCTGATCCTCGACGCCGCCGTCAAGGTGTTCGCCCGCAAGGGCTACCACACGTGCCGCGTGGGGGACATCGCCGAGGAGGCGGGCGTCGCGCACGGCCTTCTCTACCACTACTTCGCGTCGAAGGACGAGGTGCTCGAGACGATCTTTCGCGAGACCTGGGCCGAGCTGCTCGAGGCGATGCGCTCGGTGGGCGAGTCGGACGCGCCCGCCGCCGAGCAGCTGCGCCGGGTCGGCGCGATCCTGCTTCGGTCGTGGCGGCGCGACCCGGACCTCGTGACCGTGCTCGTGCGCGAGGTCGTCCGCAGCGGCGATCTCCAGAACCGGGTCGTCGAGCGCGACGAGGCCCTGGAGGCGATCGAGCGGATCGTCGCTCAGGGGCAGCAGCGCGGCGAGTTTCGCGAGGAGGTCGATCCGCGTCTCGCGAGCCTGATCGTCTACGGCGCGCTACGCGAGATCCTGACGGGCTGGGTGCTGGGCCGGCTGCCCGACGGCGACGAGGAGATCGCGCGCGCCGAACGGACCTTCACCGAATTGTTCATCGGCGGGCTCGAGGTCTGAGCCCGTGACGACGGCGACCCCGCAGGCGACGGGCGCTCCGGCGACCTTCGGCTGGCGGCTGCCGTGGGTGCTCGGGCTCGGCGCCTTCGGGCTCGCGTTCTCGATCACGACCACGGCCGCGTACCTGCCGCCGCTGCTCGGCACGCTTCACCGACTCGCGCACGATGATCGCCGCCGTGCTCGCCGCGGAGGGCGTGTTCGCGCTGACGCTGCCCGTGGTGATCGGGCCGTGGAGCGACACCTTCCACACGCCGCTCGGCCGACGTCGCCCGTTCATGCTCGCCGCGCTCGGGCCGATGGGCTTCTGCCTCGCGCTGATGGCGTTCATGCCGAGCCTGTGGACGACGACGCTGATCGTGCTCGCGTTCTTCTTCGCGTACTACGTCTACGAGCCGCCCTACCGCGGTCTCTATCCGGATCTGCTGCCGCCGTCGGCGTACGGGCGGGCGCAGGGAATCCAGCACGTGCTGCGCGGCGCGGCGCTCGGGCTCGCGCTCGTCGGCGGCGGGCTCCTGTTCCACGTCTGGAGGGCTTCGCCGTTCCTGATCGCCGCGTTCGTGACGACGGTCGCCTGCGGCGCCGCGATCGTGTTCGTGGTCGAGGACGGCGGCCACGGGCGCGTCTTCGAGGGCGTCCGCGTCTACGTCGCCCACAGCTTCCGGATCGCGCGCGGAAACACCGACGTGCGCCGCTGGCTCGGCGCCAACGCGGCCTGGGAGGGCGCCTTCGCGGCGGAGCGCACGTTCGTCGTCCTCTACATCACGCGTGGGCTGCACGAGTCGCTCGCCACGTCGTCGGCGGTGCTCGGGACCGTGGCTGCGGGCTACATGATCGCCGCGGTCTTCTCGGGGCCGCTGGGCGATCGTGTGGGCCTGGCGCGCGTGATCTTCGTGGCGTCGTTCATCTACGGCGGCGGGCTGATCCTCGCGGGCTTCGCGACGTCGTGGAGCAACTGGTACTACGCGCTCGTGTTTCCGGTCGCGATCGCCGGCGGCGCGGTGATGACGCTTGCGTGGGGGTTGCTCTTCATCCTGATGCCGGAGGGCCAGCGCGGCGCGATCTCGGGGCTCGCTACCTGGACGAAGGGCTTCGGGCTGCTCGCGGGGCCGCTGATCGCGGGCGCGCTGATCGACCTGCTCTCGCCGTACCTGCCCGCGACGAACGGGTACCAGATCCTGTGGCCGATCTGCGCGATCCCGATCCTCGCGGTGATCCCGCTGATCTGGATGCTGATGCGGGCCGAGGCTAGAAGCAGGGAGAGCGGCCGTATCGCATGAGGCCGAAGCCCCAGAGCTTCTGGTCGACGACGTAGAACGCCGTCAGCGTCCCGCCACAGGCGCAGCAACAGCACCGAGTAGCCGACGCACTGCTCGAGCGGCATCGGGCCGTAGAGCTGGGTGATCTTCGCCGCCGGGTCGCCGCTCACGAGACCTTTCGTCGTTCGCCAGCCGGGCGGCGACCAGAGCGTGTAGAGCGCGGAGACGCGACCGCCGCGGAGCTCGACTCCGGCGCCCTGCTGGGTGAACGGCTTGTAGGTGAAGTACCAGGTCGGCGCCGCGCAGCCGCGGCAGGTGCCGTAGTGCGAGCCCCAGGCCGAGCGCACCTGCGCCTGGGTCATCCCGAGCCGCAGGCCGCCGAGGCTGACCCCGGGGACGAGCACACCGTGGAGTGGCGGCGCAAGCGCGAACGCGGTGGCGGCGGTTGCGGCGAGGGTGCGCACCCTCACATACTTGCGGACATGCCCGACTTCAACCTGATCCACGGCACCCTCGACGACGAGGGCTGGCGCGCGGGCTTCACCCACCGCGGGATCCGTGTCGCTGACGAGATCGGCGCCGAGCGGCTCGGGGCCAGCCTGTTCGAGCTGGGGCCGGGCGAGAAGATCTGCCCGTACCACTACCACTACGCGAACGAGGAGTGGCTGTTCGTGGTCTCCGGGGCGCCGACCGTGCGCGCGCCCGACGGCGACCACGTGCTGCGCGCGGGCGACGTCATCTGCTTCCCGACGGGTCCGGAGGGTGCGCACAGCGTCCGCAACGAGAGCGACGAGCCGGTGCGGGTCCTGATGCTCTCGACGCTGATCTTCCCCGAGATTCCCGTTTACCCGGACAGCGACAAGATCGGCACGCGGCCGGTCGAGGTCGGCGAGGAGGATCGGCTCAACTTCCGCCGCTCGACCGCGGTCGACTACTGGGACGGCGAGTAGTGGAGGTCTTCAACCTCTACGACGGTGAGCTCGAGGAGGAGCGGAGCGAGCCCGAGGGCTTCCGCTGGCGCGCGGCGGGCCTCGGGCGAAAGCTCGGTGCCGAGCTGCTCGGGGCGACGCTGTACGAGCTCCAGCCGGGCGAGAGCAGCTTCCCCTACCACTACGAGTGGGGCTGCGAGGAGTGGCTGCTCGTGGTCTCGGGGGCGCCGACGCTGCGCGATCCCGCCGGTGAGCGCGAGCTCGCGCCCGGCGACACGGTCTGCTTCCGCGAGGGCCCTGACGGCGCGCATCTCGTCGCGAATCGCAGCGACGGGGTCGTCCGGGTCGTGATCCTCTCGACCAAGGCCCGCCCGGCCGTGGCCGTCTACCCGGACAGCGGCAAGATCGGGCTCTGGGGCGCGGGCGACGACAGCGCCATGTTCCGCAGCCGCGACGCGGTCGGCTACTGGGACGGCGAGGCCTAGACCGCGGCCGGCGCGGGGTCCCACGACACGATCGGCGACATCTCGCCCGTGTGCCCGTTCAGCGACCGGTACCCGAGCGCGTGCTCGGCCTGCAGCATCTTGTGGATCTGCGTGGTGCCCTCGTAGATGATCGGCGCCCGCGCGTTGCGGAAGTAGCGCTCGATCCCGTACTCGGCCGAGTAGCCGTACGAGCCGAAGACCTGGATCGCGAGGTGCGCCGCCTCGAACGCCGACTCGGTCGCGTGCCACTTTGCAAGCCCGGTCTCGCGCGTGTTGCGCTTGCCCTGATCCTTCATCCACGCGGCCTGCATCACGAGCAGCTTCGAGGTCTCGTAGCCGAGCACCATCGTTGCGATCATGTCCTGGACGAGCTGGTAGCGGCCGATCTCCTGGCCGAAGGTCTCGCGCTCGCGCGCGTAGGCGGTGGAGCGCTCGAGGCAGGCGCGGATCACGCCGAGTGAGCCGGCGGCGACCGTGAAGCGGCCCTGGTCGAGCGAGTGCATCGCGATCTCGAAGCCCTGTCCCTCCTCGCCGAGGCGGTTCTCGGCGGGCACCTCGACGTTCTCGAAGAACAGCTCGCCGGTCGAGCCGGCCCAGACGCCGAGCTTGTTCTCGGTGTCCGCGGTCGTGACGCCGGGCCAGGTGCGCTCGACGATGAACGCCGACATGCCCTTGTGGCCCGCGGCCGGATCGGTCTTCGCGACGACGAGCTGGTGATCGGCGACCGAGGCGTACGAGATCCAGTTCTTCTGTCCGTTCAGGACGTAGGTGTCGCCCTCGCGCCGCGCCGTCGTCCGCATCGCGGCGACGTCCGAGCCGGCGCCCGGCTCGGTGAGCCCGAAGCAGCCGAGCTTCTCGCCCTTCGCCTGCGGCACGAGGTAGCGCTGCTTCTGCGCCTCGGTGCCGTAGCGCAGGAGCGACGAGGAGTTGAGGCCGACGTGGACGGAGATCAGCGTCCGGAAGGCCGACTCGCCACGCTCGATCTCCTCGCAGGCGAGCGCCTCGGAGACGTAGTCCAGCCCGGCGCCGCCGTACTCCTCTGGTGTGACGATCCCGAGCAGGCCCAGCTCGGCCATGCCCTCGATCAGGGACATGTCCAGGTGGTGGTTGATGTCGTTCTCGACCGCGACCGGGAGCACGCGCTCGTCCACGAAGGCGCGGACGGTCTCCTGGATTAGCTTCTGCTCGGCGGTGAGCTCGAAATCCACGGCCGTGAGTCTACGGCCTCGCGTCCTTCATCGACGCTTAACGGAGGCGGGGTCGAAAATCAATCTCGCCGGAATATAAGGAAAGCATGAGAGCCGTCGAGGGCGTGGCGCCCCCGTTTCGGCAGGCAATCGTGGTCGCCGCGGCGGTATTTGCGGGGCTGTTCGTGGCCGTCGGCGGACTCGGCACCTACCGCTACCTCGAGAACTACTGGATCTACCGGGGCTTTCCGCCGCCGCACGATCCGGCCTTCGTGCTCCAGCGCGGGACGGTGCAGTCGTTCCGACTCGCGAGCCCGGCGCTCGGCGGCCGGCGCCAGGAGGTCGTCGTCTACCTGCCTCCCGGCTATGCAACGGCGACCCGGCGCTATCCGGTCTTCTACCTCCTGCACGGCGTCCCGGGCCGGCCTCGCGCGTTCCTCCAGACGGTGCGCGCCGGCGTCGTCCAGGACATCTACCTCGCGAAGCATCTCGGCGGGCCGATGATCCTCGTGATGCCGTTCGGCTCGACGGGCACGTTCACGGATGAGGAATGGGCCAACGGCGTCCGTCCGAACAATGGCTGGGAGACGTTCGTCGCGCGCGATCTCGTCAAGACGATCGACGCGCGCTACCGGACGATCCCGCGAGGAGCCGGGCGCGCGATCGGCGGGCTCTCCGAAGGCGGCTACGGCGCGCTCAACATCGCGTTCCACCACCCGCGCGAGTTCCGAGTGATCGAGAGCTGGTCGGGATATCAGCAGGCCGACAACCTGCGCTCGATCTTCGGCGGACGGCCGGCGGTGCTCCGGCACAACAGTCCCGCCGACACCCTCGCCGCGGTGGCGCGCACCCTGCGGCGCGAGCATGCCTTCGTCTGGTTCTACTCGGGAAACAAGGATCCGCTCCACGTCCAGAACGGCGTGTTCGCGACCGCCCTCGCGCGCGATCGCGTCGTCCATCGCTACTTCCTGGTTCGGGGCGGCCACAACTGGGCGATCTGGCGCGGCGAGGCAATGGCCGCGCTGCTCGCGGCGACAGGGCACCTCGCCCATGCGTAGGGCGCTCGCGATTGTCGCCGGGCTCGTCGTCACCGCGACCGCCTCGGGCTGGCTCTATGTCGTGCAGCCGAGCCGGGCGCTGCCGGGGCCGGCCATCGCGGATGCGTTGCCGCTCGACGAGCTCTCGCGGCGCTCGGCCGTGCCGCTCGTGATCTTCGTGGCGGTGTGGGCCGCGGCCGCGCTCCTCCTCGGCCTGATCGCCCATGCCGCGCGCGTCGAGCGGCTGACCGCGGCGTTCCTGCTCGCGGCGGGAGTCGGTGCGTGGAGCTACCTCACGGCCGGAGTCTCGCTGCTCATCGTGCGCCAGATCCCGGCCCACGACGCGTTCCATGCGGCGCTCGAGATCCGGGCCGTCTACCTGCCGGCGCTGCTCGCCGGGCTCGGTGGCGCGGTGCTCGGTGTCGGGCGGGTCGCCGGCCGCTCGCGCGCGCCGCTGCTGCTCTCGCTTGCCGTCGCCGCGGCCGGCGTCCTCGACGTGATGGACGGGATCCTCCCGAGCCACGGGCGGTCGCTGCTCCAGACGCTCGCGCCGGATGCCGTCCACCCACTGACGAGCGCGCTCGTCGCGCCGCTCGGGCTGGCTCTGATTCTCGCCGCGCGAGGCCTGGCGCGGGGACGGCGCCGCGCGTGGCAGCTCGCGGTGGTGCTGCTCGCGGTCTCCGTCGCGCTCCACCTGTTCGAGGGCTTCCCGGACAGCACGATCGTCACGGCGCTGATCACGCTCGCGCTCGTCGCCCGTCGCCGCAACTTCGAGCAGCCGGGCGATCCGGCCGTCCGACCGCGCCTCGTGCTGCGCGCCGCGCTCCTCGTCGCCGTGATCTACGTCTATGGCGCCGCCGCGCTCTGGGTCAACCGGCTGATGGCCGACCAGCCGTTCTCGCTGCACTTCTCGCTCGACGAGACGAGCCGCGCGCTCGTCGGGCTCAACCTGCGCGGCTCGGCGCACCTGACCGGCGAGTTCGGCGACTGGTTCCCCGAGTCGGTGCTTCTGCTCGGGCTCGCGGCGGCCGGCTGGCTGCTGGTCTCGTGGCTCGCGCCGTGGCGGTACCTGCACCGGCAGGAGGCGAAGGAGCGCGGGCTCGCGCACGGCCTGGTTCAGGCCTGGGGAGCCGATACGCTCGCTCCCTTCGTGCTGCGCGCCGACAAGTCGTACTTCTTCAGCGAGGACGAGCGCGCGTTCGTCGCATACCGCGTCGTCGGCAGCGTCGCGATCGTCTCGGGCGACCCCGTCGGGCCGCCGGGCGAGCTGCACGCGCTCGTCGGCCGGTTCATCGCGTTCGCGCGGGAGCGCGACTGGCGCGTCGCGATCCTCGGCGCCTCGGAGGGCTTTCTCGACCTCTATCGCGGCCACGGCCTCTTCGCGCTGTACCACGGCGACGAGGCGGTGGTCGACGTCGCCTCGTTCTCGCTCGAGGGCCGGCCGATCCGCAAGGTGCGCCAGTCGGTGCACCGGCTCGAGGCGGCCGGCTACACCGCGGAGGTGCTGCACCCGCGCGAGATCGGGCCTGCGCTCCGGGCCGAGCTCGAGGCGATCGCGCGGGCGTGGCGCGGCACCGAGCCGGAGCGAGGCTTCGTGATGGCGCTCGATGCGTTCTTCCGGCTCGAGGACGAGGACGCGGTGTTCGTGATCGGCCGCGACGAGGCCGGGGCAGCGCAGGGCTTCCTCCACTTCGCCGTCTCGCCGGCCTGCTCGGCCCTGTCGCTCTCCGCGATGCCACGCCACCGCGACACGCCGAACGGCTTCAACGAGTGGCTCGTCTGCGAGGCGGTCGAGTGGGCGCGCGGGCGCGGCTTCGCGAAGGTCTCGCTGAACTTCGCGCCGTTCGCCGCGCTGCTCGCGCCCGAGGCGCAGCTCTCCGGGATCCAGAAGGTCGAGCGCCGCGCGCTGCTCGCGCTCAAGGGCCGGTTCCAGCTCGACAACCTGCTCGTCTTCAACCGCAAGTTCTTCCCCGGCTGGCAGCGCCGCTTCGTCGTCGTCGAGCGACGCCGCGACCTGCCGCGCGTCGGGATCGCGGCGCTCGCGGCCGAGTCGTACCTGCCGTTCACCGGGAAGAAGTGACGCTCGCGCTCGCGTTGCTCCTCGCGCTCGGCTCGGCCGTGGCGCTGAACTGGAGCTACCTTGCCCAGCACACCGAGGCCTCGGCCATGCCGGCGCTCTCGCCGCGCCGGCCCGTCGCGTCGCTGCGGCTGCTGTTCGGGAACCTGCGCTGGGTTGTCGGCTTCTTCGTGGGGATCGGGGGCTGGGCGTTGTACGTCGCCGCACTCGCGCTGGCGCCGCTTTCGCTCGTGCAAGCCGTGTCGGCGGGCGGGATCGGCGTGCTCGCGCTGCTCGTGTGGCGGAAGACGCGCGTGGCGCTCACCCGGCGCGAGCAGCTCGGCGTCGGCGCGGCGATCGGTGGGCTCGTGCTGCTCGCGCTCTCGCTCGGCGGCGGGCACGCGGAAGGGACACACGGCACGATCTCCGGCGTCCTGGCCTGGCTCCTGATCTCCGGGGCCGCGGCGCTCCTGGCAGCAGGCCCGCTCACGCGCGTGCTCGCGCCCGGTGCCGGCCTCGGGATCGCCGCGGGCGTGATGTACGCCGCCGGTGACGTTGCGACGAAGGCCGCGACCGGCGGCGGGATCCGCTTCCTGTTCGTTCCGGCGGTGCTCGCCTGCCACGGCGCGGCGTTCGTCGCGATCCAGCTCGCCTTCCAGCGCGGCGGCGCGCTCGCGACGGCCGGCGTGGCGACGCTTTTCACCAACGCATTGCCGATCGTCGCCGGGCTCACGCTCCTGCACGAGCAGCTGCCCGGAGGACCGCTCGGCCTGCTCCGGCTCGTGGCCTTCGCTGCCGTCGTCGTCGGCGCCGCTGCACTGGCGCGACCCGAGCTCGAGCCGTTGCCCGCCTAGCCCGCGCCGGTGTGGAGCGGCATCGGGGCGAGCCCGAGCGAGACGTCGACGGCGTAGCGGTTCCTGATCGCGCGGGCGAGCTCCGCGGTGCCGCCGAGCAGCTGGAGGTCGTACGGATAGGCACGCTGCGCCCGGAAGCCGCGCTCGGTCTCGATCACGCGGCCCCACAGCGAGACGCGGCCGATCGCGAGGACGTCGTTGTCGACCTTCTCGCGCGCGAGCAGCTCGGCGTCCTCGCGTTGCTTGAACGCGTAGACGCCGCACTCGCAGCCGCGATGGGGCGAGGGGTGCGGCGCCGGCCGCAGGTCGAGGCAGTCCGCCTCGAAGCGCGTCTGCGCGGGCCACTCGGTGGCCCAGACCGCGGCACGCAACGTGTCGCCGACGACGCGCCAGACGCGCCAGCCGACGAGCGGCTCGGCGTTCACGCGGGTTCCGGCTCGAGGGCGGGCTCGACGGCCGGAGCAGGCGTCGGCACGGGCTCCTCGTGGGGCTCGATCTCGATCTCGCGGATGGGTGCGCCGATGTCGGCCATGGCTCTCTCTTGAGACGTCGGAGGGGGTCGGTTGTTTTCTTGAATCGGCTCGGGAGGGGGTATAGCTTTAGGGCCAAGGCAGGAATCCATCGGCGGCCTCGAGCCGTCGATCGTTCCCGGGGTGTTTGCGGCCTCCTTGGGTGAAAGGGGGGCAACGATGCCCAAGCCACGTGCTCTTCGCGCAGGCGATCTCCGCAAGGCGGTGGCGAGCGAGAAGCTCGGCTGGACCGTGGCCGAGCACCTCACCGACACCGCCGCCGTGCCGATCTTCGGGATCGGCGCGACGAAGGCGGGTCTCGTCCCGGCCGCCAAGACGAAGGCGGTCAACTTCAAGTCGATCCTCAAGGCACACGCGCCGATCAACCCGTTCCTGATCGAACGGGCGGTGACGCACAACTTCATCGCGAAGCCGGTGGCGCCGGTCTCGCCGGACCTTCCCAATCCGTTCGCCCATCCGCACATCGGGCCGCTGCCGGTGCCGAGGCCGGTCGGGGCGCCGATCGAGGGTGTCTCGTCCTCGGTCGACTGGCGCAACCGCTGGGGCTGGCCGTGGATCACGAGCGTCCGCGACCAGAACGGCTGCGAGGCCTGCTGGGCCTTCGCGGCGACGGCGCTGACCGAGGCGATGGTGCGGATCGAGCACTGCTTCTGGCCGCACTACTCGGAAGGCGACGTCCACAAGGGGATGGGCGCCAAGTGCGCGAACGGCGGCAGCTGTGACGCCGCGGTCGACTGGATCCACGCCCACGGGCTCTGCGACCCGCAGTGCTTCGCGTGGACGACGGCCGACATCGCATACACGCCGACCTCCGATCGCAGCGGCCGCACCGTCCGCGGCAACCTGACGAAGACCGACGTCGGCAGCATCGCCGACCAGAAGGCGTGGATCGACACGATCGGGCCGCTCGCCACGTGGTTCGACGTGTGGCACGACTTCGACGGCTACGGCTCGGGCGTCTACAAGCGCTCGACCGCCGCGACCAACTATGAGCGCGGCGGGCACTTCATGCTCGTGGTCGGCTACGACGACGCCAAGCAGGCGTGGCTCTGCAAGAACTCCTGGGGCACGAGCTTCGGGATGAGCGGCTACGTGTGGGTCGGCTACGGGCAGTCCGGCATCGACCAGTACGCGAAGATCGGCCTCAGGAGCATGAATCCGGATCCGTGGACGAAGCGGCGGATCCACAGCGGGAACATGATCGAGAGCGGGAACGGCGCCAACTTCCGCAACTTCGAGCTGCTCGCGACCGTCGGCGGCGGCCCGTCGATCCAGCACTGGTGGCGGGACAACGACCATGGCGGCTTCCCGTGGCACACGGCGTATGCGCCGTTCGGGAACGACGCAGCGGTCTGCCCGACGCTCACGGGGACGACGTACAACCGGAACTTCGAGTGCGTCTATCTGACGAACGCGAGTCGGCTCCACCACTGGTTCTTCGACGAGACGTCGAAGACGTGGAACGACGGCGGCGTGTTCGGGCCGCCCGACGCGTGGGGGGTCCCCGGCTTCATCCAGGGCAACTACGGCGCGCCGGGCAACTTCGAGGTCGTCGTCCGCACGAAGGACGGCCGGCTCAACCACTGGTGGCGGATGGACGGGCCGCCGTGGACCTGGTCCGACGGCGGCAGGTTCGGCCAGGGCATCGAGTACAGCGGGGCCTCGCTGATCCAGAGCCACTACGGCAACCAGGGCAACCTCGAGCTCGTCGCAGTCCTCAACACCGGCCAGATGCAGCACTTCTGGCGGGACGACGACCACGGCGCGGTCTGGAACGCCGGCGTGGTCTTCGGCCAAGGCTGCTCGAGCGGTCCCTGCATGATCGAGGGCCAGTTCGGAGCGATGTCGGAAGAGGCCGTCGGGAACTTCGAGCTCTGCGTCGCCGCCGGTGGCAAGGTGCAGCACTGGTGGCGGGACAACCACGGCGACGGGCAGTGGCACGAGAGCGCGACGTTCGGCCATGACGTTCAGGCCGTCACCTCGCTCGTCGAGGGGAGCTTCGGCTTCAACCTCGAGGTGATCGTCCTCCGCACCGACCGCAAGCTCCAGCACTACTGGCGCGACGGGGCCGGCTGGCACGAGGGAGTCGTCTTCGGGAGTGCCTGAGCTCGCACTCAGAGTCGGCGAGGTGCACGAGGCCGAGCTACGCGGCCTCGGCACCGCCGGCTATTCGTGGGACGCGAGCGTCGAGGGCCCGGAGGGAGTCGTCGAAGTCAGGCGGGCTCCCTCCGGGACACTCCCGGCACCGCCCGGAAACCGGCCGCCGGAGAGTGGCTCGCTCCCGGAGACCTTCCATGTCGCAGCGGTCGGCCCGGGCCGCGTCCACGTCCACTTCGTGTTGCACCGCACATGGGAGCAGGACGTGGCGCCGCTCGAGGAGACGGACCTCGACGTGACCGTCACGGCGTAGTACCATTGACTGACCGGTCAATCGAATGCGGAGCGGAGACACTCATGGCCACACTTGAGCAGGGCGTCGGCGGCGGAATCTCGTTCGGCCTCACCGACGAGCAGAAGGCGCTGCGCGACCTCGCGCGCGAGTTCGCCGAGAAGGAGATCCGGCCCAAGGAGGCCGAGTACGACGAGAACCAGACCCATCCGGCCGACGTGATCGCGAAGGCGCACGAGGTGGGCCTGATGAACCTCCACATTCCCGAGTCGGTCGGCGGGCCGGGCCTCGGCTGCTTCGACGGGCTGCTCGTCGGCGAGGAGCTGTACTGGGGCTGCTCCGGGATCGGCACCTCGATCACCTGCAACGGCCTCGGCGCAGGCCCGGTCGTCGCGTTCGGCACCGAGGAGCAGAAGCGCCAGTTCCTCGCGCCGCTCCTCGAGGAGCCGCTGCTCTGCTCGTTCGGGCTCTCCGAGCCGAACGCGGGCTCCGACGTCTCCGGGATCCAGACCACCGCCGTCCGCAAGGGCGACGAGTACGTGATCAACGGCTCGAAGATGTTCATCACCAACGCCGGTCACGCCGCGTGGGTCGTCGTCTTCGCCTCGACCGAGAAGGGCAAGGGTCACAAGGGCCTGAGCGCGTTCGTCGTCCCGACGGACCTCGACGGCGTCGTGGTCGAGAAGCACCTCGTCAAGATGGGCCAGCGCTCGACCGACACCTCGGCGATCGCGTTCAACGACGTCGTGATCCCCGCCTCGAACCGCCTCGGCGAGGAGGGCGAGGGCTTCAAGATCGCGATGACCGTGCTCGACTTCACCCGCCCGGGCACCGCGATCGGCGCCGTCGGCGTGGCCAAGGCGGCGTTCGACCACGCGGCGCAGTACTCGAAGGAGCGCGTCGCCTTCGGCCAGCCGATCGCGATGAACCAGGGGATCAACTTCCTGATCGCGGACATGGCGACGAAGATCGAGGCCTCGCGGCTCCTCTGCTGGCAGGCCGGCTGGCTGATCGACCAGGGCCAGCGCGCGACGCTCCAGTCCTCGCACGCCAAGCGGTTCTCCGCGGACTCGGCGATGGAGGTCACCACCGACGCAGTCCAGATCTTCGGCGGCTACGGCTACATGAAGGAGTACCCGGTCGAGAAGCTGATGCGCGATGCGAAGCTGTTCCAGATCTACGAGGGCACCTCGCAGATCCAGCGCCTCGTGATCGCGCGCGAGCTCCTCATGCCGAAGTGATCGAGTTCGAGCCGACGCCCGAGCAGCGGGAGCTGCAGGCGCTGGCGCACGAGTTCGCGGAGCGCGAGCTGCGGCCGATCGCCGCGGAGTGGGACGAGCGGGACGAGTTCCCGCCGCAGCTGCTCGCGGCGGCGGCGCGGCTCGGGCTCTCCTCCTACGCCGTCCCGGCCGAGTACGGCGGCGGCGGGGTCGGCTCGGTCACCTCGACGTTGATCGCCGAGGAGCTCTCGTGGGGCTGCGCCGGGCTCGCGGCGTCGATCCAGGCGACGATGTTCCTCGTCCGGCCGCTCGTCCGCTACGGCACCCGGGAGCAGCGCGACCGCTATCTGCCGCGGCTCGCCTCCGAGGATGGCTGCCTCTCGGCGATCGCGTTCACCGAGGCGCATGCGGGCTCGGATGTGGCGGCGATCTCCGCGACGGCGCGCCGCGACGGCGACGAGTACGTGCTCACCGGCGAGAAGGTCTACATCACGAACGGCGGGATCGCCGAGCTGACGATCGTCTTCGCCAAGCTCGACGGCGCGATCACGGCGTTCATGCTCGAGGCCGGCGACCCGGGAGTGAGCGCCGGGCGCAAGGAGCGCAAGCTCGGCCTCCGCGCCTCGTACACCGGCTCGATCGTGCTCGACGAGGCGCGCATCCCGGCCGATCGGCTGCTCGGCGAGGAGGGACAGGGCTTCGTGCTCGCGATGGACTTCTTCGAGCACTCGCGCCCGCAGGTCGCCGCGGGTGCGGTCGGGCTCGCGCGCGCCGCGTTCGAGGCCGCGACCGCCTACGCACGCGAGCGCGAGGCGTTCGGGAAGCCGCTGTTCTCCAAGCAAGGCGTCTCCTTCAAGCTCGCGGACATGGCGATGGAGGTCGAGGCGGCCCGTCTCCTCGTCTGGCGCGCCGCCGCAGCCATCGACGCGGGACGCGACGCCGGGATGCTCGGCTCCTTCGCGAAGGCGTTCGCCGCCGACACGGCGATGCGCGTGGCGACCGATGCCGTGCAGGTGCTCGGCGGCGCGGGGATCATGCGCGACCACCCCGTCGAGAAGTGGCTGCGCGACGCCAAGGTGTTCCAGGTTGTCGAGGGAACGTCCGAGATCCAGCGGCAGATCGTCGCCACCTATCTGAGCCACGGCTGGACCGAGCGGCCGCGTCCTTAGGGGCCGCCGGGGACCGGCTAGTATCGGGAGTCCGGTGCAGGTCGACGCGAGAACGTCTCCGCTAGAGATCGGGCGCTCCAGGCCGCGGCGCAGGCGTTTGCTGCTCACCTGGGGGCTGCCCTCGCTCGCCGTGCTCGCGGTGCTCGCGCTCGTCGTCGGCTTCGCCTTCGCGGGTTCGCCCGACCGCATCGCCGCCGGCGTCACCGTCGCGGGCGTCGACGTCGGCGGGATGACGCCCGAGCAAGCGCGGAGCGAGCTCCAGCGACGCTTCGCCTCGACCCAGCAGCAGCCCGTCGCCTTCACCGCCGCGGGCCACACCTTCAACATCAGCCCGGCCGAGCTCGGCGTCCAGCCGGACCTGAACGCGGCGATCGCCCAGGCGCAGCACGCCGGCGCCGGCTCGGGCCCGCTCCGCGGCTTTCGGCGCCTCGGCGTGCGCTTCTTCGGCAGCGACGTCACGCTCCAGCCGCGCGTGTTCGCGGCGGCGCTCACCTACGAGCTGCAGATGCTCGCGCGCAAGGTCGACGTCTCGCACGAGGATGCGAAGCTCGAGCTCAGGTCCGGGAGCCCCGTTGTGGCGCCTGGCCGTGCCGGTGCCGAGCTCGACCGCAAGGCCGCCGGGCAGGTGATCCTCGACTCGCTCGTCGCGTTCCCGCGCGGACCGGTCGCACTCCCGGTTCGCGTCGATCCGGTGCGGGTGAGCGCGGTCGCCCTCGCTCCGATCGCCGCACAGGCGCGCGTCGCGCTCGCGGCTCCGGTGCGGCTCTCGTACGGGCTCGCGCGCTGGACGCTCACGCCGGCGCAGCTCGCACCGCTGCTCGACCTGCCCCACGACGGTGCGACGGGGCTCCGCATCGCGGGCCCTGACGCCGACACGTACTTTGCCGGGCTGGCGCGCCTGGTCGAGCACGCGCCGCACAACGCGACCTTCGCGGTGACGGCCGCGGATCGCGTCCGCATCGTCCCGTCCCGTCCGGGCACGGCTCTCGACGTCGTCGCCTCGGCGAAGGCGCTCCTCGCCGCCGCGCTCTCGCCCACGCACCGCGTCGCGCGCCTCAGGGTGGCGCAGGCGCAGGCCCCACGCACGACCGCCGACGCGAGGGCGATGGGGATCACGGGCACGGTCTCGACCTATGAGACGTACTTCGGCGGCGTGCCGAACCGGATCCACAACGTGCAGACCGTGGCGCACCTCGTCGACGAGCAGCTGATCAAGCCCGGCGAGAACTGGTCGTTCAACGGCGCCACCGGCGAGCGCTCGGCGGCGAAGGGCTTCCTCGAGGCGCCGGTGATCATCAACGGCGAGGTCGAGACGGGGCTCGGCGGCGGGGTCTGCCAGGTCTCGACGACGGTCTTCAACGCGGCGTTCGAGGCCGGCCTCCCGATCACCGATCGCACGAACCACGCGCTCTACATCAGCCACTATCCGCTCGGCCGTGACGCGACCGTCAACTATCCGAACGTCGACCTTCGCTTCACCAACGACACCGGTCACTGGCTCTACCTGCGCACGTTCGTCACGGACTCGTCACTGCGCGTGACGCTCTACGGGACGCCCGCTCACCGTCGCGTCGAGTCCACCGCCGCGCCGCTCGTCAACACCGGGCCGATCCCAGTGAAGAAGGTCAAGGACCCGACGATGCTCAAGGGGCAGAAGAAGGTGCAGACGCTGGGTGTGCCGCCGCAGGCGACGAGTGTGGAGCGCAAGGTCTATGCCCCGAACGGGAAGCTGCTCTACGACGACGTGTGGCACTCGAACTACCGCTCGGTGCCCACCGTGCTGCTCGTAGGCACCAAGCCGAAGCCGAAGCCGAAGCCGCCGGCCGCAGGCGGGCACCAGCCCGTCGCGCCCGGGGCTACGACTCAGCCGTAGCGATCGCCTCGGCGAACCACTCTGGCACGCGCTTGGGCCGGAAGGTCACCGCGTCGACGGTTGCGTGCCGCGTCCAGCCGTCGGCCAGCAGCTCGCCGTCGCGCTCGATCGCGTACTCGTAGCGGAACCGCGCGCCCTTGATCTCGGCGCAGCGCGCATGGATCGAGACGACGTCGTCGAACCGCGCGGGCGAGTGGTAGTCGATGTGGGTGGTGGTGACGAGCGCCTCGATCCCGCGGTCGCGGATCGACTGGTAGCCGCCGGCGTACTTCGAGAGATAGTCGACGCGGGCGACCTCGAACCAGACGATGTAGGCCGTGTTGTGTGCGACTCCCTGCGCGTCGGTCTCCGCGAAGCGCACGC
>CAVQZA010000009.1:0-163401 GCA_963718355.1 uncultured Actinomycetes bacterium
CGTGATCCCTTTGCTGGAGCCGGTTTGCGGGAGTGTGTCAAGCGTGTGTCAAGTAAAGCGGGGCACGCGCACACTATCCCCTCGTACTGCGAAACTGGCGCGCAACTGGCGCGCACCCCCCACTTTTTCCGCGGTATTCAGTGAGTCCCGGCTAGCTGAACCGGCATTCGGACTCCGCGACTTCCAGCACACGCCGGCGTCCGGGTTAACTGCCGCAACCTGCTGCCTCGTTCTCTCGAGAGAGCCGACATGACCGCTGGGCTCATCTAGACGATGTCCCCGCCGTCCAAGGTCACGCCTTGGCCGAAGGCTCAGCGGCCGATTGCCGGGGTGTGGATCGGTGAATGCCCTGATGGCGCTTGGCGTCGGGGGCCTGACCATTGAGTCACGATGGAGTTCGTGTCGTGACGCGCGTGGTCGTTTTGGGTGGGGGGATCGCCGGCCACACCGCTGCGGCGTTCGCGCGCATGTGGCTTGGCCGTGGTGACATCCGTCACGGTCGTCTCGCCGGAAGCCCGACTACAACTGGATTCCGTCCAACATCTGGGTTGGCGTCGGGTTGATGCGACCAGAGCAGGTCAGCCTTCCCGCTCGCCCCGATCTACGAGCGGAACGAGATCGAGTTCGTCCAGGCGTGGGCGCGTGAGATCCACCCGGAGGGCGACGCGCAAGACCCGACTCCCTACGTCGCGGTCGAGCCGGCCCGATCCGCAGCGAACGGGACGCTCGAGAAGGTCCAGTACGACTTCCTGATCAACGCGACCGGCCCAAGCCTGCGCTTCGACAAGACCGTGGGCCTTGGCCCGGACGGTCATAGCTTCTCCGTCTGCACCCCCGAGCATGCCGCGCAGACCGCGGCGGCGCTCGACGAGCAGGTCGAGCGGATGCGTCGCGGCGAGCGCAAGCGCTTTCTGGTCGGCGTCGGTCATGGCACCTGCACGTGCGAGGGGGCGGCGCTCGAGTACGTGGTCAATCTCGAGTTCACGCTGCGTGCCGCAAGGTGCGTGACCGTGCCGAGATCGTCTGGATCACGAACGAGTACGAGCTCGGCGACTTCGGTATGGGCGGGATGCACATCCGCCGCGGCGGCTACATCACCCCGAGCAGCATCTTCGACGAGTCGCTCTTCGCCGAGCGCGGAATCGACTGGATCAGCCGCGCCCACGTGCAGAAGCTCGAGGCCGGACGGCGCCTACTACGAGACGCTCGACGGCGACCAGGGCGAGCAGGAGTTCGACTTCGCGATGCTGCTGCCGCCGTTCAGCGGCGTCGGCCTCCGCGCGTTCGACCGGGAGGGCGGCGAGATCACCGAGCGGCTATTCCAGCCCAACGAGTTCATGCGCGTCGACGCCGACTACACGGCGAAGCCCTACGAGCAGTGGTCGGCCCGCGACTGGCCCCGCACCTACCAGTCCCCCGAGTACCCGAACATCTTCGCGGCCGGGATCGCGTTCGCGCCGCCGCACGCTATCTCACGGCCGCTACACGAGCCCCGAGCGGCGCGGCGATCGCACCTGCGCCGCCGCGAACCGGGATGCCCTCGGCGATGATCGGCAAAGCGGTTGCGCGTAGCATCGTCGACATGAGCCGCGGCAGCGAGCGGCCCGACCAGGACGGCGTCGATGGCCGAGATGGGCGCGGCCTGCGTCGCCTCGGCCGGCGCGAACCCGTTCACCGGCACCGCCGCCTCGATGACCGTGTTTCCGATCGTGCCCGACTACGAGCGCTACCCCGAGTACGGGCGCGACCTCGACCGCACCTTCGGCGAGATCGGACTCGCCGGCCACTGGATCAAGATCCTGCTCCACCACATGTTCCTCTACAAAGCCCGGCTCCGGCCCGGCTGGAACCTGATCCCGGAGTGACCCGATGACCGGCCCGGCCGATCCTAAGACCGCCTATGTCACGAAGCCGACTGGCTGGACGCTCTTCCTGCGCACGTTTATCCCCTGGCAGCTGTGGCGCTTCGTCCGGATCAACCTGAAGATGATCGGGATGATCCGGAGCAGCCACCACTAGCCCGGCTTCAGCTCGATCACGGTCTCGACCGGAAGGTCGAGTGAAGCGGAGACGAGGCAGCCGTCCTCGGCCTTTCGTGCGAGGTCACGCATCCGCTCCTGATCGGCTGGGTCGCTTTCGACTTCGAGTCTCAGCACCAGTCGCGTGAACCCGAAGCGGCCGTCAATGCGCCTCCCCGCGACGCCGTCGGCGTCGACCCGGAGGCTCGAGTAGGTGAGCCCGGCGCGTTCGGCCAGGCCGGTGAAGGTGACGGCGAGACACGAGGCCGCCGCGGCGACGAAGAAGTCCTCGGGACTCCAGGTCGTCGGATCGGTGCCGCGGAACTCGGGCGGCGGCATCAGGGCGATCGGCGCCTTGCCGGGCACCTTGGCGGCGACACGGCGGCCGCCGGTCCACTCGACAGAGAGCGGGAAGTGGAACTCCTTGATCCGGACCGTGCCAGTCGCGCCGGCCGCGGTGGCCATTACAACACGCTCTCGGCCGGCTGGGGCGCGAAGCGCGCGGCCAGGTCGTCGAGGAACTGGCCGACCGCGGCGGGCGGCAGTGCGCCGACGAACTCCGATACGACCTCGCCGTTTCTGTATGCCTTCACGGCCGGGATCCCCTGGATCCGGTACTGCGCCGCGAGCTGCTGGTTGGTGTCGACGTCGAGCTTGGCGAGCTCGAACTGCGCCGCCGCGCGCCTCGGCCTCGTGCTCGAGCACCGGGCCGAGCATCCGGCAGGGCCCGCACCAGGCGGCCCAGAAGTCGACCACGACGGGCAGCTCGTGCGAGCGCTCGATCACGTCGCGCTGGAAGGTCTCGGTTGTCACATCCATCGGTTCTCGTTCCTCCTTGGGTTCAGTGGGGGAGCGGCTTGCGGCCGCTGGTGTTGAGGTGGAGCAGGGTGTAGAGCGGGCAGTAGCCGATCGCGCTCGTGGCGAGCATGATCGCGGCGATCGCGAACAGGACGATCCCGACGATCGAGCCTGCGCCGACGAGCGAACGCGGCGATGATCGCGAGCGGCGCGACGAGGAAGGCGCGCAGGCCGCGGTCGAGGTTGCTCATGTTCTTGGACATCTCGTTCTCCTTCTGGTTGCGGTGTAGATCAACTGCTACTATACAACTGTACAACGGTTTAGTCTATTCCGAAGGAGAGACGGCTTGACCCTGCCCCACCCCTTCCCGACGACCTCGTCGAGCTGATCGCGCGCCGCTTCCGCGTGCTCGGCGAGCCGATGCGGATCAGGCTGCTCGACCGCCTCCGCGACGGCGAGGCGACGGTGAACGAGCTGACCGAGGCGCTCGGCGCCTCGCAGCAGAACGTCTCCAAGCACCTCGCCGTGCTCGCCGACGTCGGCATCCTCGGCCGCCGCAAGGACGGGAACCGCGTCTACTACCGGATCGTCGACGAGGGCGTGTTCGCGCTCTGCGAGCAGGTCTGCGGCTCGGTGCAGCGGCAGCTCGCGCGCTCAACGAGCTGGTCGGCGCGGTCGGGCCGTGACGCGTCGCGGCGACGCTCCGCGCCGCGGCGCCGTCGCCCTCGAGCATCCCGAGGCGGTCGGCCCGCTCGGCCGGCTCGGCCGCTGGACGGCCGATCACGTCCGCGCCGTCGCGATCGCCTGGGTCGGTCGTCGCGGTCGCGCTCGGCGTCTTCGCGCCGAAGGTCGAGACCGCGCTCTCCGGCGCGGGCTGGCAGGCGAACGGCTCCGAGTCGGTGCAGGCGCGGCAGCTGATCCAGGCGAACTTCGCCGGGCTCTCCAGCTCGGCGCTGATGGTCGTCGTCCACTCGCGCGGCGCAGACGACGGCCGATCCCGCGCTTCCGGCAGACGGTCGCCCGCGTCGAGCAGGTGCTCGCGCACGAACGCGCACGTCGCCTCGGTCGCAGGCGCCGCAGGCCGGCTCGAGCGATCTCCGCCGACGGCCACACCGCGATCGTGATGGCCGGCGCGAAGGGCGACCCGACCGCGATGGTCGCCGCCGCCGACACGCTGAAGTCGAAGCTGAAGGCCGCCGGCGCCGCCGGCGTGACCGTCTCGCTGACCGGCGCCTCCGGGATGTGGAGCGACTTCAACACCGCGAACCGCAACGCGATGATGAAGTCGGAGCTCTTCTCCTGGCCGGTGACGCTCGCGATCCTCGTGCTCGCGTTCGGCTCGCTCGTCGCCGCGGGGCTGCCGCTGCTGCTGACGATCCTCGGCCTGGTCGCCTCCGCCGGCCTGCTCGCGCTGCTGACGCACGGCTTCGAGATCTCGATCTGGGCGATGAACTTCGCGCTCATGTTCGCGCTCGCGCTCGGGATCGACTACGCGCTCTTCGTCGTCCACCGCTTCCGCGGCGCGTTCTTCGGCTCGCAGCTCGACGCCGCGCGACGCGGTCGCGGTGACGATGGACACCGCCGGCAAGGCCGTCCTCTTCTCCGGGGTGACGGTGCTGATCTCGCTCTCGGCGGTGATGCTCGTCCCGAGCCCGGCGTTCCGCTCGATGGCGCTCGGGATCATGCTCAGCGTCGTCTTCGTGCTCGCGGCGACGCTGACGCTGCTGCCGGCCGTGCTCGCGAAGCTCGGCCCGAGGGTCGACGCGCTGCCCGCTGCGCTGGGTGCACTCCGGCGAGCACCGCTCGGCGCGCTTCGCGCGCTGGGGCGAGCGGCTCTGGCGCCACCCGCACGTCTACGGGCCTGCGGCGACGCTCGTCCTCGTCCTGCTCGCGCTGCCGGTCTTCGGGCTGAAGACCGGGATGCCGTCGATCAAGGTCGTGCCCGACACAGCGACAGCTCGCGGGTCGGCTACACGCAGGTGCAGCAGGCGTTCGGCGCCGGCGCGCCCGGCGCGCTCCAGATCGTCGCGCCCGCGCGCGAGGCGCCGCGGCGGTCGTGCCGCTCGCGCGCCGCGACCCCGGCATCGCCCGCGTCTCGCCGCCGCAGCCGGGCGGCGACGGGCTCGCCCTGATCCAGGCGATCCCGAACGCCGACCCGTCGAGCCCCGCCGTCGGCCGCACGATCGACCGGCTCCGCTCGGCCCTGCCGGCGCAGGCGCTCGTCGGCGGCGCCGCGGCCGAGAACCACGACCTCGAGCAGGCGCTCGCCGCGAAGACGCCGCTCGTGATCGGCGTCGTGCTCGCGCTCGGCTTCCTGCTCCTGCTCGTCGCGCTGCAGGCGCCGCTGATCGCCGCGCTCGGCGTCGCTCACCAACCTGCTCGCGATCGGCGCCGCCTTCGGCGTCGCCCGGCTGATCTTCCAGGACGGCCACGGCGCGGGCCTGCTCGGCTTCGAGTCGCAGGGCTTCCTCGACGCCTGGGGGCCCGGTCTTCTTCTTCGCGATGATCTTCGCGATCTCGATGGACTACACCGTGTTCCTGCTCTCGTCCGCCAAGGAGCACTACGACCGGTCCGGCGACCCGCGCGAGGCGTCGATCGGCGGCCTCGCCCACTCCGGCCGCGTGATCTTCGCCGCCGCCGCCGTGATGGTCGCCGTCTTCTTCACCTTCGCCCTCTCCGGGCCGCTCCCGCCCGAAGGAGATGGGCGTCATCCTCGGCATCGCCGTCCTGCTCGACGCGATGCTCGTCCGGCTCGTCCTGATCCCGACGCTGCTGCGCGTCTTCGGCCACTGCGGCCTGGGCGCTGCCCCGCTGGCTCGACCGCATCCTCCCCGACGTCAGGTTCGGACACTCCTGATGCTCGAGCTCTGGCAGACCGAGTGGTGCCCCGCCTCGCAACGCGTACGCGAGCGGCTGACCGAACTCGGCATCGACTACCTCACCCGCCAGGTGCCCGTCGACAAGGAGCAGCGAACCGCGCTCCTCGCCGCGACCGGCTCCGACACGATCCCCGCCCTCGTGCTCGAGGACGGCACCGCGCTCGATCGGCGAGGACGCGATCCGACGCTACCTCGACGCGCACGTCGCCGAGCCGCCCGGCGCCGAGGCACACCGACTGAAGGCGGCCAAAGCGCGCCGCCGCTACCTGGAGGAGGAATGCGAATGCTTGCAACCGGCTACACACTGAGCGCCACGACCGAGCTCGCGATTCGCCGAGGCGGTCGAGCGCGTCCGCGACGAGCTCAAAGCAGAAGGCTTCGGCGTCCTCTGCGAGATCGACGTCCAGGCGACCCTGAAGGAGAAGCTCGGCGTCGACGGCGAGCCCTACGTGATCCTCGGCGCCTGCAACCCGCCGCTCGCCCACCAGGCGCTCGAGGCCGAGCCCGACCTCGGCACCCTGCTGCCCTGCAACGTCGTCGTCTACCGAACGCGACGGCGAGACGCACGTCTCCGCGATCGACGCCGAGCGAATGCTCTCGATCGTCGGCAACGACGAGCTCGCGCCGGTCGCGGCCGAAGTGCGCGCGCGGCTGGCCGCAGTCGTCGAGCTCGTCGTCTCGCAGTAGCTCGTGGGCGCAGTCGTAGCGCTCGTCGCTCTGATCGCATTCGGACGGCTCATGGCATCCGAACGGTGGCCGCGACTCGACCCCATGCGTGAACGCTGGCAGCGGTTCGAGCCCCGCGCGAGGGTCTACGTCCGCTCCGCGCCAGGCACCTACGTCTACCTCGTCGTCCTGTTGGTCACGACCTGGGTGCTGCAGACATCGAGCGCGACCGTCGCGAGACAGCTCCTGCTCGAGCGCAGCACCAATCTCCACCAACTCGCCCACGACCCAGTGCGCGTGCTCTTCGCCAGCGCGTTCTGGGTCTCGGCGCCTGGGAGCTCCTCGCCTGGCTCGGGCTCTTCACGCTCGTCGTCGCCCCCGTCGAGCACTGGATCGGGACGGCCCGCACCGCAACTGCGTTCTTTGCCGGCCACCTGGGCGCCACACTCCTCACCGCGGCCGGCCTGCGTGAGGTGATCGGCGCCGGCCTCGTCTCCCCGTCCCTGAGCAACGCCGCCGACGTCGGTGCGAGCTACGGGTTCCTCTCGATCGCCGCGCTGCTGACCTACCGGCTCGGGCCGGGGCGCCGCGGCGTATACGCGGGGCTGCTCGTCGCGATCGTCGGGGGAGCTCTCGCGCTTGACCCCAGCGTCACCAGCGTCGGCCACCTGCTCGCGCTCGCGATCGGCTTCGCCTGCTATCCCCTCGTGCTGCCACCTCGGACCTACCGCCCTCTTGCACCGACAGGCTGACCAAGATGAAGCGTTTACCGAGGTTTTGCGTGAAGTTGGTCGCTGTCGAACAGGCTCCGACGAAAATCAGCCGCATCCACAATCCTGTGAAGCGAAAGGAAACGATGAAACTCGACCTTAGACGGGCAGTCGCCGTCGGCGCCGTTACGCTCACCTTCGGTGTTCTCGCACCCGCCGCGGCGCTTGCCGACAGCGGAGTCCCGGCGAACGTTCAGGCCGACATCACGAAAACGCAAACCGACGTGCAGACGTTGCACGACACGATCGTCGCCGATGCGAGCAAGATCGACAGCGACGTCCAGTCGCTGACGAGCTCGACCGACAAGGCAGCCGTTCGCGCGACGCTGAAGGCCGACTGGCAGAAGCTCCGGGCCGACCGCAAGAGCGAGAACGCGACGATCCAGGCTGACTTGCAGGTGCTTCGCACCGACTGGAAGGCGGCCCACGCCGCGAAGCAGGGGATCGGCCAGATCAAGCCACTGGTTAAGGCGATGCACACTGCGAACCAGGCGCTTCGCACGGATCTCCGCCAGGCGGTGCAGTCCGCCCGCCAGGCGACCCAGGCGCTCCGCCAGAGCCTGAAGGGCTAGGCCCGAGAAGCTGACGTCCCCGTCGAGCCGCCCGGGCATAGCGGTCGGGCGGCTCGACGCAGGGCCAGGAACCACTGCCCCGCATGCTGTCGACGTAGGCTAGAACTCGGCCGTGGCGGAGTACAGCGCGACGACTGCGGTTCTGCTCGTCGCTCTCGGCTTTGGCGTCGGCGCGTTCGGGACCCTCGTCGGGGCCGGCGGAGGGTTCATCCTCACGCCGATCCTGCTCATTCTCTACCCACACGAGTCTGCGCAGACGATCACCGCGATCAGCATCGCCGTCGTCTTCTTCAACGCGGCGTCGGGCTCGATCGCCTATGCGCGCCAGCGGCGCATCGATTACCGCAGCGGGCTTATCTTTGCTGCCGCGACCCTGCCAGGAGCGGTGGCCGGAGCACTCGCGGTCGGCCACGTCCCGCGGAGCGCATTCGACGGAATCATGGCGTGCCTCTTACTCGCGACGGCGGCTTGGCTTCTTGCGAGCAGCTGGCACGAGATCCCGAGACCACGCCTGCACGGCACTCTGCGCACGCTGGTCGACGCGAAGGGCATCCGGTTCGACTACCGGGTGCCACTCGTGAAGGGCGCGCTGCTCAGCGTCATCGTGGGCTTCGCCTCGAGCTTTCTCGGATTGGGCGGCGGGATCATCCACGTGCCCGTACTCGTCGAGGTGCTCGGATTTCCGGTGCACGTCGCAACGGCAACGTCGCACTTCGTGCTCGTGTTCACCAGCGGCGCCGGCACGGCCACGCACGCCGTGCAGGGCAGCTACCAGGTGGGAAACGGCTTTCGCAGGACTCTGGTTCTCTCGGCCGGCGTCGTCGGCGGGGCACAGTTCGGAGCCAGAGTCTCGCTGCGCCTCAGCGGCCCGATGATCCAGCGCGTTCTGGCCTTCGCGCTGATCGCGCTGGCTGTGCGACTAGTAGTCACGCTATGACTTTGCCTGTCTTGGCTAGGCACAGTTTTTGTTGAGCGTAGTGACGGCGACCTCGGGTCTGCCTAACGATGCTCGCGTCGGGACCTCGAAGTGGCCCGCGAGCCAAGAGCATGGCCACCTGCCAAGACCGGCACTGCAAAGAGTTCGAGAGCATCTGGGCATCGACTGCCGACGCATGGTTCCCTCCTACGCTCCCGCGACCAGCCACGTCGCAGGCCCGACTACGGCCGGAAAGAACGAGCAGGAGGGCCGTCGCGCGCAACCCTCTTGCCCGCGGCGGGACAGCGTCGTTTCGTTCCTACGAGCGCCTCGCGCCACAAACTACTGTCGCTGTAGCCTCTCGGCGACGTTCGCCTTGCACTCGAGCTAAGGAGACCTCATGAGCCAGGATGAAAGGACATTCAAGGGGCAGTGCCTCTGCGGTGGTGTCACGATCGAGGTCACGGGCGATTCCGTGGGTGCCGGCTACTGCCATTGCGCCTCCTGTAGGAGCTGGTCCCGCCGGTCCGGTCAACGCATTCACGCTCTGGCAGCCCGAAGCGGTCAAAGTGACTCGGGGTGAAGACCAGATCGGCGAATACCACGCGAACGAGCGAAGCTACCGACAGTGGTGCACGGTCTGCGGCGGCCACCTTCTGACGCGGCACCCGCAGTGGGGTTTCGTCGACGTATACGCGGCGACGATCCCCGCGTTTCCGTTTACTCCCGAGATGCACGTCAATTACGAGTCGAGCGTGCTGCGCATGAAAGATGGCCTCCCCAAGCTCAAGGACTTCCCCAAAGAGTTGGGCGGCTCCGGCGAGACGATCGCCGAGTAGTGAAGCGGCGGCGGGGGACTTTTCGTAGGCTCGGCAACGAACCGCCGACGTAGGGCGAGCCGATCGCACTACAAGGAGAGACACCACGACCCTGGCAGGCTGATAGCTGGTCTTCCCCCCTGTTCAGTGGACTCAATTTCTCGACCCATGTTGCCTGGCTTGTGGTTGTTGATGTTGTTCATTCAAATTCGCGGCTCTGAGTGGCAGCCTGAGGACCTCCTCCGGATTGCTCGGTCAGCCGTCAGAGGGATCTGCCCTCCGGCCGGGTGTCCGCTGGTGGCGCACCCAAGCGCGTCGCCCGAGGTAGGTGAGGAACGCGACGGCGCCGGCGCATAGCAGGATCACGGTCGCGGTGGCTCCGCCGGGAACGTCGATCAGCTTGAGTCCCGAGAGTCCGAGGACCGCCGCGATCAGCAGCCGAAGGGGCCGCTCGGGGACAGACAGCGTGAGCCTACCGCCGATGAGTACGCCCGGAATAGAGCCGATCAGGAGCCAGCCAACCGTTCCGAAGTCGATGTTGCCGGCGAGCGCATGCCCGAGCCCCGCGACATAGAGAAGTGCTGCGGCATGGAAGATGTCGGTTCCGACGATCTTGTGCGCGCGAAGCGGGAACACGATGAGCAAGGTGAGACCGAAGAAGACGCCGCTTCCGACCGAGGTCATACCCACCAGGAAGCCACCGAAGATCCCGATCAGTACCGCTGCGATGCGGTCACGGCGCGTCAGGGTGAAGGATGCGTCGCTAGGGGCTTTCGCACCGACGAGGTTCTTCGCAAGCAAGCCGACCGTACCGAACAGCATTGCTACTCCGAGTACGCGTCCCATCGCCGACTGGACACCGCTGCCATAGGTCGCCGCAAGCCACGAAGCGAACCAGACACCCAAGAGAGACATCGGGGCCGAGCCGACGAACATCCAACCCGAAAGCCGTGCCTGCACGTTCCCCAAGCGCCGATGCTGCACCGCCCCAACGGACTTGAAGACCGCGCCGTGAGCGATATCCGTCCCAATCGCGACCGCAGGATCGAAGCCAAACAGAATCACGAGGATCGGCGTCATCAGTGAACCGCCGCCCATGCCGCTCAGACCAACGAGGGTTCCGACAAGCAGGCCTGCAAGGACTAGTTCCAGGCTCACAAGAACCCGTACCGCACCCGGCCGACTGTCGACTGCACAAGCAGGGTCAGACCCTAACCCGCGAGCGACAACTACAAGAGGACGCCGCCGAACTCGCCACCAGATAACCCGATCCGCTCGTGAAGCGGAACGAGCTCAACTGGCTTGAGCGAGCCGTTTAGCAAGTTCGGCGAGTGCTATTGGGAGCAGCCGAGGATGACGATGTCATCTTTCCATCGCCGCGCTTGAACTAGGCAACGCACAGGACTTGGCGCAGTCGACCTTCCGCGGTTGCCGACGCCGTGGGGTGCAGAAACTCGGTCATCACGCTGCGGCGGCAGCTTCGTACTCGTGGATGACGCCGCCGAGTAGGAAGAGGATCGCCTCGAGGATCTCAATCGCCTCCTCACTCCGGCGCCGACCCGTGCGCCCATGGCCATCGTGACCACGGTCGTGCGCCACATCGCCGGCCGAGGATCCTTCAGCCACTCGGCCAGTCTATGAATCGCGCACCCAGCGGCCCTAGCGCGGTACGAAATCCGCCCGCCCGGAGCTAGGGAGTTTCGCTCTGCGCGGCGCAAGTGGCCGACAGACCGGCTCGTGTCACCGCTCCAGTGACGTGACGGTAACGCTGGCGTGAACGACGGCGAGAGCGCGCTCTCGCACTATCGGGCCGCTGACGAACGGCTCTATGCCCGTACGGTCTTCCGCGGCTGTGGATCGGCCGAAACGCGACGATTGCACGCGATGTCGAGAGCTGATTAGGCATCCGGCGCAGGTTGGCCAAGGTTGACGGTGAGGCGCTGGCGCTCGGGGCCGAGGGCGGTGAAGGTTCGCGCGAGCAGGCGCTCCCCCTTCGGGGTTAGTTTCAGCCGGTGTGAGCGCAGGTCGCCGCGAACCGCGCGCCGCTCAAGAAGGCCGAGCTCTTCGGCGCGCTTCACGAGTTGGGTTACGCCGCTCTGGCTGGCCTGGAGCGGTTCGCAGAGATTCGTGACTGTCGCTGGGCCGGGCGCTGCCTTGATCATCAGGAGCAGCTGGTAGCGCTGTGGTGTCAGTCCATGTGCTCGGCTGATGCGCTCGCTCTCGTGGTGGAAGCGGCGGAGCGCCTCGCGCAGAGCAGCGGCACTCCGGTAATCCTCCAGCTTGGGCATGATCGACTGTTCCGGATGCTCGGGGCTAGTCCTTGCAGGGTCAACGGCAGTTCGTTCGAAATGTTGTGACGGTCGCGACGTTCGAGGCGGGGCTGCGCCAGGTGTAGCGGGTCGTCTCGACCTTGTAGTAGTAGGTAGTGCGAAAGCTGGTCGTGGCGTCCGTGTAGGTGGTCGTTCCGGCGCCCGGGACGGTGCTTAGGATCGTGTACGCCCCGCCGGCCTTGTTCGAACGGAAGATCTCGTACCCGTCGGCGAATGGGGAAGCAGACGCGCTCCAGCTCAGATTCACTGCGATCGACTTGTTCTTCACGCACGCCCCGTTCGACGCGCTCAGCCCGGAAGCTGCCGTGAGGATGGCGCTCGTGACCGTGAGCGGCCCGGCGGTTGCCGAGCTGGCCCATGAGGCGCGCGCAGTCGACACTCCCAACAGGGCCGCGACCGTCAACGCGACGGCCGCGGCGCTACTCAGTCGACGCCGCATCCGGCGAACGGCCGTGGCCGCCAGATGTTGATCAGGCCGACCGTCACGAGCAGCAATGGTGCGAAGAGGAGGCACGCCAGCTTGATCGCCGGCTCTCTCAGCCACTGCAGCGGCCAGCCCGCATAGGGGATCACGGCCGCAGTCACCCAGACCCGCTTCCCGTGCAGGCGCGCAGTCCACGGGTCGACGACGTTGTTCGCGTCTCCTTCCGTCCGTACCACGGGAGAGTCGCCCGACTCGATCACCGCGACCACACGATGGCTCTCGATGTGGTGGTTCCCGACAGGGATCGCGTAGGTCATGATCTGTCCCGCCCGGAGATCTCGCATCGGCTCGGGCCGGACGATCAGGAGATCGCCAGCCCCGAATGTGGGACGCATGCTGCCGGACAGCACCGTGAGGGTGTGGTACAGCCCTGTGCGTGGCACGACGCCGAGTCCGAGGAACGCGACCGCGGCGATCACGAGCACGCCACGGAGCGCCCATCTCAGGACACTCCGCGAAACGGTGCAGACGACACTCATCGCTACTTGCTCGTCCCGGTGCGCTGCGTGCCGGTGAACGTGTAGCCGATCGTCGAGGACAGGCCCTGGAACGAGTTGTCCGCGCTCGTCGGCAGCGACAGGCTCACCCGCAGGTGATCGGTCTGGCCGGCGGTGAGCGAGGCGAGATTCGAGAGCGCCACCGCTGAGCCGATCACCGGACGCGATGGGAGCACAGCACTGGTGGCGCCGGAGCAGCTGTAGGTGTAGGGCGGCCCCGACTCGGTCCACCCAGCCGGGCACGAGTCGATCGCCATCTGCAAGCCGTTCAATGTGTCGGTGTCAAGTGCCGAGCTCGGGGACGCGGCGGTGGTGAGCGTCACGCCGGAGAGATCGATCGACGACCCGACGCTCGTCAGGTCGACCGCCCGCTCGAGCGTGTCTCCCGGCGCGATGTCGGTCGCACCGATGCTGAGGCGGTTCGCCGCTGTCCCGGCCGCGCCGAGGGCGATCTGCAATGTGCCGGAGTTGATCGCCTGGTTCTGGGCCGAGGTCGAACTCGTGAACGTCGCGAACGTCCCAAGCCCCGCGATGCTGGCCGCAGCACCGAGCAACGCCGCCGAGGCCAGCACCTTCGTACTCAGAACACTTGAGCCGATTCGCGCTGCCGCGAACATGCCAAAACGTCTCTTCCTTTTCACTCGAGGGCTCCTTCTCCGCAGTTGCCCGGCTCAACGAAGCGCATATACGGAACCGGGTGATGTCCTTCCCATCGTCGGGTCGAAGTCCTCGCGACGCCTCCCCCGTCTGGGGGAAAACAACAGACTATGATGTAAATAAACATCGTAATATAATGCAAATAGGACGAAACCGTAAGACGAAACCCGCACGCCTTCACTGATTGAACCGTGCTCCCGGTACTCGCTGGGAACCCGTCAGGCCTGACGGAGATCCGCCGGCGAGAAGCGACGACCGAGCGGCAATCGCTCCGGGAGGTGCCCAAACTCGATCCGTGTCAGCCCGAGTACGATGCGTCGGGCCTCGAGATCGAGGCTCGCGAGGACGCCGACGGGTACAAACCGCCGTGTCCCCTCGACAGACCTGACTATCAGGTAGTCGGGCGTGAGAGAGTCGTCGGCGAAGAGCGGCGTCTCGACATGGCCGAGCTCGCCTTCCGGCCCCGTCACGGTAAAGCCGTGGCAGGCCGCGAGCATCCGTCCTGCGCCGTTCGGCGACGGTTCCACAGGATCCACGCTACGCGGAGCCGGTGAGTCCGAATCGCGGCACTGTCAGTGCGCCGTGAAGGCCCAGTGAAGGTTCACTCACAGGGGGTGCCGCGTACGTTCCGCGGCCCGCAGCGCCAGTATCCTGACCTTCATGCGCCGTCGCGGGATCAGCATGCGCTGGTGGCTTGCGGTCGCGTTTGCTCTGATCGCCGCGCTGACCGCCGTCATCGTCGCGGAGGTCTCGATCGGGCGCGCAGAGCAGGCGTTCCGGAGCCGAGCAAAGGACTTCGCTGCCGGGGCTGCGGTCGCGGGTGCCCAGGCGATCGGCCAGGCGACGGTGAACGGCGACGTCCCCGCGACCGCCGTGAGTGCCGCGGCGAACCAGCTCAAGATCGGGCTCTTCGTTTTCGATAGGAACGGACGTCTGCTCAGCGATCCGAGCTCGCACGGAATCCCGCTCACTTCGGTGCCGTCCCGCGACAGCGCCCTCTCGACCGCACTCGCAGGCAGAAGGGTAGTCACGAGCTACGACAAAGACCGCCGGATCGTGATCGCGCTGCCGCTTCGGACGGGAAACGGAAGAGCCCTGCTCGCGGTCGCCAATCGGCCCGAGCTCAGGACCGAGCTCGGCATCGTGCACGACCAGGTCGTCGAAGCGGCGCTCCTCGCCGTGCTCGTCGGCGCCGCGGCCGGTCTCCTGATCGCGGTACTGATCTCTAGACGCCTGCGGCGGATTGCCTCGGCAGCGTCCGCGATCGAGCAGGGTGGCTTCGAGACCGAGCTGCGGCCAGGCTTCCGCGACGAGCTCGGCGACCTCGCGATGACGATCGATCGGATGCGCGAGCATCTCCGCACCTCGTTTTCGAATCTCGAGTCCGAACGGGATCGCCTACGGCGTCTGCTGGAGCGGCTCCACGAGGGCGTGATCGCCGTCGATCGCGACCTGCGCGTTCAGTTCGCCAACGGCGTCGCGGCGGGGATCGTTCGCTCGCGGTCGCTCGACGAGGGCAAGCCTCTGCCGGAACCGTGGCCGGAGCTCTCCCTGCGAGACATGGCCGAGACTCTCTTCGACTCCGACGTCACAGCGACCGAGGCCCGCGTGTCGCCGTACGAGGGCCGCACCTACTCGGTCGTCGGGATCCCTCCGGGCCGGGGCTCGCAGACCGCGCTACTCATCCTCACCGACATCTCGGAGCGTGAGCGTCGAGAGCGGGCGGAGCGGGAGTTCGTGGCGAACGCCGCGCACGAACTGCGCACCCCGCTCACCGCCATCAAGAGCGCGATCGAGGTACTCGAGGCGGGCGCGAAGGACAATCCGGTCGAACGGGATCGCTTCCTCGAGCTCGTCGAGCGCCAGGTCACCCGGCTCGGACGACTCGTCCGGACGCTGCTCGTCCTCGCCCGCGCGCAGACCCATCAGGAGGCCCTTAACCTTGAGCCCGTGGAGCTCCGGCCCCTGCTCGAGCAGGTCGCAGCCGACGTTCATCCCGCCGAGGGGGTCGCGGTCGAGGTCGATTGCCCGCCCAGCCTCTGGGCGCTAGCCCAGCGGGACCTTGCGCAGCAGGTGCTCGCGAACCTCGCCGCCAATGCGGTTAAGCACACAGACGCGGGCGCGATCACGCTCTCGGCCCGCTCGCTGCCGGACGGCTCGGTCTCGCTCGCTGTGACCGACACCGGCGCCGGAATACCCGCGGCAAACCAGGCCCGCGTGTTCGATCGCTTCTACAGCAGCGACAACGGCGAGCGGGGCGGCTTCGGGCTCGGCCTCGCGATCGTATGGGAGTCCGTCCGGGCGCTCGGGGGAGAGATCGAGATCGAGTCGGAACTCGGCCGCGGCACGACCGTGCGGATGACATTGGCCGCGGCGGCGAGGGCAGCGTGAGCGTCCGGATCCTCCTCGCAGACGATGAGAGGGACATCCTCGAGCCGGTCTCCTACGCGCTCCGGCAAGAGGGGTTCGAGATTGACTGCGTGGAAGACGGTGAAGCGGCGCTCGAAGCCGCGCGCAGCGGCAGCTACGACCTGCTCCTGCTCGACGTGATGATGCCCAAGCTCTCGGGCACCGACGTCTGTCGCACCGTCCGCGCCGAGAGCGACCTGCCGATCATCATGCTCACCGCCAAGGACTCCGAGCTGGACCGCGTCCTTGGACTCGAGCTCGGCGCCGACGACTACGTCGCCAAGCCTTTCTCGATGGCCGAGCTCACAAGCAGGGTGCGCGCGCTCCTGCGCCGTCGCGAGCTCGACCGCGCGGCGACGGGTGCGACCGCGCACGAGCTCGGCGGTCTGAGCATCGACCTGGTACGACACGAGGTGCACGTCGACGGCCGCCCGGTCAGGCTCACCTCATCGCAGTTCAAGCTCCTCGCCTACCTCGCTGAGGAGCCGGAGCGCGTGTTCACCCGCGAGCAGATCATGGAGCATCTCTGGGCGACCCCCTATGTCGGCAACGCCCGCGCCTGCGACGTCCACATCTCGAACCTTCGGCGCAAGCTCGAGCGCGATCCGGCCAATCCGGAGCGCCTCGTCACCGTGCGAGACCTCGGCTACAAGCTGATGCCTGTGTGAACGGATCTTTACCGACTTCACACGCGCCGCAAGCAAGACCCTGAAACCGTCATTGGTCAGCCCCGACTTCTGTCGGGCAAAGGGCTGCCGGGCGGTCAGAGCGCCGCGGCCGGCGATCGGCCCCCCGGCAACGGCCCTCGACTCGCTCCTGTGAGTGATCCTTCACCGACTCCTCGCACTTCGCTCTCAGGACGGGGTGCGCCGCTAACCCAGCTCGCTTACCGTCACTCAGGTGATGCGACTCGGCTCATCGATACATCGGCGACAGCCGCTGGCTCCAGCCATCGAATGTAAGCAGGTCACTCGCGTCGCCCATCTCGTCAGGCTCCGGGGCGATCTCGGCCACGAGGATGCGGCGAAGGTGGAGCTGCGGCTGGCCGCGATCGTCGATCGCGGCGGGACGGAGGTGGTGGTCGACCTCGCCGAAGCACGCTCGATCGACCCGGCAGTGGTCGACGTCCTTCTGCTGACAGCGAAAGAGCTCCGTGGGGCCGGCGGGGAGCTGCTTCTTGCCGCCGCCGTCGAGGGTCGCGACAGTTACGTGCTCAAGGCAGTCGAGCCCGAGGACCTCGCAAACGTCATGGGGCTCCATCCGGCGCTCGACCGCGCGCTGGCGGAGCTTCGCCGGCAGGTGCCCGCCGTCACCGCCTCTGCGCTGGTCGACAGCGCGTAGCCGCCCGAATATCGCTCGTCGCGACGGCCCGGGAGGTCCTTCGACCAAAGGAGTGAAGGTGAACCGCAAGGCTTACGCCCTCCTCGCAGTGACGGCGGCTCTCGTCGCGCTCGTAGTCGCTCCGGGGTCCACCGCTCGCGCGAGAACACAGGTCGTCACGGTGAGGATGACCGAGTTCAGGTTCGCGTTCTCGACCAAGGCGGTGCACCCCGGCAAGGTGACCTTCCGCCTCCTCAACAAGGGAAAGCTCACACACGATCTGAGAATCGCCGGAAAGACCAGCGCAAAGGTCCAGCCGGGCAAGACCGGCGTACTCGTCGTGACATTGAAGAAGGGCAAGTACCCATACCTCTGCACCGTGCCTGGGCACGCGGCCGCCGGCATGAAGGGCGTGCTCACAGTCCCCTAGGACGACGCGCCTAGCGGCAACGCGCCGTGTGAGCAAGTCGTCACAAAGCCCGAAGCGAGAGCCTACGGGGCCGGGTGCGCCCCTGACAGCCCGCGCCTAGCGTGAAGCTCATGAAAACGACAGCGAAAGCAACGAAGCTCGCCCTGGCGCGCAGCCGCGGATTTCTGGCCATCGCCAACGATGGGCCGGTCGGCAAGGTGGAGGCACCCCTCCTCCCGCCCGACGGGGACGCACCCGACTTTCTCGTCCTGCGCACGCGCTCCATCTTCCGCCGTCGGCGGCCCGTCGTGTCGGTCGCGCTGGTCGACGAAGTGGACTCGGGGCGCGGTCTCGTGTTCCTCCGTGGCCGCACGGGGAGCATCAGGCGACTCCCTGAGCACCTGCCCCTGGCGCTCTGAGTGGCGGGTGTGGCGGCTTGAGGCAAGGATCTGATCGCCGCGAGACAAAGCGCGAGCTCCGCTGCGCTTCCTGCGGCTACGGAATCGTCATCAGTGGCTCACCCCGACCGTGTCCGATGTGCCGCGCGACGAGCTGGACACCGGTACGCGGCCGTCGGATCGGCCCTGTGGGCCCGTAGAGATCGTACGAGAGAACCAGGAAGGGGAGATACCGATGAAAAAAACGAACATGAGAACACATCGAGGCGGTGGTACACGACGGTGAGCCGCCCGCTGGCGGCAGTTTCGATCGCTGCGCTCGTGCTCGTGGTGTTCGCGGTTGCCGGGGCGGGTGCGGCTTCGAGCCGTGAGGCCGCGTCGTTCGCACCCGCCCCAGACGGCTAAAGGAGTAGAGATATGACTCGTTGGATTAAGAAGCGATGGAGCCGCGTCGGAGCACTCTTCGGCGTCGCCTCAGGCCTTATGCTGGTGGTCGGCTTCGGCGTTCTTGCTGGTGCCGGGACTGCCGCACGCTCGGCCATACCGCAGAACACCTCCCCACCGACAATCACCGGTACGCCCCAGGAGGGTATTGCGCTGACCGGCTCCACCGGCTCCTGGACAGACAGTCCGACCGGGTTCAGCTACGCCTGGTCGCGCTGTGACCAGACCGGTGGAAGTTGCGCGAACATCAGCGCCGCCACCAACGCCTCTTACACGCTGACAACGGCGGATGTCGGCAACACCGTGCGAGTGCAGGTGCAAGCGATGAACGCGGAAGGTTCTGCTTCGGCAACATCCGTTCCGACCGCAGTGATAGCCGCAGCGACGAGCGGAGGGGAGCCGCAGAACACTTCCCTGCCGACCGTCGCCGGTACAGCACAAGTGGGTCAAGCCCTGACGGGAAGCAAGGGCACCTGGGCCAACACCCCAACCGACTACAACTACTTCTGGTCTCGATGCGATTCGACGGGTGGCAGTTGCGCGAACATCAGTGGCGCAAACAACGCGACCTACACCGTGACCTCGGCCGATGTCAGCAACACGCTCCGCTTCAAGGTGCAGGCAACCAACGCAAGCGGCTCAACCTTCGCGTCATCCGTCCCGACCGCAGTGGTCGCCACAGCCGTCAGTTCCGTGCCCCAAGCGACCTCCCTACCGGTGGTCACGGGCACGGCTCAGGTCGGCAAGAGGTTGGCCGGAGACCGAGGCCGCTGGACGAACAGTCCTACCGACTACAACTACGTCTGGACGCGATGCGCCACCGATGGAGGAAGCTGCGTCAACATCAGTGGCGCCAACGCCGTCTCTTACGTGCTCACCACAGCCGACGTCGGCCACAGGCTCCGCTTCAAAGTCCAAGCAACTAACAACGCCGGCGCCACCGTTGCATCGTCCGCCGCGACCGCAGTGGTCGTTCCAGCAACCGTCTCCCCGCCACCTCCACCCACGACCGGCTGCCCCAGCGGCACCGGCCCCGTGCTGGTGACCGGTGTATCCTCCCCGGCACGGCTTCTTATTGATCTGCAGCAGTCGAGCCCAACGGTCGTGACCCGGGGGACGTCGCAACTGATCGTCCGCTACCACGTCTCGGCCTGCGGCGGCCGCTCGGTACAAGGTGCATTCGTCTATGCGACGGCCACACCGTTCAGCCAACTCTCGGTCCCTCCCGAGGCGCCAACCAACAGCAGCGGCTGGGCAGAACTCGATTTCCGCATGCTCAGCGGCTTCCCCGTCAGCTCCAAACAACAGCTAATCGCGATCTTCGCGAGAGCACGCAAACCCGGCGAGAACCTCCTCGGCGGCATCTCCACCCGCCGCCTCTTCTCGATACAAGTCCGACAGCGCTAACCAACCCGCCAAACGGGGCGGCGAAACCAACCGCCGCCCCCAACATATCTCTATTCCTTTAGCCGCCTGGGGTCGGGTGACCGATGCCTCACGAGGATGCGCACACCGAATGGCGCACCGTCTCAGCCACGCCTCGCAGGGAATCGGCGAGGAGGTTGGCGGCGCTGCTGATCGCGTGGTCCCCCGCGGCATGTCCTTCGGTGTCGTTGATGTGTTTGAGGGAGTCGATGTCGCCGAACAAGAGAGTGAATCCGTGTTTGCCCGATGCGCGCCTTGTCAGCTCATCGTCGAAGCCCCGGCTGTTGAGAAGACCTTGTCAGGTGATCGCGTTCGGCGAGAGTCTGTAATCGGGTGAGCGCGGCTCGATTACGCGTGGCAAACCAGCCGAACGCGGCACCGACAATCACAAACATGACCAGGCGAATCGATGTCACCGTCGTGAGTAGCGACGCTGAAGGAGTGTGCGGATTCAGCCAAATCGCAGTCGAGTAGAGCCCAGACGCAACCACGCCACCCAGGGCACCGGTCAGCGGACCGCCGGCAAGGGCGGCGAACAGGATCGCGAGGTAGAAGAGATGCCCGGTCCCAAGACCAGGCCGCTCAACGAACAAGACCAAGACAAAGATCGCCGCAAACAGCACCACAGAGATCAGGGCAAGCAAATAACTCCGAGTGATCAGACCGATCACCACCACCAGGTCAGCCACCACCAGGTCAGCGCAAGGGGGCGTCTGGCCCAAAGCGAGCGGCCGAGTCGATCCTCTGCCGTACGCCCGGCCTGTCTTCATAACGGAGCCTGTGTTCGCTCATTGCTTTTCTAATCGGCCACCAGCTCTACCCGACGCAGCCAACCGGCGTCCGGGCTGCGCGTGCCACAAGCAACGGAGCCGCTAGGTCTCGAAGTGGCGCTCGGAGTGGCCGCACAGAACGCAACGGAGATGATGGCTCGACCCCGGGTTTGCGCGCTCACTCGCTGAAGCCAATCGACTTCAGCCGGACCTGCACCAAGCGCATCGCCTCCTCGTAGAACTCCTGCGCGCTCACGCCATACCCGGACTCCGCCAGGCCCGACAAATGCTCGTTGGCGGTCGCCAGCATCTCGACAGCAAGCGCGAAGAACTCCTCGGCGAGCGCGGCGATCAGCGCGCGCGTGTGATCGGGATCTAGGTCCATCCTGTGGCGGAGGTACGAGACGCCGATGCCGATGTGCCGCGACTCGTCTCTCGAGACACGCCGCTGGCCCTCGCTCAACCCCGGGAAGCCAGCAAAGCGCTCGTACTGCCGCGCCGCGAGATGCTGGCCTGTCCGCGCAATCACACCCTCGCCGATCAAGTGGTAGGCGACGACGGCCTGGAGAAACGTGTCCTCATCCTGCCTCTCCAGAAGAGGCAGAGTCCACTCCTCGAGCTTGTCGTAGAGCAAAATCTTCGAAACAGGATCGAGCCCCCGATCCGCCAACTCGCGCACCGCGTCGATCCCGCCCCGAACGCCGAACACCTGCTCATACACCCGCAGAACCGCCATTAGATGACGATGCTCGTCCGCGACTTGGGTCGCCAGCAGAAGCTGCATCTCCCAGCTGGGAGCAGCAAGCAGGAACGGCGCGAGCAACCGCGCGACATTGAACTCGGCGTGGAATCGATGTGCGAACAGCCACACAAAGCCATCTCTGTCTCGCTCGTTCATCGCCGCAAACGTCGCAGCATCCGGTCCCAGATCGATCGCTAGCGGCGACCACTGTGTCCGCTCCCAATGCGCATACAGAGCCGCGAACGGCGTCGCGCGATCCTCGAGCTCGAGCTCCTCGATCGGTTCTGTCACACCATCGATCCTCATCTACTGTGTCCTCCGTCACTCGTGACACCATGGCCGAACACTCGTCCCTCGGCCCCGGCAGCATCTCACGGTCACACAGCGTGGAGGTGACGCTCGAACCTGCGCCACCCCTAACGGCGCCTCTACCGATCCTCAAGTGCCGCCGCAGCGCCACAACCTATCGAGACAACTCCAGGGCTCGTACCTCGAACCCTAGTTTCGCGGCGCGTGGCGGTCGGGGTTGCGGCCGGTCTCGGCCTCTCCGCGTTCCTCGCACGCCGGGACATCGCTGCGTGGTGGGTGCTCCCCGTCGCCGTGGCACTGGTGCTGATCCTGTCGCTTCGGCGAGCAACACGCGGTGCCGACTGAAGCTGCGCGATCGCTTACGGCCTAGGGCATCGTTTCGGATAAGCGTGTCGATGAGTTCGCGTTCAGTTGTGCGGGAGGTGGAGGTAGTTCGCGAGTCCCGCGTCGGTTGCAGTGCTGCGGTGGAGAGCGAGCCGGTCAAGGCTCAGCGAAGATTGGTGGCGAACTCGGCTGTTGATGATGGTGTCGATGTCGGGGAGTCGGGCGGTGGTGCGTGAGATGTGGGCGGGACGGTGTGGTGGATGGGTGCGGGCGTGGTTGATTGCTTGGCTGTAGGCGTCGACTTGGTCGTCGTGTCTGCCGTTTGGGAAGGTTGCGGCTTCTTCGATGAGTTGGGCGACCCAGTCCGGTGCCTGGTAGCCGGTGGCGTCGGGTGTTTTGCGGCCGGGGACGAAGATGTTGCCGGCCTCCAGCGGTGGTGAGGCGGCCATCGCACGGGTGATCTTGTCGGCGTTGACGGGGACGGCGAGGACGCCGGGGAGTTCGCGTTTGAGTTCGGTGATGATGTCGATGCCGTTGGCGGACTTCTCGATCAGGATCTTGTGTGGTGTGCGGGGCCAGCGGCGTTCGACCCACTGATAGGCGGCACGCATCGCGTCCTTGGTTGCTTGCAGGTTCGCCTTCTGCCGGTAGCTGTAGAGGAGGTAGCGATCGGCACCGTGGATACCCCAGACCTGTCCGACGACGTAGTCGCTTGTGGTTGTGTCTTTGAAGGCGGTGTCCCAGCTTGCGAGGATCAGCTGGAACGGTGGCAGCCGCTGGATCTGGGCCTCGTTGAGGAGGTCGGGGTTGTAGTAGTTCCACCAGGCCCGTTTGAGGAGTTCACCTTCGAGGGCTGCCGGTCGCTGCTGGAGCTGTCCGGCAGCGCGGAACGACCCCATCGTCTCCTCGATCTTTTTCAGCTCCTGCTCAGGCACGTGCTGTGGCCAGAGCAGCTCGCCCTCCGTGATACGGGGATCGTCCGGCCAGACAAACGGATGTGCCGCTTCGTAGCGGGCCGGGAGGCAGAGGTGTGTCCAGCCGTCCCGTTCGAAGAGATGACCGGAGAGATCGCGTTCGTGGAGCCGTTGCATCACGACGACCTCGACACCGGTCTTGGGGTCGTTGAAGCGGAACCCAAGCGTTCCGTCATGCCAGTCGGTCACTCGCGCGCGCGCGAGCGCGGATAGTGCCTCTTCGGCTTTGTGGGGGTCGTCGATGATGATCACGTCACCGCCCTCACCGGTTGCCTCGCCACCGACTGAGGTCGCGATCCGAACACCACCGAGGGTGTTTTCGTAGCGGTTCATCCGGTTCACGTCGTCCTTGAGTACGACTCGCGGCCAGTGCTCCTGGTACCAGGGTGAGCGGAGAAGGTTTCGGCTCTTGATCGCGTCGCGCTCAGCGAGACTCACACCGTAGGAGGCGCTAAGGAACCGGGTCTGCGGGGTATGCGTCCACCACCACGGCGCCCAAAACACCGAGACAAGAAGCGACTTCCCGTGCCGCGGCGGCATGTTGATCACAAGTCGGCGGATCTCACCCCTCGCGGCAGCTTGGAGGTGGTCGCAGATGGCATCGATGTGCCAGTTCGCGACAAAGGGGGCCGGCTCAACGACCGGCCAGGCAGCCTCAACGAAGGAACGCAGATCTCCGCTCCACTCCGATCCACGCTCGGCCCGGATGATCTCGGCCCGCCTCCGCTCGAGCGCTGCCCGCACCTCCGCGACCGAGTACTCAACCAGCGGCATCCTCACCACCCGCCTTCTCCGTCAGGGCAAGTAGCTGCTCAAGCTCATCAACGGTCAGCTTGTCCGGATCGAAGTGCGTCGCAGCAGCGATCCGAAACGCTCCCTCATCAGCGTTTGCGATCTCATGCCGCTCGCGCCTGCCATAGATCTTTGGTAGCCGACGCTCGAGCCGCCACGCCGCCGCATGCCAATCCTCCTTCGCGGCCTCGCCGATGATCAGGGTGTCACGAGCCTCCCACTCCGCGAGTGCAAGCTCGATCGCCTCCGCGAACTCGACGTAATGCGGCTCCGCTCCGGCAGCACGGCCTAACTGGATCCACCGGTAATAAGTACGTGCACCAATGCCGCAATAGACAGCGGCAACTTCAGGCCGAACACCAGCACGAACGGCATCACATATCCGTTGCTGAAGCTCCGCTGTCAGCTTCAAGGGTGCCCCACCGGGATTGTTGTGTTCGGACTCAGTCGCCATTGGTGAACTGCTCCCAGCGGCGGCGGATCAGGTCGCAGAAGACCGGGTCGATCTCCATCGCGTAGCAGCGCCGGCCGGTCTGCTCAGCAGCGATCACGGCGGTACCACTGCCCGCGAACGGGTCGTACAGCGCCTCGCCCGCTACCAGGTGGTTCTCGATCGGCCGCACAAACAACGCCGTTGGCTTCTGGGTCGGATGATCGACCCTGGAATCACCCGCACCGCCCGCCGCGGCCATCGATCATCTTCGGGCTCGGCTCCGTCCACACCGTCGACTGGTTCTTCGGGCCAAGCCACGGAACCGTGACACCGCGCCGTTTCGCGTACCAGCACGGCTCGTGGCGCCAGTTGTAGTCCTGCCTGGAGAGTGCGAAGAGGCCCTTGTCCCAGATGATCTGCTGCTTGACCTCCAGGCCGATCCGCTCGAGGCCGGCCTGTACCTCGCAGGCATGGGCTGAGGCATGGAACACGTAGATCACCGTGCAGGAGGGGACAAGCTCGAAGGCGGCACTCCAGTCAGCTCGACCGTCGGCAGTGATGCTCGTCGTCCGATGCTCCTCCCCACGTCCGCGCCGAGCGCCGGCGACCCGCCTCGCCTCGATCGACGGATCGGTTCAGGCCCGCCCGGTCACGCCAGCCGTTATCGAGGCTCACGCCGTACGGCGGATCGGTCAGGATCAGGATCGGCTCCTCGCCTGCAAGCAGCTCGGCGACGTGCTCCGGGTTCGTCGCATCCCCGCACATCAATCGGTGCTCGCCGAGCTCGTACACCTCGCCGAGTTTCGAGTCCGGCACACCGTCGTCCTGGGCCGGAAGCGCGTCTGGGTCCTTGTCGCGCTGAAGGAAGCGCCGCAGGAGCGCATCGGTCTCAACACGTTCAAAGCCGGTCAGGTCGAGGTTCGCCGCCGCGGGCGTGCAACTCAGCCAGAATCTCGGCGGCGAGATCATCATCGTCCTCGCCGAAGCCGCGGTTGTCCAAAAACATCCAGGTGTTCGCGCGAACCTCGTCGAGATCAACGAACACCGCCGGGATCTCCTCCCAACCAAGCTCGCGGGCTCCCGCGAGCCGCTGGTTGCCGGCGATCACGGTGCCATCGAGAAGCGCGATCACCGGACGCACGTCGAGCAACTCCCGCTCGGCGACAAGGACCCGCTTCAGTTGGGCCATCCGTGCCGGGCTGATCCGTCTGGGATTCCGCGGATTCGCCTTCAGATCCGCCACCCGCGCCAACACCACCTCAAGCTCCATCACGATCAACCTCCAATCGATACCTCGTGGGTCAGTATCGACAGTGTCGCCGCAACATACGATAGCTATGCCAGAATGGCGAGTGTGACGCGCGTCGACAGTTCGAAGGCCGGACCGCCGAGCGGCAGGATGATGTCGCACGGCGAAGCGTTCGCCCCCTTGTTCGAGGCAGCCCCAGAGCCACCAAGTGGACGCATCCGCCACTTGTCCGAAGCACGAAGCGCGCTGCGTATCCCGACCTCAGCCGCACCCGAAGTGCTGAAAGCCTGGGGAACCCCTCAAGACTTCCAGCTCATAGCAACGCCGGTCAACGACCCAGCCCAGCCCAACCTCCTCGCCGAATTCGCCGCACTCACGATCGTGCGTCGCCAGGGCCGCCGCCTCATCCAAGGTCGCGCCGGGGTACGCCTGTCCAAGAACCGGATCGGCAACGTCCTCTGGGTCACCTACGGCTCCGCCGTACAAACCACAGACGGAACACTCGTGCTCGGCTCACTCGGAATCGGCCCCGCCTTCACCGAACAACTCAGCCGAAACAGCGACGAGATCGCCCGCGGGATCACCGCCGAACTCCTCCGCCTCCAAAGCCCCGCCAGCCTCCTCAGCGAAACCGTCGAATACCTCCAACGACACCACCACTGGAACCAACTCCTAGCCACCGGGAACAAGCAGCCCATCCCAAAAGCGCAGCAAGACACACTGAGTCGCCTCAACCAGGCCCGACCCAAATACTCACGTGTCACCGACGAACAACTCGCCGACCTCGCAAAGCGCTACATCGTCCGTGCACCTCTACGGCGACGCCACCCCCTCCCCCAACTCGCCAGCGAGTTCGGCATCACCCGCGAACAAGCAAAAGACAGGATCTACAAAGCCCGGAAACTGAAGTACCTCCAAGGCGGACGACAAGGCCGCGCCGGCGCCGAACCCGGACCACGCCTACGAGGCTGGCAACCCCCCGAAATCACCACACAAGGCGACGCCACCACATCGCAAGACGTGTAGACCGCAGCCTTTTTAGGCACTGCCAAAACTGCCACGACAGTCGCGCACTCGGATCGCGCACGGCCTCCGACGACAGCAAAGAGGCTGCACGTCCGCCACTACTCGTCGAGCTCGCGGATGGTCTTCAAAACCGGTGAGGTCGTGTAACCCACGGCTGGGTAGGTTCGACTCCTGCGCCGCTCCGTTCAAGAGTACTTCCTGCTAATCCGCGTCTTATTGGAAGCGACTCTTTCCGGTCGTGGATGAGCGTCGGTCTGCGCAGAACTGGGCGTTAGCGGCTGGTGGCGGATCCGGACCGTCGCGCAGACGATCGCGCATGCTTGATGAAGTGGAGCACCGGAGCTATGTGTGTCCTCGTGCCGAGCATCGCTTCGCAGGGCAGGAGCCAAGTCTGGTCGGCTCGCGACCGCAAGCCAATCCGCAAGACCTTCGCCTCCCTGTCGGACGCGAAAGCTTGGCGTCTAGAAAGCCGGGTCGCGCTCCGCAAACGAACGCTGCGGGCGCCAAGCACGATCCGGCTCAACGAGGCCGCCGAGGAATGGCTACAAGCGGCCGAAGCAGGCGTCATCCGAACCCGCTCAGGTGACCGCTACAAGCCCTCCGCCCTCCGCTCCTACCGACAGGCCCTCAACGGGCGAGTACTTCCAGAGCTCGGCCGACTAAGGCTGACCGCTCTCAGCCAGAACATGCTCCAAGACTTCGCCGACCAACGGGCAGCCGAAGGAGCCGCACCAAGCACAATCAGGAACACAATCCTCCCATTACGTGCCATCTACCGACGCGCGACCGCACGCGGCGAAATCGCGGTCAACCCAACCCTCAAACTCACCCTGCCCACAGTCCGAGGCCGCCGCGAACGCATCACACCACCAAGCGAAGCCAAAGCACTCATCGATGCGACACCAATAAGCGACCGGGCGCTCTGGGCAACAGCGTTCTACGCCGGCCTACGCCGCGGCGAACTCCAAGCACTCCAATGGTCCGACGTCGACCTCGAGCAGCACCTCATCCACGTCAAGCACTCCTGGGACCACAAGGCAGGACTGATCGAACCCAAGAGCCGCTCGGGCAAACGCCGCGTCCCCATCACCACTGGACTCCGCCACCAACTCCTCGCCCACCGACTCCAACAAGGACACGGCGGCCACGGCTACCTCTTCACAAACCAACACGGAAACCCCTTCGACCCCGTCACCATCCACAACCGCGCCCGCAAAGCCTGGAAAACCGCCAACCTCAACCCCATCACCCTCCACGACTGCCGCCACGCCTACGCAACCTTCGCGATCGCAGCAGGCATCAACGCCAAAGCACTCAGCACCTACATGGGACACTCAACCATCACCATCACCCTCGACCGCTACGGACACCTCCTCCCAGGCAACGAACAACACGCCGCACAACTCCTCGACAAACTCCTCGACCCCCAACTTCCCACCACCCCTTTGCCACCGCCCCTAGACCGGGGGGTTAGCGGGCGAGAAAGGGTGGCCAAAGCGGTAACCATTAGCGCGAGGTCGGCCGGTCAGGGTCGTTAGGAAGCAAGTCCTCGTGAGGTACGCCGGGATACGATCCGCACGTGGAGTTTCGTGCGATCCTTGCGAAGCGGCGCATGCATCGAGCCTTCGTGCCGAACGACCCGATCTCGGAGGAGCAGATCGAGCGGATCGTCGGTGTGATCCGCCGCGCGCCATCGGGTGGGTTCAGCCAAGGCGGGAGCATCGTCGTCGTAACCGATGAGGCCAAACGTCGTGCGATCGCTGATGCGTTCGAAGAAGGGAACGAGCACTACCGGAACGCGGGGCGGAGTTACATCGCCGACGCGCCCGTTCATCTCGTCATCTCCGCGAACGAGAGCCTCTACCACGAGCGCTACAACCAGCCCGACAAGCTGAGCGCGAGCGGTGGCGTCGAAATCACCTGGCCGGTGCCGTATTGGTTCGTCGATGCCGGAGCCTTGATGATGCTCGTACTCGCCGCCGCGATCGACGAGGGACTCGCGAGCGCGTTCATCGGCCACCCAGAGCAGAAACGGATCTTCGACGAGCTACTCGGGCTGCCCGCGGAGGTCATCCCAATCGGCCTTGCGCTAGTCGGCAAGCCTGCACCCGATCCGCTCGCTGACCAGGGCACCTCGCGGAAGAAGGAAATGCGCCGCCCGTCCGACGACCTAATCCACTGGCAGCACTGGTAGCCAATACATCCTCTCGCGCGGGGGTGGTCGAGTGATCGCTTCGTACGCGTAGGGCTTATCAGGCCAGAGCACGCTCGCCCAGGCCACGCGGTCTCCGCCGGCGAACACCGCGGCGGCTGCGGGCTGATCCACCGGTCGCTTCAAGGAACTCAGCGGTCGGGCAGGTGCCAGCTCCAGATCTGGTTGCCCTGCGCGTCGAACGCTTCGAGGGTTGCGACGTCTGTGTAGTCACCTTCCGGGGAGGCGAAGACGTTGCTGGTGACGGGCACCGAGACGACGATGTCGCCCGAGACGTCGAGGCCCTTGACCGTTGCGACACCATCCGCGGCATAGCCGTAGACGCCGTCGTACGGCGGGAAGGCCCAGACGGGAGTCGTCGGCGACGGGAAGACCCCGTCGAGGTCGCAGCTGATGCCGCCGCGGTTGCCATCCTTCTCTATCGCGAAGCAGTAATGCCCATCGGCGCGACGCGACGCCCAGAACGTGACACCGTTCACCGTGCCGAGCTCCTGCAGCGTCGATGGGAAGTCGAGGCCTGCCATCGCGTTGTTCATCGTCGAGTCTTGGGAGAGGTAGAGGCTGCTCGTCGGCTCCGGGGTTCCCTGGTTGGAGATCCCGAAGAAGTCGCCGAGCCTTCCGGCGAAGGCGACGGTCGGCACGGCAGCGACCGCCACGAGTGCGATCGCAAGCGTCGCCCGCCGCGAGTGCCACGACCTTCCTGCCGGCTCCCGCACCGGCTCGCCGCTCGGGACAGGGTTTGCCGCAGCAAGGCGGGCGATGACGTCGTTCATCGTGTCACTCCTTTCGGTTCGAGTTGAAACGACGCGGAGCCGTCGAGCTTGGCAGCGAGCCTGGACTTCGCCCGGTGATATCGCACTCGCGCTGCGACGGCGGAGCAGCCAAGCGCCTCTGCCGAGGCGCGGAGCGTGAGCCCCTCCCACGCGACGAGCCGGAGCACTTCACGGTCGCGCTCGCTCAGCTCTGCAAATGCGGCCGCCAGGATCGAGTCGCCGACCGGGACTGGATCGAAGGCGACCGAGGCCTCCGCCGGCGCAGTCCGCGCACGGCGACGCCGCTCGTTCGCGAGGGTCTTCCGCGCGACGCCGTACAACCACGGCAGCGGGTCCGCAGGCACCTCGTCGATCCGCCGCAGACAGACGACGAACACGTCCGCCACGGCGTCGTCGACGAGGTCCTCAGATGCCCGACGACGCACATAGGCGCGCACCGCATCGCGGTGCTCCGAATAGATCTGCTCGAAATTCTGCATCTCACACTGCCTATGTCGCGGCGAAGCGAAGCGTTACAGCAGTGCAGCCTCCGACGTCACCTCAGGTGACATTCCTGAACGCTGGGGCAGACGACGGTGGCGACGCCACGGGGCCGCAGTCGAGACGCGATAGGCGCATGTCGCCCGTAAGCCGAGCGCCTCGTCGCCAAACCCGACAGGAACTGCGCCGCTACGAAGTCACTACCTGCGGAGGCGCATGCGACGCCAGAGCGATGCGATACCCCGAACAAGCACTATCAGAATGACCATCAGCAGCACGAATGCTGCGAGATAGATGAGAACGTATCTCGCGCCCCCGGTGCCCTGAAAAAGGGACCACGTATTTCATGTCCGGCTGGCCAAGTCTCGAGTGTATGCCTCGAAGTCCGCGGCGATCCCCTCGGTCCCTAACGGAGCGTCCAGGCGCCGGCGTCGCTCGGGTGACATTCCTGATCACCGGAGCAGGCGGCGTCGGCCTCATCGTGCAAAAGGTCGGGACGCTGAGCACCCGCCGGTCCGAGGTCGCAAGCTTGGCCCTATTCAGCTCGATCGGCGCAGCGCGAACCAGTGCACCCATGCCTCTTGTTCGGCCGTCTCGACCGCACCGGCCTGGTAGTTGCCCCTGAACCACGCGACCGCTTCGTCACCGGGCACCCCGGCTAGAACTGCCATACACGCCAGAACAGTGCCGGTACGTCCTAGTCCTACTCAGCAGCCCGTTTCGACGATTTCGCCTGCCCTGGCGATCCGGACAGCAGTCTCCTGAGTGCAGCCACGAGCACGAAGCTCGATCGCTCGATGAAGGTCAACGTCGGGATGTGCTGCGAGGAGGCTCGAGGCCTCAGGGCCGTAACCCGCACGGAGGAGTTGCTCCAAGCGCCATACGAAGATCTGACCTCGCTCGATCAGCGTGGAGTCATGAGAATCGTTCGGGCTGTTGATCTCTGCTCACCCGTTCTCCTTGGCCGAAAGGAGTTTGGGTTGGACCCCGCCGCCCAGGGCCCAACCCGACTTTCCTTTTCGCCCTCGCGCCACATCGGGAGGGGCACATCGAGTTCTACGCCCGTCGCCCAAGTACACGGGTCACCCCTCGGGTGGTTCATCAGGCCGCTTCACTTAAGTTCCCGTTCGAGGGAGATCCGTGAAGATGCCCGCGGTGTCGGCGACACGAACCACAGCCGAGGAAGCACCACCACCCGCACACCGCTCGATCGCTAAGGAAAACCACCGATGTAGCTGGCGCTACGCGGGTGCATAGTGGCGAGGGGGTAATTTGATCGGACGGGAGGTTGCGATCGTGCGATCGGCCAGACGAATCGGCGGCCTCCGTCTCGGTGTAGTCGTACCGTTGTGTGTGGTCTGCGCTTTCGTGCTCGTGGGGGTCGCGGGTGCGGCTGGCGGGGGGCTCGATCCGACGTTCGGTTCGGGTGGCAAGACGTTGACCGATCTCGGCGGAAGCCTTAAGGGGGTCGCGGCGATCGCGCTTCAGACAGACGGCGGCGTGGTGGCCATCGGTGGCGCGGGGATCGGGCAAAACGGGCCTACCGCCTTCGACTTCGCGGTGGCGCGGTACAAGGACGGAAAGCTCGATGCCAGCTTCGGAAGCGGCGGCAAGGTGGTCACTGATCTTGGCGGAATCGAGGTCGCCTCCAGCGTGGCGATTCAGCCGAACGGCAGAATCGTCGTCGCCGGTTGGCACAACGGCGGCACCCTTGCCGTCGTCCGCTACAAGACCGACGGCACGCACGACCCCACGTTCGGAAACGGCGGCGAGGTTCTAACCGACTTCGACGGGCCCAGCTTTCTCAACCCGACCGCGATGGCGATCCAACCCGACGGCAAGATCGTCGTCGTCGGCACGAGTGGCAGCAGCTTCGGGGCCGTCCGCTACAACCCAGACGGGACGCTCGACACGAGCTTCGGTGGCGGCGGCATGGTCGCGGCCAACCTGCCCCACACCCCCGACTTTGCCTATTCGATGGCGCTCCAGCCGGACGGCAAGATCATCGCAGCCGGCACCAGCGGGTTCACCGATGACTTCGCACTCGTCCGCTTCAACGCCGACGGCAGCATCGACACGAGCTTCGGAAGAGGCGGAACCGTCGAGACCTCCCAAGTCGACCCTGGTGGCTTCGGCGGCGTTTTCGGGGTGAAGGTCCAGGCGGACGGGAAGATCATCGCGGTCGGAGCCGGCGGTGCCGGCCCGCTCGGTTCTCTCGATTTCGCGCTCGTCCGTTACAACCCTGACGGCCGCCTGGACACGAGTTTCGGAACAAAAGGTAACGGCCAGGTCGACACCTTCTTCGACTTCCAGGCCCAGCCGTTCGCGCTCGCGATCCAGCCGAACGGAAAGATCGTCGTCGCAGGAAGCAAACTCGTGCCCTACGGAAACCCCGGACGCGGCAACGGCGAAAACCACCACTTCGCCATCGCCCGCTACAACCCCAACGGAACACTCGACTCGACCTTCGGCATCCACGGCAAGCTTGTGACCGCGTTCGGCAACTCAGACATCGCCAACGCCGTCGCCGTCCAGCCGAACGGCAAGATCATCGCCGCAGGCAGCAGCGACGCAACCGGCACCACCGACTTCGCGCTCGTCCGCTACCTCGGAGGCTGACCAACCGCGACGGCAGATCGTGGCGCGTTGAGGAAACGTGCCGTGACACTGAATAGCCGCCGCGGCTTCTCCCGCGGAAGGTTGTGCCCGGCGTCGCGCACGATGCATAGCTGCGAACCGGTGATCGCCCGATGCATTTCGGCGAGGTGATCGAGGCGGACTATGTCGCGGTCGCCCGCGACAAGCAGGGTTGGCGCCCTGATGGTCGCGAGTTGGTCGGCGGACAGGTCGGGTTCCCGCAACGCCATCTCTACTAGCTTGCGGCAGACGACCGGCCAGTGATCGGGGCCATCTGGGCTGAGGCGGGAGTACGCGGAGACGAACTCCGGCGGCCATGTCTCGGGGGTGACCTCGCCCAGCCAGGCGAGCATCTCGTCAGTTAGGCCGTCAACACGTGCGTTCGATCCGATCGCGACTACCCGTTCGACCAGATCGGGTCTGGCGATCGCGACGAGCAACGCGATGATGCCGCCGTCCGAGAAGCCGACAAGATGCGACGGCCCACGCTCGAACTGTTCCATCAGTGCAACCGTGTCTGCGGCCATCGCCGCATACGTCAGTGTGCCAGCAACATCGGGCGTCCGGCCATGGCCCCTCCGCTCCGCTTGAATCACATGGAACCGACTCGCCAACATCTCGACGAACACCGCGTTGCAGCCGATCCACTCGGTCGCACCATGCAAATAGAAAAGCGTTTGGCCCGACCCGGCCTCTTCCACGTACGTCGGGATCCCCGCGAGCATCAGCACCCGCGTACTCTGACACGCACCGGCGATGGCCCTGGCAAGGGAACCGACTTGTCATCGTCTGCTGAGTCCCTGGTGTCCAAGCAGAGCCATCACTCTTGCGATTCGGGGGAAGCGAGCCGGACGCCGGCGTCAGACGGACGCGAGGGCGCGGATGCAGGTTCGAGTCCAGCCCCGTTCGCGAAGGCGCCGGCTTGCGAGCCACTCAGCCGTCGTGCGGGGCTGTGGTCGGGCCTGGTGCCCGTTGACGGCGCGTCCAGGCGCGTCGTCCGAGATAAGTGAGGAACGCGACGGCGCCAACGCAGAGCAGGATCACTGTTGCGGTGGCTCCACCGGGAACGTCGATCAGTTTGAGGCCCGAGAGGCCGAGGACTGCGGCGATCATCAGGCGTAGCGGCCGCTCCGGGACCGACAGCGTTAGCCTGCCACCGAGGAGAACACCAGGGATGGAGCCGATCAGGAGCCAACCGACCGCACCGAAATCGATGTTTCCCGCGAGCGCGTGCCCGAGCCCTGCGACATACAGAAGTGCTGCGGCGTGAAAGATGTCAGTGCCCACGATCTTGTGAGCGCGAAGCGGGAAAACGATCAGCAGCGTCAGACCGAAGAAGACTCCGCTTCCAACCGAGGTGAGCCCGACGAGGAAGCCGCCGAAGATCCCAATCAGCACCGCCGCGACGCGGTCACGGCGCGTCAGGATGAAGGACGCGTCGCTAGGCGCTTTCGCGCCCACGAAGTTCTTCGCGAGTAGTCCGACCGTACCGAACAGCATCGCCGCTCCAAGTACGCGTCCCATCGCCGACTGGACGCCGCTTCCATAGGTCGCGGCAAGCCATGACGCCAGCCAGACACCGACGAGAGACATCGGGGCCGAACCAACGAACATCCAGCCCGAAAGCCGCGCCTGCACATTCCCCATGCGCCGATGCTGCACCGCCCCAACAGACTTGAAAACCGCGCCATGAGCAATATCTGTCCCGATCGCAACCGCAGGATCGAACCCAAACAGAATCACAAGGATCGGCGTCATCAACGAACCCCCACCCATCCCGCTCAAGCCCACGAGCGTGCCGACAAGGAGCCCAGCAAGGACGAGTTCCAAACTCACAGGAACCGGTACCGCACCCAGGCGATAGTCATCGGCACGAGCAGGGCAAGACCCTAACTCGGAAACGGCAACGACAACGGGCCGCCATCCGATTTCGTGGAAGGCGCCTCGGCGCCGGGCTCGCCGGTCGTCTTTCACGGCTCGACGGTGACGGTCAGACGAAGGCGGGCGTCGTCATCGCATCGGGCACGTTCTAGTGGGCCGCAGACAACGGCAAGCGCCCGGAGGGGCTCCGGGCGCCTGTCGTGGTTCACCGTGTGGCGAAGGAGTCGCTTCAGCGCACGGTGATCTTCAGTGTCAGCACGTTGTCCTCACCGACCGTCTTGATTCCCTTCATGTAGTCCTCGCCCGCCTTGGTGCCGAAGACATAGACGCCGGCCTTGGGGAACGCGACCTTGACGCTCGCGCCCATGTGGGCCAGTGCTGGCTTTCCCTGGAAGACGGCCTTGGGGCCGCTCTTCTGGAACAGCGTGTGGGACATCACGTCGTTGTTGGTGACGCTGATCGTGCCGCCCTTGGCGACCGTGCCGGCCGCGGCGGCGGCGTATGCACCGCCGTTGAACGACCAGGCGTGGCAGTGCTGCACCTGGTGGCGGATCACCACGGTCGCGCTGCGAGGCGACGCGGCGACCGCGACGGCGGCGGCGACGAGGACAAGGACGGCAAGACCGATCATGGAAGTGAGCAAGCGCTTCATCTGTGCGACTCCTTCATCGAGGCTTGGGTTGTAGACAGCCTGCGTCGAACCCGTCGCCTCGGCATCGGAGCCTTCCCGCAGACGCGTTGCGGGTTCCCCGCGATCCCTCTCGGAGTGCGCTGGACGACGTCAGCTCAGGGCACTGTCGAGGTCAGCCTGCAGCTTCTCGACCATCGGCCTCATCTCTTGCGCCCACTCCTCGCTGGCCGGCCAGGGGTAGGCCGTGCAGGTGCGGTAGACGTCGACGATGAGGCGAGCGGCCCGCTCTGCCTGCTCGCAGGTGAACTCGCACAACTCGGGCGCCGCACCAATGCCGAGCGGGTGGGAGCGCGCGCGTGGATCGCCGGGGGCGATGCCCGGGTATAGGGCGTCCGTCCGAAGATCAAGGAGCCAGTCGAAGTCTGTTCCCCATTGGGCGCCGGAGATGCGGAACCCGTGCTTGAACGTTTCGCGGATCTGCTGTCGGCGCTTCGCTCGACTCTTCTTCCATCCGTTCTGCACCTCCTGCGTCACCACGAGCGGCCTGAGCTCCGCGAACAGGGCGTCGAGGGCATGCGCGGCGGCCGAGATCGCGATCAGGGAGGCATGCAGCTCCGTTGCCAGCGCGGATTCGAGCGGCGAGGCGCGGCGATTCGCGTCAGCGAGGGCGTGCCGGGCCCGTCGTGCGCCGTGTGCGTTCACGATCGCGATCTGCGCCCAGTGGATCGCCATGTGAGTCCCGCTCGAGCGGCTCACGCCCACGGTGGCGGCAGCGCGGACGCCGTCAACGCGGACCTCGCGGGTGTCGTCGTCCATCTCGTCAAGTATCGCTCGCGCCGTCCGGGCCGGTAGAAGCAGGAAGGCCGAGACCGAGTTTGCACCGATGCTCGTCTCACGGCGTGTGCTCGACGAACGGCAACACCATTTCGCCGAGCCCAAACGCGCGACGTGCGTCGTGACCGTCGCCAGCGTCAACGCCATTTCTCTACGCGCCGTCCGCTACGCGGAGACGCTCGGCCTCATCGACACGCACGCCCTCTGCCTCGCCTTCGACGAGTCGAACGCCGTCGAGATGCGACGGGAATGGGCAAGACGCGGCATCACGATGCCGCTCGAGATCGTCGAAGCCACCCATCGCGACCTCGGACGGCCGCTCCTCGCCCATCTGCGCCAGATCACCGCGACCCCGGACTCGGTTGCCGTCGTCGTCATGCCGGAGCTCGTCGTCCGCGGCATTGATCGCATGCTCCACAACCAGCGGGCCCTCTACCTGAAGCGTCTGCTCCTCTTCGAGCCCAACGTCATCCTCGCCAGCGTCCCATACCGGCTCCTCTGAGCAGGCGATGCAGTTCGGGAGGTGTGGTGGCCCCGGCCCCGTGCCCTCCAAAGCCGCGTCCATCGACGAGTTCAGCCAAGGCAGCGCCGAGCTTGACTCGACACCCGGCCTTGGCAGTTGACACAGCGCCTCTGAAAACGCGTCGATACCGCTCAGGGCTTGAATAAGGAGCCGCCGGGAGACTCTAACTTCCGACGCCATCGTTTACGAGTGACGTGCTCTACCGACAATCGCCGGAACACGCAGCCAGGCAGTCTGGAAGTGACCGTCTCCTGGATCGTGTCGGCGCCGGACTCGACGATCTCCAGCACGAGCGGGTGTGGCACGGTGAGGTCTCGGCCGACACGGCGGCGGCCGGGGTCACACTCGCCCCACGGTTATCCATAGCGGCAGCCTTGGCGCCTACAGCATCCTCCAAACCCTCGCGATCAGCTGCTCCACGGAAGTTGGTACTTCGCCGAGCGGAAGCTCCTGCTCGACTGGAGCGAGACGCGACCGTCGACCCCGGGGACCTGACCCCCGCGATGCCATGCACCGCGAGGCGAGACTCACGCTCGGAGTGGAGTGAGCGCGTGCCGTGTGACCGTTTGGGCCGGGTCATTCTCGCCTGAACGTCTCCCAGTCCGTTCCGACGATGCTCGACGCCAACTCGTCGAGCTGACCGCCATCGTCCGCTGGCGTCCGGCCTGAGGGTGTGCCGAGACCCGCGACGCCGGGGGTGCCTGTATCCGCCTGCAGCTTGGTCTCGGCATCAAGAGGTACGCGAGAGGTTCCGGGACTACGAGTGCGAGGCGGGTGGCAAAGACATCGAGGCGCGCAGCGACACGTAAGGCGTGTCGGGGATGGTGATCAGACCGCGGGTGGGGCGGTCGAGGTCGAAAGTGACGAGCAGCAGCATCGTCACGAGCAACGTCGCGACCGCCATGGGCCACAGCCCGCGGCCGAGCACCGAGAGATAGAGCCCGAGCAAACCGAGTGCCACCGCCGCTCCGAATACCTCGAGCGCCAGTACCGACCCTGGTACGCGATTGTTGAGCGCCGAGAGACGCACGGTCTGTGCGTCGATCATCGCGTTCAGGGCGTCCACGTACAGCCTGGGCGCGGTAGCGATCGGGGCAGCGCCGATTGCCAGGCCTGCGAGGCTCCATAGCTGTCGTTGCAAGACGTCCTCGGCGGACGTCGTGCGTTGCATCGCGGGACTGTTGGGGACCTCGTGTGACATGCGTATCGCGAGGTCGGTGTATTGGCGCAACAGCGTGAGCGACCGGGTCCGCGCCGGCTCGGCGAGGAGTTGAGCACGCAGATACGTCGTCCCGATCGCGTTGGCGTCGGAGACCACCGCGGCCCGTCGATCCTCGTACCGGCCAACCGCGAGCGAGAGGCCAAACGCGAGGATCAGGCCGACCACGCCCAGAAGCGCCCCCTGCAGCACCCCGAACGGCTCGCGCAGCGTCTCGTGGTGTTCGCGCAGGTGGCGACCGATCAGAAGACCGGCACCGGTCACCGTCGCAACGACCGCGAAGATGATCACGGCAACAGCCCAGCTGCTCAGCGAGAAAAACACGGCCGGTCGGGATCGTACGGGATGAATCGGCACCGCCCTCGGGGGAGATATCGGTCGGGCCCGTCACAGAGCCGATGGCCGAGGACAACTGCACGTCGATAGAGTCGCTCCCACGAGAAACAGGAGGGAGTTTCGATGGGCCTGTTGCGAGGGCGGAGTTCGGAGAGCGGGACGAGGTATCGGATGCGCGAGAAGGTTTTCGCGATCGGGGACGATTTCTGGGTAGAGAACGAGGACGGCGAGCACGCGTTCAAGGTCGACGGGAAGGCATTGCGGATCCGTGACACGTTCGTGCTCGAGGACGCGGCGGGGGCCGAACCGCTGAAGATTCAGGAGAAGAAGCTGCACGTTCGCGACACGATGGAGATCGAACGCGACGGCCGCACGGTCGCGACCGTGAAGAAGGCGCTGATCACGCCGCTGCGTGACCGGTTCTCGATCGACGTCGAGGACGGCGAGGACATGGAGGCGAAGGGCAACGTCGTCGACCACGAGTACAAGATCGAGCGTGGCGGCGATCGGGTGGCGGAGGTGTCGAAGCGCTGGTTCCGGGTCCGAGACACCTACGGGATCGAGATCGCCCCAGGGCAGGACGATGCGCTCAACCTGGCGGTGACGGTCTGCATCGACCAGATGACCCGCGCCTGAGCGGGGCGGTTGCGCGCGCACCCCCCCGGGCGATGGGCTTACGGTGAGAACGGGGGTCACCCGCTGCGCCTCGGAAGAGGCCACTGAAACGCTCCTCCCCCTCGCCGAAAAACGCGGCCTCACCTTCGAAACCTCCGGCGACCCGGCCGCCGCGATCGGCTCACACCTGCGTACACCTCGGCCTCGGCCTCGCGCGCGTACACGAGGCCCTGGAGGGCCGGCCGGGCCGCGCGCGAGCCCTCCGAGCTCGGGGAAGACCGTGGACGCCAAGACGGCGTCGCCGACCGGCTCACCATCGTCGCCCACGACTCGCCGAGAGCAGTGATGAGCCGTACCGCCTCGTTGAATCACCGACGCGACGGCCCGTCTAGGTAGGGATCCCGACCGTTTTCGCTAGTGCGTTGTAGAGGGCGGTGAAGCGTGTGCTGCAGTCACCGTGGACGAGCACGGTGTGCGATTTCCCAGCGCTAGAGACAGTGATGAAGTTGGCGGCGATATCCGGCAAGGTGCCTCGGCAACGGGTCGTCGGTGGAAGCCTGGTGAACCGGGTCTTGGTGAGGAGGCCGGCAAGCCTGGCGCGCGCGGCGGGGCCAACGGTGGTGGCCTTGGGCTTGACGGCGCCGGACGCGCTTATTGCGCCGGAGTTCGAGATCGTGACCGTGAACGGGGCGATGTTGCCGCCGGTGCGGCCGAATGCAAACGACGTCGTGCCCGGTGCTGCCGCGCCGAGAGTCGGAAGCGCTAGGGCGGCCGAGACGATGATGAGGACGAGTCTTGGCATCGAGCGTTGGCCGGAGGGAGGAGTGCGGCCGAACTGCACTCCTCCCTCCCTGTGACGTAGATCTCAGCAGTAGGTTGCCACGATCGTCCCCGTGCCTGCGTGTCCGGGGTCGGCTGCGTAGCCGGGTGCGACCTTGACGACGGTGATGTGGCTCCACGATCCGTTCACGTCGCTTCCCTGTTTCGTCACGGAGCCGGTCACGAGGACGCCCATGTACAAGGGCACCGAGCCCGGTGGCGAGGAGCTGTTGCCGCCGCTCGAGCCGAAGCTGCCCGAGCAGCTGCCGGGCGGTGTGGTGGTCGGCAGCCCGGCGATCGTGTCGGCGAAGCCCTTGAACGCGTTCGGCGCTCCGCCGCCGCTGATCGTGTTCAGCCCGGCCCACTTCGCGCCCCACCAGGTGACCGTGGTCGAGGGGCCCGCCGCTCACGATCGTGCGCCGCCAAGGCCGCCGCCTCATCCAGGGTCGCGCCGGGGCACGCCTCCGTATAAACCGGATCAGCAACGTCCTCTGGGTCACCTACGGCTCAGCGGTACAAACCGCAGACGGAACACTCGTGCTCGGCTCACTCGGAGTCGGTCCCGCCTTCACCGAACAACTCAACCGAAACAGCGACGAGATCGCTCGCGGCATCACCGCCGAACTCCTCCGCCTCCAAAGCCCCGCAAGCCTCCTCAGCGCAACCGTCGAATACCTCCAACGGCACCACCACTGGAACCAACTCCTCGCCACCGGGAACAAGCAGCCCATCCCAAAAGCGCAGCAAGACACACTGAGTCGCCTCAACCAGGCCCGACTCAAATACTCACGTGTCACCGAGGAACAACTCGCCGACCTCGCAAAGCGCTACATCGTCCTGGTGCAGCTCCACGGCCTACGCCACCCCCTCCCCCAACTCGCCAGCGAGTTCGGCATCACCTGCGAGCAAGCAAGAGACAGGATCTACAAAGCCCGAAAACTCAAGTACCTCAAAGGCGGAAGACAATGCCGCGCCGGCGCCGAACCCGGACCACGCCTACGAGGCTGGCAGCCCCCACAAATCACCACGCCCGCCGAGAGCGATTCGCCGCAAGATGCGTAAGCGCAGTCCTTTTTAGGCACTGCCAAAACTGCCACGACAGTCGCGCACTCGGATCGCGCACCCAGCCAACCAACAGCCAACATGCTGCACATCCGCCACTACTTCTCGAGCTCGGGGATGGTCTTCAAAACCGGTGAGGTCGTGTAACCCACGGCTGGGTAGGTTCGACTCCTGCGCCGCTCCGTAGTGCGACCCTGGCTATGATCGAGCCTGTCGAGACCGGGGGGATCTAGCGATGCGACAATGGGTCTGCGGAGCTCTCGTACTAGGGGTAGTCGCGGGGCTCGCTGCGACTCCGGCGCTCGCCCGGCCGCTGCTCCACTCCCGGCAAACCGACACAGTCGTCGGCGACCCGGTGGCTGGGAAGCACCTCTTCCAGACCGTCGGCTGCGCGAGCTGCCACACCCTGAAAGCCGCGGGGGCGACCGGCGGCGGCGGGCCGAACCTCGACCAGCTGCAGCCTCCCTACCTGCTCGTCATCGACAGGGTCACCCACGGCGGCGACTACATGCCTGCGTTCGGCGGCACGCTGACCACGAAGCAGATCCAGGACGTCGCCGCCTTCGTCTACACCTCGACGCACGCCGTCGCCGTCACGACGAAGGTCTCGGTGCAGGCCGGGAAGCCGACCGAGTTCTCGTTCAAGCTCTCCCGGAAGACGGCGCCGCTCGGGACGGTCGTGTTCACCGTCGTGAACCGCGGCAAGGCAACCCACACGTTCAAGGTCTGCTCGAGCCCGAAGGGCGGCAAGGCGAACTCGTGCGCCGGCAAGGCGACCAGGCCGATCGCGCCGGGCAAGACGGCGACGCTGACGATCGTCTTCAAGGCGAAGGGCTCCTACGAGTACCTCTGCACGATCCCCGGGCACGCCGCTGCAGGGATGAAGGGCCTCCTGCGCGTGACCTAGACCGGACGCGCGATGTGCGACGTCGAGTAGACGTCCTTGCGCGCAATCAGGCCGTCATGGAGCGGCAGCACGTCGACGCCGTCCCATTCGAGAAGCGTCCCGTCACGGCCGGTCGCGCGGGCCGTCCACTCGCTCGTGCAGAAGTCGTCCGACACGTACAGACGGCGCGATGTGAAGCGCATGTCGGGCCAGCGCTCGAAGATCCCGGCGAGGTGCGCGCGTACCGCGGCGGCCCCGACGACAGGCTCCTCGCCTGCGGTGTGGTTCTGGAAGACGACGTCGTCGGTGTAGGTCGCGATGATCGCGTCGAGATCCTGGGCGTTCCAGCCGGCGTCGTGACGCTCGAGCAGCTGGCGCGGATCAGACATGCCTAGAGTTCATCACATCGGAGACACCGATTACGAGCCGGCGGGCGAGGCGTACTCGCGGTTCCGCATCCCCGACCCTCGGATCGGCGCGCGGATCGCGGCTGCGCTCGGCGATGCGCGGACCGTGCTCAACGTCGGCGCCGGCACGGGCGGCTACGAGCCGGCCGATCGCGAGGTGACGGCCGTCGAGCCGTCGCCCGCAATGCGGGCGCAGCGGCGCTCGCCGGCGATCGACGCGGTCGCCGAGAGCCTGCCGTTTCCCGACGACTCCTTCGACGCCGCGATGGCGACGTTCACCGTGCACCAGTGGCCCGACCTCCAGGCCGGCCTAGCGGAGGTGCGCCGCGTCACGCGCGGGCCGGTCGTCATCCTTACCGGTGATCCCGCGCGGCTGCGGCGCTTCTGGCTCCAGGACTATGCGTCGGAGGTGCTCGACGCGGAGGCCCGCCGCTACCCTGCGATCGCCGAGCTGGGCGGCGAGGCCGAGGCGATCCCGATCCCGATCGACTGCACGGACGGCTTCAACGAGGCCTACTACGCGCGTCCCGAGCGCCTGCTCGACCCGGCGGCGCGACTCGCCTGCTCGGCCTGGGGCTTCGTCTCACAGGACGTCCACGACCGTTTCACCGCGGAGCTCGGTCGAGACCTCGCGGACGGGACCTGGGACCGGCGCTACGGCTCGCTTCGCAGCCGGCCATGGTTCGAGGGCTCGCTCGTCATGGTCGTCGGGAAGCCGGGCGCGCGTCCGGTCGTTTGAAGCGGCGATGAGGATCGAGCTGTTCTACTGGGAGGGGTGCCCGTCGCATCCCGAGGCGCTGGCACTGGTCGAGGACGTGCTCGCCGAGCGCGGGATCGAGACCGCCGTCGAGCTGCGCGAGGTGCGCACCGACGCCGAGGCCGAGGAGCTCCGCTTCCCGGGCTCGCCGACGATCCGGATCGACGGCCGCGATGTCGACCCGGTCGGCGCCGAGGCGCGCCCGGCCCTCACCTGCCGCATCTACTACCTTCCGGACGGGCGCGTATCGCCCATCCCGAGCCGTCAACAACTCGAGGAGGCACTTCCGTGAGCACTGTCCTGGCCCAGACCGCTCCACCGTTCACCCTGCCCGGCGTCGACGGGCGCGACCACTCGCTCGGCGACTACGGCGACTCCGCTGCGCTCGTCCTCGTCCAGACCTGCAACCACTGTCCGTACGCCCAGGCCTGGGAAGGGCGGCTGATCGAGGTCGCGCGCGACTACGCAGACAGGGGCGTGAGCGTCGTCGCGATCAACTCGAACGACGCCGCGAACCATCCCGAGGACTCGTTCCCGGAGATGGCGAAGCGCGCCGAGGCGAAGGGCTACACGTTCGACTACCTCCACGACGAGAGCCAGGAGATCGCGCGCACACTCGGCGCGGAGCGGACACCCGAGGTGTTCCTCTACGACGGCGACCGCAAGCTCGTCTACCACGGCGCGATCGACGACAACCGCGACGAGAACGCAGTGAGTCAGAACTACCTCCGGGACGCTCTCGACGCCGTGCTGGCGGGCGGCGAGCCCGCGCCGGCCGACACGGCGCCGGTCGGTTGCACCGTGAAGTGGAGCCGCTAGGCGCGAATCGCGAGCCCGTCGTCGATCAGTAGCTGCGCGTCGGCCGGCTCGAGCGTCTCGTCCTCGAGGGTCTCGAGCAGGCCGGCGAGCTGCCCGTCGATCACCCGCACATCCAGGTCGTCCGGCCCGGCCATGAGCACGATCGCGAAGTCGCCCTCGGCCAGCGCGTAGGGCAGCGGCTCGGCGGCGGCGAGGCGCTCGAGGAGCGACGCAGGCTCGTGCCGGAAGTGCACGACCCGGACGAGTGGATGCAGGCGGAGCCCGTCCCCCGCCGAGCGCGCGGCCTCCTCCGCGAGCGCGCGCCGCGGCAGGAAGCGCAGCTCGTTCGTGGCGAGCTCGAACGAGAGGATCTCCTCGAGCAGCGGCTCGTCGAGCTCGAGCCCGCGCAGAAACGCAGCGAAGCGCTCGACCTCGGTCGCGAACTGGAGGTCGGTCAGGTTCGCGTCCCAGAACCGCTCGGCGATCCAGCGCAGCCGGTCGCCGAGCACGAAGCACGTGTACGGGAGCAGCATCACGATCGGCGTGAGGCGGTTCGAGCGGTACAGCGTGCAGTTGACCTCCATCCCAGGCTGCGCCGCGACCGCCTGGAGCCGGCGGCGGTCGCGAGGGGTCAGGTCGTACGTGACGAGCGCTTCGGCCTCGCGCCGGCGCACGGCCATCGCGAGCGCAGGCGAGGCGACCATGTCCGCGAGCGCGCGCTGGAACCCGAGCAGCGACACGCGTCTAGTTCCGGCGCTCCCACGCCGCGCGCGAGAGCTCGAGCTCGTGGCGGATCCCGTCCCACTTCAGCTGCGGGTAGTACGACTCGTGGAACTCGAACGTGATTCCGCAGAGATTCGGGGCGAGGGCGACGACGTCGTCGAGCAGCCGCCACACCGCCTCCGGCGCGGGGCCAGAGTGCGAGTCGGTGTACATCCCCGCGAGCTCGCTGCCGCCGGCGACGTGCACCTCGCCGACGCGCGTGAGGTCGAGCTCGCGGACGAAGGCGTGAGCGTCGAAGCCGTGGTTCGTCGCGTTGACGACGACGTTGTGGACGTCGAGGAGGACGCCGCAGCCCGTCTGCTCGGTGAGCCTGTTCACGAACTCCGACTCGGTCATGTCCTGCTCGGGGATCTCGATGTAGGCGACGTTGTTCTCGAGCAGGAACGGCGCCGGGATCTGCTCCTGCACGAGCTCGACGCGCTCCGCGATCAGCGTGAGCAGCTCGTCGTCGTAGGGAAACGGGATCGCGAGACCGGCGTTGTGGTCGTGCCCGTATTCGTCGGCAACGCGGACGTACGAGAGGTGATCGCTGTGCCAGCGGAAGCCGTAGCGGCGCTGCCATGCGGCGATCTGGTCGACGTACTCGAGGTCGACTGGGCCGGCGCTCGCGATGGAGAGGCCGATCCCGTGCGCAACGAGCGGGATCCGCTCGCCGAGCCACTCGAGCAGCTCGACGTCGGCCTCGAGCTCCGCGTAGCGCGGCTCCGAGCCGGCGCCACGGTCGCTCCAGAAGGTGTCCGGAATGACCGCGACGTAGTCGAGCAGATCGAGATTCGCCCGCAGGAAGTCGGGCAACGCGGCGTTGTAAAGCACGCCGACGCCGAGCGCCCGAGCTTCCTGCGGAGCCGTGCTCACTACTCGGCTAGTGCATGTCCGATCGCGCCGGTTTTCAGATCGACGCGAGCGACCTGCTCGAGATCCTCACGGATCACGAACGGGATGCCGGACAGGCACGGAGAGCACCCGCGCGGCGAGATGTGCGGCAGGATCTTGCGGTCGAGCAGCTCGTGCACGTTCAGGAGATCGCTGAGATGCGTTCCCGCAGGCACGACGAGCTCGAGTACCCCGCCCTTCCCTTTCGAGAAGTAGAGCTGACCAACTGGATCTGCCATGACGCCTCCTAGTAGATGGAACCGAAGCGCCGCAGGCTCGGGACTGTGACAGAAGCTCGACGAAGTATCAACGTTGCCGGGCTCGACACCACGCCAACCGCTTAAGACCGTCATAAGGCCCTCATAAGGCCCCTACCGCACCGTGGAGTGGTCAGACACCCACTCCAAGGAGGGCACCATGTCCAGACGACCCCGTTTTCAACCGGTTGGCGATCCTGGTGGCGCTCGCGTTTGCGCTCCTCGCGTTCCCGGCCATCTCCCCGAGCGCCGACTCCCAGCCGTCGCTGAAGTGCACGAGCCTCTCGACGAGCGACGGCGCCGGCACCGACTGCAAGACGGGGGTCGGCATCAGCTGCCCGGCCGGAGGCCAGAGCTTTGGGATGGCCACGGTCTACGTCAACTGCGTGGCCTGCGGCTCGAGCTGGGTCGCACTCGTGCGCAGCGGCTTCTCCGCCGCGGCCTGGTACAAGCCTGAGGTCACGTGCGGCGCGAACTGCGCCGTGGGTCAGCCGAGCCCTACACGGTGCAGCAGGTGGTGCAGGTCGCGCACCCTGCCTCGTACAAGAACGTCACGACGACCACGCCTGTCTGCGGCCTGAAGTTGGGCCGGATGGTGGGCACCGTCCAGACGACGACGAAGCAAGTGGTCGACAAGCCGGCGTGGACGGAGAAGCCGACCGTCGACGTCACGAAGCTGAGCTGCGCCGCACGGATGCAACCCGTGGTCGGCCCCTGACATCACCGGCAAGCCCGCCTACGGTGTGACCCTCGACCTCTGGCTCACGTGCCCGAACGACGGCGGGAGCGCGGTCGCGTCGGTCGAGGCGAACCAGGCCGTGCTGGTCGCCCTCGGCTTCAAGGTCGGTTAGAGCGCGAGCGTGACCTTGCTGAGGCCGCGCGGCTCGTCGGGGTCGAGGCCCTTCGCGCGGGCGAGCGCCCAGGCGAAGAGCTGGCCCGGGACGACAGAGAGGATCGGCGTGAGGAGCGGCACCGAGGGCATCGGAATCGGAATCGAGTGGTCGGCGCCTGCGAGGGCGCCGGCCGCGGTTCCGCTCGCCACGAGCGTCGCGCCGGCCTGCTGGATCCTCACCGCCGCCTCGACGACCGCTGGCAGCGTCTCGTCCTGCGAGGCGATCGCCCAGACCGGGAAGAGCGAGTCGAGCGCGGCGACCGGGCCGTGTGCGAGCTGGGTCGCCGTCAGCGCCTCGGCCGCGACGCGGCAGGTCTCGATCAGCTTCAGGGCGATCTCGCGCGCGCTCGCGAACTCCGGGCCGCGGCCGATCACGAACATGCGGCCGACGAACGAGAACTGCATCGCGAGCGGGACGACGACCTTCTCGAGCTCGGGGATCAGCGTCTCGAGCCGCTCGATCACCTCGCGGACGCCCGCGACGTAGCGCGGGCCCTGGTCGGCCGCGTGGGCGGCGAGGAGCGCGAGCGCGGCCACCTGGTTGGTGAAGGTCTTCGTCGCTGCGACCGCGCGCTCGATCCCGGCGCCGAGCGTGAGCACCTCCTCGGCGGCCTGCGCGAGCCCCGACTCCGGGTCGTTCGTGATCGCCACGGTGAAGGCGCCGGCCGCGCGGGCCCGCTGGACGTACTCGATCACGTCACGCGTCTGGCCGGACTGCGAGAGCGCGATCACGGTCGAACCGGACATGTCCAGATGAGCCTTGTAGTAGACGGTGAGCGTGATCGAGTCGCGCATCGCGGTCCAGCCGGGCAGCAGCCCGAACGCGTACATCCCGTACGCGGCCGCATTGTCGGACGAGCCGTGGCCGATCAGGCGGATCGTGGTGCCGCGCTCGCGCGCGATGCGTGCGACGCGGGCGAAGTCGGACTCGCGCTCGAGCAGGCGCTCCAGCGCGCGCGGCTGCTCACGGATCTCCGCGAGGAACTGCGAGCCGGGCTCAGACGGCGACACGGACCTCACCTCCGACGAGGACGCGTTCGAGCTCGAGCTCCGCGTCGATCACGAGCAGATCGGCCCGCCGCCCGACCTCGATCCGGCCGGCGTCGGTGAGCCCGAGGACGGAAGCCGGCACGACGCTGGCCGCCTCGAGCGCCTGCTCGAGTGGCACGCCGAGCTCGTGCAGGTTGCGGACGGCCTCGATCATCGTCAGCACGCTGCCGGCGAGCACGCCGTCGCCGCTTCGCACCGCTCCGCCGCGGACGACGAGCGAGAGGTCGCCGAGTGTGAACTCGCCCTCACCAGCGCCCGCGGCCGCGACCGCGTCTGTGACGAGCGCCACGCGTCCGGCGGCGGCCTCCCACACGAGGCGCACCGTGTCGGGGGCGAGGTGGACGCCGTCGACGATGATCTGCACGACGACGTCCGGCCGGGTCAGCGCCGCGCCCGCGATGCCCGGGTCGCGGTGGCCGAACGGGCGCATCGCGTTGAAGAGGTGCGTGACGGTGTGGACGCCGCGGTCGAAGGCCGCATGGGCCTCCTCCCCGCCCGCGTCGGTATGGCCGAACGAGACGGCGACGCCGCGCAGCAGGAGGAGGTCGATCAGCTCGAACGCGCCGGGGAGCTCGGGCGCGAGCGTGACGAGGCGCACCGGCCCGGCGGCGAGGAGCCGCTCGAGGAGGGCGGGATCGGGGTCACGGCGCGCGGCCGCCGGATGTGTGCCGAGGCGCGCCGGCGACAGAAACGGTCCCTCGAGGTGGACGCCGAGAATCCGCGCCCCGTTCGTCGCCGGCGGCACCTCGCGTAGAGCCGCGACGACGTTCTCCTCGGTGGACGTGATCAGGGTCGGCAGGTAGCCCGTCACACCGGTCTCGAGCAGCGCGTCGCTCGCGCGGGCGAAAGCCGCGGCGTCTGCGGCGAGAAAGTCGACACCGGCGAAGCCGTTCACCTGGAGATCGACGAAGCCGGGCACGGCGAACCCACGGCCGTCGGGCGAGGCGAGGCCGATCGCCGCGATCCGCCCGTCGACGATCTCGACATCGCCGGGGAGAAACGCGCCGTCGACCAGGGCGGCCTGGACGCCGAGCCTCACGACTGGAGCGCCCGTCTGACGATGCCGTCGGCCGCGGCCAGGCGCGCTCGGGCAGTCTCCGCGTCGACCCCGGCGAGGATCGAGACGATCGCGACCTTCGGGTGCCCACCGGCCGCCGCGAGCGCCTCGTCGACCTGCTCCACCGCCGCGCCGGTGGCGAGCAGGACGATCCGCCGCACCCGCGCCTCGAGCTTTGCGTTGGCCGGATAGACGTCGACCATCAGGTTCCCGAACGTCTTGCCGAGCCGGATCATCGAGATCGTCGAGATCATGTTGAGCACGAGCTTCTGGCTCGTTCCCGCCTTGAGGCGCGTCGAGCCGGTGAGGAACTCCGCGCCGACCGGGACGGCGAGCTCGTGGTCGGCGAGCCGAGAGAGCTCCGAGTCGCGGACGGAGACGAGGCAGGCGGTGAGCGCGCCGGCACCGGCGGCCGCCGTGAGGGCGCCGACCGCGTACGGTGTGCGGCCGCTCGCGCTGATCGCGACGACCGCGTCGGCCACCGAGACCCCGAGCGCCTCGATCTCGCGCTCGCCGGCCGCAGCGTCGTCCTCGGCGGCTTCCTGTTCGAGGGCTGAGCCACCGGCCCCACCGGCGATCAGCGCCGTGACCTGGCCGGGCCTGACCGAGAAGGTGGCCTCACATTCGGCCGCGTCGAGCTCGGCCAGCCGGCCGGACGTTCCCGCGCCGACGTAGATCAGCCGCCCGCCGCCCTTGAGCCGCGCCGCGATCTCGTCGATCGCTGCGGCGATCTCGGGCCCGGCCGCCGCAACGGCCGCGGGCACGGTCTGATCCTGCGCGTTCATCAGTTCGACGAGCTCGTCGGTCGAGCGGAGGTCGAGGTCGGCGCCGTCGGCGTTCCACGCCTCCGTCTCGAGCCCGTCGAGGCTCTCCTGAAGATCTCGGTCGGGGGCGGGCATCTGCGGCGCAGTCTACGCACCAATCGCCAGAGTGGTCAATACCAATTGTGCCGAGTTGGTGATAATTTGGTCTTGACCTCACGTTCGCGCCCTCTATGCTCTCTCGCCGGAGACCCCATGGCAGCAATCCAACTCGACCACGTCACGAAAGCGTTTCCCAACGGGGTCGTGGCCGTCGACGACGTCAGCCTCGAGATCCGCGACGGCGAGTTCATGGTGCTCGTCGGGCCGTCGGGCTGCGGGAAATCGACGTTGCTACGGATGATCGCGGGCCTCGAGGAAACGACTGAGGGACGTGTCTCGATCGGCGAGCGCGACGTCACCGACCTCGCGCCGCGCCACCGCGACATCGCGATGGTCTTCCAGAGCTACGCCCTCTATCCGCACATGACCGTCCGAGACAACCTCGGCTACGGGCTCAAGGTGCGCCGCACGCCGAAGCCGGAGGCTGCGAAGCGCGTCGAGGAAGTCGCGACGATGCTCGGCCTCGAAGACCTGCTCGACCGCCGGCCGGGACAGCTCTCCGGCGGACAGCGCCAGCGCGTCGCAATGGGCCGCGCAATCGTCCGCGAGCCGCAAGCGTTCCTGATGGACGAGCCGCTCTCGAACCTCGACGCAAACCTCCGCGTCTCGATGCGCGCCTCGCTCGCGCAACTCCACGCAAACCTCGGGGTGACCAGCGTCTATGTAACTCATGACCAGACCGAGGCAATGACGCTCGGCCAGCGCGTGGCCGTGATGCGCGACGGCAAGATCGTCCAGACCGACGCGCCGCAGCACCTCTACGACTCGCCGGGCGACCTCTTCGTCGCCGCGTTCATCGGCTCGCCGGCGATGAACCTCGTGGAGGCGCGGATCGACGGCGACGAGGTCGAGTTCGGCCAGTTCCGGGTCCAGCTCGACCCCGCGCGCCGGCCCGCATCGGGCGTCGGGCGCGTCGTGCTCGGAATGCGGCCCGAGGCGTTCGAGGACGCTGCTCTCGCTCCCGCTTCGCTGCCGCGGATCGACGTTCGGGTCGAGCTGCTGGAGGAGCTCGGATCCGAGGTGCACGCAATCTTCAGCGTCGCCGGGCCGAGGGTCGTGGTCACGACGCGCGACACGCAGGATGAGACTGCAGGCCTGATTCCGGACGAAAACGCGCGCTTCACCGCGCGCCTCGACCCGCGCACCACGGCGCCCGCCCGCGGCCCGATGCAGCTCGCCGTCGATCCGTCCACCTTCCATTTCTTCGACACCTCGACGGGCGAGAGCCTTCTGGCGCCGACGGTACTGACCACTAGGATGACCGCGTGAGCCAGCCCACTGCGCCGAAGCAGAACGAGGCCCGCGAACGCGTGCTCGACCTGATCGAACAGCTCTCGATCGGCGACGCGATCCCGTCGGAGCGGCAGCTCAGCGCCGACCTGCACATGTCGCGGCTCACCGTCCGCGCCGCACTCGACGACCTCGTCCGCGACGGGCTGCTCGTGCGCCGCCGCGGCAGCGGCACGTTCGTCGGCGAGCCGAAGATCGCGCAGGAGCTGACGATGACCTCGTTCAGCGAGGACATGCGCCGCCGGGGCATGGTGCCGGCGAACAAGACGCTCTCGCTCGTGGTCGTCCAGGCGGGCGCTCACCTCGGCCGGCTACTGAACGTCTCGCCGTCGGAGCCGGTCGTCGTCTTCAAGCGGCTCCGCCTCGCCGACCGCGAGACCATGGCGATCGAGACGCTGCACGTCCGCCAGTCGCTGATCCCGGGCCTCACCGCGGAGGATCTCGAGCAGCACTCGTTCTACGAGCTGCTCGACGACCGCTACGGCGTGATCATGGCCGGCGGCACGCAGACGATCGAGCCGACGGTCACCAACGAGGAGGAGTCCGCCGCGCTCGGCGTGCCGCTCCACTCGCCCGCATTCCTGTTCGAGCGCACCACGCGGACCGAGACCGGCGATGTCGTGGAGTACGTCCGCTCGATCTACCGCGGCGATCGCTACCGGCTCGTGACCGAGCTCGCCGGTCGCGCCAGGCGCTGACCTGCTCGCTGGTCAGTACCGCACCTCACGCGCCGAACCCCGCAACCAGTAAGACAATCAGGGCTTGACAGCGGTCCGTCGCGTGTGCAACTCTCCGCCGATCACGCAAGTGGTCTAAACCAATTGTAGGTCCGTCTAGGGCTTGGAGGACGTCAATGAAAGCAAGAATCATCGTCGCCGCAGCAATCGCACTCGTGCTCGCAGTCGCGGCGTCTTCAGCCTCGGGCGGCACCGCCGGCCTGAAGGCCAGCAAGAGCATCACCGTGTGGCTGCAGACCGACGCGTCGAGCAGTCCCGACTGGATTGCGATCACGAACGCGGCCAACCAGCAGTTTCAGGCCGACCACCCCGGAGTCACGGTCAACGTGCAGTACCAGACCTGGGGCGCGCATCTCCAGAAGTTCGACGCGACGCTCGCGGGCGGCAACACGCCCGACGTGATCGAGCTCGGCAACACGGAGATGACGAAGTACATGGCTGCAGGCGCGTTCCAGGACCTCAGCTCTGACAAGGCGTCGTTCCCGAACTCGAGCACCTGGCTCAAGGGCCTCGCCGCCTCGGGTGTCTACAACGGGCACACCTACGGCGTCCCGTACTACGCGGGCTCGCGCCTGATCACCTACCGCACCGATCAGTTCAAGGCGGCCGGGGCTTCGACGAGCCCGACGAGCCTCGCACAGCTCACCGCGGGCCTCGCGAAGGTGAACAAGAAGTTCGGCAAGACGAAGGGCTACTCGCCGCTCTACATCGCGGGCACCGACTGGTACTTCGCACTGAGCTTCGTCTACGACTTCGGCGGCAGCATCGCGCAGCAGATCAGCGGCAAGTGGAAGGGCACGCTCGAGTCGCCCAAGGCGCTGGCCGGACTGGCCGCGTACAAGGCGTTCTTCAGCGTCGCTTCGAAGGGCAGCAAGACCACCGACGAGGCTCACCCGAACCCGTACGAGGTGTACTCGCAGGGCCTCGCGGGCTCGATCGAGGGCCCCGGCTGGTTCTCCTGCTGTGTCGGCAAGAAGTACACGCCTGTCACGGCTCAGTTCGTGATCCCGAGCCACACCGCCGGCCAGACGATGCCCGGCTTCCTCGGCGGCTCCGACCTCGCAGTGCCGATCGGCGCAGACAAGGCGCTCGGTGAGGACTGGATCCGGGACTACACGAGCACCTCGGCGATGAAGGCCCAGCAGGCGATGGGCAACATCCCGAACACGACGTCCCTGTTCAACCCGTCGAACGTGCACGAGAAGGCTGCGAGCCGCAGCTGGTTCGTGCCGACGTCAAAGAACTGGGTCAACGTGGAGAATGGCAACGTGCTGCGCACGATGCTCGCCCAGATCCTGACCGGCAAGCTGTCCGTCAAGCAGGCAGCGCAGACGGCGGACGCGAACATCACGTTCACCCTGAACCAGTAAGGAGTTCGACTTGAGCGGGACGGGAGCTCGTTGACCAGCGAAGTCCCAGGCGCCGTCGAGACCTTCGGGTCTCGGCGGCGTCGCTCATTCTGGGGGCGCACCGCGCGCGGCTCGATCCCGTACTGGCTGATCCTGCCGGTGGGGATCGCGATGGCGGCGGTGCTCGCCTACCCGCTCTACGAGCTGCTCGTGATCTCGTTCGAGCGCTACGGCCTCTTCGAGCTGATCCGCCACGCCGGCACCTGGGTCGGCTTCAAGAACTACAGCTCGATCCTGCACGACCCGGTGTTCTGGAACACGCTCGTGCGGACGATCGTCTTCACGGTCGTCAACGTGTTCCTGACGATCACGATCGGGACGCTGGTCGCGCTGCTCCTCGTCCGGATCAGCACCTTCATGCGCATCCTGCTCACGGCCGGGCTGATGCTCGTGTGGGCGATGCCGGTCGTCGTCGCGGTGCAGGTCTGGTACTGGATGACGAACTTCCAGAACGGCGTCCTCAACTACGCGCTCACCAAGCTCGGCGCGGGCGACTACTTCCAGCACGACTGGTACGTCACCCCCACCTCGCAGCTCGGGCTCGTGACCTCGCTGATCGTCTGGGGCGCGATCCCGTTCATCGTCGTCGCTGTCTACGCGGGGCTCGCGCAGGTGCCCGACGAGCTCGTCGAGGCGGCCGAGATCGACGGCGCGCGGCCGTGGCGGATCTTCCGCGACGTGACCTTTCCCGTGCTGAAGCCGATCTTCCTGATCCTGACGAGCCTCTCGATCATCTGGGACTTCGGCGTCTTCACCCAGCCGTTCCTGCTGATCGGCGAGTCGCATGTGAGCACCTCGAACTACCTGATGGGCGTGTACCTCTACGAGGAGGGGTACGCGAAGAGCGACTTCGGCCGCGGCGCCGCGATCTCGGTGTTGATGCTCCTGATGGTGGCCGGCCTGAGCTTCTTCTACGTCCGCAAGATGGTGCGGATGGAGAACGTGTGAGCGCCGCCTCCGAGATCGCGCTCACCGAGCACGACCCGCACGTGATCGACCGGAGCGCCGTCCGCACGCGCCGCCGTCGCCGCCGCCGCATGGGCCGCACCGGCTGGAACCTCGTCGCCGGGCTCGTCCTCGTCGTGATGGTGTTCCCCGTCTACTGGATGATCTCGACCGCGTTCAAGCCGACCGACGAGATCAACGGCCTCAACCCGACCTGGATCCCCTGGCACCCGACGCTCCAGCACTTCCGCGACGCGATGGACCGGCCGTACTTCTGGGCCGACGTGAAGAACAGCGTGATCATCGTCGGCTTCTCCGTGGCGCTCGCGATCGTGCTCTCGTTCCTGGCCGCGATCGCGCTCGCGAAGTACCGGTTCAGCGGCGCGAAGATCTTCCTCGTCCTCGTGATCGGAATCCAGATGCTGCCGGCGGTGGGCCTGATCATCCCGCTCTACGTCGTGCTCGCGAAGTACCACCTCACGAACACGCTCACCGGCGTGATCATCGTCGAGATGACCTTCGTGCTGCCGTTCGCGATCTGGATGCTGCGCGGCTTCATCCTCGGTGTCCCGCGCGAGCTGGAGGAGGCGGCCATGGTCGACGGCTCGAGCCGGGTCGGAGCGTTCTTCCGGATCCTGCTGCCGCTCGTGGCGCCGGGCCTCGTCGCGACCTCGGTATTCGTCTTCATCACCGTCTGGAACGAGTACATCTTCGCCAACGTGCTGCTCACCGACCAGTCGAAGCAGACGGTGACGCTGTGGCTCTCGTACTTCTACGGCACGAGCCGGAACACCGACTGGGGCGGGCTGATGGCGGGCGCGACGCTGACCGCGATCCCCGTCGTGATCTTCTTCCTGGTCGTGCAGCGGAAGATCGCATTCGGGCTCACCGCGGGCGCAGTCAAGGGGTGAGCGAGCGGCTCGAACGGCTCGCCTCGACCTGCCTGTTTCCGGGCTTCGTCGGGCTCTCGGCGCCGGACTGGGTGCGGCGCGAGCTCGCGGGCGGGCTCGGCGGCGTCATTCTGTTCTCGCGCAACGTCGGCGAACGGGCTCAGCTCGCCGCGTTGAGCGCTGAGATCCTGGGCGAGCGCGCCGAGGCGCTGATCGGGATCGACGAGGAGGGCGGCGACGTGACCCGGCTCGAGATGAGGACGGGGAGCTCGTATCCGGGGAATCTCGCGCTCGGGGCGGTCGACGACGTGGAGCTGACCGAGCGCGTGGCGGCTGCGATCGGCGGCGAGCTCGCCGCCTGCGGCGTGAACCTCGATCTCGCCCCGGACGCCGACGTGAACTCCGACGAGCTGAACCCGATCATCGGCGTGCGCTCGTTCGGCTCCGACCCTGCGTTGGTGGCGCGGCATACCGCGGCATGGGTGACCGGGCTCCAGAGCCTCGGCGTCGCGGCCTGCGCGAAGCACTTCCCCGGCCACGGCGCGACGCGCGCCGACTCGCACCTCGAGCTGCCGACGATCGACGTCGACCGCGAGACGCTGCTTGCACGCGAGCTCGTCCCGTTCCGCGCCGCGATCGCCGCGGGCACGCAGTCTCTGATGACCGCTCATATCCGCGTGCCCGCGATCGACGAGCTGCCTGCGACCCTGAGCCGCGCGCACCTCACCGGCCTCCTGCGCGAGGAGCTCGGCTACGACGGGATGGTGATGACCGACGCGCTCGAGATGGGCGCGGTCAGCAAGACCGTCGGCGTCGAGGAGGGCGCGGTGCTGGCGATCGCGGCCGGAGCCGATGCGCTGTGCCTCGGCCACGACCTGTTCGAGGACGACGTGCGCGCGATCCGGAAAGCGCTTGTCGACGCGGTCGCGGCCGGACGGATCTCGGAAGAGCGCCTCGCCGAAGCCGCCTCGCGCGTCGAGCGAGTCGGCCGCTGGACGGCGTCCGGCGTCGGCCTCGAGGCCGCGCGGCGCGCTCTCCGAGTCGAAGGCAATGTCGAGCTGACGGGGCCGGCGCTCGTCGTCGAGCTGGTCCCCGAGGTGACGATCGCCGCGGGCCCGGCCGGCCACACCTTCGGCGAGATCCTGGCAGCACGAAGACCGGGCACCGAGCACCTTGTGATCCATCGTCACGAGGACCTGCCGCGCGGCGGCCGGCAACTCGTGGTCGTCATCCGCGACGCGCATCGACACGAGTGGGAGCGCGAGGTCGCACAGGGTCTCGTCGAGGGCGCCGTGATCGTCGACGTCGGCGTGCCCGTATGGCGGCCGGACGGCGCCGCGGGAATCGTGACGACCTACGGCGCCGGCCGCGCGAACATGCTCGCCGCGACCGAGCGGCTCAGTCCGTAGCCCGCGCGAGCGCGACGAAGCCCACGCCGTGGCGGCTGCCGGTGAACGGCCGCTGGAGCACGCTGCCCACCGTTCCCGCGCTCGCCGTGAGCCAGCCCGTCGTCCTCGACGGCTGGAGGAGCCGGCCGCTCGCCGCCGTGCGCTCCTCCATCGATCCCTTGCCTCCTTGCCGCTTCGCGACGGCGTCCCGGGCCGCCTCGAGCAGGTTGCCGAGCGGAAAGCCGTACGTGCGGATCGCAACCGGCTCGAATCCCGCCGCCCGGAACGTCGCTGCGAGCCCGTCGCGCTCGTAGCGGCGGAAGTGGCCCGCCTTCACGTCCCACGGCCCGAAGCGCTCGGGGAACGCAGGCACGCTCAACAGCACCGCGCCCCCGGGAACAAGCCGCTCGCGCCAGAGCCGGAGCGCGGCGACGTCGTCCTCGAGATGCTCGAGCACCTCCGTCGCCACGACCAGGTCGAACCGCTCGTCAACGGCATCGAGGTCGCCGTGGATCAGCGTCCCCCGCACAATCCGCGACCGCGCAACCGCGAGCGCCTCCTCGTCGAGCTCGAGGCCCACGTAGCGATACCGCTCCGCGAGCCGGTAGCCGAGCGCGCCCAGCCCCACCCCGATCTCCAGCACCGACTCGACGTCGGGAAGCAGCGGCGCGATCAGCGCCCAGCGCATCCAGCCGTTCGTCGTGAGAGGCGGACGACCGCTCAAACGTCGGTCGCGTACCCGTCATGGACGAGCTCGAAGCTCGCAGCGAGCGCCTGCTCGGCCGGCCGGTGCGTGAGCAGGAGCCGCGCCGCGCCCGACGCGTCGAACGCCGCCAGCGCCTCGCCCTCGCTCAGATGGCCGCGCAGGTCGTCCGGGTCCGGGTTCGATGCGCCGATCGTCGCCTCGCAGAGGAACACGTCGGCACCCCGAGCGACCTCGGCCAACGCGGGATCGGGCCCCGAGTCGCCGGAGTAGGCGAGCGTCCGGCCCCCACCCTCGATCCGGAACGCGTAGGCCTCCATCCGGTAGTGCTTGACCCGCGACGCCGTGACCCGGAAGCCCGCGGTCTCGAATGGCACGCCGTCCTCGTAGATCCGCAGATCGAACGTCTCGGCGAACATCTCCGGGAACCCGAGCCGCGACCCGATCGCCGCGACGAGCTCCTCGCCGCCGGGATGGAGCCAGAGCTCGGGCCGCGGCAGCTCTCGCCCGAGCCCGTACATCCGCCCCCACACCCACGGCACGATGTCGCCCCAGTGGTCGAGGTGGAAGTGCGTGATCGCGATCGAGTCGACGCGCGGCCAGCCTCCGTCGCCCAGGCGCAGACGCGCGAGCACCCCCGGGCCACAGTCGAGCAGCAGGCGTCCCGTCCCCTCGACGAGGTAGCCCGACTGAGCCCCGCCGGGGTTCGGCCAGGCAGGCGAGCAGCCGACCACATTGAGCCTCACGCGCGGAATCTGTCATATTCGTGGCCATGACAGGCGCACCGGTCGAGACACTCGCGCACGTCCCGCTCTTCGCCGATCTCGACGCGAAGGAGCTCGAGTCGATCGCCGGGCAGATGAAGGAGCGCACCTTTCAGCCCGGCGATGCTGTGACGGAGGAGGGCGCCGGCGCGACTTTCGGCGCGTTCTTCGTGATCGAAGAGGGCGACGCGCTCGTCACGGTCGGCGGCGAGGAGAAGCGCCAGCTCCATGCGGGCGACCATTTCGGCGAGGTGGCGCTGCTCGCGGAGAGCGATCGCACCGCGACCGTGATCGCGCTGACCGAGCTGCGCTGCTGGGCGCTCAGCGCCTGGAACTTCCGACCGATCGTCGACGAGAATCCCGAGCTCGGCCGCAAGCTCCAGCAGGCACTTGCCCGCCTGATCAGCTAGCTTCCGGGCATGAGCGCGACCTTGCTCGACGTCGAGGCGATTCGCCGCCGGTTCACCTCGCTCCAGTCAGGGTTCGCGTTCTTCGACGCGCCCGGCGGCACCCAGGTGCCCGACGAGGTCGGCGAGGCGATGGCGCGCACACTGCGCGAAGCGAGCGCCAACATCGGTGCGCCGTACGAGACCGGCCAGCGCGTCGAGGCCGTGCTCGCGCAGGCCAAGCAGAAAGGCGCCGCGTTCCTCGGGGCCACGCCTGCCGAGACCGTGTTCGGGATGAACATGACCACGCTGAACTTCCACCTCAGCCGCACCGCGTCGCGCGACTGGCGCGAGGGCGACGAGGTGATCGTCACGCGCCTCGATCACGACGGCTGCGCCGCGCCGTGGGTCGAGATCGCCGCGGACAAGGGCCTGAAGGTGCACCTCGTCGACGTCAACGAGGATCTGACCCTCGACTTCGACGACCTCGAGCGGAAGCTGTCCGACCGCACGCGCGTCGTCGCCTGCTCGGTCGCCTGCAACGCGGTCGGCACGCTCGTCGACATCGAACGGCTCTGCTCTCTCGCGCGCGACGCGGGTGCGCTCTCGTGGCTCGACGCCGTCCACTACGCGGCGCACGAGACGGTCGACGTCATGCAGCTCGGCTGCGACGTCCTGATCTGTTCGCCGTACAAGTTCTGCGGGCCGCACCTCGGGCTCGGCTACGTCCGCGGCGAGCTCGCCGAGACCTGGCGCCCGTACAAGGCGCGTCCCGCTCCGACCGAGCCGCTCGCTCGCCGGTTCGAGACGGGGACGCTGCCCTACGAGCTGCTCGGCGGCTTTAACGCGACGATCGACTACCTCGCGGACATCGGCGGGATGGAGGCGATCCGCGAGTACGAGCGCGGCCTCGGCCAGCGGTTCATGGACGCTCTGCCCGACTCGGTCACCGTGTACGGGCTGCCGACGATGGAGGGCCGCGTGCCGACGTTCCTGATCAACGTCGACGGCGTCTCGGCCTACGACGTCGCGGGCGCGCTCGCCGAGAAGCGGATGGGCGTCTGGGCCCACGACGGCTGGTACTGCGTCGGGCTCGCCGAGCGGCTGCCGGCCGAGGGCTCGGTGCGGATCGGCTTCATCCACTACAACACCACGGACGAGGTCGACCGCCTGGTTGCCGAGCTGGGGGCTTTCGCGTCCTAACCGCGGCGCTCGCTACTGCGGCGCTGATCTGCCTCGATCCGGGGCACGGGACGGTGCCCGCCGTGGGCGCGCAGACCGAGCCGATCGGGCCCGGCGCGAAGGTCGTGAAGATCAAGGACGGCGGCGGCGCGCCCGGCGAGGCCGATGTCGCGCTGCGGATCGCGTTCCGGACGCGGACGCTGCTGCTGGCGCGCGGGTATCGCGTGGCGATGACGAGAACGGCGCCCGGCTACACGGGCGGCAACATCGCCCGCGCGCAGTTCTGCAACGCGCGCCACGCGGCGCTGATGGTGCGGATCCACGCCGACGGCTCCACGAATCCGGGGATCCACGGCGTCTCGACGCTCTTCCCCGCCCTGCATCGCGGCTGGACGGACGACATCTTCGCGCGGAGCCTGCATGCGGCGCGCCTCGTGCAGCGTGCAGTCGTGCGGGCGACGGGTGCCACGGATCTCGGGACGATCCAGCGCTCCGACCTGACCGGCTTCAACTGGGCGAACGTCCCGGTCGTGCTCGTCGAGACGGGCTTCCTCTCGAATCCGGCGGAGCGAGCGAGGCTCGAATCGACCGGCTACGAGGACAAGGTCGCGCGCGGCCTCGTCGCCGGAATCGCCGCGTTCAGTCCCCGGTAGAGGGGTCGCGCATCTGCTCGGCCGCTCGGCGGCCTCGCTCGTGCACGCTGCGGCGGCGCTCGTCCGGCTCGCTGAGCGCCGCCGGCTCCGGTTCGGGCTCCGGCTCGGGCTCCTCGACGCGCGCCTCGAGTTTCACCCGCAGCTCCTCGGCGCGCGGATCGACCTCCGGCTCCGGCTCCGCGACCGGCTCCGCCGGAGCAACAGCGGGAACCGCCTGCGTCCGCTTCCAGCTCAGAAAGCGCAGGAACGCAAACGTGGCGAGCAACCAGAGCGCGAGGCGACGCACGAGCCGATGCTACACTGCCCCCTCTTCCTGCCTCGCCTCGCGCCGTCCGTTCCCGAGCGGCGCCAGCCGGTGAGGCCGATTCAGACCGTGGGAAGGAGGTGCTCGGGAGCGTGATTGCGTATGAAATCTTGCTGATGCTCGACCCCGAGCTCCCTGAGGACAAGCAGGCGGAGATCGTCGGCCACGTCCAGGAGCTCGTGGAGAAGGACGGCGGCACGTGGGGCGGCACAGAGCCCTGGGGCCGGCGCAAGCTCGCGTACGAGATCGACCACAAGGGTGAAGGCACGTACTACCTGCTGACGTTCGACTCGCCGCCCGAGACGCTCGACGAGCTCGGCCGGATCCTCAAGATCGACGACAACGTGATGCGCCACCTCGCCGTGCGCCGGATCGAGGGGTCGCACCGTGGTGCGCCGCCGCCGGTCGATACCGTCGTGCAGCCCGAGTACGCTGGGTCGAACACACGTTCGCTAGACGAGGAGGAGTAAGACCGTGGCCAGCAACATCAACCGCGTCGTGCTCGTGGGAAACCTGACCCGTGACCCCGAGCTGCGTCACACACCCAGCGGCACTGCCGTCTGCAAGCTCCGCATCGCCGTCAACACGCGCCAGAAGGACGGCGCGACCGGCGAGTGGGGCGACAAGCCCAACTACTTCGACGTCACCGTCTGGGGCAGCCAGGGCGAGAACTGCGCGCAGTACCTCGCCAAGGGCCGCCCGGTCGGGATCGACGGGCGCCTCGACTGGCGCGAGTGGGAGCAGGAGGGCGTGAAGCGCCAGGCGGTCGAGATCATCGCCGACAACGTCCAGTTCCTCGGCAGCCGCGAAGGCGGCGGCGGCGAGGGCGGCGGCGGCAACCAATTCGTGCCCGCGGCAGCGGCAGCGGCGGAGAACAACGCCGACTTCGCGCCCCAGGCAGCCGACGACGACATTCCGTTCTAAGGAGACAGTGAATGGCCCAGGCTAAGGAGCAGAGACAGCGCAAGCGTCCCGGGGCGTCGACGGCGCCCGGTCGTCGCAAGAGCTGTTACTTCTGCAAGGACAAGGTCGACGAGGTCGACTACAAGAACATCAACCAGCTTCGGCGGTACATCTCGGAGAAGGGCAAGATCCGCTCGCGCCGGATCAGCGGTGCCTGCCGGCGTCACCAGCGCCAGGTCGCCGTCGCGGTCAAGCGTGCCCGCGAGATGGCGCTCCTGCCGTACGTCTCGGGGTAGAGCGATGGAAGTCATCCTTCTCTCCGACGTCGACAAGATCGGCCTCCGCGGCGAGGTCGTCTCGGTCGCGCGCGGCTACGCCCGGAACTATCTGCTGCCGCGGAAGCTGGCCGAGGTCGCGAGCCCCGGCCGCGTCGCGCAGATCGAGAAGCGCGAGGCGCAGCGGGCCCAGCAGGAGGCGCGCACCTTCGAGCAGGGGCAGAAGATCGCCGAGGTGCTCGGCAAGACCGTGCTCCGCTTCGAGGTCAAGGCCGGCCCGACCGGCGCGCTTTTCGGCTCCGTCACGCCCACCGACATCGCCGACGAGATCTGGCGCACGCGCAAGATCCGCGTCGACCGCCGCAAGATCGGGCTCGACGAGCCGATCAAGCGCATCGGCCGCTTCGAGGTGCCGATCGACGTGTTCACCGACGTGCGCGTCGAGGTGAAGACGCTCGTCGTGCCCGAGGGCGGCGAGCTGCCGCCCGAGGAGGAGCTCGTCGTCGAGGAGGTCGTGGTCGAGGAGCCCGAGGCCGAAGTGCTAGCCGAGGCGGAGGAGAGCCCCGCCGCGGAGGCCGAGAGCGACGAGGTAGCCGAGGACGAGCACACCGGCGACTGACGCGCCGCCCGCGAGATCCGCGTAGTACGAGAGGTAGAGCCCGAGCAGGCCGGCGAGCACCGCGCAGCCGGCCGCGACGGCCATCATCGGCACGATCCGCTTCGTCAGGAGGCGAGCCGTCGCCGCAGGGCCGACGATCACCGCGACGACGAGCAGGTTCCCGAGCGCCTGCACGCCGATGATCACGGCCGCGGCGATCAGGCCGAGCAGAGCGAGGTCGACGAGTAGCGGCCTGCCGCCGAAGGCGCGCGCAGTGCCGCGGTCGAAGCCGACGACGAGGAGCTGCCGGTGGAGCACGGCGAGGGTTCCGAGCACGACGGAGCCGAGCACCGCAGCGACGACGAGGTCCTGGCGGCTCACGGCGAGCAGGTCACCGAAGAGCAGCTCGTTCAGCCCCGGCGGCGAGGCCGGGCGCAACGCCAGGACGACGCCGAGCCCGAACAGCGTCGTGATGACCACCGCCACCGAGGTGTCGCGCCCGATCTCCGGCGTCCGCCCGTACACCGCCACGGCCGCCGCCGCGACGAGCACGCCGACGGCGCCGCCGAGCACGAGCGGCACCCCGATCAGCGCAGCCACGACGAGTCCCGGGAAGAGGGCGTGGGCGAGCGACTCGGCGCTGTAGGAAAGCTCGTAGAAGACGACCCAGCAGCCGAGTACGCCGCCGACGATCCCCACGAGCACGAGCTCGAGAAATGCCCGCTGCATGAAGCCGAGCCGCCACGGCTCGACGAGCGCATGCATCAGTGATCCTCGTCGTGGTGGTGATGGTGGGCCGGCAGGATTCCGGCGCTGCCACCGGGGATCGCGACGATCGAGCCGCCGTAGGTCTCCTCGAGCACCCGCCGGTCGAGCGTCGTGGCCGGCGGCCCGAACGCGATCTGGCGCCGGTTCAGGCACAGCACGCTGTCCCACGCGCGAACCTGGTCGACGTCGTGCGAGGCGATCAGGAGCCCACGCCCTTCCGCCGCGAGATCCGTCAGTAGCTGCTCGAGCAGCTCCGCGCTCGGCTGGTCGACGCCGGTGAACGGCTCGTCGAGCAGCAGCACCGGCTCGTCCTGGACGAGTGCGCGCGCGACGAGCACGCGCTGGCGCTGTCCACCCGAGAGCTCGCCGAACTGGGCATCCGCTCGATCGCCGAGCCCGACGCGCGCGAGCGCCCTGACTGCCGCCGCGCGCCCCGGGCGACCCGGCCGCTTCCACCACGGCAGGCGCGAGAGCGTGCCCATCAGCGCGACGTCGAGCGCGCTCACCGGATAGTCGAGCCGCGAGCGCTCGGTCTGCGGCACGTAGCCGAACCCGCCCGCCGCGACGAATCCACCCGCAAGCGGCTCGAGCTCTCCGAGCAGCGTCCGGAAGAGCGTCGACTTGCCGCCGCCGTTCGGGCCGAGCACGCCGATCCGCTGCCCCGGCTCGAGCGTGAACGAGACGCCTTCGAGCACGGGCGCTCCGCCGTAGCCCGCGGCGAGATCGTCGACGACGAGCAGCGGCTCGCTCACGGACACCCGGTGCGCCCGCCCGTGAAGCCCCGGACCATGGCGTCGGCGTTCGCGCGCTCCATCGAGAGGTAGGTGGCGCCGGCGGAGCCACGCGGCCCGAGCGTGTCCCCGTAGAGCGTGTAGTGCGCGCTCGCTCCCGTCTCGTGGGCGATCGCCTGCGCGAGCTTCGGGTTGATCGAGCTCTCAGGGAAGACCGCCTTCACGTGCTCGCGCCTGATCAGCGCGATCAGCTTCGCCGTCTCGCCGGCCGAGGGCTGCGCCTCGGTCGTCTGCGACGGAATCACGGCGCCGACGACCTGGATCCCGTAGCGATCGGCGAAGTAGCCGAACGCGTCGTGGTCGGTGACGAGCTTTCGCTGAGCCGCGGGCACCTTCGCGAAGCAGGCGGCGATACCGCTGTCGAGCGCCCGGAGCTTCGCGATATAGCCCGCCGCGTTCCGGCGATACGTCTGCGCGTGATTCGGGTCAGCGGCGACGAGGGCGTCCCGGATTTCGCCGACCGCGGCGATCGCGTTCACCGGGTCGTGCCACCAGTGCGGATCGAAGCGCGACGCCTCCGGGCCTGAGGTCTCGCCCGGTCGCTTGACGGGGACGCCCGCTCCGAGATCCACGACCGTCGGCTTGCCTCCTGCCTCCGAGACCACCTTGCCCATCCACTTGTCGAGGTTGTCTCCGTTCTCGAGCACGAGCTTCGCGCCGGCGGTCGCCTCGACGTCGCCCGGCCGCGGCTCGTACTCGTGCGGATCGGTGTTCGGCTGCAGGATCTGCTTCACACGCGCGTCCGTACCGCCGACGACGCGCACCCAGTCGCCGATCTGCGTCGTTGTCGCGACGACCGGTAGTCCGCTCGCGGTGGTGTGGCTCGAGCCGCAGCCGGCGAGGAGCAGAAGTGCTGCAGCCGCCGGGACGAGGCGGCGCGCCGGCGCCGAGACCATCCGCGCCGCCGCGACGACGGCGAACACACCGCCGGAGAGCACCGAGATCGCGGCTCCTGGCGGCACGTTCAGCTTCACCGAGAGCCAGAGCCCGACCACGCCCTCCGCGGCGACGAGCGCGACCGAGCCGAGCTGCCACGGTCGCAGCCGCCGGGTCACGAGCCGCACGGTCGCCGCGGGGACGACGAAGAGCGCGGTCACGAGCAGCGCGCCGATCGCCGGCAGCGCCACGACGACTCCGGCCGCGATCAGGACGAGCAGGATCGCGTCCGGCACCGCCGAGCGGATCCCGAGCGCCCGTGCGCTGCCTTCGTCGAAGCCGATCGCGAGCCAGCGGCGTCCGGCGAGCGCGCTCGCAACGAGCACCGCCGCGCTGGCGACCGCGGCGAGGACGAGATCGCGCGGCCCGATCAGGAGCAGGCTCCCGAAGAGCAGCGAGTCGACGCTCGCGCCCGAGTGGAAGACGTCGCTCGCGAGGATCACGCCGAGCGCGAGCGCGCCCACGAGCACGAGCGCCGTGAGGCTGTCGTAGCCGCTGCGCCTGCTCCTCGCCAGCCGCTCCACGCCGAACGCGAAGAGGAGCGCCGCCGCGAACGCGCCGAGCGGCGCCGAGAAGCCGAGCCCGTCCGCGAGCACGAGCCCGGGGAACGCCGCCGTGCCCGCCGCGTGGGAGAAGAACGCAAGCCCGCGCAGCACGATCCAGGTCCCGAGCAGCCCCGCGCCCACGGAGAGGAGCAGGACCTCCAGCAGGCCGCGCTGGACGAAGACGTAGTGAAACGGTGAGAGCATCTCCCCTCACGCTAACGATACTCATTCCCAAAATCAACTAGAAGCGCTATCATCCGCGCCGATGACCGGCTGGACCGACGAGACGCTCACCGCGCTCCGCGGCAGCGGCTACCGAAACGGTGTCGCCCGGCGCGCCGTCGTCGAGCTGCTCGGCCGCCAGGACTGCTGCCTCACCGCCCAGGACATCTTCGACCAGCTCCGCGCCGAGGGCCAGCAGGTCGGGATCGCCAGCATCTACCGCGTGCTCGACCTCCTCACCGACAAGGGGCTCCTGCAGCGGATCGACGTCGGCGCCGGCACCGCGCGCTTCGAGCCGATGCTCGCAAGCGGCGAGCATCACCATCACCTCGTCTGCGACCATTGCGGCCGGGTCGAGGCATTCGCCGACGACGAGCTCGAGCGCGCGCTGCACCGGGTCGAGGGGCGCAGCGGCTACTCGATCGCCGGCCACGACGTCGTGCTCCGCGGCGCGTGCCGCAACTGCCAGGCCGCATAGACGTCCACAGAGCCGTCCACAGCGCTGTGGACACTGCGACGAAGTTCCCGCTCAGAGCGGAAACTTCGTATGAACAACTTGCCAACGTCTGGGGAAGAACGTGTCCGGCCTTGGGGATAGAATCGGAACGTATGTTCTCTTACCCCTGCAAAACGGCCACGGCTGCGGCCCCTTGACGCCTGTTGGAGACTAGTCCGCAGATGGTGCAGGTCGCCCCGCCCCCGCTGGCCGCCACGGTACCGCCCCAGAACCTCGAGGCGGAGGAATCCGTGCTCGGGGCCATGCTCCTCTCCCCCGGCGCAATCGGGGCGGTCAGCGAGATTCTCGACGCTTCCGACTTCTACCGGGAGAGCCACTCGATCGTCTTCCGCGCCGCGCTGGCCCTGTACGCGAAGGGCGAGCCGGTCGACGCGATCACGCTTCCCGACGAGCTCGAGGAGCGCGGCGAGCTCGAGAAGGCCGGCGGCCGCGTGCGCATCCACGAATTGGCGGCGCTCGTCCCCGCGACCGCCAACGCGTCGCACTACGCCAAGATCGTGCGCGAGATGTCGACGCTGCGCGGGCTGATCCGCACAGGCAGCGAGATCGCGCAGCTCGGCTGGGAGCGGCCCGGCGCCACGGAGGATCTCGTCGACCGCGCCGAGCAGATCGTCTTCGACCTCTCGCAGGCGCGCGTGCAGGGCGAGTTCTCGCACATCGAGTCACTGCTCAAGGAGAGCTTCGAGCACATCACCGCGCTGTACGAGTCCGGCGCCGAGATCACCGGCGTGCCGTCCGGCTTCCGCGAGATCGACAAGCTCACCTCCGGCTTCCAGCCCGGCAACCTGATCATCATCGCCGCCCGGCCGAGCATGGGGAAGTCGGCGCTCGCGCTCTGCATGGCTGCGAACCTCGCCGTCCGCCACAACCAGCCCGTGGCGCTGTTCACGCTCGAGATGTCGAAGTCCGAGGTCACGCAGCGGCTGATGTGCTCCGAGGCGAAGGTCGAGTCGCAGCGCCTGCGCAACGGCAAGCTCGCCCAGGACGACTGGCCCCGGCTCACCGCTGCATGCGACAAGCTCGCGAAGGCGCCGATCTACGTCGACGACACGGCCTCGATCACGATGATGGAGATCCGCTCGAAGGCGCGCCGGCTCAAGTCGCGCGAGCCGAACCTCGGGCTGATCGTCGTCGACTACCTCCAGCTGATGACCGGCGGCGGCACCGCCGAGAACCGTGTGCAGGAGGTGTCGATGATCTCGCGCTCGCTGAAGATCCTCGCGCGCGACCTCGACGTGCCGATCCTCGCGCTCTCGCAGCTCTCCCGCGCGGTCGAGCAGCGTCACGACAAGCGGCCGATCCTCTCGGACCTGCGCGAGTCGGGCTCGATCGAGCAGGACGCCGACCTCGTCGGCTTCATCTACCGCGACGAGTACTACAACGCCGAGGAGACCGACCAGCAGGGCCTCGCCGAGGTGATCTTCGCCAAGCACAGAAACGGGCCGACCGACACGGTGCGGCTCTCGTTCCTGAAGCGCTACGCCAAATTCGTGGACCTCGCGTCCGGGTGATAGGAGGGGAGACGGAGAACAGACAGACGATCTGGGTGTTGTCGCCGGCGACGGAGTTCGCGGCGGAGTGCGAGGAGTGCCGTATCCATCTCGGCTACGGCGCCTCGGCAGACGCGACTGCGGTGTCGGGCAGGTTGCGGGCGGAAGCGGACGTCGGCTTCGCGACGTGCCGACGAGGCCATCGGCTAGTGCTGAAGCGCATCGGCCGGCCCCGGCTCGCAGCGGCCAGCTAGCTCTCCACGGCGCCGACGCCCGCGGCTTCAGGCACACTGCGGTCGTGCCTGCGACCGTGATCGTCGGCGCGCAGTGGGGAGACGAGGGTAAGGGCAAGATCGTCGACCTGCTCGCTGCCGACTCTGACCTCGTGTGCCGCTATCAGGGCGGCCCGAACGCCGGGCACACGATCGTCGTCGGCGACGAGACGTACAAGATCCGCGCGATCCCGTCGGGGATCATCACGGGTAAGCAGTGCGCGATCGGCGCCGGCTGCGTCGTCGACCCGCAGGTGCTGATCGAGGAGCTCGACGACCTCGAGGCGCGCGGCCACGAGACGGCCGGGCTCCTATTTCTCTCCGGCAACGCGCACCTGATCATGCCGTGGCACGTGACGCTCGACGGCGCGCGGGAGCGGCGGCTCGGCAACCTCGAGATCGGCACCACGCGCCGCGGGATCGGTCCTGCGTATGCCGACAAGGCGACCCGGATCGGGATCCGCGTGCAGGACCTGCTCGACCCCAAGATCCTGCTCCAGAAGATCGAGGTCGCGCTCGTCGAGAAGAACGTCTGGCTCGAGAAGGTCTACGGGATCGAGCCGGTCGCGCTCGAGACCGTCGACGCGCGCTACGAGGAGTATGCGCAGCGGCTGCGCCCGTACGTCGCGGACACGTCGCTGCTCGTCGACCGCGCGCTGCGCGACGGCAAGGCGGTGCTGTTCGAGGGCGCACAGGGGACGCTGCTCGACCTCGATCACGGCACGTATCCGTTCGTCACCTCGTCGAGCACGATCGCGGGAAACGCCGCCGTCTCGCTGGGGATCGGGCCGACGCGGATCGACGAGGTGGTCGGGGTTGCGAAGGCGTACGTGACCCGGGTCGGCGCCGGGCCGTTCCCGACGGAGATCGAAGGGCCCGACCAGGCGCGGATGCGCGAGCTCGGCCACGAGTTCGGCACGGTCACCGGGCGCGAGCGGCGCTGCGGCTGGCTCGACCTCGTCGCGCTCCGCTACGCCGTGCGCGTGAACGGCATCACGTCACTGGCGTTGACCAAGCTCGATGTCCTCTCGTCGTTCGCCGAGATCCCGGTCTGCACGCACTATCGGCTCGGCGACGGGACGGAGACGCAGGACTTTCCGGCGCACCAGAGCGACTTCCACCACGCACAGCCGGTGTACGTGACGCTGCCCGGCTGGGAGGAGTCGCTCGACGACGGGTTGCCCGCAGCGGCGCGATCGTACGTCGAGTTCGTCGAGCGCGAGCTCGAGGTCGAGGTCTCGCTCGTCGGCACGGGCGCCGACCGCGAAGCGTTCGTCGCGATGCGCTGAGACCACCTTGTGCTCATGAGCATTAGCTGCGTTTTCGCGGCGCTTCGCCGCAACGTCGTCTACGCGAGTCCTGACGCAAAGCGCTGGCACCGCTTGTGCTCATGAGCATTAGGCCCGGCCGAGCGCGTACCAGGCGCGCGCCGGCGACCTGAACGGAGCCTGCGGATCGCCGAGCCTGCGGCGGCACTCCTCGCGCAGCGCGGCGCGCAGCTCCTCGTCGAGGGAGGCGTAGTACGAGCCCGCCGGGCCGATCCCGAACGTGAACGGCTCCCACCAGTCGTCGAAGCCCGCGTAGTCGGTGCCAACGTCGAGGGCGCCCTCCTCGATCTCGCCCAGCCCGGCCTCACGGAAGATGCGGCCGAGGTCGCCGGCCGAGCCGCCGATCTGGTTCCGCTCACCGCTCACGGCCGGGTCGACCGCCGCGGCCGAGGCCCAGAAGGTGCGGAGCATCTCCATGCCCTCGTTGTAGTCCCACACGCAGGCCCCGACGACGGACGCGACCCGCGCCATCTCCCGTACTCCGCGCATCGGGTCCTGCATGAACGGGACGACGAGCGAGGCGAGAGCGACGTCGAACAGCCGGTCGGCGAAGGGAAGCTGCTCCGCCATCCCCAGGCGGACGTCGACATCGGGATGACGCTCGCGACAGGCGACGACGAACGATGCCGACGGATCGATCGCCACGACGCTCTCGGCGCCGAGCCGCTCGACGAGCTCGTGCGTCAGCCCGCCCGGGCCGCAGCCCACGTCGAGCGCGCGCTGGCCAGGGCTCACACCCGCCGCGTCGGCGAGCGCAGGGGCGAGCTCCCGCGTGTAGCGACCCATGAAGCGGTCGTACTGCTCACCGGAGGCCTCGAAGCTCATCGACTGTATTCACCCCCACGAGCTCGGCCGGGTCAAGCTCGAGGGCACGAACGTCGAGCTTGGCCAGCCCATCGCGCAGGCTCAGCTCCTCCGCGAGCACTCGCTCCCAGATCGGCAGGGTGCTGCGGCGGACGGCGAACGGAAGCGGTGCGCCGCCCTCGGCGACCGCGGCGTCGGCGCACGCCGCACCGAGCGCGCGCACCGTCTCGGGCGTGACGAGCGGATAGTCGACCGGCAGCACGACGCACACGTCCTCGACCGCGACGCGAAGCGCCGCGACGATCCCCGCGGCGGGATGCCGCAGCTCCGTGCCGTCGTCGAGCAGCGGGAAGGGAAGCTCGAGCCCGTCCGCGAGCTTGCCGACCGCGATCCGCTCATCGCACGCCTCGCCGAGCGTCCGCCAGGCGCGCGCCGCGAGCGTCTCGCCGCGCCACTCCGCGAGCGCCTTCGGCGAGCCGAAGCGGCGACTCGCGCCGCCGACGAGCAGGACGCCGGTCAGGCCTGGATTCGCCACGGCTCGCTGTAGACCGTGAGCCGGCCGTCGCGGACGAACCCGCACAGGGTCACGCCGCGGTCGGCGGCGAGCTCGACCGCGAGGCTCGACGGCGCACCGACCCCGGCGAGGATCGGGCAGCCGGCGACCGACGCCTTCTGGACGAGCTCGAACGACAGGCGGCCGCTGACGCAGAGCACGGAGCGCGAGAGCGGCAGGAGCCCGGCGCCGTGCGACCAGCCGACGACCTTGTCGAGAGCGTTGTGGCGGCCCACGTCCTCGCGCACGCAGAGCAGCTCGCCCGCCTCGTCGAACAGGCCCGTCGCATGGAGGCCGCCTGTGACGGCGAACGCGAGCTGTGCCTCGCGCAGCCGCGCGGGCAGCCCGGCGACGAACGCTGCGGAGGCGGTGAGGTCACTCTCCACGCGCGCCGCTGCGACTGCGACCGCCTCGAGCGCGCCCTTGCCGCAGACCCCGCACGAGGACGAGGTGTAGAAGTTCCGCTGCACCCGCGCGGGGTCGAACGAGCCCGCCTCGACATCGACGGTGTTCGCGGCGAGATCCGCCGGCAGCGCGGCGCTCACCGCGGGGATCCCCTCGGTGAGGCAGAAGCCGAGCGCGAGCTCCTCGTCGTGGCCCGGCGTGCGCATCGTCACCGCGACCGGGAGCCCGCCGATACGGATCTCGAGCGGCTCCTCGACGGCGACGCGATCCTGCTCGACCACGTCCCCCGGCAGCCGCATCACCTCGACCGCGACCGTCGCGTAGGGAGGCGGCTCCATTGTGAGAGCGTAGACGCGTAGACTCGCCGCGTGAAAGTGCTCCTCGTCGGATCGGGAGGCCGGGAGCACGCGCTCGCCTGGCGGCTGGCGCGCAGCGAAGGGCTCGAGGAGCTGCACGCCGCACCGGGCAATCCCGGGATCGCGCAGCTCGGTGCCTGCCATCCGGTGCACGCGGAGGACGGCGAGGCCCTGCTGACGCTCGCGGGCTCGCTCGACATCGACCTCGTCGTCGTCGGGCCGGAGGCGCCACTCGTCGCCGGTGTCGCCGATGTCCTGCGCCATGCGGGAATCCCCGTGTTCGGGCCGAGCGCGGCGGCCGCACAGATCGAGGGCTCGAAGGCGTTCGCCAAGGACGTAATGGTCGCGGCCGGGGTGCCGATCCCGGAGGCGCTCTCGGTCGCGCGCCCACCCTGCGTCGTGAAAGCGGACGGGCTCGCGGCGGGCAAGGGCGTCTTCATCTGCCGTACCCCGGAGGAGCTGGACGCCGGGCTGATCGCGGCCACCGCACTGGGCGGCCAGATCGTGATCGAGGAGCTACTCGAGGGCGACGAGATCTCGATCTTCGCGCTCTGCGACGGGCTGAACGCGGTCGCGTTGCCCGCGGCTCAGGACTTCAAGCGCGCCTTCGACGGCGATAGGGGGCCGAACACCGGCGGGATGGGCACCTTCTCGCCGGTGCCGGGCTGGGGCGCGTTGGAGATCGATGCTGCGCTCGACCTGGCACACCGTCCCGTCCTCGCCGAGCTCGCCGCGCGTGGCACGCCGTTCGTGGGCGTCCTCTTCGCCGGGCTGATGCTCACCGCCGACGGGCCGAAGGTGCTCGAGTTCAACTGCCGGTTCGGCGATCCGGAGACGCAGTCGATCCTGCCGCTCGTCGAGGGCGACCTGCTCGGTGCGCTCTGGGCCGCGGCGCGCGGTGAGCTTGCGGGCGTCGAGCTGCAGGCACCCGAGCGCGCCGCCGTGACGGTCGTGCTGGCCGCCGGCGACTATCCCGAGGCAGGCGATACGGGCAGCCCGATCGAGGGGATCACGGAAGCTGAGGCGGCCGGCGCGCTCGTCTTCCAGGCGGGCACAGCGCTCCGGGACGGCCAGGTCGTGACGAACGGCGGGCGGATTCTCGGAGTCACCGGCGTCGCTCCGACGCTCGCCGAGGCCCGCGACCGCGCCTACGCCGGCGCGAATCTGATTTCGTATGACGGTGTGAGGTTCCGAAGTGACATCGCCCTGGAGGCCGCGCGTGCCTGATCCGGTCGTCGGGATCCTCGTCGGCTCTGAGTCCGACCGCGAGCGGATGAAGCCCGCGCTCGACGAGCTCGACGCACGCGGGATCCCGTACGAGTTCGAGGTGCGCTCGGCGCATCGCAACCCGGACGCGGTCGCGGAGTACTGCAAGAGCGCGCGCGGGCGCGGCCTGCGCGTGCTGATCGCGGGCGCGGGGCTCGCCGCCGCGCTACCCGGCGTCGCGGCCGCACACACGGATCTGCCGGTGATCGGCGTGCCGCTGCGCTCGTCGATGAGCGTGCTCGACGGGCTCGATGCGCTGCTCTCGATCGTGCAGATGCCGCCCGGCGTTCCGGTCGCGTGCGTCGGCGTCGACAACGCCAAGAACGCCGCCGCGCTCGCCGCACGCATCCTCGGCGCGTGACCCTCCTGCGCGGCGTGTAGATTTGACCCAGTGATCGCGCGCTACTCCCGTCCGGAAATGACCAAGATCTGGTCGGACGAGGGCAAGCTTGCTCGCTGGCTCGAGGTCGAGCTGGCCGCGACCGACGGATGGGCCGAGGTCGGAGCGGTGCCGCTGGATGCCGCGCGCCGGATCCGCGCGAACGCGGTCGCGCCGAGCCCGGAGCGCGTCGCCGAGCTCGAGGCGACGCTGCACCACGACACCGCTGCGTTCGTCGACGCCGTCGCCGAGAAGCTCGGGCCCGAGGGACGCTGGTTCCACTACGGCCTCACGTCCTCCGACGTCGTCGACACGGCGCTCGCACTCCAGATCCGGGCCGCCGGCAGGCTGATCCTCGAAGGACTCAACCGCGCGTTCGAAGGCGTCGTCGCGCGCGCCGAAGAGCACAGGCGCACCCTGATGATCGGCCGCACGCACGGCGTCCATGCCGAGCCGACCACCTTCGGACTGAAGCTCGCCGGCTGGGCGTTCGAGATCGACCGCGACCGCGTCCGCGTCGTGCAGGCGCTCGAGGGGATGCGCGTCGGGAAGCTCTCGGGCGCCGTCGGCACCTACTCGGCGACCGATCCCGAGGTCGAGCGATACGCCTGCGAGCGGCTCGGGCTCGAGCCGGCGCCGTCCTCGACGCAGGTCCTGCAACGCGATCGCCACGCCGAGCTGCTCGCCGCGCTCGCGATCACCGCCTCGTCGCTCGACAAGTTCGCGCTCGAGATCCGCCACCTGGCGCGCACCGAGGTGGCCGAGGTGCAGGAGCCGTTCGGCCGTGGCCAGAAGGGCTCCTCGGCGATGCCGCACAAGCGCAACCCCGTCGTTGCGGAGCGGATCTGCGGGCTCGCCCGCGTCGTCCGCGCCGCCTCGCTCGTCGGGCTCGAGAACGTGGCGCTGTGGCACGAGCGCGACATCTCGCACTCGTCGGCCGAGCGCGTCGTGATCCCCGACGCGTTCCTCGCGCTCGACTACATGCTCGACCGCTTCTCGTGGCTCGTCGAGGGTCTCGTCGTGCGACCCGAGCGGATGCAGCGGAACCTCGAGGCGAGCTACTACCTCTTCTTCAGCCAGCGCGTCCTGCTCGCGCTCGTCTCCGCGGGGCTGAGCCGCGACGACGCCTACCGGCTCGTGCAGCGCAACGCGATGCGCGCCTGGGACGAGGAGATCGACTTTCGCACGCTCGTGCTCGGGGACGAGGAGATCGCGGCGGCGCTCCCGCCCAGCGCCCTCGAAGAGGCGTTCGACATGACGTCCTACACGCGGCACGTGGACACGGTCTTCGACCGGCTCGGCGCGCTCGCCCACCCAAAGGAGGAGCCAATCCATGTCTGAGGTTCACGTCGGAAGCGGCAAGGTCCGCGAGCTCTATGCACTCGACGACGAGCGGCTGTTGCTGGTCGCGAGCGACCGCATCTCGACCTTCGACGTCGTGCTGCCGACGGAGATCCCGGACAAGGGCCGCGTGCTCACCGGTCTCTCCGGGTTCTGGTTCGCGCGCACGAGGGAGATCTGCCCGAACCACCTGCTCGCGCTGCGGCCCGACGGGCGCTCGACCGAGTGCCGGAGGCTCGAGATGCTGGCGATCGAATGCGTCGTGCGCGGGTACCTCTCCGGCTCCGGCTGGAAGGACTACCGGGCGACCGGCAGCGTCTGCGGCCATCTCCTGCCCGAAGGGCTCGTGGAGTCGTCGCGCCTGCCCGAGCCGATTTTCACCCCGGCGACCAAGGCGACGAGCGGCCACGACGAGAACATCACGCGCGAGCAGGCGGCCGAGCTCGTCGGCGCCGAGCTCTTCGCGGAGGCCGAGCGGCTCTCGCTCGCGCTCTACTCCTTCGCGGCGGAATACGCGCTCGAGCGCGGGATCATCATCGCGGACACGAAGTTCGAATTCGGCGTCGACACGGAGGGACGGCTCACGCTGGGCGACGAGGCGCTGACCCCGGACTCGTCGCGCTTCTGGCCCGCCGACGAGTACGAGCCGGGCGGAACGCAGCCGTCGTTCGACAAGCAGTTCGTGCGCGACTACTGCGAGACGCTCGGCTGGGACAAGACCGATCCGGGGCCGGAGATCCCGGCGGATCTCGTCGCGGGCACGCGCGGTCGCTACATCGAGGCGTTCGAGCAGCTCACCGGGATCTCGTTCGATGCCTACCTCGCCGACCCGGCGGTGGTGCTCGCGTGAGAGCGATGGTGCTCGTGCGGCCGAAGGAGGGGATCCTCGACCCGCAGGGCCAAGCCGTCGAGGAGGCGTTGCGGCACCTCGGCTTCCACATCGGCCACGCGCGCGTCGGCCGCCTCGTCGAGCTCGAGGTGGCCGCGGCCGATCCCGCCGACGCGCGCGCCGAGGTCGAGCGGATGTGCGCACAGCTGCTCGCCAACCCGCTGATCGAGAGCTACGAGATCGAGCTCGAGGGCGCGTGAGCGACGCGCCACGGATCGCGGTGATCGTTTTTCCCGGCTCGAACGACGACCGCGATGCTGCCTGGGCCCTCGGCGCGCTCGGGGCCGATCCGGTCATGGTCTGGCACGCGGAGCCCGAGCTGCCCGCTGACGTGGCAGGCGTCGTCCTCCCGGGCGGGTTCTCGTACGGCGACTACCTCCGCTGCGGGGCGATCGCGCGGTTCAGCCCCGCGCTCGGCGCGGTCTCGCGGTTCGCAGCGGCCGGCGGCCCGGTGCTCGGGATCTGCAACGGCTTCCAGATCCTCTGCGAGGCAGGCCTTCTGCCGGGCGTGCTGCGCCCGAACGTCTCGCTCTCGTTCATCTGTCGCGATGTGCCGCTGAGCGTCGAGAACGCAGACACGATCTTCACAGCCCGCTGCGAGCCGGAGCAGCGCCTCTCGATCCCCGTCAAGAACGGCGAGGGCTGCTGGTTCGCCGACCCCGCGCTCTATGCGGAGCTCGAGGCGCGCGGCCAGATCGTGCTGCGCTACGCCGAGCCGGTGAACGGCTCGATCGGCGACGTCGCCGGCGTCGTCAACGAGGCGGGCAACGTGATGGGCCTGATGCCCCACCCCGAGCACGCAGTCGATCCGCTGCTCGGCTCAGCCGACGGCGCGCTGATCCTCGCCTCGCTCGTCGATGCGGCACGCGATCACGTCGCGGCGATCGTCTAGGCCTCACCCCCGAGACCGAGCGTTGCGGCGAGCGCGTCGTGCTCCGCGAGCGCCTTGCGCAGCCGCTCGAGGTCGCGGGCGCGCAGGGTGACCGGGCCGCGCCGGGCCACGCCGCCGGTCGAGTAGGCGAAGCGGACGAGCTGCTCGCCGTTCCCGGCTTCGAGGAGCTGCACGAGCGAGGCGAAACGGCGCTCGCCGGCGCGCTGCGGGAGGGTCAGCTCGTCGACGAGCGCCGCGCTACCCCAGGGGGTGCTGACGGTGCGGGGTTCCGTCTTCTTCGCCATTGCAACGACCGTATCGCCGCAACTGTCACGCGTGGGTGACGTCTCTGTGCCGGAAGTGTGCCGTCAGCCGTCGCGGCGGAAACCGACCGCCGAGAGGCCCGGCTCGAGCGGGCTGGAGGGCAGCCCCGCCGCGGGCTCGGACTCGTTGAAGCCGCTCGGAGCGACGTCGTTCGGCCCGTCGGGATGGAAGAGCGACGCGAGCGCCTGGATCTGCCCGCGCCCGGGCCCTAGCTCGAACTGGCCGCCGCCGTACGCAGCGACCCCGTTCGCCTCGAGGTAGTCGTACGCGTCGAGCAGCGCCGCGAGGCTGCCGAAGCGCGACGGCTTGATATTCAGGACGCGCGGCGGGAACGGCAACTCCTCGATCTCCGAGACTGAGTGGATGATCGCGTCCCAGGTGATCCGGTCGCGATGCGCCGACAGCGCCGCGTCTGTCTCGGGTGTCAGCGCCGGATCCTCGAGCAGCGCGTCGGGGAGCCCCTCGGCGACGCGTGCGTACAGCGCCGCGTCGGGCGGCGTGTCGACCGGCGTACCGCGGTAGGCGCCCTTGAAATCCACCGTCTCGACGACGCCGAGCGCGGCGAGCTCGGCGACGAACTCATCGCTCCAGCCGGACGTCGCATCGAGCTTGAACCGAACCCACGGACCCATGGCGATCCGCCGCCGCACCGGCTCGGCGGTCGGTTCCGGATCGAGTCGCAGCGAGAGCACGAACCGCACGGGCCGCGCCTCGCGACCGAGCGCCTCCGCCGCGCCGAGACCCGCCTGCCGCAGCGCCAGGTCGAGCGCGGCGCTCTCGACGCCCCAGCGGCGGTAGTTGTGGAAGACCTCGTTCGCCGGCGCGACGGGGAACAGATCGAGCGCGCCGACATGAGCCGAGAACGCGTCGAACGTCCACTCGCCGGCGAGCGGATACCCGCGCCCGTCGGCCTGGAAGCGATCGTGGTCCGCCGCCTCGTAGGTGACGTCCTCCCCCACGCCCTCCTCGCCGCCGCCGCGCAGGTGCACGACGGTCGAGACGCGCGTGAAGCCGCTCGACACCGCCTGCTCGAGCCGCTCGAGCTCGTAGCTCTCGACGAGGAGCGGCAGGCCAGCGACGCGAGCGTAGGTACTCAGCCGGCCGCTTTCCTGGCTGCCTTCGCCGCCGCCTTGGCTTCCTTCTTCGCCTTGCGCGACTCGTTCTGCTCGGCGGCCCGCTGCTTCGCCTCGGTGTACGAGCCCTCGACGAGCTGCCTCCCGCCCGACCACCCGAACGCCCACACCATGAGGATGATCCCGAGCACGATGTTCCACGCGGTGGTCACCAGCTGCTGCGCGACGGAGTACGCCGTCGCGTTGGCCGCGCTCGTGATCCCGTTCAGCGAGGCGACGTTGAAGGCCTGCGTCACCCCGGCCCCGCCCGGCGTCACAGAGGTCACGTTCGCGATCGAGTTGCCGCCGCAGATCCGCATCAGCGTGTGGAACGAGATCGGGATGTTGTACGCGTGCAGGAACACGCACATCACGCCGAGGCTCGCAAACCAGCTCAGCAACGAGGGCAGGAAGACGCGCAACATGTACGCGCGCGGGTGCCCGAGGATCGCGCCGCCGCCCTTGGCCTGATCCCACCACTTCACCACGCGCGGCCAGAAGCGGCGGAGCACCAGATACAGCAGAATCCCAGCGCCGACGAGGAGGATCGCCGTCGCCCACGGATGGGCGTGGACGAAGTTGAACTGGATGTCGAACGAGCCGCCGACGGTCAGGAACAGGTAGAGGTACGTGAAGGCGCCGATCAGCGTGTAGAAGATCTTCTGCACCGCATAGCCGCCCAGGATCCCGGCGAAGGTCGCGCCCGCGATCGTCGCGACGAGCATGATCAGGTACATCAGCGTGCCGAGGTTCGCGGGCAGGATGCCGTTGAGCGCGACCGAGGCGGCGTACAGCGCGAAGATGTCGAGCCAGCGGATGTGGACGTTCGGGAAGCCGTAGCGAAGAATCCAGTACCAGCCGAACGCCGTCAGCCCGGTCTGCAGCGTCTTGAGCACGATCGCCGCGACGAGCGAGGCGAACGTGAGGCTGGTCATCGTGTCCCAGACGTCCTTCAGCCAGCCCCAGAGGTCCAGGCCGAGAAGATTTGCGAAGGCCGCGACCACGACGATCACGATCGCGCCGATCACGATCCGCCGGACGTAGATGTGGGGCCTCTTCGGAGCGGGGACGGCAGGCGCTGCAGTCACGGCCGCGAGTATATGCCGCTACCGGCTGCGGGCAGGCGCGGCGAGGGCCGCGACGACGCCGAGCCCGAGGAAGATGCCGCCCGAGACGTAGCGCTGCACCCGGGCGAACGCACGGCTGTACCGCAGTCGCTCTCCGAAGGTGCCGGCGAAGATCGCCCAGAGCCCGTCGCTGACGAGCGCGAGGGCGATGAACACGAGCCCGAGGATCAGCACCTGGACGAAGACCGGGCCGCGCGCCGGGTCGACGAACTGCGGCATCAGCGCGAAGAAGAACAGCGCAGTCTTCGGGTTCAGCACGTTGACGACGATGCCCTGGCTGTAGAGGCGGCGAAGCTCCGTCCGCTCGCGCGCATCGGTGAGATCCGGCTCGTCGCGGCCGAGCAGCCGGCGCACGCCGATATAGATCAGGTAAGCGGCGCCGACGAACTTGACCGCGTCGAAGGCGGCCGCCGAGGAGACGAGCAGCGCCGAGAGCCCGAGCGCCGCCGCGGTGACGTGCACGAGCGCACCTGTCTGGATTCCGAGCACCGAGACGAGGCCGGCGCGGCGGCCGTCGCGGATGCTCTGCGTGACGATGTAGAGCACCGAGGGCCCGGGCACCGCGAGCAGCGCCAGCGCCGCGAGCGCGAAGACGCCGAGCGTGGCCCAGGCAGGCATGCGCGGGAGGCTACCCCGAAAACGAGATGCGGCGAGTCGCCCAGCGCAGCGGCCGCGGCGCCCACCAGTTCGCGCGGCCGAGCAGCATCATCAGCGACGGCACGAGTAGCGCGCGCACGAGGGTCGCGTCGATCAGGACGGCGAGCCCGGTGCCGAGCCCGACCTCCTTGATCGTGACGATCCGAGAAGCGGCAAACGCGCCGATCGCGACGATGAAGAGACACGCGGCGGCGGTCACGATCCGGCCGGTGCGCTCGAGCCCGAACGCGACGGCGGCCTTGTTGTCGGCGCCGCCGTCTCGCGCCTCCTTGATCCGGGTCAGCAGGAAGACGCCGTAGTCGGTGGAGAGCCCGAAGGCGACTGCGGCGATCAGGATCGGCTGGGTGGTGTCGATCCCACCCTGACTGGAATAGCCAAGCAGCCCTTGCAGCCGGCCGTCCTGGAAGATCCACACGAGCACGCCGAAGACGGCCGAGATCGTGAGCAGGTTGAGCGCGATCGCCTTGATCGGCAGCAGGAGCGAGCCGGTCATCAGGAAGAGGACGAGCAAGGTCGCGCCGACGAGGACCGCGAGCGCCCAGGGCAGATGCGCGACAAGGCTCGACTTCTGGTCGACGAGCGCGGCGGAGTCGCCGCCGACGAGTACCGGGTACACGGACGGCGCCGCGCGCATCTGCTCGACCAGGCGCTGGCCGGCATTCGAGTTGCGGCCGGCGCTGGAGCCGACGTCGATCACCCAGGTGCCGTTGCCGACGAGCCTTGGCGCGGCGACCGCGGGCGAGCCGGACAGCGCTTCGAGCCGTGCCGCGTAGCGCCGCAACTCCGTGCGAGCGCCCGGGGGCGCGCTGACGACGGCGAAGGCGGTCGGGTTCAGGTCGGTCGCGAACTCCGTCTGCACGATCTTGTCGACCTGGCGACCGCTCGAGGCCTTCGGCAGCACCGACGGATCGAAGCCCGTGAAGCGGACGCCGGTGAACGGCAGCCCGAGGAGCAGGAGCAGCCCGACGGTCGCGGCGGCGATCACGAGCGGGCGCTTCATCACGATGTGCGAGAGCCGGAACCAGTAGCCCGACGAGGCCGGTCGCGCCGCCTTCGCCGATGCGCGCTGGAAGCGCCGCGGCGAGAGGCTGTCGACGCGCCGCCCGAGCAGCGCCAATACCGCCGGCAGGAAGAGGAGCGCGACGACGGCGCCGATCAGGGCCACGAACATCCCGCCGATCCCCATAGAGCGCAGGAAGCTCTGCGGGAAGACGAGCAGCGAGGCCAGCGCAGCCGCGACCGTGAGCGAGCTGAAGAGGACTGTGCGCCCTGCTGTCCGCATCGTCTCGCGCAGCGCCGTCGCGCCCGGTCCGTGGATCGCTAGCTCCTCGCGATACCGCGAGACGATGAACAGGCTCCAGTCGATCGCGAGGCCCAGCCCGAGGCCGGTGATCAGGTTCAGCGCATAGATCGAGAGCGAGGTCATCTCGCTGGCGACGCGCAGGCCGAGCAGCGCGCCGGCGACGGTGACGAGGCCGACGAGCGGGGGCAGCATCGCGGCGACTAGGCCGCGGAAGATCAGAAACGAGAGCAGGAAGAGGAGCGGCAGCGCGATCAGCTCGGCGCGCTTCATGTCGGTCGCGACGATCTCGTTCACCTGCTGCGAGACCACCGGATCGCCGCCGAGCACGACCTGCTTGTCGTGGGCGAACGCGCGGCGGGCACTCGTTGCGAGAGTGTCGCCGGCCTGGGGCACGATCACGAGTGCGGAGCGGCCGTCCCGCGAGACGAGCCTCGCCGGCAGGCCGGCGACCGGTGCCTGCACCTGCCTGGCGCCGAGGCGCTTGAGCCCTGCGACGACGGCGGCGACCTCTGCAGCGCCTGCACGGGAGCGCGCGTCGGCGTCGAGCCGGACGATTGCGAGGAGGTTCGAGCCCGAGTTCTTGCCGCTCGCCTGCGCGAGCTCCCGGTCGGCCCTGGCGCTCTGCACGGAGGGGTCGTCGACGCCGCCGCTCGAGAGCCGGTTGACGACGGTTCCGCCGAAGAAGATCCCCAGAAGTGTGAAGGCGACAGCGCCGGCCACGAGCCAGCGCGGGCGGCGCGCCGCGAGGCCACCGAGCAGCGCGAGCACGCAACCGAGGGTAGCTGCGTTCCCGCGACCCCGCGTCCGGGAACCGTCTACCCCTGTTTTCGCTCGCGCCACCTCTATCCTCTTCGGCCGTCGGACCGCGAGACTTGAAGCACAACCGAGGGTTAGGGTCTCACGATGGCATCCGTCCTCGCATTGATCGCGGCGCCATCGACGAGCTGACGCAGGCCCGCGACGCGCTGGCGCTCGGGCAGTTTCGCCGCGCGCTCGGCCACGCCTGGGACGCTGCGGCCGGCGCGGCGACCACGGACGACCAGGAGACGCTCGCCGCGGTCGAAGCGCTCGCCGGCGAGATCGACCACGACGACGCGCGCCGCCTCGCCGCGTACTGCGCCGCGTGCCTCGCCGATCTCCGCGCGGGACACCGGTACGAGTCCCCGATGAGCAAGCTGTTCAAGCGGCAATAACCCGCGGCCTCTGCGAAACTGAGCCGATGCCGATCGATCCCGACCCTCCGTACCTCTACCCGGACTACGTCGGGACGCGGTTGCGCTCGCCGAAGGAGCCGCTCGTGGTGATCCCGCACACGCTGACCGAGCTCACCGGTCCGGTGTACGGCGAGAGTGCGATCGATCCGACCGACAGCGACCTGACGCGGCAGTACGAGGGCGAGCCGCAGGGCCAGCGGATCATCGTCTCGGGCAGGGTGCTCGGCAGCGACGGACGCCCGTTGCGCAGCCAGCTGATCGAGATCTGGCAGGCGAACGCCGCCGGCCGCTACCGCCACGACGTCGACACCCACGACGCACCGCTCGACCCGAACTTCGGCGGCGCCGGCCGCGCGCTCACCGACGAGAACGGCGAGTACCGCTTCGTCACGATCGAGCCGGGCGCCTACCCGTGGAAGAACCACTACAACGGCTGGCGGCCCAGACATATCCATATGTCGCTGTTCGGCCGGGACTTCACCGAGCGGGTCGTCACGCAGATGTACTTCCCCGGTGACCCGCTGATGGACATCGACCCGATCTTCCAGTCGATCCCCGACGGTGCGGCGCGCGAGAGCGTGATCGGCTCGTTCGACATCGAACGAACGATCCCGGACTGGGCGCTCGCCTACCGCTTCGACATCGTGGTCGGCGGCCGTTACGCCACTCCGCTCGACGACGACTAGCTAGTGGTGAAACGCCGCTGCGGTCGAGGCGTCGTGCACCGGCGCAGCCTGAGCCTCGAGCCGCGGCAGCTGCCGCTTCAGGTCCGCGATCAGTAGGTCGGACAGGTCGTGGCCGAAGCCGAGCCTGACGACGACGCGCAACGCGGCGAGATCCTCGCGGTTCGCGGGGAAGGTGTAGGCCGGGAGCTGCCAGCCGCGCTCGCGCATCGCGTTCGAGACGTCGAACACGGTGTAGTTCTGAATCTCGTCCTTGAGCTTGAACGCGAACACGGGCAACTCGTCGCCGCGCGTGATCAGCTCGAACGGCCCGAGCTCGGCGATCTGCGCGGACAGCCGCGTCGCGACCTCCCGCGAGTAGCCGTGCACCTTCCGGTAGCCGTCGAAGCCGAGCCGGAGGAAGTTGTAGTACTGCGCGACGACCTGCGCGCCCGGCCGCGAGAAATTGAGCGCGAAGGTCGGCATGTTGTCGCCGAGGTAGTTGACCCAGAAGATCAGGTCCGCGGGGAGCGCGTCCGAGTCGCGCCAGACGATCCAGCCGACGCCCGGATAGACGAGCCCGTACTTGTGACCCGACGCGTTGATCGAGGCCACGCGCGGCAGGGCGAAGTCCCAGACGAGCTCGGGATCGAGGAACGGCGCGACGAACGCTCCCGAGGCGCCGTCCACGTGGACGGGGATGTCGAGGCCGGTCTGCGACTGGAGCTCGTCGAGCGCCGCGCAGATCTCGGCCACCGGCTCATACGAGCCCTCGAAGGTCGAGCCGAGGATCGCGACGACGCCGATCGTGTTCTCGTCGCAGAGCTTCACCGCCTCCTCCGCGTTCAGGTGGAACCGGTCGCCCTCCATCGGCACGAGGCGCATCTCGACGTCCCAGTAGTTCGCGAACTTCTCCCAGCAGACCTGGACGTTGATCCCCATCACGAGGTTCGGCTTCGCGCCGTCGGGATGCTTCTTCTGCCAGCGGCGCTTGAGCGCGAGCCCGCCGAGCATCGCCGCCTCACTCGAGCCGGTCGTCGAGCAGCCAGTCGCCTCGGCGTTGTCCGGCGCGTGCCAGAGCCTGCTGAGGATGTTGACGCAGCGCATCTCGAGCTCCGCGGTTTGCGGATACTCGTCCTTGTCGATCATGTTCTTGTCGAGGCACTCGGCCATCAACTGCTTGGCCTGCGGCTCCATCCACGTGCTCACGAACGTCGCAAGATTGAGCCGGGCGTTGCCGTCGAGCATCAGCTCGTCGTGGATGATCTGGTAGGCGGTGTCAGGCGCCAGCTCGCCGGCCGGCAGCTCGTGGCGCGGGATCGACTCGCCTTCGCGCGTGAAGACCGGCGAGATCGTCGACCCGGCCGGCGCGTCCGGGTGCTTGAGGCCCATTACGCTCCGGAGCGGTCGATCAGCTCGATGCGGTACTCGTCCGGGTCGCGCACGAAGCAGATGAGACTCCCGCCCTCGCTGACGCGGTACGGCTCGCGCTCGGCTTCGATCCCCTGCTCGGCGAGCTCGGCCAGCGCGACGGCGAGATCGTCGACCGCGACCGCGATGTGCCCGTACCCGGTACCGAGCTCGTAGCTGCGGCCGTCGTGGTTGTAGGTCAGTTCCAGGACGTTCTCTTGATCCCCGATCGAGAAGAAGTAGTTCGTGGCCTCGACCTCGCCGTTGCGGACGATGTCCATCTCGCGCGAGAACGTGAAGCCGAGAGCCTCGTAAAACGTCCGGCTCTTCTCCGGATCCGTGACCCGGCACATGGTGTGGAGGAAGGTCGCCATGCGCGGATCATACGCCGCGCTCGCGCCGCAGCTGCCTGCGGTGGGCGAGCGCGGGCGAGAGCGCGGCTGCGAGCACCAGGATCGTCGCGGGAATCGTGACCCAGAAGAAGAGCGCCATCACGATCCCGAGGCCGCCGTAGTACTTGCCGTACCACTCGAGCCAGTTCACGAGGAGGTAGTGCGAAAGGAGCCGGACGCCCACGAGCCCGACCAGAGTGAACACCGCGCCCGGCACGACATCGCGCCGCGCGATCTCCTTGTGCAGCAGCAGACGCGGCACCCAGACGAAGAACGCGAACACCGCGATTGCCCAGAACGGCGCGATCACCCAGCCGATCCACGATGGGTGGCCCGCCAGCACCTTCGCCTCGACCGCATAGAGCAGAATCGCTACGAGTAGCGCGAGCAGGACGTAGAAGTAGCGGGCCTGGTCCATGATCCGGGCCTTCCTCATGTCGAGCCCCCAGGCCTTTGCGTGCGCGAGCTGGAGCACGCGGCCGATGCCCAGGCCGAAGAAGGCGACGCTGCCGAGCGCGATCAGCGAAGCGCCGAGCTTGTGGCCGCCCGCGCCCTGGAGCACGCTGCGAAAGAGATCCTCAGTCGCGCCGTGCAGTCCGAGCCGCTTGATCACATTGTCGGCGAGCGCGTTCGGGTTCGTGTCCAGGTAGCTGTCGATCACGAGCGCCGCGGGCAGGATGGTGAGGAAGAGGTAGGCGGTGAGCAGCACCGCGTAGAGCTGCCCGTCGGCTGCCGCGTAGCGACGGAACCAACCGATCGTCGCGCCGGAGGCCGAGGCCGGGTCCGCGTTGTCGACCCAGAGCTTGCCCCGCTCCGCGTGGCCCTTGTAGCGCTCGATCCGGCCGGGCTTGGTGTCCGTCATCAGCCGGCCGCCGGACTGGCAACCGGTTGGCCGTCGCCGAGCGCGGCGGCCCTCGCCCGCGCGAGGTCGGCGGTGATGTGGACGGCGGCCGAGGTGAGCGGCGCCGCCAGCACGAGCCCGATCATCCCGAACAGACAGCCGGCCCCGATGGTCACGATCAGGACGACCAGCGGGTTCAGGTTCAGCGTCGCGCCGAACGCGATCGGCTGGACGATGTTCTGGAGCGTTCCGTTGGCGAGGATCACGATCACGAGCATTATTAGCGCAGTCGTCGTCCCCTCGGAGCCGAGCGCGAGAATCACCGCGAAGGCGCCGGCGACGAACGCACCGATGAACGGGACATACGCGGTGACGAAGGTGACGACCGCGATCGTCCCCGCGAGTGGCACGCCGAGCGCGAGCGCGCCGAGGCCGACGACGACGCCGTTGAACGCGGCGACGATCGTCACTCCGAGGAAGTACCGGCGCAGCGAGGTGATCACGCCGCCCGTGATCGTCTGCGCGACGGGCAGCGGCACGCCGAGCCTGCGGTCGATCGCGCCGCGCATCCCCGGCCCGTCCTTGAGCAGGAAGAAGAGGCTGAACACGGTGAACGAGAGGAAGAACGCGAGCGAGGTGATTCCCCGGATCCCGTTCACGAGCCCGTGGACGAGCGTCGACATCGACGAGGGCGCGGCGGTCGAGACGCTGTCGGTGGCGCTCGCTGCGCCGGAGTCGCTGAGGCCGAGATCCTTCAGCCAGCCCTGGATCTTGTCGGCGGCCGAGGTTGCGGCCGCGGCGATCGAGTCGCCCTGCGAGGCGATCCCGCCGATCACGACCACGACGATGAAACCTGCGATCACGATCAGGATCAGCAGGACGATGACCGCCCCGCCCCAGCGCGGCACTCCGTGGCCCTTCAGCCACGTCACTGCGGGCGCGGTCACCGTCGCGAGGATCAGGCCGCAGACCACCGGATCGACGATCTCGGCAGTCACCGAGGCGAGCAGCACCAGCCCGACGAGGAGCGCCGCCGCGCCGACGAGCAGCCAGGAGGCGATCCCGAGGTCGCGCAGCCAGCGCGGGGCAGCGAAGGTCGAGGCGAGCGCCTTCAGCTGGCCCGGATCGAGCTGCACGACCCGAGGCTCCTCCGGGGGCCGAGGAGCCTGCTGCCAGAACCGCGGGAACTTCACCGCGGGGATGGTACGACCGGCCGCAGACGGAGCCGTCTGTATCCACGCTGCCGTCAGGTCGCTTCGGCGGCCGCTGGAGCGCCCGGCGCCGCAGGGAGGTGCGGTTTGAGTCTCGCGGCCACGACGTAGGCGACGACGGTCGCGACGATCACGAGCGGCATCAGCGCGAGGCCGTCGGCCTGGAGGAAGAGCGCCGTGAGCAGGACGGAGACCAACGGCAGCCCGAGCATGGAGACGGTCATTGCGCCGATCCCCATCGCGGCGCCGGCGATCATCGGCAGGCCCGCCAGGTGGGAGAGGGCCATACCGCCGGCCGCGCCGATGAACATGCCCGGAAACACCGGCCCGCCGCGAAAGCTGCTCAGTGAGAGGCCGTAGGCAAGGCCCTTGCAGGCGACGAGCAGAACGAGCGCGCCCCCCGTCCAGCCCGCTGCACCGTCGATCAGCGTCGGCAGCTGAGCCTGGCCGGAGAACAGCACCTCCGTGTAGCTCTTGCCCGACCCCTCGGCGAAGGCCATCGCGAGCAGGGCGACACCGACGCCGACCACAGGCGTCAACAGCACCATGCGACGCTCGACGATCGGCTGGAGCGAGAGTGCGAGCCACTTGATCCCCGTTCCCACCAGAGGCGCGAGGAGGCCGATGGCGATCGCCCAGAGGAACTCGGCGCCTGTCGGGCTGCCGACGTGCGGGATGTCGGGGACTGCGAGCGAGAAGGTCCCGTACCCGGTCCAGTTGCCGAGGCCGACGAAGATGAGCGATCCGATGCCCGCGGCGAGCAGGCCCGGGACGAGCACGACGCCCATCATCGCTCCACCGAGCCCCGATGCCTCCATCAGCAGGAAGGCGCCGGCGAGCGGCGAGCCGAGTAGCGTGCTGATGGCCGCGAAGCTGCCCGCGGCCCCGATCACCGCGCTGGCCATGGCCGGCGCGTCCTTCTTGACGAGGTGGACGGCCAGGGCCCCGAGCCCGGCGCCGATCGCGATCAGCGGCGCCTCGGGGCCGAGCACGACGCCGAGGCTCAGGGTCGCGAAGGAAGCGATCGTGATCCCCGGCAGGTCGATCGGCCGAACTCCTCCGCCCGTCTTGAACCCCTCGGCCGGCTTGTGTCCCGCGGTGCCCGGCAGTTGGCGGATCGTGAGGGCGACCAGCAGGCCACTGAGCGCAAGGAGCGGAATCGGCCACCAGATCGGCTCGGCGTGGAGCCCGAGCTCGGCCGGAAGCGTCGTGAAGACGTAGTGCTGCGCCTCGGAGACCGCCTTCAGGAAGAAGAAGGCAACCAGCGCGACCGGGACGCCGATGAGGGCGCCGAAGAAGAGCAGGACGACGTAGGCACGGCTCCGCAACAACTCCGCCGGATCGGTAGGAGACGCCGGCGGAGGCGGCGAGGCGGCTGGGGTGTTCACGGGGTTCTCACCTCGGCCGGGAGCCTAACCGGATTCGCCCACGCGGCCGGGCTTTCGCCCCGTATGGGATGATGCGACAAAGCCGCCGCCGCGCAATACTTCAGGCGACTGGCTCGTAACCACGATCCAAGGAGACGTAGATGATCGGTATGCGAAGGCGCCCGCTCATGCGAGCCGCCATCGTCGGCGGGGCGGCGTACCACGTTGGCAAGAGCGTTCAGGGCGGCCGCGATCAGGACGCGCAGCAGCAGGCGCAGATCGATGACCTGCAGGCACAGCAGCAGTACGCCCAGGCTCCGCCGCAGCAGTACGCCCCTCCGCCCCCGCAGGCCGGCGGCGCGATGTCGGAGAGCTCGATCGACCAGCTCACCAAGCTCGCGGCGCTGCACGAGCAGGGCGTTCTGACCGATGCCGAGTTCGAGGTGCAGAAGCAGAAGCTTCTGCAGGGCATGTAATGGCGATCGGACCGGTACAGATGCTCGTCCTCGGCTTCGAGGGCGACAACTTCACAGGAGAGATCGCCGCCGAGCTGGACCGCCTCAAGGAGAGCGACGTGATCCGCCTGATCGACCTCCTCTTCGTGAAGAAGGAGGACGACGGCTCGATCGAGGTCATCCAGGCCAGCCAGCTCAGCCAGGACGAGGCGATGGAGTTCGGCGCCCTCGTCGGCGCACTGATCGGCCTCGGGGCCGACGGCGAGGAAGGCGCCGAGGCCGGCGCGATCGCCGGAGCCGAGGCGCTCGAGGACGGCCATGTGTTCGACGAGAGCCAGGCCTGGTACGTGGCCGACACGATCCCGAACGGGACCTCTGCCGCGATCGCATTGCTCGAGCACCGCTGGGCGATTCCGCTCCGCGACGCGATCGTGCGCGCAAACGGCGTCGCGCTCGCGGACAACTGGATCCATGCCACCGACCTGGTCGCGATCGGCTTGCTGTCCGAGGCCGAGGTGGAGGCGCACGGCCACGGCTAGTCGCTAGGCGTAGAGCGGACGGGCGGCGCGGATCTGCATCCGTGCATAGCGCCGCTCGTCCGCCGCCTGGCACAGCGAGAGCGCGTTCGTTCCGTCCTGTGGCGTGACGGCCCAGCCGAAGGTGACGTCGAGGCCTTCCTGGTCGAGCACCGACTCGAGCGTCGCGGCGAGCCTCCCGGCCTCCTCGCCCGACGAGAGCGAGGTCAGCACACCGAATTCGTCGTGGCCGACCCTGACGAGCGCGTCGCGCGGGTCGAGGCAGGTCGTGAGCAGCCGCGAGACGCGCAGGAGCGTGTCCGCCTCGTCGCCTAGCTCGTCGACGAGCGGCCCGATCGCACCGATCAGGAGCGCGCACGACTCCGGCGTCGCGAGGCGCTTGCTCATCTCCGACTCGAACGCGCGGCCGCGAGGGAGCCCGGTGAAGTCGTCGCGCTCCGCGAGCCCGCGCAGGCGCCCGACGAGAACGCGGTGCTCCTTGGCGAAGTAGCCGATCAGCGCTCCGGCGGCGACGAAGGAGACGACGCGGACGAGCATCGAGAGCGTGAAGAGGCTCGACTCGGGCATCCTCGGGCTGATCACGATGGCGAGCATGTAGAGCGCAGTCGCGAGGACGCCGGTAAGCGCCCCGAGCCAGGCGTCCGTCGCGAGCGCGAGGAGGACGATCGAGAGGAAGAAGAAGCGGCCGAGGCCGAGGCCGGGCCGGTCAAAGAGGACGACCACCGCGAAGATCAGCGCAAAGCTCGCCCCGGCGGCGGTGAGCAGTACCCATCGTCTTGGATCCGCAGTTCTCACGGGCACTATCGTGATCGGCCGTTTTACAAAGCCGCTTGAGCGCTCCCGCCGTCGAGTGCGACGATCCGATCCATCCGCTCCAGCCCCTCGGGGCGATGCGTTATCAACAGCACCGTCCGCTCGCCGGCCGCGTCGAGGACGTCGTCCATCAGCTTGCGCGCCGTCGGTGGATCGAGGTGCGCGGTCGGCTCGTCGAGCACGAGCACCGGAGCGTCGGCGAGCAGCGCGCGGGCGAGCACGAGCCGCTGGCGCTGGCCTCCCGAGAGACGCGCGCCGTCCTCGCCGACGAGCGTGCCGAGGCCGTCCGGGAGAGACGCGACCCATTCGGACAGATGGGCGCGGCCGAGCGCCTCCTCGAGCTCCGCGTCCGTAGCCGCCGGCCGCGCGAGCCTGAGGTTCTCGCGGATCGTCGAGTCGAACACGTGCGCCTCCTGGCCCGCGAGGGCGAAGGTGCGGCGAACGTCCTCCTGCCGGTACTCCCTCGCATCCCGGCCCGCGATCGTGACGCGGCCCTGCTCCGGGTCGAGGAAGCGCAGGAGCAGATTCGTGACCGTGGACTTGCCGGCGCCGCTCGGCCCGACCAGCGCGACCCGCGCGCCGGGGTCGAGCCGCAGGTCGAAGCTCGCGAGCGCCGGCCGGTCCGAGTTGGCATAACGCGCGGTCACATGCTCGAGCGCAACTGCCGCAGACGAAGGCGCGGGCAGCGGAGCTTCCGGATCCCGCACGGCCGGCTCGCGATCGATCAGCTCGAGCACGCGGCGCCCGGCGCCGAGCGTCGCCGCCAGCTCGCGCGCGGTGGCGGGCAGCGGCAGCACCGACTCGAACGAGGCGAGCGCGAGGAGCGCCACTGTCGCGATCAACACGCGGTCGAGGTTCCCCGCCGAGTGCGCCGAGACGGCCGCCGCGAGCACGCCGACGACGGTGAGCCCGGTCACGAGAACGGCGAGCCCGTCCGCGAGGCCCGCGACGACCGCGTCGCGGCGGGTGAGGCGCGCGAGCTCGGCGTCGGCGTCGCGAACCGCTGCAAGCTTCTCGTCCTCGCGTCCGTAGACGACGAGCTCCGACGCGCCGCGCAGGAGCTCGACGAGCTCGGCGGTCAGCTCGCCGCGCGCCGCCGCCTGGCGACGGCCGGCGGACCTGCCGAGCCGCGCCGCGAGCGCCGGTAGCGCGACACCTGCGACGAGCAGGCCGGTGGCGAGGATCGCGCCGGCGAGCGGCAGCACGATCGCCGCGGCGAGGACACAGCCGAGGCCGACGACGACGGCGACGAGCGGCGGCCCGATCCCGCGCAGGTAGAGCCCCTGGAGCGCGTCGACATCGCCGACCATCCGGCTGACGAGGTCACCGCGCCGGAAATCGGCGAGCTCGGCCGGCGCGAGCGGCTCGATCCGCGCGTAGAAGCGGGCGCGAATCCGTCCGAGCGCGCGCAGCGCGAGGTCGTGCGAGTAGAGCCGGTCGAGGTAGCGCGCGATCGGCCGCGAGATTCCGAAGAAGCGGACGAGGACGATCGTGACCGTCAGCGCCAGGACCGGCGGATGCTCGGCCGCCCGCGAGATCAGATAGCCGGAGGTGGTCAGCAGCGCGACGCCGAACGCGATCGCGAGTGAGCCGAGGGCGACCGCAACCGCGACGCGCCTTCCGGGCATCCCGGCGAGCCCGAGCAGTCGGCGCAGCATCGTCACGCCGGCGCGACCTCCGCGATCCGGCCGTGCTCGAGCCGCACGATCCGATCGGCGCGCGCCGCGAGCTCGGCGCTGTGGGCGATCAGCAACACGGTGCGCCCGGTGCGGAGCCGCTCGACCGCCTCGCCGACGAGCTCCGCGTTGACCGGATCGAGGTTCGCGGTCGGCTCGTCGAGGATCACGAGCGGCGCGTCGCGCAGGAACGCGCGGGCGAGCGCGATCCGCTGCCGCTCGCCCGCCGAGAGCCCGCGCCCGCCCTCGCCCACGACCTCGCCGTACCCGCCGGGCAGCCGCTGGATGAACGCGTCGGCGCCGGCCCGCTCGGCGGCGACGCGAACGCGCTCGTCCGTCGCGGCGGGATCGCCGAGCCGGATGTTGTCGGCGACGGTGCCGCGGAAGAGCGTCGGATCCTGCGGCACCCAGGCGACCTGCGCGCGCCAGGCAGCCGCGTCGCAGCCGGCGAGGTCGACGCCGCCGACGGTGACCCGCCCGGCGGTCGGCTCGCAGAGCCGCAGCAGGAGCGACGCAGCGGTGCTCTTGCCGCCGCCGCTCTCGCCGACGAGCGCAACGGTCTCGCCCGGCTCGAGCTCGAAGTCGACCGACTCGAGCACCGGCACCTCACGCGCCGGATAGGCGAACGAGACGTCCTCGAGCCGGATCGCCGCGCCGCGCGGGCTCGGCGCGAGGCCGGCGCCGGCGGTCACGGCGGGAGGCTGCTCGATCAGCCCGAGCAGGCGCTCGGAGACGGCGAGCCCGTCGGCGCTCGCGTGGTACTGCGTCGCGAGGTTCCGCAGCGGCAGGTAGAGCTCGGGCGCGAGCACGAGCACCGTCAAAGCGGTCTCGAAGCCGACATCGCCGTCGACGAGCCGCACGCCGACGGTGACCGCGATCAGCGCCACGCCGATCGTCGCGGCCAGCTCGAGCACCGCCCCGGAGAGGAACGCGATCCGCAGCGTCCCCATCGCCGCGCGCCGGTACTCGTCGCTGACCTCCTCGATCCGCTCGGTCTGCGCCTCGCCGCGGTTGAAGGCGCGCAGCGTCGGCAGCCCGCGCACGACATCCGAGAAGTGCGTGGCGAGCAGCGCCAGCGCCTGCCAGCGCTCGCGTGTGTGCTTCGCGGTGGCGCGGCCGATCAGCCACATGAAGACCGGCACGAGCGGCAGAGTCAGCAGCATGATGCCGGCCGAGAGCGGGTCGATCACCGCCACAAGCACGAGCACCGCGATCGGCACGGCGGCGGCGAGGAACACCTGCGGCAGATACCGGGCGAAGGCCGTCTCGAGCGCATCGACGCCGCTCACCGCGGTCGTCGCGACCTCCGCGCTCTGCGAGCCGTCGAGCGAGGCGGGATGGTCGCGAAGGCGCGTCTCGACAAGGTCGAGCCGGAGCTGCGAGAGGACACCGGTCGCCGCGCGTCGCCCGACCGCCTCGAAGCCCCATGCGGTGCAGGCGCGCGCGACCACCACCACGACGAGCAGCTCGAGCGGCAGCGATACCGCCGAGAGCGAGGCGCCGTCGAAGGCCCGGGCGGCGACCCGCGCGAGCAGCACCGCCTGGGCGAGCACGAGCAGCGCCGTCGCGAGCCCGAGCGCGGTGTCGATCCCGAGCAAGAGCCGCGCCGGCCGCGCGCGACGGAGCAGGCGCGGATCCAGGAGGCGCACGCCTCGGAGCCTACCCCGCTACTTCAGATTCCCGACGATCCCGAGCCGGAAGCCGAGCCAGGGATAGAAGCGCGCGATCTGCGGATCGCCCGGGTTGTAGCCGAACGCCGAGATCTCGACCTGGTAGGCCGGCGCGTTGGCGACGCCCCCGTGGTAGTAGCGCCAGTCCCGCAGGAAGTTGACCCCGGGCGGCTGGGGCGCGAGCGTGTCGAGCACCTCGACGACGTTGCCGCCCTGGTCGAGCGTGCCCCACGGCGAGAACGTCTTCGTCTGGCCGACGGTGCTCACGTTCGCCATATAGATCTTCTGGAAGTCGGCGGGCAGATCGGGCGGAAAGACTTTGCCGCACGACGACCCCGCCTGCGACGGGCACCAGGTCGGCGCGGTGCCGGGCGGCGCGCCCGGGGTGTCCACGTCGCTCTGCGGGTCGTTCGGGTTGTAGGTCGAGAGCGGCTGGTCGCTCGCGTTCTCGACGTCCCCCGTCGTCGGGTTCAGCACCGAAACGTTCGGCTGGTCGAACGGGCCGGTCGGGTAGGCCCAGTACGAGTCGGTGCCGCCGCCCTTCGGGTCGTAGTAGGCGGCCTTGACCCACTCGTTGTTGCTAGGCAGCACGAAGCCCGCCGACTTGCTGCGCGTCGGCGACTCCTTCTTCATGTCGTACATCCCCGACTCGGTCTTCGGCGAAAGCCGCACCGTGTACGTGATGTACGTGAAGCCGTTCGAGTTCGACTGCGTCTGGGAGAGGATCTTCCCGTTGGTGAGCGAGTTGGCAAAGCGGGCGCCGCGCCGGAAGCTCCCGAAGTTGAACGGCTTCTGAGCCCACTCCGGGTACGCCACGGAATAGTGCTCGCCCGCCCCCGCGGAGGCGGAGTAGGCGACCGAGCCGTACTGCGGCCAGACCGTCGGGCTCATGTTGTCGTCGTAGAGCTGGTGCACGTTCTTCCCGGCCGGATCGGCCGTGTTCAGGAAGGTCACGTACTGGCTGACCGTCGTCTCGAGCTCCGCGATCCCGTACTTGTAGGAGACCCCGCCCACCGTGAGGCACGGCGGCGGCGCAGCGGGCGCGTCGGCGCAGGTCTTGTAGATCCCGGTGCCCTTGGGCGGGTCGACGAACTGGCCCTTCGGGCCGCCGAAGGTCTGGATCACGCCCACCGAGTGGTTCCCCGGGTCGGCGACAACGGCCATCTGGACCGTCACCACTCCGCGCTTCGCGGTCGTCGAGCTCGAGCCGCAGGCGCTCGCGCCGACGACGAGCACGGCGAGCAGACCGATCAGCGCGAGCCGCTCAGCCCGCATTGAGCGAATCCGCGAGCTTGTTGGCGAAGGCCGCGGCCTGCTCCTCGAAGCCCGGCTTGAGATTCGTCGGCGGGATCTTGATCCCGAGCGAGCGGTCGCGCATCTCGCCCTTGCCGAAGTAGCTGAGCAGCGCGAGCAGCGACCGGATCTGGCCGCCCTCGTACGTGAACTTCGTCCAGTCGACGAACTGGCCTCCCTGTGCCGTGGCGAGCTTCTTTACCTCTTTCAGGTTGATGCTCCAGTAGCGACGGCACACGGCGTAAGTGCCGAACGGCTTGCCGGCGAGCACCGCCTTCGCGGCCCCGGACTTGAGGTAGGAGCGAAGCGGCATGTTCGTGGTGAAGAACCACGTCGGCGATCCGAGCACGATCAGGTCGTAGTCGCCCGACTTTGCCTCGTCCGGGATCCCGATCTCGCCGGTCTTGCGGACGGTCTGCGGCCAGAGTAGCGGCAGGATGCTGAAAACGGCGTGCTTGAACGGAAACGTCTTGAAGTTCTTCGAATAGTGCGGATCGGTGAACTCGATCGCCGCCTCGGTGACCTCGTGGCCACGGCCGCGCAGCGTCTCCGCCATCGCGTCGCAGACCCGCTGGGCCTGCTGGGTGTGCGTGTAGTACACGAACAGGACTCGCGGCATGTATTTCTCTCCTAGTCGGTCGGCTCTGGTCGCGGGCCGCCGACGCGGGCCCGGAAGACGTGGTACGTCCAGCCCTGGTAGAGCAGGACGAGCGGAACGAAGATGGCCGCGACGACGGTCATCACGGCGAGCGTGTAGTGCTGCGAGGCCGAGTTGCTCACCGTCAGGCTGTAGGTGAAGCTCGTGCTCGAGACCATCACGCGCGGGAAGAGGCCGACGAAGAGCGTCACGACCACGGCGATCGCGCCGAGGCCGGTCATCGTGAAGGCCCAAACCTGGCGTCGCATCTGCACGAAGACGACCGCGAGGATCAGCGCCACGATCCCGATCGCCGCCGGCAGCACCGTCGGGAAGACGCTCTTGTCGTTGCGATTCACCGCGACGACGACCGTCAGGATGAGGAAGATCGCGCCGAGCCCCGCCGCGACGAGCGAGAGCTGCTTCGCCGCCTCGCCGGCGCGGGCCAGCAGGTCGCCCTGGGTGCGCAACGTCAGGAACGTCGCGCCGTGGAAGGCGAAGATCGCCACGACTGCGAGCCCGCCAAGGATGGTGTAGCCGTTGAAGAGGTTCCAGAAGGTGCCGCTGAAGTCCATGCTCGAGTTGATCGGCGTGCCGTAGAGCAGGTTCGCGAAGCCGACGCCCCAGATCAGCGAGGCGCCGAAGCTCCCGACGGCGTTCGCCCACAGCCAGACCCTTCGCCAGCGCGGGCTCGTGCTCTTCGAGCGCCACTCGAACGAGATCACGCGGATGATCAGGAAGAAGAGCACGGCCAGGAGAGCGAGGTAGAGGCCGGAGAACATCGTCGCGTACCAGGCCGGGAAGGCCGCGAACGTCGCGCCGCCGGCCGTCACGAGCCACACCTCGTTGCCGTCCCAGACCGGGCCGATCGTCTCGAACATCTCGCTGCGCTCCTCGTCGTTCCGCGGCAGGAACGGCAGCAGCATCCCGACGCCGAAGTCGAAGCCCTCGAGCAGGAAATAGCCCGACCAGAGGACGACGATCAGCACGAACCAGAGGTTCTGGAGGTTCATCAGTATCCGATCGCCGGCGTGGTCGGGGCGGCTGCGTCATGACTCTGCTCGGACGGGTCACGCATCGCGAAGCGCCGCATCAGCCAGACGTCGAGGACGAGCAGGACGAGGTACAACGAGATGAAGACGGCGAGGCTGATCACGAGCCAGGTCGTGCCCACGGCAGGCGAGTTGGCGCCGGTCGTCTTCAGCAGCCCCTGCACGATCCACGGCTGCCGGCCGATCTCGGTCAGCATCCAGCCGAAGGTGCACGCGATGAACGGGAAGATGGTCGTCGCGACGCCGACCCAGAGGAACCACTTCAGCCGCTCGAGCCGGCGCTTCCACATCAGGAACGCCCCGATCAGCGCGACGAGCGCGACGAACGAGCCCGCGTAGGCCATCCCGCGCATGCTCCAGTAGATCGTCTCGATCGGCGGCAGGTAGTTCCCGGGCCCGTAGCGCACGACGAACTGGTTGTTCAGCTCGTTCAGCCCGGCCACACTGCCGTCGAACGAGCCGGTGGAGAGGTACGAGAGCAGGCCCGGAATCTCGATCGAGAAGCTCGGCGTCGGATCCTGCTTCGTGAAGCCGCCGATCTGGAACAGCGAGAACGCGCACTTCTGGCAGTCGTCCCACTGCGCCTCCGCGGCCGAGATCTTCACCGGCTGCAGGCTCGTGACCAGGATCCCGAAGTGGCTGCCGAACCAGAGGTTGATGCACGACGCAGGCAGCAGGATGATCAGCGCGACCTTCGCCGCGGGCCGGAAGATCTCGACGTTGCGACCGCGCAGGAAGTGCCAGCAGCACACGCCGAACACCACCGCGGCGCCGCAGGTCAGCCCCGCGAGGATCGTGTGGATGAACGCGTAGTAGGCCCAGTGACTGCCGAGCAGCGCCCAGATGTTCGTCAGCACCGCCTGCCCGTTGTCGATCTTGTAGCCGACCGGGTCCTGCATGAACGAGTTCGCAACGAGGATGAAGTAGGCCGAGAGCCAGGTGCCGACGACGGCTATCCAGAGCGTCGCGAGATGCAGGCGTGGTGAAAGGCGGTTCCAGCCGAAGATCCAGAGGCCGAGGAAGGTCGACTCGAGGAAGAATGCAGCGAGCCCCTCGATCGCCAGCGGCGCACCGAAGACGTTGCCGACGAACTTCGAGTAGACCGACCAGTTCATCCCGAACTGGAACTCCTGGACGAGGCCGGTCGCGACGCCGATCGCGAAGTTGATCAGGAACAGCGCGCCGAAGAAATGCGTCAGCTTCAGCCAGGTCTTGTCACCGGTGCGGTGCCACTGCGTTTGGAAGATCGCCACGATCGGGCCGAGGCCGAGCGTCAGCGGCACGAACAGGAAGTGGTAGATGGACGTCGTCGCGAACTGCGCGCGAGCCAGGTCGACCGTGGTGGCGCTTGCGACGATCACCTTCGCGTACCTTCCCATATTTCGCAGCCTCGTAGCCTCCGAACTCGTCTAGGCTCTGTCCCGTGGCCAAGCCGTCGACCGACGCCACCGCCGTCTTCTTCGAGGGACTCGCTGCCCGCGGTCACGAGCCGCTGCTGCAGAGCGCCACGGGCACGCTCCGCTTCGAGCTGAGGAACGGCAGCCGCACCCAGTACTGGTTCGTGACGATCAAGAAGGGCGACGTCACCGTGTCGAATGCGAACGCCGAGGCCGACGCCGTGGTCCGGACGAGCAAGGCGCTCGCCGACGAGCTGGTCACGGGCAGGGTGAACGCGATGGCCGCGACCTTGCGCGGCATGCTGGGCTCCGAAGGGAACCTCGGGCTCGTGATGTCGTTCCAGCGGCTCTTCCCCGGCCCGCCGAAGTCCGTCTACGCGAGGAAGATCCGCTGAGCGAGCTCGTCCAGATTCTCGAGGGCAACACCTTCGTCGTCAGCGACCGCAACGGCGACATCGACGCGTCGCCGGTCGACGCGACGGGTCTCTTCTCGTTCGACACGCGCTTCCTCTCGAAATGGGTGCTGACGATCAACGGCGAGCGGCTGAACGCGCTCTCGACCGACGACCTCCAGTACTTCGAGACCCGGTTCTTCCTCGTCCCGGGCACCGGCACGGTCTACATCGACGCGAAGCTCTCGGTGATCCGGCGGCGCGTCGTCGGCGACGGCTTCCACGAGGAGCTGACGATCCTGAACCACGACGAGAAGCCCGTTGCGCTGAAGATCCGCTTCGAGGCGGCCAGCGACTTCGCAGACTTGTTCGAGGTGAAGGATGCGCTGAAGAAGAAGGGCACCTACCACAGCAAGATCGAGCGCGGCCGGCTCGTGCTCGGCTACACGCGCGAGACGTTCGCGCGCGAGACCGTGATCTCCACCACGGAGCCTGCCAAGATCGATGCGACCGGACTGACCTTCACCGTGAAGGTGCCGCCACACGGCCAGTGGCGCACGACGCTCGACGTCAACACGGCGAACGCGGCGTGGGGCACCGGGCCGATCCGGACGCCCGCCCGCGGCCGCAGCGACATGGCGCGCGGCCTCGACAAGTGGCTGCAGGCGGCGCCCCGGCTCGAGTGCGACTCGGACTCGCTGCGCAACACGTACCGCCGCAGCCTCGTCGACCTCGCGGCGCTGCGCTTCTCGACGCTGACCATGCCCGGCCGCTCGCTGCCTGCCGCCGGCCTGCCGTGGTTCATGACCATGTTCGGCCGGGACAGCATCTTCACGAGCCTCCAGGCGCTGCCGTTCACGCCGGAGCTCGCCGCGACGACGCTGCGCGCGCTCGGCGAGCGCCAGGGCACGCGGCGCGACGACTTCCGCGACGAGGACCCGGGCCGGATCCTTCACGAGATGCGCTACGGCGAGATGACGGCGTTCGAGGAGCGGCCGCACTCCCCGTACTTCGGCTGCGCCGACGCGACGCCGCTCTACGTCGTGCTCCTCGACGAGTACGAGCGCTGGACCGGCGACACGAAGCTCGTGCGCGACCTCGAGTACGAGGCGCGCGCTGCGCTGAACTGGATCGACGAGTACGCCGACCTCCAGGGCAACGGCTACATCTCGTACAAGCGCCGCAACGAGAAGACCGGGCTCGAGAACCAGTGCTGGAAGGACTCGTGGGACTCGATCTCCTACCGCGACGGCACGCTGCCGGGCTTCCCGCGCGCGACCTGCGAGCTCCAGGGCTACGCCTACGACGCGAAGATGCGCGGCGCCCGGCTTGCGCGGCTCGTCTGGAGAGACCCCGAGTTCGCCGACCGGCTCGAGAAGGAGGCCGCCGACCTGAAGCGCCGCTTCAACCGCGACTTCTGGTGCGAGGACGAGGGCTACTTCGCGATCGCACTCGACGTCGACGGCCGCCAGGTCGACGCCCTCACCTCGAACAACGGTCACCTGCTGTGGAGCGGGATCGTCGACAAGTCCAAGGCGAAGTCGGTCGCCTCGCACCTGATGGGCAAGCGCCTGTTCTCCGGCTGGGGCGTGCGGACGATGGCCGAGGGCGAGGGGCGCTACAACCCGATCGGCTACCACGTCGGCACGGTCTGGCCGTACGACAACTCGTTCATCGCGTGGGGCCTGCGCCGCTACGGCTTCAAGGAGGAGGCGGCGCGCGTCGCCTCGGGGATCCTCGATGCGGCGGAGTTCTTCGACGGCCGGCTGCCCGAGGCGTTCGGCGGCTACCCGCGCGAGATGACGAAGTATCCCGTGCAGTATCCGACGGCGTGTAGTCCGCAGGCGTGGTCGACCGGGGCGCCGCTCCTGCTGCTGCGGACGATGCTCGGCCTCGAGCCGCAGGGCGAGCACCTGATCGTCGATCCGGCGCTCGCGACGGGGATCGGCCACCTCGAGCTGCTCGACATCCCCGGCCGCTGGGGGCTCATCGACGCGTTCGGCCGCGGACGCATCAAGATCGCGAAGCCGTAGCTACAGGTCGTCGCGCGCAACCAGCGGGCGCCACAGGTCGCCGAGCGGGCGCAGGAGGTGGCACGCCGCGATCAGCCTCCCCTGCTCCTCGTTGGCGATGTGCCAGCGGTTGTCGATCTGCCCGACCTGGCGCCAGTCGCCGCCGCAGGCCTCGTTGAGGAAGCCCTGGCTGTAGCCGACGACGAGTGCGAAGCGTTGGTCGAGGTGCTTCGGACGCCAGTACTGCCATGAGAGATGCCCGCTGAGGACGAGCGGGAGGCCTCGGCCGTAGAGCTCGAGTGCCGAGGCCTCGCCGTAGTTGTTCGCGAGGACGACACCGTCGCGGCGGTCGGCCGCGGGCAGCGCGCGCCAGGCCGCCGCGGTCCGGCCGGCGAGCTCCGGCCAGCCGAGCTCGTCCTTGTAGAAGGTCTGCTTCCAGGTTCCTGCGCTGACCATCGAGGCGGTCGAGCGCACGGGCACGACGAGGGGCGCGGCAACGACGAGCACCGCGAGCTGGACGGCGGCCAGGCCGGCGACAGCGGCCCAGCGCACCCGGGTGCCGCCGCGCAGCCAGCCGGCGAGCGCCACCATCCCGGCGGCGAACGGCAGCGTGTCGGCGGGCAGAGGGTAGTAGCTGCGGCCGCGCTCGACGAAGAAGAGGAGCGTCACGGCAACCGGGACGATTGCAAGCGCCCGCAAATGTGGCCGCCGCCAGAGCCACACGACACCGGCCACGGCGAGGACGGCTCCGGCGATCCCCAGAAAGAGCAGCCCCTGCGCGAGGTAGGCGAGCCGCGACGTGTCGGCGGCGGTCTTCGCGTTCTGGCTCGCCGCGAAGTGGACGCTTGGCCAACCGTGCTGCGCCTGCCAGACGAGGTTCGGCAGGAAGACCAGGAAGGCGACGCCGAGCGCGAGCCATGGCCCCCGCGTCGCGAGCAGGCGCCGAGACGGAGTCACGAGCAGCCCGGCCACGAACGAGACGAGGAGCACGGCGATGGTGTACTTCGCCTCGAGTCCGATCCCGGCGACGAGGCCGAGCACGAGCCAGAGCCGAGGCTCGGGCCGGCCGAGGATTCGTAGCGCGACGTAGAGGAACGCGGCCCAGGCGAGCTGGTCGAACCAGGTCGGATGGAAGATGCTGGCCGAGCCGAGCGCCACCGGAAGCAACGCCCAGACCACCGCGGCCGCGAGCTGGGTGCGCGACCCGCCGCCGAGCTCGCGCACCATCAGCGCGATCAGCACGATTACGCCGATCCCCGCCGCGAGGCACGTGAGCCGGAGCGCGACGAGCGAGTTCCCGGCGACCGCGTGGACGAACCAGCCGATCCAGGCGGTCAGCGGCGGGAAGTCGACATAGCCGAGCGCCGGATGCCTGGCCGCGGAGAGGAAGTAGAGCTCGTCGCGATCCCAGCCGTAACGGCCTATGAACGGCAGCTCGATCGCCGCCGCGAGGCCTCCCCCGGCGAGTCCGCAGAGGAGCGTCGTCCTGAGCCGCGTCATTGCTCCAGATCTTCCTCCACCAGCCCGAAGAGGACCCCGTCGACCCACTCGCCGTGCCGCCAGTAGGCCTTGCGCTTGGCGCCCTCCCGCGTGAAGCCCGCGCGCTCGGCATTGGCCATCGCGCGCTCGTTGAAGCCGTAGATCTCGAGCTCGAGCCGGTGGAAGCCGAGGTCGGCGAGCAGGTGGCGTACAAGCAGCCGCGTCGCGTCCTCGCCGACGCGGCGGCCGCGGAAGTCGGGGTGCACCGCGAGCCCGCCAAGCCGGCCGATCCGGCTTCGAGCGTTGACCCGCTCGAAGCCGATCGCACCCGCAGGCTCGCCGTCCAGCTCGATCACAAAGCGGCCGAACGCGTCGGGCTCCGCATCGGATCGCTGGAGCTCCGCGACCAGTGCGTCGCGGTCGGCAGCGCGCATCGCCGAGAGGAACGGCGCAACCTCGTCGTGGGTGACGAGCCGAATGAGGAAGTCCAGATCAGCCGCGCCCGCGCGGCGAATGGTCACCTCGGCCACGCGAGCCTGCCGGAGCCGATCGCGACGCCGCCGAGGATCAGCACGAGCCCGACGAGCGTCGCGGCGGTGACGGGCTCGTCGAGCAGGACCGCGCCGTAGGCGAGCGCGGTCACCGGCAAGAGGTATGCGACGAGGCTCGAGCGCGCGGAGCCGTAGAGGCGGAGCATCCGGTAGAAGACGATCTGCGCGATCGCCGTGCCGAGGATCCCGAGCGCCGCGATCGACGCGATCGCCTTCCAGCTGGGAGTCGCAGACGGAAGACGAACGAGCGCGAACGGCGCGAGCAGCACGAGCGCGGCGAGCATTGACGCCGCAGCCAGCACAGGCCCGGTCGCGTGGGTGCCGACGCGCCTGCCCGCGTAGAGGTTTGCCGCGGCGTACGAGACCGACGAGAGGAGGACGGCGACTGTTCCCGCGAAGGCCCACCAGCCACCCGTCGGATTGAAGCCGGCGAGTACGGCGACGCCGACGATCCCAACCCCGATTCCCACCGCCTGCAGCCGCGAGACACGCTCCTCGGGGCGAAAGTGCAGTGCGAGCAGGCCGACGAAGATCGGCACAGTCGCGTTGGCGATCGCGGCGATCCCCGAGTCGACGTGCTGCTCGCCCCACGCGATCAGCGTGAACGGCAGCGCCGCGTTCGCGAATCCGAGCACGAAGCCGACGCGCCCGACCCGCCGCAGCTCCGAGAGCGCCTCGCGCCCGCCGACCTGCGCGGCGAGGTAGCCGATCAGAAGCGGCACCGCGAACAGCAGCCGCAGCTCGACCATGGCCGCCGGCGGCACGTCTCGAACCGCCACCTTGATGAAGAGGTAGGAGCTACCCCAGATCGCGGCGAGAAGCAGGAGCAGAGGGACGTAGCCGCGCACGCAAGGAGGCTACCGGCGAGACGGCGCCCGTCCCTAGCGCGACGCCGGCGAGAATCAGCGCGAGGCCGACCACCGACGAGATGCTCACCGGCTCGCTCAGGAAGACGGCGCCGTAGAAGACCGCCATCGCGGGCACGAGGTAGGTGACGAGGATCGCCCGGGACGCGCCCGCCCCGGCCATGATCCCGAAGTAGAGGAGATAGGCGATCGCGCTGCAGACGACGCCGAGGATGACCACCGCGAGGATGATCTCCGCGGAGGGCATCGAGGATGGCGCCTGCGCGATCCCCGCCGGCGCCATCAGCACCGTGCCGGTGAACAGCGTCCCGACCGCGATCACCATCGGCTGCACGCCCTTCAGCCGACGGCCCGCGTAGAGGATCGAGCCGCCGTAGCAGAGCGCCGTCGCGACGACGGCCAGTGCGGCGACCACGTTGGCGCCCTTCTGCACGCCGACGAGCAGGCCGACGCCGGCGAAGCCGACGAGGAGCCCGACGAGGCGCCAGCCTGTGACGCGCTCGGAGGGGACGAAGCGGATGGCGAGGAGCGCGACGAAGATCGGCGCCGCGGCCTGAAGGATCGCGGCGAGCCCCGAGTCGATCCGCGTCTCGCTCCATGTGAGGAGCCAGAACGGCACCGCGGCGTTGAACAGGCCGACGAGGAACAGCGGCCACCAGTTGCGCGCCAGCTCCCCGAGCGCCTTCCGGAAGCCGAGCGCGATCACCACGACGGGGATCAGCGTCAGCGTCCCCGTGGCGACCCGCCCGAACACGAGTGTCGCCGGCGCGAGCTCCCGGTCGCCGATCTTGATCCACATGAACGAGGAGCCCCAGATCGCCGAGAGCGCGAGCAGCATCACAAGGTACTTGGGTCTCATAGTCGGATCAACGACGGAGCCGCCCGTCCACCTTCCCGGGTACACTCGGTGGCCTGACGCGGGTCGCGGAACAGCCTCTTCATCGTGCTCTCGGCCTTACCAACGGCGAGTACGACCGTATCTGTGAGCTGCTCACGCGGGAGCCGAATCACTTCGAGCTCGCCGTCTTCTCGCTGCTCTGGTCGGAGCACTGCGGCTACAAGCACTCGGCACGACTTCTGAAGCGGCTTCCGTCCACGGGAGACCGAGTCTTGCAGGGGCCGGGCGAGAACGCAGGCGTGATCGATCTCGGCGAGGGCGAGGCGGTCGCGTTCAAGGTCGAGAGTCACAACCATCCCTCCGCGGTCGAGCCGTTCCAGGGCGCCGCGACAGGGGTCGGCGGGATCCTGCGCGACATCGTGGCGATGGGCGCGCGGCCGATTGCGCTGCTCGACGGGCTGCGCTTCGGCGCACCGGACAACCACTTCGACCGGGCCGTCGCGGGGATCGGTGCGTATGGCAACTCGACCGGGATCCCGACCGTCGGCGGCGAGGCCGTCTTCGACCCGTCCTATGCGGACAACTGCCTCGTGAATGCGATGTGCGTCGGGCTGCTTCCGGCCGACCGGCTCACCTCGGCGAAGGCGACCGGGGTCGGCCATCTCGTCGTGTTGTACGGCGCGACGACGGGCCGCGACGGAATCGGCGGAGCGAGCGTGCTCGCGAGCCAGGAGCTCGGTGAGGACGACGCAGACAAGCGTCCCACGGTGCAGGTCGGCGACCCGTTCACCGGCAAGAAGCTGATCGAGGTTTCCGTCGAGCTGACCGAGCGCGGGCTCGTCGAGTCTCTGCAGGACTGCGGCGCCGCGGGGCTCGCCTCGTCGCTCGCGGAGATGGCATCGGAGTGCGGGCTCGACATCCACCTCGACCGCGTGCCGCTGCGCGAGGAGGGGATGGAGCCGTGGGAGATCATGATCTCCGAGAGCCAGGAGCGGATGGTCGCGGTGGTGCGCCCGCAGATGCTCGAGGCGCTGACCGAGGTGTGCGAGCGCTGGGAGCTGCACTGCTCGACGATCGGCGAGGTCACCGACTCCGGGCTCCTGCGCGCCTTCCACGGCGACGAGGTCGTCGGCTCGATTCCCGCGCGGCTGCTCACCGACGAGTGCCCGCGGTACGACATCGAGCGGACGGCGCGGCCGGCTCAGAGCGTGACGCCGCCGTGGGGGCCGGAGACGGCCCAGGCGCTGCTCGAGTTGCTCGCCTCGCCGAACATCAAGAGCCGCGCCTGGATCTACGAGCGCTATGACCATCTCGTCGGCTCGCGCACCGTGCGCCGGCCGGGGCTTGACGCCGCGGTGCTGCGCCTGCGGCCCTCGTTGCGCGGGCTCGCAGTCTCGCTCGACGGCCAGGGCCGGCTCGCCTCGCTCGACCCGCGCGCGGGCGGTGCGCTCGCGGTGCTCGAGTCGGCGCGCAACGTCGCCTGCGCGGGCGGCGAGCCGCTGGCGCTGACCGACTGTCTGAACTTCGGCAACCCCGAGAAGCCCGAGATCGCGTGGGAGCTGGCCGAGGCGATCGAGGGAATCGCCGCCGCCGCCGAGGCACTCGGGATCCCGGTTGTCTCGGGCAACGTCTCGCTCTACAACGACAGCGACGGGCGCTCGATCCACCCCACGCCGGTCGTCGGCTGCGTCGGGCTCGTGACCGACGTGCGCAGCGTTCCGGGCGCGTGGCAGGAGGGCGACGTCGTGCTGCTCGCCGGCGAGCCGGAGCTGTCGTTCGCCGGCTCCGAGTACCAGGCGCGCTACGGCGAGCTCGGCGGTGTCGTGGCGGAGCTGGACCTCGCTGCGGAGGCGGCGCTGGTGCGTTTCCTCTGGAAGGCCGCGCCGCTGCTCACGCTCGCGCACGACGTCTCGGACGGCGGGCTTGCCGTGTGCTTGGCGGAGGCGGCGATCCACTCCGGGGTCGGCGCCGAGCTCGAGCTGCCCGACGACGCGCTCGCGCTGTTCGGCGAGGGCGGCGGCTGCGCGGTGATCGCCTGCCCGGCCGAGGACGTCGAGCGGCTCGGCGCGAAGGGCCTGCGTCGGATCGGCGTCGTCGGTGGCGACCGGTTGCTCGGGATCCCGCTGCCGACGCTGAAGGAGGCATGGGCCTGATGTGCGGCGTCTTCGGCATCCATGCGAACGACAGGGACGTCGCCCGGCTGGCTTACTTCGGCCTCTTCGCGCTCCAGCACCGCGGCCAGGAGTCGGCGGGAATCGCCGTGTCGGACCACGGCCGGCTCACCGCGCTGCGCGACCTTGGGCTCGTCAGCCAGGTCTTCGACGAGCAGAAGCTGCGCGGCCTGCGCGGCCAGACCGCGATCGGGCACAACCGCTACTCCACCACCGGCTCTGGGCACTGGTCGAACGCGCAGCCACTCGTCCACCACGGGCGCGCGAGGACGGTCGCGCTCGGTCACAACGGGAATCTCACGAACACCGAGACGCTGCGCGAGGAGCTCGCCGACCGCGGCGTGAAGCTCGACTCGACCTCCGACACCGAGGTGATCGCGGCGCTGATCTCCTCCGACGAGGCGCCGCTCGAGGAGGCCGTCGCCAACACGATGCGCAAGCTGCAGGGCGCGTTCTCGGTCGTCGCCCTGTCGGAGGGCACGCTACTCGCGTTCCGCGACTCGTTCGGCTTCCGCCCGCTCTGCCTCGGCCGGATCCACGAGGACTGGGTCGTCGCGTCCGAGACGTGCGCGCTCGACCTCGTCGCCGCCGAGTTCGTCCGCGAGATCGCGCCGGGCGAGCTCGTCGCGATCGACGACGACGGCTGCCGCTCGACCCAGGCGATGCCGATCACCGGCGCCGGCGCGCTCTGCATCTTCGAGTTCTTCTATCTCGCCCGGCCCGATTCGCAGCTCGACGGCGTCGAGGTGCACGGCGCGCGCGTGCGGATGGGCGAGCGGCTCGCGCGGGAGGCGCCGGTCGAGGCCGACCTCGTGCTGCCGATCCCCGACTCGGGCACCCCGGCGGCGGTCGGCTTCTCGCGCGAGACGGGGATCCCGTTCAGCGAGGGCCTGATCAAGAACCGCTACGTGGGGCGCACGTTCATCCAGCCCGACCAGGAGATGCGCCAGCAGGGGATCAGGATGAAGTTCCATCCGGTCGCCGAGGTCGCCGGCAAGCGCGTCGTGATCGTCGACGACTCGATCGTGCGCGGCAACACGACCCGGGCGATCGTCCTGATGCTGTTCGACGCGGGCGCGACGGAGGTGCACGTGCGGGTCTCGTCGCCGCCGGTCGTGGGCCAGTGCTTCTACGGCATCGACCTGGCCGATCCGGACGAGCTGATCGCGAACGTGCGCACGATCGACGAGGTGCGGGAGCACATCGGCGCGACGTCGCTCGCCTACCTTTCCCTCGAGGGCCTCGAGGAGTCGACCCAGCTTCCACCGCGGGCCATGTGCCGCGCGTGCTTGACGCGGGACTATCCGACGGCGATCCCCGCCGACGCGAAGAAGCTCCGCTTCGAGCCAGTGCGCGCGTAGACAGGGCCCGACTCGACATGTCCCGGTGCCTGACCCCGGGTCCTGTCCGCGTGGTCCAGGTCCCGGGCGTACACTCGGCGCCCCGTGCAGCTCTTCCACTACCACCTCGTCACGCGCAAGGCCCGCCAGGTCGAGGCTCGCTACGTCGCCAAGCTCGGCTTCGAGCTCGTCGCGCGGCACGGCCGGATCGGTGACGAGCCGGCCTCGTTCGAGCCGGGCGTCTCATGGGAGGAGCTCGATGCGCGCGGCTTCCGTCTACGGCTCTCGGAGCTCGAGCGCGGCGCCGTCAACGTCGTCGTCCAGCCCGGCCAGTGGACGCTGCCGCGCGTCGACCACCTCGGGATCATGCTCGACGAGGATCAGTTTGCCGAGGCGCTCGAGCGGGCTGCGGCGCGCGGGCTGCGCGTGCAGGAACGCTCCGGCCGTCGCACCTTCGTCGCCACCGGCGCCGGCTACCGGCTCGAGCTGCACCCGCCGCGCGACTGGATCGAGGAGCTGCTGGAGCAGTACGAGGAGCTGCGCCTGGCCGAGCTCCACCTACTCGCAGACGATCCCGAGGGAAAGGCCCGCGCGCTCGGCGCGCTGCTGGACCTCGACGCGCGCCGCGACAGCGTCGAGCTCGGCGAGACGATCGTCCGCTTCCTCCCCGGCGGCCCGGCCGGTCGCCCCGAGCTGCACGCCGAGCTCTTCCTGTAGCTCACCCGTTTAGACTCGGCGGGTGAGCACCTACGACTCTGCGGGGGTCTCGCTCGACAAAGCCGTGGCCCTCGTCGACCGGCTTCGGGCGGCGGTCGAGTCGACGCGCACACCGGGCGCCTTCGGCGCCTTCGGCGGCTTCGCGGGCCTGTACGCCCTCGACGACCGGCGCCTGCTCGCAGCCTCGACCGACGGCGTCGGCTCGAAGCTCGTCCTCGCGCGCCGCGCGGGCAAGCTCCGATGGACGGGCGCCGACCTCGCCGCGCACTGCATCAACGACGTGCTCACGACCGGGGCCGAGCCGCTGTTCTTCATGGACTACGTGGCAGCCAACTCCGTCGATCTCGACCAACTCACCGAGCTCGTCGAGGGCGCGGCGGACGTCTGCCGCGCCGCCGGCTGCGCGATCCTCGGAGGCGAGACCGCCGAGCTGCCCGGGATCTATCGCGACGAGGAGCTCGACTTCGCGGGCACCTGCGTCGGCATCGTCGAGCGCGAGCGGCTGATCGACGGCTCACGCTGCGAGGCGGGCGACGTCGTGCTCGGCTTCGCCTCGGCCGGGATCCACGCGAACGGCTTCACCCTCGTGCGCGCCCTCGTGGGCGACGGCCCCTTCGATGCCGACCTGCTGCTGCCGCCGACACGGCTCTACCTCGACGAGGTGCGGACGCTGCGCGCGCGGGCAGACGTCCGTGGGCTCACCCACGTGACCGGCGGCGGGATTGCCGCAAACCTCGCGCGCGTCCTCCCCGCCGGCCTCGGCGCGCGGATCGACCCGAACTCGTGGGAGCGCCCGCCTGTGTTCGAGTGGCTCGCTGAGCAGGGCGTCGAGGAGGACGAGCTGCTGCGCGTGTTCAACTGCGGGATCGGCTACTGCGCGATCGTGCCGGCGGCAGAGGCGGGCGATGCGCTCGTAATCGGCGTCGTCGAGCCCGGCGAAGGGGTGCGGTTCGGATGATCGGCGTCCTCGTCTCCGGTACCGGCACCAACCTGCAGGCGCTGCTCGATGCGGATCTGCCCATCGCCGCGGTCGGCTCGAACAAGGCCGGCGTGCCGGCGCTCGAGCGCGCCAGGAGCGGAGGAGTCGCGACGGAGGTCTTCGAGCTCGACGCGTATCCGGACCGCCCCGCGCGCGACACCGCGATGGCCGACTGGCTGGAGAGCCGCGGCGTCGAGCTGGTCGTGCTCGCCGGCTACATGCACCTGCTCACCGAGCCGTTCCTCGACCGCTTCTCCGGGCGCATAGTCAACACGCACTCGGCGCGGCTGCCCGACTTTCCCGGCAACCATCCGATCGAGGACACGCTGGCGGCAGGGGTCGCGGAGACTGCGGCGACCGTTCACTACGTCGACGAGGGTGTGGACACAGGCCCGGTGATCGCCGCCGAGTCGGTGCCGGTCTACGCCGACGACACGGTCGAATCGCTGCGCGCACGCGTGCAGGAGGTCGAGCACCGGCTGCTGCCGCGCGTCGTCGGAGAGCTGGTCGCGTCGTGATCCGCCGCGCGCTGATCTCCGTCTACGACAAGAACGGCCTCGAGCCGTTCGCGCGCGGCCTCGACGCGCGCGGCGTCGAGCTGGTCGCGAGCGGCGGTACGGCGACGTTCCTCGAGGGGCTGGGCCTGAGCGTGAGCCTCGTCGAGTCGCTCACGCAGTCGCCGGAGATGCTCGGCGGCCGCGTCAAGACGCTTCATCCGCGGATCCACGCGGGCATCCTCGCGCGCCGCGACAACGAGGAAGACCTGGCCGCTCTGGCCGAGCACGGGATCGAGCCGTTCGACCTCGTCTGCGTCAACCTCTACCCGTTCAGCGACGTGGCCGCGAGCTTCGGGACGACCGAGGAGGAGGCCGTCGAGATGATCGACGTCGGCGGGCCCTCGATGCTGCGCGGCGCCGCGAAGAACTTCGCCCACGTCGCGCCGATCTCGCGCACCGACCAGTACGGCTTCGTGCTCGACGAGCTGCGCGAGAACGACGGCGAGCTGTCGTTCGACACGCGGCGTCAGCTCGCCGCGGAGGCGTTCGCGACGACCGCGGCCTACGAGGCGGCGATCGCCGGCTGGTTCAACGGCCGCGAGGGCTTTCCCGAGCTGCTCACCCTCTCGTTCGAGAAGGTCACCGACCTCGCGTACGGCGAGAACCCGCACCAGGCCGCCGCGTACTACAGGGAGGCGGGCGCGCGGCGCCACCTGCTCTCGAACATGACCCAGCTGCACGGGCGGCCGCTCTCGCTGATCAACACCTACGACCTCGACCGCGCCGAGCTGCTCCTGCGCGAGTTCGAGCTGCCCGCCTGCGTGATCGTCAAGCACGCGAACCCGTGCGGCGTCGCGGTCGCGGGCAGCGCGGAGGAGGCCTACATCAAGGCACTCGCCTCCGATCCCGTGTCCGCGTTCGGCATGGTCTGCGCGCTGAACCGTCCCGTGAGCGCTGCGCTCGGCCAGGCGCTGTCGGAGCGCTTCATCGACGTCCTCTACGCGCCCGGCTACGACGACGAGGCGCTCGAGGTGCTGAAGCAGAAGCCGGACGTGCGGATCCTGATCGACCACGAGCGCCGCCGCTACGACTCCGGCGAGAAGGACTACAAGCGCGTCGTAGGCGGGCTCCTTGTTCAGGATCGCGACTGGGATCTCGAGGATCGCGAGCTGATGGAAGTCGCCTGCGGCGAGGTCGACGAGGCGATGTGGGGCGACCTGCTGTTCGCGTGGCGGGTCTGCAAGCACGTGACGTCCAACTCGATCGTGATCGCGAAGGATCTCGCCACGATCGGGATCGGGGCGGGCCAGATGAGCCGCGTCGACGCGGTGCGGATCGCGCTCGAGAAGGCGGTGGAGCTCGGCCACGACCTGCAAGGGTCCGTCCTGGCCTCCGACGCGTTCTTCCCGTTTCCGGACGGCCCGCAGCTCGCGCTCGACCTCGGCGTGGCCGCGATCATCCAGCCCGGCGGCTCGAAGCGCGACGCCGAGGTGAGCGCTACGGTCGGGGCGGCAGGCGCGGCGATGGTCATGACGGGCCGTCGCCACTTCCGGCACTAGACTGCCCGCGATGCCGCGCGAGTACCCGACCGTCCTCGACCTCGTCGGTGACACGCCGATCGTGCGCCTGTTGAAGCTCGGGCGCCCCGGCGGTCCGCGGCATCTCGCGAAGCTCGAGTACCTCAACCCGGGCGGCTCGGTGAAAGACCGCATCGGCATGGCGCTGATCGAGGCGGCCGAGCGCGACGGGAAGCTCAAGCCGGGCGGCACGATCGTCGAGCCGACCTCCGGCAACACGGGCGTCGGCCTCGCGATTGCGGCGGCGGTCAAGGGCTACCGCTGCATCTTCGTGATGCCCGACAAGATGAGCCAGGAGAAGATCTCGATGCTGCGCGCGTACGGCGCCGAAGTGGTGATCACGCCGACCGCGGTTGACCACGACTCGCCCGAGAGCTACTACTCGGTCTCGGATCGCCTCGCCGAGGAGATCCCCGGCGGCTTCAAGCCCGACCAGTACTCGAACCTCGCCAATCCGACGGCGCACTACGAGCAGACCGGGCCCGAGGTCTGGGAGCAGACCGACGGCGGGCAGATCGACGCGATCGTGATCTCCGTCGGCACCGGCGGCACGATCACCGGGGTCGGGCGCTACTTCAAGGAGCGGCGGCCCGAGGTGCTGATCATCGGCGCCGATCCCGAGGGCTCGGTGTTCACCGCCGACGGCGACCACCCGACACATCCGTACCTCGTCGAGGGCGTCGGCAAGGACACGTGGCCGCAGACGCTCGACCCGTCCGTCGTGGACGAGTGGATCCGCGTCAGCGATCGCGACTCGTTCCTCACGGCGCGCCGGCTCGCGCGCGAGGAGGGGATCCTGGCCGGCGGCTCCGCGGGAACGACGGTGTGGGCCGCACTCCAGCTGGCGGAGCGCTTCGGGCCGGAGGCGCGGATCCTCTCGATGATCCCCGACTCGGGCCGTTCGTACATGTCCAAGTTCTACGACGACAACTGGATGCTCGAGTACGGCTTCGTCGAGCGCCGCGCGCCCGTGCCGCCGGTCGGCGATGTGTTGCGCGACGCGCGCGAGGACGGCGTGCCCGGCCTCGTCGCCGTCGCGTCACACCACAAGGTGAGCCACGCGATCGAGCTGATGCAGCGCTACGGGATCTCGCAGCTCGTGGTCGCGCGGAAGGATCCGCCCGAGGCGCTGTCCGACATCGTCGGCTCGCTCAACGAGCGCGGGCTGCTCGACCGCGTGTTCCGGAACGGTGACGCGCTGAACGAGGACGTGGCCGCCGCGATGCAGCCGCCGCTCACCGCAGTCGAGGCGTCGGAGTCGATCGACCGGGTGTTCGCGGAGCTGACGGGCGGCGCGCCGGCGGTGGTCGTCGCGCTGGCCGGGAAGCCGGTCGGCGTCGTGACCCGTTCGGACCTGCTCGAGTTCGTCGCGCACAACCGCTGAGTTGGACACGATCTCCACCGAGCAGCTGCGCCGCTACGTCGTGGCGCACCAGCGCTTCGCGACGCGGAAGCGGAAGGGCACTGCGCGCGAGGTGCTCGACGCGATCGGGCGGCTGTCGTGCGTTCAGCTCGACTCGATCTCGACCGTCGAGCGCAGCCACCGCATCGTCCTCAGCTCGCGGGTCGGCAACTATCCGCGCGGTACCGTCTCGCGTCTGCTGCGCGAGGGGAAGATCTTCGAGTACTGGGCCCACGAGGCCTGCCTGATCCCTGTCGAGGACTGGCCGCTGTTTCGCGCGCGCATGGTCGAGCGCCACATCCATCACTGGTTCGGGCCGATCATCGACGGCGACCCGAAGCTCGCCGACCAGGTGCTCGGCGAGATCCGCGAGCGCGGCCCGCTCGCCTCGCGCCACTTCGAGGGCCAGGGCGGCGGCGGGATGTGGAACTGGAAGCCCGCGAAGCGGATGCTCGAGGCGCTCTGGACCGCCGGCCGCCTCGTGATCGCCGGCCGCGAGGGGTTCCAGCGGCTCTACGACCTGCCCGAGCGCGTGCTCCCGCAGGAGCTGCTCGACCAGCCGGCGCCCAGCGAGGCCGAGTGGCTGCGCGGGCTGACGGTTCGCGCCGTCCGCGCCCGTGGCGCGCTCACCGACGCCGGCGTCAAGGAGCATTACCGGCTCCGCGGCGGCGTGGCGCGGCTGCGACCGCACATCGACGCGCTCGTCGCCGAGGGCGAGCTGCGCCGGCTCGAGGTCACCGACGGCGGCGCTGCGGTGCTCGTCCCGGCCGATGCGAACCTCGAGGCCCAGCCGAGCGGCGCCGTCCTGCTCTCGCCGTTCGACAACCTGCTCTGGGATCGCGATTTCGCGCGCCGCGTGCTCGGCTTCGACCACCTGATCGAGGTCTACAAGCCGCAGCCCGAGCGCGTGTTCGGCTACTACGTGCTCCCGTTCCTGCGCAACGACCGGATTGTCGGCCGCGCCGACCTCAAGTCCGACCGCAAAGCCGGGACGCTGCGCGTCCAGGCGTTCCACCGTGAGCCGGGCGTCCGCGCCTCGGGCGCACTCGACGAGGCACTCGACAAGGCCCTCGAGCGCCTCGCGTTCCCGCTCGGACTCGGTACCATCGAGCGCTGATGGATTTCGAGACTCGAGCCATCCACACAGGGCAGGAGCCCGACCCGGCGACCGGCGCGATCATCACGCCGATCTACCAGACCTCGACCTACGTCCAGGAGGCGGTCGGCGAGCACAAAGGCTACGACTACTCGCGCGTCGCAAACCCGACCCGCCACGCGCTCGAGACCTGCCTCGCCTCGCTCGAGGGCGCGGAGTACGGGCTCGCGTACTCCTCGGGAATCGGCGCGACCTCGACGATCATGCACCTCGTCGACCCGGGCGAGCGCATCCTCACGGTGAACGACGTCTACGGCGGGGTCTACCGGATGCTCAGCCAGGTCTACGAGCCGAAGGGCTACATCGCCGACTGGGCGCCGGCCGACTCGATCGCCGACGCGATCGACGAGCGGACGAAGCTCGTCTGGATCGAGAGCCCGACCAACCCGCTGCTGAACATCGTCGACATCCGCGCCGTGTCCGAGGCCGCACACCGGGTCGGGGCGATCGTCGTCGTCGACAACACCTTCGCGACGCCGTACCTCCAGCGGCCGCTCGAGCACGGCGCCGACCTCGTCGTCCACTCGACCACGAAGTACCTCGGCGGCCACTCCGACGTGATCGGCGGCTTCGTCGCAACGAACGACCAGGCGCTCGGCGAGCGGCTCCGCTTCCTGCAGAAGTCGCTCGGCGCGGTGCCCGGCCCGTTCGACTGCTGGCTCGTACTGCGCGGGATCAAGACGCTGGCGCTCAGGATGGAGCGGCACTGCCTCAACGCGCGCGCCGTCGCCGAGTTCCTCGACGGCCACCCGGCGGTCGAGCGCGTCCTCTACCCCGGCCTCGCCGCGCATCCCGGCCACGAGCTCGCGGCTCGGCAGATGCGCGACTTCGGGGGCATGGTCTCGTTCCTCGCCGAGTCGGAGGAGGAGGCAGTCGCGCTCGTCGCCCGCACCAAGATCTTCCAGCTCGCCGAGTCGCTGGGCGGCGTCGAGAGCCTGATCGAGCACCCGTACCGGATGACCCACGGCTCCACCGTCGCCGGCCCGACGGCTCCGCCCCCCGAGCTCGTCCGCCTCTCGGTCGGGATCGAGTCCGCGGACGACCTGATCGCCGACCTCGAGACGGCTCTCGTCCGCTCGGCCGCACGCGCTTGAACCTGATCGACGTCCATCACCTCGGCCTCGAGAAGGTGATCGGCTGCTACCTGCTCGAGACTCCGGACGGGCCGGCCCTGTTCGACTGCGGGCCTGCGAGCGCGCTGCCGAAGCTCAAGGAGGGTCTCGCCGCCAATGGGCTCGAGGTCGGCGACCTGCGCCATCTGCTGCTCTCGCACATCCACTTCGACCACGCGGGCGCGGCGGGGGTGCTCGTGCGCGAGAACCCTGCGCTGCAGGTTCACGTCTCGGAGATCGGCGCGCCGCACCTCGTCGATCCGAGCCGGCTCGAACGCTCGGCGCGCCGCCTCTACGGCGACGACTTCGACCGGCTCTGGGGCGAGCTCGTCGCCGTGCCCGCTGCGAATGTCGTCGTCACCGGCGACCGCGTGCTCGACTTCGACTGCTTCGCGTCGCCGGGCCATGCCTCGCACCACGTCTGTTACGTCCGCGACGGGACGCTCTTTGCGGGCGATGCGGCAGGCGTCCGCATCCAGCCCGGCTCATTCGTCCTTCTCCCCACGCCGCCGCCGGACATCGACCTCGAGGCCTGGCAGCGCACGCTCGACGAGATCGAGCGGCGCGAGCCGGAGCGCCTGGCGCTCGTCCACTTCGGCGTCGCCGACGATCCTGCCCGCCACATCGACGAGCTCCGCCAGAGGATCACGCGCTGGGGCGATCTCGTCGGCGACGGCGCCGGCGAGGAGGAGTGGGTCGCCTCTGTGATCGCCGAGATCCGCGCGAGCGGCGAGGACAACGTCGAGGAGTTCGACGTCGCGATGCCCCTCACCCAGTCGTATGCCGGGCTCCGGCGCTACTGGGACAAGAAACGCGAGGCAGCCGCGTGACGCTGTCGCTCCACATCGATCGGCTCTGCGGCCGCTACCAGAGCCCTTCTATGCATCCCGCGCCGCGGTGAGGTTCGAGGGTCGCCTCGGCCCGCTCGCCGAGCGCCAGTTCCGCCTGCTCTTCGCGGGCCGCACGATCTCGTTCCTCGGCAACGCCATGGCGCCGATCGCGATCGCCTTCGCCGTGCTCGACCTCACGGGCTCGAAGACTGACCTCGGCTTCGTGCTCGCCGCGCGCTCGCTGCCGCAGGTCGTCTTCCTGCTGATCGGCGGGATCTGGGCCGACCGGCTCAAGCGAAACCAGGTCATGGTCGCCTCGAACATCCTCTCGGGCGCGAGCCAGGCCACGGTCGCGGTGCTGCTCCTGTCCGGCAACGCTCAGCTCTGGATGCTGATCGCGCTTGCCGCGGTGAACGGCTTCTCGTCATCGTTCTTCTTCCCCGCCTCGGTCGGGATCACGCCGCAGACGGTGCCGGCGACATTGCTCCAGAGCGCCAACGCGCTGCTTCGGCTCGGGATGAACTCGAGCACGATCATCGGCGCGGCGATCGGCGGTGTCATCGTTGCGGCAACGAACCCGGGTACGGCGATCGCGGTCGACTCGGCATCGTTCTTCCTCGCCGCGCTCTTCCTCGGCCTGATGCGACTCCCGCCCGGGCTGCGGATGCAAGGAAGCCACTTCCTCGGCGAGCTGGCCGACGGCTGGCGCGAGTTCACCTCGCGGACCTGGCTCTGGGCGATCGTGCTCCAGTTCTCGATCGTTAATGCGTTCGTGGTCGGCTCGGAGCAGGTGCTCGGGCCGGAGATCGCCAAACAGTCGCTCGGCGGTGCGGCCGGCTGGGGCCTAGTCCTCACGTGCCAGGCGGCCGGTCTCATCATCGGCGGCTTGCTCCAGTTGCGCATGCGCCCGCGTCGCTTGCTCCTGGTCGCGACGATCGGCGTTCTCGTCGGCACGCCGCTCCTGATCGCCCTCGCGATCCCGCTCGCGCTCGCCGCCGTCTGCGCCTTCGCGGTCCTCGCCGGCATCGGGATCGAGACGTTCGGCATCAACTGGGACACGGCGATGCAGCAGGAGATCCCCGGCGAAAAGCTCTCGCGCGTCGGCTCCTACGACGCGCTCGGCTCCTACGTCCTGATCCCGCTGGGACTCGCGGTGGTAGGACCGATCGCGGAGGTGATCGGGACGAGCACGATGCTCTACACCGTCGCGGTGCTCAATGTGGCGGCAGTGCTCGCAGTGCTCAGCGTCGCCGAGGTGCGCACGCTGCGCCGGGCTCAGCCGGCGATCACGACTTCGTAGGCCGCGAGGTAGTCGGCAACCATCCGCTGCGGCGAGTAGTGCTCGCTCGCGTAGCGCCGCAGCTCGAGCGGATCGAGCGCGTCGGCCCGCTCCAGCGCGGCGGGCATCTGCGTCCAGTCGTCGACGATGATCCCGCTCACGCCGTCCTCGATCACCTCGGGCACCGCACCCCAGCGCGTCGCGATGCACGGCGTGCCGCAGGCCATCGACTCGATCATCACCAGGCCGAACGGCTCCTCCCACTTGATCGGGAACAGCGTCGCGCGCGCGTTCTGCAGCAGCTCGACCTTCTCGCCGTGGGTCACCTCGCCGAGGTACTCGATCGTGTCGGAGAGGTGTGGGCGGACGTACTCGTCGAAGTACGCGTTCTCGGCCGGCTCGCGGTTCTTGCCGGCGATCTTCAGCGGCAGTCCCGTCTCGAGCGCGACCGCGACGGCGCGGTGGCAGCCCTTGTCGGCGCTCATCCGGCCGAGGAACAGCAGGTAGTCGCCGCGGTGCGGACTGCACGGATAGAGCTCGAGGTCGAGCGCGTTCGGGCAGTTCGCGACCCAGTTCAGCTCGGGCCGCGGCTTGCGCTGGTTCATCGAGATCGAGATCAGCCCGACGTCGGGCGCGAACTTGCCGAGCTCGTGGTACAGCTCGCCCGGCGGATCGTCGAGCGGGCCGTGAATCGTGTGGACGACCGGCGTCGCGACCGCCTGGCCGAGTGCGGCCGCGGGCGGGCCCGAGTGGTCGTTGATCACGTCGAAGTCGGCGGCGCGCACGAAGCAGGTGAGCGCGTGGCGGAGCTCCCAGAACGAGAGCCCGATGTGGTGGCTCGGCGCGACCGGGAACACCGAGACGAGCTCGGCCTTCGTCTGCGAGTCGCCGGAGGCGAAGAGCGTCACGTCGTGGCCCGCGTCGACGAGCCCGTCGGAGAGGAGCGAGACGACCCACTCCGTGCCGCCGTAGCCGGTGGGCGGAACCGGGAACCAGACCGGTGCGAGCACTGCGATCTTCATGCCTCTTCAACCCTAACGCGCCCGTTCTCGAGATGGATGTCCCAGGGCCTGTCGAACGCGCGCACGCCGGACAGCCGCACGGAGCCGGCCCAGCTCGGCAGCTCGTCCGGGGCCACGGTCTCGAGGCGGTTGTTGCGCGGATCGGGCCGCAGCCCGAGCAGGAGCTGGAGCAGCAGCACCGGCGAGCCCGCGGCCCAGGCCTGCGGGCGCGCGGCGGTGGGGTAGGCGATCGGGAACCCGGTCTCCGAGCGATGCAGTCCCGCGAAGACCTCGGGGAGCTGGTAGCCGAAGTGGCGCGCGGCGGCGATCGTGACGCGGATGATCCGGTGCGCCTCGGGCCAGCGGCCGTACCGCGCGAGCCCGGCCGCGACGAGCGAGTTGTCGTGGGGCCAGACCGTGCCGTTGTGGTAGCTGAGCGGGTTGTAGGCCGCGTCTGCGGCGGACATCGTCCGCACGCCCCAGCCCGACCACAGGTCCTCGCCCATCAGCCGGTCGACGACGGCGGCGGCCTTCTCCTCGGGAACGATCCCCGACCACAGCAGGTGGCCCATGTTCGAGCACATCGAGTCGACCTTCTTCTTGTCGCGGTCGAGCGCGAGCGCGTAGTAGCCGCCGCGCTCCTCGACCCAGTAGGCCTCGTCGAAGCGCACCTTCAGCTCCGCCGCCTCCTTCTCGAGCCGCTCGGCGAGAGCCGCGTCGCGCCACACCTCGCGTGCGAGCTCGGCCGTGCGCAGCTTCGCGTCGTAGACGTAGCCCTGCACCTCGGCCGGCGCGATCGGCGTCTCCGCGAGTGAGCCGTCGGCGAAGCGCTGCGAGTCGCCCGAGTCCTTCCACGACTGGTTCTCGAGCCCGCGCGGCGTGCGCCGCTCGTACTCGACGAAGCCGTCGCCGTCCCGGTCGCCGTACTTGTCGATCCACTCGAGCACCCGCATCGCCGGCTCCCTGAGCCCGCGCACCAGCGGCGTGTCGTCGGTCCAGCGCCAGACCTCGGAGAGCAGGACGAGGTAGAGCGGCGTCGCGTCGACCGAGCCGTAGTAGCGCGGAAACCACTTCTCCGCCGCCTTGCCGTGACGCACCTCGTGCACGATCTTGCCCGGCTCGGCGTCGATCGAGGGGTCGTCCTCCACCGCCTGGAGATCGGCGAGCACCGACAGCGCGCCGCGCGCGAGCTCCGGCCCGAACAGCAGCGTCTGGAGCGAGGTGATCAGCGTGTCGCGGCCGAACACCGTCATGAACCACGGCATCCCGGCCGCCGGCAGCAGTCCGATCCCCGCGCGCCCGTCGCCGCGCATCCGCAGCGAGGCGAGGTCGGCGACCGACTGGCCGAACGAGCGATGCAGCGCCTCCCAGCTCGCGCGAATCTGCGGAACTCGCAACTCCCATGCGGCGAGTGATTCCGAAACAGCGCTCCGCTCCTCGCCGAAGCGGCGCTCGACGGCCTGCGGGATCACCTCGTGCCCGTCCATCGAGACGACGACGTCGAGGCGGACGTCCCACGACTCGCGCGGGCCGAGCTCGATCCGGTAGCGGACGATCGCGCCGTCGACCTGCCCGGGCCGCGAGAGGATCACCTGCGTCGTGTCGGTCGAGACCGGGTCGCGGAACACGAACTGGTTGACGTCGGCGTCGAAGCGCGGCTCGACGAGCGCGGGCAGCGGCGAGGCGTGCAGCGGGTCGCCGAGCGCAAAGTCGTGCTCCTTCACCGACATGATGTCCGCGAAGTCGGTGCCCAGCTCGAGCGCGAGCTCGAACGCGATCGGCTCCATCCCCTCGTTCCGCACCGTGACCTGGTCCTGCATCCCGTCGCCGACGAAGCGCTCGCGCTTGATCGAGAGGACATCCTGCGGCAGGTCGCCGGCGAGCGGGTTGCGCAGGAAGAACCCGGCCGAGAAGTACTCGCTCTTTCCGGACGAGAGCAGGAGCGGCGTGGCGCCGTTGATCGTCAGGAAGAGGCGCGACAGGAACCGCGTGTCCAGCGCGAACAGCCCGCCCGTCATCGCGCCGAGGTCGCCGCGGTCGTCGCAGATGCAGAACGTCGAGCCTTCGAGGATCGTCAGCGCCATCAGGTGCTGCGGACGAACCTTGCGCCGCTCGACTGGGCGAGCGCCTTGACCACGACCTCGTCGACGTTGACGTGCAGTGGGCGGGTGAGTGTGAAGAGGACGCAGTCGGCGATGTCGTCTGCGACGAGCGGCTCGATCCCCTGGTAGACGGCCTTCGCCTGCTCGACGTCGCCCTTGAAGCGGACGATCGAGAACTCGGTCTCCACGGCGCCCGCGTCGACGGTGGTGATCCGGATGGGGCGGCCGAGCAGATCCTCGCGCAGCGCGTAGGTGTAGCCGCGCACCGCGAACTTCGAGGCGATGTAGCCCGAGCCGTTGGGGTACGCCTGCCGGCCGGCGATCGAGCCGAGGTTGACGATGTGGCCTCCGTCGCGGATGTGCGGCAGGCACAGACGCGTGATCCGCATCAGCCCGAGCACGTTGGTCTCCATCATCAGTTGCTCGTCCTCGTCGGTCGCCTCGTCGGCGGGCACGCGCCCGAGCGCTAGACCGGCGCCGTTGATCAGGATGTCGATTCCCTCGAGCTCGTGGACTGCGCGGACGACGAACGCGGCGCAGCTGTCGACGTCGGTGACGTCGAGCGGCAGCGCGACCTCGGTCTCGAGCCGCTCGACGCGGCGCGCGCCGCCGGCGACGCGGACACCCTGCGCGGCGAGTTGGCGCGCGATCGCAGCACCGATCCCGCTCGAGGCGCCGGTGACGACTGCGGTCTTGCCTGCCAGGGAAGCCACGCGCCGGACTCTAGTCGAGCGGCGCAATACGGCGGACGGCAACGCCGAGCTCGACGAGCGAGCGGTGGTCGACCTGGAGCGTCGTGTGGATCAGGCCGAACCTGTCGGCCAGCATCTCCTCGAGCTCGCGGCGCAGCGAGTGGCAGTCGGCATCGGTCTCGACGAGGACGTGCGCTGACAGCGCGGGGAAGCCGCTCGTCACCGTCCAGACGTGGAGATCGTGCACCTCGACCACCCCGGGCGCGGCGACGAGCGCGCGGCCGATCGCCTCGGGATCGATCCCGTCGGGCGCCCGCTCGAGGAAGACCTCGGTCGACGCGCGGATGAGCTGCCAGCCGGACCAGAGCATCAGTGCCGCGACCGCGATGCTCGCGATCGGGTCGAAGCGGTCCCAGCCGAAGACGAGGATCAGCGCACCTGCGAGCGCAGTGCCGGCGAACGCGGCCAGGTCGGTCGCGACATGGAGGAAGGCAGCGCGCACGTTCATGCTTTCGCGACTCCCGCCCCGCAGCACGCCCGCGGCGACGAGGTTCACCGCGACGCCGCCGAGCGCGACGACGAGCACGATTCCGCCGCGCACCGCTTCGGGCGTGATCAGGCGCAGGATCGCCTCGACGAGGATCCAGACAGCGACGAGCGCGAGGAGTATTCCGTTCACGAGCGCCGCCAGCACCTCGACGCGGCGGAAGCCGAAGGTCCAGGCGCCGCCGGCCGGCCGCGCGGCGAGCGAGGCCGCGACGAGCGCGAACCCGAGCGCGAAGGCATCGGTGAGCATGTGCCCCGCATCCGCGAGCAACGCGAGCGAGGAGGCGGCGATTCCGAAGCCGACCTCGGCGGCCATCAGCCCGAGGATCAGCGCAAGCGCGATCCCGAGTGCGCGCCGGTCGGAGCGAAGCCGCGCGTCGAGCCCGTGATCGTGGCCGTGATGGTGCACGGCTTCAGCGTAGCTCCGCCGCGGCGGCAATTCGCTCCGGCGGGATCGGGTGCGAGAAGAGGAGGACGTAGGCGGCGCGTGGCGGATCGAGGTCGGCGAGGTTGGCGACCGCGAGGTCGCGGTGGACGTCGACAAACGCAGCGGGATCGTGGGTCGCCTCGAGCGAGAACCGGTCGGCCTGGCGTTCCCACCGCCGCGAGATCGCCGCCTCGAAGGGCAGCGCGGCGAGCTCGAGCATCGCGGCGACCAGCATCACGCGAGGCACCACGGCCGGGTCGGCCATGTCCGTGCCGAACACGGCCCACAACACGAGCACACCGACCACGGCGCCGGCGGTCGCGAGCACGGTTCCCTTCGCCACGTGGCCGTAGCGCCGGTGGCCGAGCTCGTGCGCGACGACGAGGCGCAGCCCGCGGAGCTTGCCGCGCTCGAGCAGCGTGTCGTAGAGGACAAGCCGGCGAGTGCGACCGAACCCCGAGACGTATGCGTTCACCTTGGTCGTGCGCCGGCTCGCGTCGGCCACGAGCACTTCGCGGAGCGGCACGCCGAGGCGCTCGGCGAGCGCGAGCAGGTCGGCGGCGAGCTCGGGGTCGGCCAGCGGCTCGAACCGGTTGAAGACCGGCTCGAGCAACACGGGGGCAACGAAGCTCATGAGCACCACGACGAGCGCGGCGGCGACCGAGGCCGGCACGACCCACCAACCGGGAAGCCAGTGCGCGAGTGCGACGAGCCCGAGGAGCCCGATCACCGAGATCGCGCACCCGATCGCGAGGCCCTTCAGCCGGTCGACCGCCCAGGCCCGGGGACTCTGCGTCGAGAAGCCGTAGCGACGCTCGCGCACGAAGCCGCGCCAGTAGGCGAGCGGCGTCCGCACGATCGAGCCGGTCACGACGACGAGCACGGTCAGCAGCAGCGTCGCGGTCGCCCACGGCCCCCAGATCGGCGTCCACACGAACGAGAAGAAGCAGAGGACGCCGAGCGAGAGCACGAGGTCGAGCGGCAGGGTCAGATAGAGCGGGCGGTGGTAGGCACGCGCGCGCTCGACCTCCTCCGCTGTGAAGGTGGCCACACCTCCATGGTGGGCGCTCAGACCAGAATGCGCAATGCGGTGTCGGACGGGCAGCCGCGGGCGAGGAGCTCGGTCGCGAGATGCAGGTCGACTTCCTGGTTGACCGCGAGCATCAGCGAGTCCTTGAACCCGAAGCCGGCACGCCGCAGCTCTTCCCAGCGCCAGCGCAGAACGCGCTCGTTCTCGGTCTCGGTCGGTGCGTCGGAATCGATCTGGGCGGTAGCGAGGCTCATGGTGACTCTCCTTGGCCGGAAGGAGAGCCGGCCCGCCGCCCGGGGCCGACTCAGTTGTCTGAGGTCGACTCCCGCCGCATCGGAGCCGACCTCTATCTCTCACCTGCTCGCGCCACATGGGAGCAGGCGACTCCATTTTTACGCGGCGCCCGGGACTACACGCGTCACCCTTCGGGTGGTTCATAACGCCGCTTCACTTCGCGGGTCTCAGCGGATGTTGCTGATCGAGTTCTTCACGGTGTCGTGCTTCGTCTTCATGATGTTGCTCACCGCCGTGAAGCTCCGATTCTCGCTCTGCATCTGGCTTTGCAGCTCGAGGTACTGCTCGTTGAAGCTCATCTGATCGGTCGCCTTCAGCAGCTGGTGGATCAGGAGCTCGAGGCGATTGTGGATCGCCGTCAGCGTCGCCAGCTCCTTCTCCGCTTCGCCGAGCGCCTGAAGGGCTTCGTGCCTGGCATCCATCCGGTCTCCTCCTACCCGCGGCCGATGAACGGCATCTTGGTGGCCATCACTGTCATGAACTGGACGTTGGCTGAGAGCGGCAGGTCGGCCATGTAGACCACCGCCTCGCCGACGAGGTCCGGGTCGATCGTCGGCTCGCCACCTTTCACCATCTGGGTCGCCGCGTTGCCGATGTCGATCTGCCCACAGGCGATGTCGTACGCACGCCCGTCGAGTGACGTCGACTTCGTCAGCCCGGTCACAGCGTGCTTCGTGGCCGTGTACGGAGCGGAGTTCGGCCGCGGCGAGGTGGCCGAGATCGAGCCGTTGTTGATGATCCGCCCGCCCCGAGGCGACTGCTCCTTCATGATGCGAAAGGCCTCCTGCGTGCAGAGGAAGACCCCGGTGAGGTTGGTGTCGACCACCGCCTGCCACTCGGCGAGGGTCAGATCCTCGAGCGGCCGGGCGGGCGCGCCGATGCCGGCGTTGTTGAAGAGCAGGTCGAGCCGCCCGTGCTGCGCCCGGATCTCGGTGAAGAGCGCCTTGACGGACTCCTGCTCGGTGACGTCGCACGTGTGGACGGACGCATCGCTCCCGGCCGCGGCCGCCGTCTCGTCGAGCGCCTCGCGGCGGCGGCCCGCCAGCACGACGCTCCAGCCGTCGTGCGCGAGAGCGACCGAAACTGCCCTGCCGATCCCGCTGCCCGCGCCTGTGACCAGTGCGATCTTCGTCATTGCTCATCCTCGAGGTAGACCTGGATGATCTCATCGAAGCTCGCCTCCGCGCGGAAGCCGAGCTCGAGGGAGCGGTGCGGGTCGAACCGGCGCGGCCAACTCTCGACGATCCGCATGATCGCCTCGTCGGGCTCGCGCCGGATCAACGCCACGGCCTCGTCACCCGCGGCACGACGCAGCGCCTCGATCTGCTCGGCGACGGTGGCCGAGAGGCCGGGCATGTTCAGCGCGCCCGTTGCTTCGACCCCGGCCGCGTGCAGCAGGAAGCCGACAGCCGCGCGCGGCGAGGCGAACCAGTGGCGCACGTCGTCGGACACGGGCAGGACGGCCTCCCGGCCGGCCAGCGGCTCGCGGATGATGCTCGAGAAGAACCCCGAGGCGGCGCGGTTGGGCGGGCCCGGGCGGACGCAGATCGTCGGCAGGCGAATCGCGATCCCGTCGAGGAATCCGCGCCGCGTGTAGTCGGCAAGCAGGAGCTCCGCGATCGCCTTCTGGGTGCCGTAGCTCGTGCGCGGCGCCGGCGCGAAGTCGTCGCCGATCGCGTCCGGAAACGGCGGCCCGAACACCGCGATCGACGAGGCGAAGACGACGCGCGGCCTGTATCCACCGCCGACGCTGCGGATCGCATCGAGGAGTAGCCGCATCCCGTCGAGGTTGACGCGATAGCCCTTCTCGAGGTCGTCCTCCGCCTCACCCGAGACCACCGCGGCGAGGTGGTAGATCACGTCGGGCCTCGCGGACACGACCTCTTCGGCCACGCCGGGCTCAGAGATGTCCGCCCCGTCCGCCACGTCGACGAGCGTCAACTCCTCGCCGGCGAGCCGCGCCGCGAGCTTGCGGCCCAGCATCCCCGCGCTGCCGACGATGAGGATGTTCAGGCCGGGTCCGTCTCGACCTGGACGCCGCGGCGCAGGCCGAAGATCGCCACGACCGCGGCGACCGCCATCGCGCCGGCCATCGCGATCAGCACCGAGTGGATCGCATGCGCGAAATCGAGCTGGATGAAGCGCGGGATCGGCCCGGCCGCCTCGCCTCCCTGCGACTGGGCGATCCGCGAAGCCTCGACTTTGGCCTGCGCGGACGGGACGCCCTGCGAGACGAGCGACGCAGCGGTGCGCGTTCGCATCTCGGTGACGAGCACCGTGCCGAGGATCGCGAGGCCGAGGCTCGCCGTGTAGTTGCGCACCGTCTGCGTGATCCCCGTCGCCTCGCCGTAGGAAAGCCGCGAGGCCCGGTTGACCGCATCCGTGCTCGAAGGCCCGAGCATCAAACCCATGCCCGCCCCCGCGAGCACGATGCACCAGATCAGCGAGCCGAGGCTGAGCCCCGTGACCTTCCCCGCCCAGAAGCGCGTAACCCACCGCCGAGAGCGCGCAGCCGAGGACCACCGGCCGTTTCGCGCCGATCCGGTCGAGCATTCGCCCGCCGACCTGCGCGGCGACCACGAAGCCGAGGAAGTAGTAGAGCAGCACGAGACTCGCCTGCGAAGCCGATTTCCCGAGGCTGATCTGCGCGTACTCGCTGGCGAAGAAGAACGTCGGGATGAAGACCAGCGTCGAGATCCCGAGCACGATGTTCTCGACGAGAAACGGCCGGATCCGGAAGATCTTGACCTCCATCAGCGGCGACTCGGTGCGGAGCTGCACGAAGTAGAAGACGACCAGGAGTGCGAGGCCGCCGATGATGCAGAGCCAGGTGCCCGGGTTGCTCCAGCCCCAGATCAGCGACTGCTGGAAGCCGAACACGCTCAGAGCGACTCCACTGGCGATGAGCACGAGCCCGCGGTAGTCCATGCGCGCCGGCTTGTAGACCGTGGTCGGCTTCGAGACCGCGATCAGCACGAGCGCGATGATCGCGATCGGGATGTTGACCCAGAAGATCGCGCGCCACGTCCACTGCGTGAGGAAGCCACCGAGCGTCGGGCCGACCGCCGTCAGCCCGCCGGCGATCCCGAAGAAGAGGGCCAGCGCCTTGCCGCGCTGATGCAGCGGGAAAGTCTGCACGACGATCGCGAGCGCCGCGGGGAACATGAGCGCGCCGCCGGCGCCCTGGAGGACACGAAAAGTCACGAGCCAGGCCTCGGCGAGGCTTCCCTTCGGCGTCAGCCCGCAGAGCGCCGAGGCCGTGGCGAACAGCGTGACGCCTGCGACGCACATCCGCTTGTGCCCGAGCGTGTCGGCGAGCCGGCCGCCGAACGCGAACAGCGCGGCCAGCGAGAGGAGGTACGCGTTGATCGCCCACTGCATGCCGGTGCTCGAAAGACCGAGCTCCCGCTGGATCTGCGGCGCGGCGATCGAGACGATCGTCTGATCGATGAACATCATCGACACGGCGAAGATCATCGCCGCGAGAATCAGATTCCTCGAGCCACTCACGTGATGCGCATCATCACCGATTTCGGATCTGCGCGACTGGTCTGAAGTCACCCTGTCCACGATGCTTGCGCCAGAAGTACAGAAGCGCGAACAGGGCGAGGGCCAGCAGGATCGAGCTGAGGATGACGACGAGCATCGGCCGCGGGGATCGGTCTTGCGGCCCGGTGTAGAGCGGGAAGGTGAGTGTCGCGTCCGTTGTTCGTTGCAGCTTTCCGCTGCCGAGTGCGAGGTGGGCTTGCCAGGGGCCACGCGGGAGTTGCGTGGCCATTGGAATCGTCAGCCGGTCGGACTCGCCGACTGCCAGAGGCAATTCCAGCCTGACCAGATAAAGGCTGCCGGGAGTCTCGGGGTTGCCGAGATACTGGCGGATTCCGGCCGATACGCGGAGGTTTAGGCACTGGAACACTGGTAGTGCCCAAACGATCCGAGTGATTGCCGGACGGCCTCGTAGAGCTCCGGCGGCAATCGCTCATTCCCGAGTTCGCTCGGTTTGCCGCCATTCGGCCCAGACGGGGGAGAAGACGGCGCAGGCCATCGAGATGGTGATGACGATGAGGATGTAGGCAAAGAGCGCCAGGACGGCCCCGAACGAGCCGAAGGCCTTGGCTTGCTGGTTGATCGTCGGCCCGATCCACAACGGCGAGCTGGCGACAGTGCCGCCGAGGACAAGCGCGGCGAGGAGCGCGCCGGGGAGGAGGGAGCGCAGCGGAATCATGCGGTGAAGCAGGAAGCGTGGCGTCCAGAGCCAGAAGATCGTCGAGCCGGCGATCCACGCGGGGACCAGCACGAGCCAGCCTTCGCTGCGCAGATTCGCCGCGGAGACGGTCATCAGCGCGACGAGCCCGGCCGTCACGAAGAACCAGATCGTGAAGAGCAGCTGGTCCTTGACGCCGCCGACGTGGATGCGCCAGACGCGCGCGTAGAGATCCTGATAGAGCTGGCCGATCGCGACGCCCCAGAGCAGGAAGCCGATCACGATCGCGAGCGTGGCGGCGAGCAGGTTGTTCGACGTGCTCCCGAACAGGTCGTGGACGAGGCTCGCGGTCGATCCGTCGAGCTTCATGTGGCTGATCACGCGCTCGGCGAACGCGTTGTCGTTGCCGTCCGCGCGGTTGAAGAGCGCGACGATCACGAGCGCGGTCGGGAGGGAGGAGAGCGTGAAGTAGGCCGACGTCGCGGCGGCGGAATTGCGGCTCGCCTCGAGGTAGCGGCGGAACCAGAGCAGCGCCAGCCGAGAGAGGCTGGTGTCTGCCCGGCCGTGCAGCCAGTCCCGCACGGCCGCAAGGCGTCCGCCGCTCGTTCCCGGCGTCTCGGCACTCCGGGGCGGCGTTTCAGGCTCGGGCGTCACCGGCTCCGCGGGCTTCTCGCTGCCACAGGGTCGCGTTGATCTCGGCGGCGGCCACGATCAGGCGGCCGATTACGAACAGACCGAGCAGCAGCGCCGCCGCGACCCCGAGAACGCCGTAGGTCCCCTGTTTCTCGAGAGCGAACGGCGCGAGGAGGTAGACAGCGAAGAGTTGGATCAGGCCGAGACCAAGACCGAAAGCGATCGCTCCGGGAACCAGCGCCGTCCAGTGCGAGCCCCGGTGCGGCAACCGCAGCGAGACGAGTAGCCAGGTACCGCCGAATCCGGCCGCGACCGCGATCGTCCCGAGCACTCCCAGGCCGACCGCGTGGGCCCTCAGCCAGCTCGCGAGACCTCCCAGGATGAGCAGGCACAGAAACAAGCTAAAGAGCACGACGGACGCTTTCATCGTCGGCTTCGGCGCAGCGGCGCGCTCGTCGGACCACACTAGCCGGTGGATGCCGATCAAGACTCGCAGGACGCTCCGAGTCGCAAGCAGCAGCAGCGGCACGCCAATGAGCAGGGCATACCAGGCGCTCGAGCTTTTCGCGGTGCTCCGGAACTCGCTCGAGACGAGACCGGCCATGCCCACCGCGTGCGCCGCCGTCTTCGGCGAATTGGAGGTCACTCCCGCGATGACGCCCAGGCCCCCTACGAAGACGAGCGCCAACGGCAGCAACCAGAGGAACAGCCGGAAGGCGAGCGCGCCCGCGATGATCCCGCCCCCAACCTCGATGTCCGTGTCGACAACCTCGAAGACCGCGTCGAGGGACGAGTGCTGCTCGCGCTCCGCTTGCGCCCGCTCGGTCAGCTGCCCGGCACGCGCGCGTAGTTGCGTCCGCCGCGACGGCGCCGGCCCGGTCACGTTGCGCTCACAGCCCGGTCTGCGCCTCGATCCGGCCCGAGTCGACGGCCGCCTTCAATGCGGCGTAATCGCGCTCGTTCTGGTCGGCGTAGGACTCGGCGAAGGAGGCGAGCGCTCGATCGAACGCATCGCTCGTGCCGAGGTAGGCCGAGATCGCGACCGCGTCGCCCGAGCGCGCGTGAGCGCGCGCGAGCGCGCGCCCGCAGAGCTGCGCGTACGCCGCCATCGTCTTGGGCTCCATCACCTCGATCATCGCGGATCCCTTCGCATCCCACAGCTGGCGCAGGTAGTAGTCGCGCTCGACGCCGTCGATGCCCTTCGCGCGGATCCAACCGAGCATGGTGTCGCTCGCGGCCTGCATCAGGCGTTGCCCCTCGACCACGCGCTGACCGTGGTTGCGGAACGCGCTCTTACCAAGAAACGGCTCGAGCACGGACGCCTGCGCCTCCTTCATCTGGAGGAACAGCGGATCGTCGTCGTCATGGCCGAGGAAGAGGATGATGAACGCCCGCGTCCCGACGCTCCCGACGCCGACGACCTTCCGGGCTGCGTCGACGAGCCGGAAGCGCTCGAGCAGGTGGCGGCGGTCTCCTTGCAGCGTCCGTCGGTACTCGCGGATCACGTGTCTTGCAGCCTCGATCGCCTGGTCGTCCGTGAAGAGCTCCGAGATCGGGACGATCAGCGGCGGGTCGCTGACGATCCGCGGCTCACCGTCGACGACGCGAGTGAGCTTCTTGAACGCGGCCAGGCTGTCCTTGGTGCGAGCCTTCGCAGTGGTGCGCTCTGCCCGCGCGACCGCCTTCGCGCTCACCTGCGGCGCCAGACTGGCGAAGGCGGCGTCGACATCGATGCGCGAATACCAGAGATCGAACGTCCGCATCGACGCGAACTCGGCCATCCCCTCGCGGTAGCTGCGGGTGACCGCGAGGTTGATCGGCTCCCGGCGCTTCTGATCGAAGCCGCGGTCGCGGCCGGCCACCGCGAAGCTCGCGACGAGCCGCTTCAGATCCCACTCGAACGGGCCGGGCAGCGTCTCGTCGAAGTCGTTGGTGTCGAACACGAGCCGCCGGTCCGGAGCAGCGTAGATCCCGAAGTTCGAGAGGTGCGCGTCACCGCAAAGCTGCGCGTGCAGCCCGGTCCGCGGCATATCGGCCAGATCGGCGGCCATGATGTACGCCGCGCCACGGTAGAACGTGAACGGCGATACGAGCATCCGCCCGTACCTGATCGGCACCAGTTCCTCGACCCGCGACTTCGCCTGCTCCTCGAGCAGCTCGACCGGGTCGCTGCGGTTCGGCGCTGCCTCCCACGCGGCGTGCGACCGGCGCGGCACGTCGGCTCGCGCGGCCCTACCTCGCGCAGTCCGCTCCGCAACCGTGAAATGCGCGACCGGCTCGACACTCGTCGTAGCCCTGGTGCCCTTATCCGTCGAGCTCATCTGACCACTCCCTCACTTCGTGCCTGCTTGATCGACGATCTTGCCGGACTCGTCGACGGTGATTGTCTCGCGCTTCAGCCCGCGGCGGCCGCCGGAGCGTACGAAGACCACCTTCCAGAGGCCGAGCGTGATGATCGTCATGAACACATTCAGCCCGTAGCTGATCGCCGTCCGCTTGGCGATGGTCGCCTGGAAGTCGGATCGTGTCTCGACGCGCCAACCCTGTTCGCCGTACGTCTGCAGCGAGCTGTCGAGCAGTTCCTTCCGTTCGGCGGTCGACTTGACGCCGACGTTCCCGGTGACCGGTTCCGCGTGCATCACGAGCCGCTCGTCAACGAGCTACAAGAGCTCGAGCCGGCGAACGCGCTCTTCAGCTCACCCTTCGCGTCGAGCGCCTGGAGGCCGGAGAACGTCGTCTTGACCTCCGTCCCCATCGTCGCGAGCGTGCCTGTCACTGTCGCCACGGCGGTGAGCGCACCGGTCACGCCCGACACCCCGTTGGCTGCGGTCTCGATCGTGGCGACATCCTTCTGCAAGGTCGTGGCCAGCTGGTCGAGAGAATCCTTCGCCTGCTGCCCGCCCGCGGTGTCGGGCTTGCCGAGCCCCTTCAGGTCGGACGCGAGCGTCTCGGTCGCCGACTTCGCATCGCCGGCCGCCGCCTGCACCCCGCTCTTCGTCGGATCGCTCTTCACCGAGCTCGCGGCGGTCTTGATCGCGGCCTGCCAGGTGGTGATCGACGAGCAGACGCCGCTCGCCCAGGTATCGGTGGCGGAGGCGCTCGTCGTCGTCGTCGCGCTGCCTCCGCTCGAGCCACAGCCGGCCGCGAGGAACGCCAGCGAGGCCGCGACGGCGATCAGGCTCTGTGTGCGAATTGATTTCATCGTCCATGCCCTTTCGGCGGATCAGGAGGGCCGACGTCGGTGCCGGCCCTCCTCCCGCGATCTACGAGGTGATTGCGCCTGCCACCTCGTCCTGGGACTTCGCGATCGCCTTCTGCAACTCGTCGTAGTCGCCCGAGTCGATCGCCTGGTTGATCCGCTTGTCAGAGTTCACGAGAGCGGCCTCGACTTTGTCGGCGTACTCGTCGTCGACGACCGCCACCACAGCCGAGGATCCCGGCGGCAGGTACTGCTCGAGGTCGACGCCCATCTTCTTCTCCTCGTGCCGCTTGCGCAGCGCGCCGAATCCGGCGCCGAGCGCAGCACCGATCGCGGTCGCTGCGAGCAGCGGCGGTGCGAACAGCCCGACCACGAGCCCGGCAGTTCCGCCGAGCATGGCGCCGCCAGCGACGTGACCGTCACCGTGCTCGTCGACATCGACCTTGCCGTTTGCGTCGCTATTCATCACGACCGCCCCGACGACCTTGTACTCGCCCGAGTCCTGCCCGGCCTTCAGCGTCTTGAAGTCCGCGGCCGCCGTACCTGCGTCGGCATATGCACCGACGACGAGGATGAGATTGTCACCGTCCATGGCTCAGCTCCTCCTTCGTAGGGTGTGCCCCCTGAAGCCAAGCACTCGCTTTCGCCGTGTGGGACGTTCGCGCCCGCTTCACCCAGGTGAAACGAGACGGTCCCCTCGCCTGCTACGGGCTTGGCGACTGGCGCCGCCAGCGGTTCCAGGGCCACATGCCGTCCAGCTCGACCTCGAGCGAGAAGCTCAGCAGGATCCGGATCACGACGATCACGCCCAGGACGACGACGCTCTCGTAGGTCGGGTCGACGATGATCGTCCGAACGAGGTCGGCGACGATCAGCACCTCCAGGCCGAGCAGGATCGAGCGGCCCAGGTTGCGGCGCAGCTCCTCGTAGGAGCCGAGCCGGCTCTCGGGATGGGACACACGGACGAGAAAGGCCAGGAACGCCCAGGTTCCGCCGACCAGCATGATCCCCGCCCCGAGTGCTTCCACCACGCGAACGATGTCGGAGACCGTGCCCTTGTAGTCCATCGCGACTCAACCCTACGCCCACCTCGTCAGGCGGGTCGACTCGTGACACGATGTATCGATCCATGGCGATGCGATCCGGGCAACCGTCAACCGATGCGCCGGAGGCGCTCTCCGCCGTGCTTCCTCCGCTGATCGAGGCGAAGCTGGCCGCGCCGGACGCCCGCCGGGGCATGGTCGACCGACCTCGCCTCTGGGCCGGACCTGCCGGAGGCGATGCGCCCCTGACGCTCGTCGCTGCGCCGGCCGGGTACGGGAAGACGACCGCAGTGCGGGCGTGGTGCGCGACCCAGGACGCGGAGCTGGCCTGGGTCACCCTCGATGCCGACGACAACGATCCGACCCGCTTCTGGCGATATGTCGCGACCGCGGTCGATCGCGTGCGCCCGGGGCTCGGGCGCGGGGCGCTACAGCGGCTGGGAATCGTGGGCGCTCCGATCGAGGACGCCGTCGACGAGCTCGTCAACGGGATCGCGGCGTTCGGGGAGCCGCTGATCCTGGTGCTCGACGACCTACACGCGGTGACCGCCGCGGCCTGCATCGCTTCGATCGACCGCGCGCTCTCCCATCTCCCGGCCAACGCGCGCGCGATCGTCGTCACGCGGGTCGATCCTGCGCTGAGCCTCGCGCGCTACCGCGCCGCCGGCATGCTCGCCGAGCTACGGGCGAGCGAGCTCGCGTTCACCCGCGCAGAGACGCGCGAGCTGCTGGTGACCCGCGGCAAGATCGAGCTCGGGCCGGAGGAGCTCGAACTGCTGGACGAGCAGACGGAGGGCTGGCCGGCGACGCTCGTGCTTGCCGGCCTCCTGCTGCGGACGGTCGCCGATCCGGCCGCCGCCGTGCGTGGCTTCGACGGCGACCAGCGCTTCGTGGCCGAGTATCTGAGCATGGAGGTCCTCGCGGCGCTCGACGAGGAGCAGCGGTCGTTTCTCCACGGCGTCGCGGCGCTCGGCGAGTTCACCGCAGAGCTCTGCGACGCTGCGCTCGACCGCACGGGCTCCGCCGCCGTCCTCGCCGAGCTCGAGCGCTCGAACCTCCTCGTCTCTCGCCTCGAAGGAGGAAGCTGGTTCCGGATCCATTCCCTGTTCGCCGCATACGCCCGCACCGCGCTCGCCGCATCCGAGCCCGCCGCGACAGCGACGATCCAGCACCGGGCCGCCTGGTGGCTCAGGGCGAACGGCCTGCCGATGGAAGCGCTCCGGTATGCGGCGGCCGCCGGCGACCACGAGTTCGTCGCGGAGGTGCTCGTCCACTACCACCTGTCCCTGATGAGGAGCGGCGAGGGCGGGACCTTCCTCCGCTGGGTGCGCACGCTCCCCGACAGCAGCCTGCTCGAGCACCCGGAGCTGGCGGCCACGGCCGGGCGTCGCCGCGGTGCTCGCCGGAGAGGGCGCGCTGGAGCAGCGCCGATTCATGTACCTCGCCGATCAGGCGCAGGGAGGCGAATACGTCGAGATCTGGGTGAGGCTCGGCCGGGCGGCGACGATCGACGGCGGCGTCGGCAACGCGGTGCTCGACGGAAGCCGTGCCGTGGAGCTCGCGCGGGCCGGCTCCCACGCGATCCTGACGGGGGCACTGGCCGCCTACGGCCGCGCGCTGTTCTTCGCGGGCGACCTCGAAGAAGCGTCGGCTGCAGCGGCGGAGGTGCTGGAGCACCCTGATATCGGGCAGCGGGCGTCGACGCTCATCGTCGCACGCTCGACGCTCGCCCTCATCGCCACGGAGCGCGGACAGCTCGTCGCCGCGCGGCGCCATGCCGAGGCGGCGAGGGTCATCGCGGGCCGGATCGGGAGCAGCCGGAGCTGGCTCGGCGCGAATGCTGCCGTCGCCCTGGGAGCGGTGCTCGCCGCCGAAGGGAAGTTCGTCGAGGCCGAGCACGAGCTCGTGACCGCCGAGCGCTTCTTCGGGGACGAGGTGGCGACGGTGCACCACACGTGGCTTCTCGTTCTCCTCGCCCGTTGCCGACTGCGCCGCGGCCGTCTCGACGAGGCTGAGCCGACACTGCGCTCCGCCCGGGAGGCGCTCGACGAGCTTGCGGACAGCGGGATCGTGCGGCCGCTCTGCGACGAGGCGGAACGAGAGCTCCGGGAGACCAGAGACCGGGCGGCGGGCGGAGAGCTGCTCGAGGCGCCGACCCCGGCCGAGCTCGCCGTGCTCCGGCTCCTGGACTCCGACCTGTCGGCGCGGGAGATCGGCGAGCAGCTCTTCCTCTCGCCCAACACGATCCGCTCGCACATCCGCACGATCTACCGCAAGCTCGACGTCCACTCCCGCCCTGACGCCGTGGCGCGCGCGACGGCGCTCGGGCTGCTCGAGCAAACGCAATCACCAGGGTGAACCGCGTTGCGCACCGCGCAAACGCATGACCAACGCGGCAGGCTTCGTCGCATGGGCGCTCGCGAGTACCGGCTCGTGGTCGAAGGCGAGCTGAGCGATCGCATGCGAATCGCCTTCGACGGGATGACGCTCACGCGCGGCGACGGCACCACGACGCTGACCGGAACCATCCTCGACCAGGCCGAGCTCCAGGGCATCCTCCAGCGCATCACCGATCTCGGACTGACACTGCTCGACCTTACGGCTGTCGACGACGTCGCCCACGGTGGGTGACCACTGGGAGACCGGGCGGATGGAGGCGTTCAGCGACGGCGTCTTCGCGATTGCGATCACCCTGCTCGTGCTGGAGATCAACGTGCCGGAGTCGGCCTTCGGGAACCTCTGGCACGGCATTGCCCAGCAGTGGCCCTCCTACCTGGCCTACGTGACGAGCTTCCTCACGATCGGTGGGATCTGGGGCGCGCACCACGGCATCTTCCGGCGACTTCAGTACGCGAACAAGCGCCTGATGGTGGTCAACCTGCTCCTGCTGATGGCGGTGGCCTTCCTGCCGTTTCCGACGAAGCTGATGGCCGAGGCAATCCACACCCAAAGCGCCGCCCGTGCCGCTGCGATCTTCTACGGCGCGGCGCTGCTCGTGATCTCGCTCCTCCTCGGCGCCTTGTGGGGCTCGGCCTTGCTCGACCGTTCCGTCCTGCGGCCCGAGGTCGACGAGAGCGAGATCAAGGCGATCGCAAGAGTTACCACGCCTCACATCGGCTTCTACGCGGCCATGATCCTGCTCGCCGTTTTTGCGCCGCGCGTGGCGATCGTCGGGTACCTCGTAATTGCGATCGTCGCGTTGCTGCGGGCGCAGGGCGATCGGCCGACGCGCGCGACGACGCCTCCCTGACGGCGAACTACGCCGACGCCGAGCCAGGCTTGGCCTGGGCGCCGGGCGGGACTGTCGGAATGCCGCGGGTGAACAGCAGGGCGACGAGCGCGAAGAGCGCCAGAATCGAGACGGCTACTCGCAGCCCGTCGATCCGGCTCTCCTCGTTCGTCTTCACGATCGCGTCGGCTGTCCTCGGCGGGACGTGCGCGTCGGAGAGCGCGGCCTTGAGGTCGGCGTCCGAGATGAACGGAACTCCGCCGGCGAGGCTTGCCTGTGCCTTCGCCGCGACGCGGTTGGGGACAGCAGGGTTGTTCTGGACACCGGTGAGGAACGAGGCGGTCAGCGCGGAGATGAGGATCGCGCCGGCGAGCGCGGTCCCGATCGACGCGCCCAGCTGTGTGCCCGTGTTCTGGAGCCCGCCCACCTCACCGCTCTGCTCGTCGGGCACCGCCGACACAGTCACGGCCCCCAGCTGGGAGGCGATCGAGCCGATCCCGGCGCCCGCGAGCAGCAACGGCCAGGTGACGATCGACGCCGCGGCGCCGTAGTCGAGCAAGGCGACGAGGAGCACGAGGCCGCCGAACATGGCGACGAAGCCGAGGCGGATGACCCGCCGCGGGTTCGCCCTCGGGAACACCTTGGGGACGCCGGCGGCGAAGAGCAGCAACATCAGCGAGAGCGGCAGCAGATGCATGCCCGTCGCGACCGCCGACAGGCCGAGCGCGACCGACAGGAACAGCGGCACGACGAAGAAGATCCCGGCCTGCACAAGGAACAGGAAGAAGAACGAGGTGACGCCGTCGCGCAGCTGGATGTTGCGCAGCATCTTCGGGTCGATCAGCGCAGCCTGGCCACGCGCGATCCGCCGGTTCTCCCACATCGCGAACAGGCCGATCACCACACCGCCCGCGAGGACGAGCCAGATGACCGGCGAGAGCCCGAGCCACTGCGGAGAGCCCGGCTTGGCGCGCACGAACCCCCACGAACCTGACTTGAGGATGCCGATCACGATCAGCCCGAGGCCGGCCGCCGACAGCCCGGTGCCGACCAGGTCGAGCTTGGCGCCCTTCTCGGCCGGTGTGTCGTTCACCCGCCGCGCCAGGCCGAGAATCACGATCACGATCACCACTTCGCTGACGAACACCCACCGCCAAGAGGCATACGTCGTAAAGAAGCCCCCGATCACCGGCCCGACCGCGGCGGCCATCGCGCCGGCGGCCGCCACGAGCCCGTACGCGCGCGGCCGGTCCGGCTTTCCGAAGTTCGACGCGACGAGTGCGACGATCGCCGGGAAGATCAACACCGCGCCGAACCCCTCCAGGAATGACCAGCCGATGATCAGCACCGTCAGGCTGTGAGAGAGCGCCGTCGTCAGCGACCCGCACGCGTAGACGACGCACCCGATCGTGAACGCCCGCTTCCGGCCGATGATCTCGCCGATCCTCCCACCGGTGATCATCAGGGACGCCATCACCAGCGTGTAGAGCGTGATCGCCAACTGGATCCCGGTCACGTCGGTGCCGACGTCCCTGGCGACCGTCGCGATCGCCGTGTTCATCACGGTCATGTCGAGCGCCATCACGAACTGCGCCGCTGCCAAGGTGAGCAGCACCAGACTCGAAGCCTTGGCAGCGGCAGAGGATCCTGTGGAGGCCATCAGTCGTTCATCTCTCGTAGAAGACCGCCCGGCTACATCGTCGAGACGGCGATCTCCTTCGGGCGTGCGATCAGGTAGATGAGCACGCCGAGAACGGGCAGAAAGATGATCAAGACCGTCCACATCGCCTTCGCCCAGCCGCTGTGATCCTGCCGGCGGAAGTTGTCGACGAACACGTGGATCACGACGAAGACCCAGATCACGAAGACGAAGAACATGATCATCCACCAGACCACGTCCCAGAAGCTCGGGTTGTTCGTGTAGGCGAGCACCAGCGTTCCCTTCGCTCGTACCGGAATGGGCCCGGCCGCCCGTGTCTCCAATACGGCCAACCTACGAGCGAAGGGCGGAATCGACGAGAGGGCGCGTCGCATTTCACTTGGGTGAATGCGATCGGTGCGATCGTTCCGGCGCACGCGCCGTGCGAGCCTGATCACGGATGAACAACAGGGAACGCGCTCGTTATCGCCGGTTGCGCGCGTCGCGCGGGGGCCACAGCTACGCGTACGTCCTGGCGCTCGTCATCGCCTCGTTTTTGTTCGTCGCGATCGTTCCGAACGCGAGCTGGTATTCGGGCGTTCTCCTTCTGATCGAAAGCGCGACGTTGGCCGTGGCTCTCTGGACTTCGCGTGAGGGACCGCTGGCTGTTCGTATCGGCTTCGCCGCGATCGCCGTGGCCGTTGCGGCAGCGGAGTTGGTAGTCCGCGGACACTCACTGGAGGCCGTGGCCGGGGTCGTCAGCGGCCTGTTCGTCCTGGCGATCGTGGTCGTGATCGGTCGTGGCGTTCTCCGTCAGGGCGTTGTCAACCAGCAGTCGGTGATCGGCGCGATCTGTATCTACCTGCTGCTCGGGATGCTGTTCGTCTTCATCTACAGCGTGGTAGCCGCGCTCGGATCAGGGCCTTTCTTCGTCCAGGGGACCGACGGGAGCCCGGCGCTTCGCATGTATTTCAGCTTCGTTACCCTCACGACCGTCGGCTATGGCGACTACACCGCCAAAACAAACCTCGGCCACACGCTCTCCGTGACCGAGGCACTGATCGGGCAGCTGTACCTCGTGACCGTCGTCGCGTTGCTCGTAAGCAAGATCGGCGCCGAGCCAGACCCGGGCAGAGTCAGGTAGCAAGCCATGGGCGGTGCAGGTCTCGAACCTGCGACCTCCTGCGTGTAAAGCAGGCGCTCTTCCAGCTGAGCTAACCGCCCGGACGGCCAAGAGGATAGACGCGCCCGTTCTGCGCCGCGCCCGACATGCGCGGGCGCGGCTGGCTTCGGCCCGGATTGAACGTGGCCCGCCGGAAAGTCGTCATGGCGCCGAAGGCGCCGGACTTTCCGGCGCTAGAACCGCTCGAGCCCGAAGAGGATAGACACGCAGCTACTCTCACCCGAGTGTTGCGGCTCCTCCCCGCGCTCGGACTCTTGACCGCGATCGTCGCGCTCGCGGGCTGCGGCGGCGGGAGCTCCGCCTCGAAGGATGCGCAGAGCTGCTTCACGAAGCGTGGGTTCGACGTGGTGAATAAGCCGGATCTCGGCGCTACGAACGTCGGCGGCACCGACTGGTTCTCGGCGACGAAGAACGGCAGCCAGGTCGACGTGGCGTTCTTCCCGAGTCCCGCCGCCGCGCGCGCGGCGCGGACGAAGCTCGCGGCGATCACGAAGGCGGCGGGCAAGGCCGTGCACGTGCCGGTGACGGACAAGCAGCTCGCAGCCCAGATCCGCACGAACGGCAGCGTCCTCTACTGGTGGACTGGGACTCCGGCGAACGTCGCGGCGGTCGCCGCGTGCACTCTCACGCGCTGAGACGCGCGCGCTGGAGGGCGCCCCGCACCGCCGCCGAGAGGTCGTCGATGTCGAAGGCGCCCTGCTGGCGGCGGCCGTTGACGAAGAACGACGGCGTGCCGGTGACGCCGCTCTGGTCGGCGGAATCGATGTCCTCGGCGACCCGCGCGGCGTAGACGCGGCGGCGCAGCTCGTCGGTGAACCGGTCGACGTCGAGCTCGAGCTCGCCGGCGTACCGCACGAGGTCCGTCGGCAGCAGCGCGTCCTGGTGGGCGAACAGCAGGTCGTGCATCTCCCAGAACTTGCCCTGGGCGCCCGCGGCCTCCGCCGCCTCGCCCGCGAGCTGCGCATTCGGATGCACATCCGCGAGCGGCAAGTGGCGGAAGACGTAGCGCAGGTCGTCGCCGAACCCCCACACGATCGCGCGTACGGCCGGTTCGGCGCGGCTGCAGAACGGGCACTCGAAATCGCCGTATTCGACGAGCGTCACAAGCGCCTTCGCGGAACCGCGGATGTGATCGCGCTTCGGGTCGACGGCGACTGCGAGATCGACGGGGCGCTCGGCGGTCGACACGACGAAGCGCGCCGGAAGGAGCCTGACCACCCGGAAGGCGAGCCAACCGAGCAGCGACGCCCCGAGCGCGGCGCTCAGGACGCCGACCTTGGCCTCCTCCAGATCCTGGCCATGGAACGCTAGGCTCGCGATCAGCAGCGAGACGGTGAAGCCGATCCCGGCGACGACGCCGCTCGAGATGAGAGGCGCCCAGGCGACAGGAAGCCTCAGGCCCGGACGCAGCCGGGTCTGGATCCACGTCGCCCCGGCGATCCCGACCGGCTTGCCGACGACGTAGCCGACCAGGATCCCGAGCGTGATCGGCGAGGCGAAGCGAGCGGCGCAGGAGCTCCGAGCTGATCGGGATACCCGCGTTCGCGAGCGCGAACAGCGGCACGATCGCGTAGCTCGTCCACGGGTGCCAGAGGTTCTGGAGCCGCTCGTTCGGCGAGACCGACAGCACGAGGCTCCGCCGCGCGGTGCTCGCGAGCTCCGGAGTCGGCTGCTCGCGGAACGAGCGGAACAGGTTCGAGGCACGCTCCAGGTCGAGCCGCGTCGCCGGATACGCGTAGGTCAGCAGGCCCATGATCAGGCCGGTGATCACCGGCTCGACTCCCGACTCGTAGACCGCCAGCCACATCACGGCGCCCAGGCCCGCGTAGAGGACGCCGCGGCGGACCTCGAACGAGCGCAGCACCAGCACGACGACGAGGACGACGGCCGCGACGGCGAGGTAGCCGAAGGCGACGTTGTGCGAATAGGCGACCCCGATCACGACCAGCGCGACGAGATCGTCCACCACGACCACGGTGAGCATGAACACGCGCAGCCGATCAGGGCAGGAGCGGCCGACGAGCGCGAGGACGCCGAGCGCGAACGCCGTGTCGGTCGACATCGCGGCGCCCCAGCCGTGCGCGCCCGAGCCACCCGCGTTGAACGCGAGGTAGATCAGCACGGGGACGGTGAGCCCGCCGAGCCCGGCCAACAGCGGCAGCATCGCCCGCCGGCGGTCGCGCAGCTCGCCCGTGTCGAACTCGCGCCTCGCCTCGAGCCCGATCACCAGGAAGAAGAAGGTCATCAGGCCGTTGTTGACCCAGCCCTGCAGATCCTGGGTGATCCCGTGGCTGCCGATCCGGATCGAGAAGTCGGTCGCCCACAGCGACTGGTACGACGACGCGTCGACGTTCGCCCACACGAGAGCGGCGACAGTCGCGCCGAGCAGGAAGATCGAGCTGCCGACCTCCGTGCCGAGGAACGACCGGACGGGCAGCGCGAGGTTCCGCGCCCAGACGGTCCGGCCGACGGCGAGCTCGGGGGCCGCTGCGGTCACGTCGGTCACGGCCCTACGCTAACCGTCGGGGCCGCTCTCACGGCATGGGGAAAATCAGTGAGCGCTGGGAGACAGGCTGGTGTCTCCGTCGCCGAACCGAGGCTTTCGCGTCCGCACGGGCCCGAGCGGGGGCTTCGTCCGGAGCAGGTGCCCGATCAGCAGTCCCGAGGTGTGCGCAGTGGATTCGGTCGCGACGCAGTCGATCGAGACGCGCCAGCCGGCGACGGTGACCACATCGCCGGGGCGCACGCGGTCGTCTGCGCTGAACGGCAGCTCGACGACGTCGCCGCGCATCAGCGTGAATCGCACCGCATACCGTCGTTCGCTTCCCACAGTCTCTTGAGACGACGATCACGCGCGAAGGTTCACTTGGACGTCTTGACTCCATCACCCCGAGGGTGCTCACATGGCGTGACCGAGTGCCGAGCCTGACGCCTGCCATCTACCTGATCACCGGACCGATGGCGGCCGGGAAGTCCACCGTTGCGCCGTTGCTTGCCTCACGTTTTGCGCGGAGCGTCCATCTCGAAGGAGATGTCTTCCGCCGCAGCATCGTCAGCGGACGCGTGGAGATGAGGCCTGACGGTTCGCCGGACGAACTCGAGCAGTTGCGACTGCGCTACCGCCTTGCCGCTTCTGCCGCGGACACCTACTTCGAGTCGGGCTTCACCGTCGTGCTGGAGGATGTTGTCGCCGGGCCGCTGCTCGAGGAGTACCGGACACTGATCCGGGGCCAGCCCTGCCACGTCATTGTGCTCCTGCCTTCAGTGGAGGTAGTTGCCGCGCGCGACGCCGGCCGCGGCGAAACGGGGTACACGGAGTGGACGGCCGCACAGTTCTACGAGGGGTTCGTGAACACCACGCCCCGCGTGGGCGTCTGGCTCGACACGAGCGACCTCACACCTGACGAAACGGTCGAGGCGATTCTCGCCTACAGCGAGACGTGAGCCGCGCCCGGGCCGGGCACGGTCTCGACTTCGCGCGGCGCGAGGATCGAGCCGTCGGCCGCTACGAGCGCCGCGGTGACCGGCGAGCCGTCGCTCACGCGGCGGGCCAGGCGCGGCGGCTCCTCCGAGAGGTAGCGGTCGCCCCACTGCATCAACGCCAGGAGCGGCACTCGCAGATCGCCGCCCTTCCTGGTCAGGCGATACTCGAACCGCTCCGGGCGCTCGCTGTAGCGGACGCGCTCGAGGATTCCGTTCTCCACGAGCCGGGCGAGCCGGTCGGTGAGGACGTTGCTCGCGATGCCGAGTGAGTCGCGGAGCTCGTCGAAGCGGCTCCGGCCGAGGAAGACGTCCCGGACGATCAGGAGCGTCCAGCGCTCGCCGACGAGCTCGAGCGCCTTGGCGATCGAGCAGACCTGTCCCTCGTAGTCGCGGTTGAGCACGGCTCGAGCATAGCCGAGTTACTTGCATCACGCAACCCGCTGTGCTAGAAGTCGGTTTCTTCACGCAATCGACTCGGAGGGAAGCGCACGATGGAGCGTCGTTGGCAGGTCTTGCTGGTCACCTCGGTCGCCGCCTTCATGGGCTTCCTGGACGTGACGATCGTGAACATCGCCTTCCCGGCCATGCGCGCGAGCTTCCCCGCCGACTCGCTCGCGCACCTCTCGTGGGTGCTGAACGCCTACAACATCGTCTTCGCCGCCGCGCTCGTCCCGGCCGGACGGCTCGCGGATCGTTACGGCAAGCGCCGCTTCTTCCTGCTCGGGATCGGGATCTTCCTGACCGCTTCGGCCGTCTGCGGGTTCGCGTGGAACGTCGATGTCCTGATCGCCGCGCGCACCGTGCAGGCGCTCGGCGCCGCGATCCTCGTCCCCACCTCGCTCGGCCTCGTCCTGCCGGAGTTCCCGATCGAGCAGCGCGCGACCGCGACCTCCCTCTGGGGCGCGACGGGAGCCGCGGCGGCCGCAGCAGGCCCCGTGCTCGGCGGCCTGCTCGTCTCGTGGGAGAGCTGGCGCTGGGTCTTCTTCGTCAACCTGCTGATCGGGATCCCGGCGATCGTTCCGGCCCGCCGGCTGCTGCGCGAGAGCCGCAATCCCGCCGCCTCGTTCCCGGATCCGCTCGGCACGGCGCTACTGGCCGGCGCCGTCGCTGCGCTCTCGCTCGGGATCGTCGAGGGCCCGAGCTGGGGCTGGAGCTCACCGGCGGTGCTCGCCGCGTTCGCGGTCTCCGCGATCCTCGCGCCGCTCTTCGTGCTTCGCTCCGCACGCCACCGCGCACCGGTCTTCGAGCTCTCGCTGTTCAGGGTGCGCTCGTTCTCCGTGGCCAATGCGGGCGTGTTCGTGTTCGGCATGGGCTTCTTCGCGCTCCTGCTCTGCAACGTCCTCTTCCTGACGAGCGTCTGGCACTACTCGGTGCTGCTCGCCGGCTTCGCGCTCGTTCCCGGCCCGATCATGGCGATGCTCTCCGCGCCGGTCGGCGGGCGCCTCTCGGATCGCTTCGGCCAGCGCGTCGTCACCTTCCCCGGCGGCCTGCTCTTCGCCGCGGGTGCGCTCTATCTCGTGCTGCGGGCCGGTGTGCATCCGGCGTACTGGACCGAGTTCTTCCCCGGCGTCCTGCTGACCGGCACCGGCGTCGGCCTCTCGTTCTCCGGCTTCTCGAGCGCTGCAGTCGCACGGCTCCCGCGTGACCGCTACGCAACCGGCAGCGCGATCTCGACCACCTCGCGGCAGATCGGCGCCGTCGTCGGGATCGCAACCCTGATCGCGATCCTCGGCACGCCGACGACGTTGCACAGCTTCGACCGGGCCTGGGCGCTGATGGTGGTCACCGGAGGCGGAGCAGGCCTGCTGGGCCTCGCGCTCGGGCGCGTCCGTGCGCGCAACGTCGAGGCTGCCGAGCCGGCGGCGCTGGCCGAAGCCGCCTAGGCGGGCCTCAGCGCCTCGACCGCCTGCTGCACGGTGCGGAAGACGCGGTCCTCGCCGACCACGGCGAGCAGGCCGCTGCGCCTGGCGACCTGGACGACCGGCAGGCGGAGGTCGGCGAGCGCGAAGTCGATCCCGGCCGAGCGCAGCGTCGTGATCAGCTCCTCGAGCACCTCGGCGCTCGTGATGTCGAGCGAGTCGCTCGCTCCCGCCGCGAGGATCACGGCGTGCGGCAGCGGCTCGCTCCGGCCGACGACGAGCTTCACGCGGTCGCGGACGAGCGTCGCGTTCGCGTACCAGAGCGGCGCCTCGAGGCGAAGCACGAGCAAGCCCGGGATGGCGGTGTAGTCGGGGTGGCGCTCGACGTCGCCGAAGGCTCCCGTCACGCCGGGCACGCGGCCCTGGACGCTGAGATGCGGGCGGCTCGCGCGGTACATCACGAGCCCCAGCATCGCGGCGACGCCGATCAGGAGCCCCGGGAGGACGTCGAGAGTGATCACGCCGAGCAGCGTGGCGAGGCCGAGTGCACACTCGACGCGCTGCTCGCGGTAGTAGCGCCTGAACTCGTTGATCTTCCAGAGGCGCGAGACCGCGTGGATGATCAATGCAGCGAGCACCGCCTCGGGCAGGTCCTTGAACAGCGGCGTCAGCAGCAGGACGGTGACGAGGATCAGTACGGCGGCGACGATCGGCGAGACCTCCGAGCGGGCGCCGGCGCCGTCGTTGACCGCGCTCTGGGAGAGGCTGCCGCCGCCGGCGAGACCACCGACGAGGCCCGAGCCGGCGTTCGCGACTCCGAGCGCGATCAGCTCCTGGTTGACGTCGATCTCGTAGCCGTGCTTCTTCGCGAAGTTCTGCGCCACGCCGAGCGACTCGCTGAAGATCACGAGCGCCATCCCGGTCGCCGCCGCCATCAGCGGAATCGAATCGGCCGCCCTGATCGACGGCAGCCCGATCGACGGCAGCCCGCGCGGCACCGTGCCGACGATCTCGACGCCGTGCGCGGAAAGGTCGAGCGCCGCGCTGAGCGCGATCCCGAGCACGAGCACGATCAGCCCACCGGGCACGTGCGGCCGGACCCGGTCGGTCACGAACAGCAGCACCAACGCTCCCGCGCCGACGACGAAGGTCCACCCGTTCGTATCGCCGAGGTGGGTGAGCACGTGGATGAACTGGCGGATCGTGTCGCCCGTGCCCTTCGGAATCCCGAACAGCTTCGGCAGCTGACTCACCGTGACGAAGAGCGCGAGCCCGAAGACGAAGCCGTCCACCACCGGCCGAGACAGGAACTGGGCGATGAACCCGAGGCGCAGCGTGCCGGCGAGCAGGAGCACGACCGCGCAGAACAGAACCATCGCCGAGCTGCGCGCTGCGTATTCGGCGGTGGTCGACGAGCCGAGACCCGCGACTCCCGACGCGAGCAGGACCGCGGAGGCCGACGTCGCCCCGGCGACGAGGTGCCGACTCGTCCCGAAGACCGCGTAGGCGGCGAGCGTGGCGAGCAGCGTGTAGAGGCCGGCCTGGGCGGGCAGCCCCGCAAGGCCCGCATAGGCCATCGACTCCGGGACGAGCAGGCCCCAGATCGTCACGCCGGCTATCACGTCGAAGCGGAGCCAGCTCCGATCGTAGGCCGGCAGCCATCTGACGATCGGGACGTAGCGGCGCAGCCCGGTCGGCCTCGGCGCGGCCCAGCTGCGCGGATCGATCATCCGGCGAGGCCGCGCAGCACCGCCGCCGCGGCGGGCGCCACGTGGGGCTCGAGGCCGAGGTCGGCCACGAGCGCAGTGGCCGCGTCCATCTCCTCGATTCGCCGGCCGGCGTGGAGGCGGCTGCCCTCGACGAGGCGATCGACCAGCGCCGGCTCGAGTACCGTCTCGATCTGCGTCCGCAGCCACGGCTCGCAGCCGGCGCGCTCGGCCGCGGAGAGACTCTCGAGCACGGCGGCGGCGAGGCCCTTCATGAAGACGCTGCGGATCAGCTTCTGCGTGGCCGCGTCGGCGACGACCTCGATCGGCATCCCGAGCGGGCCGAAGATCGAGGCGAAACGGTCGGCGCCGGGCCCCGAGGCGAGGCACGGCGTTCGAACGCCGCGGCCGGGCACCGGTGCGAGGAGCGCGACGTCGACGAAGGTCGCGGGCGCGACGATCTCCGCGACCTGCCGCTTCACCGCGGCGCTCGCCGTGTTCAGGTCGGCGTAGAGCTGGGCCGCGGTCAGCGAGCCGGCTACCGTCTCGGCCGACGCAACCGCGTGCGCGGTGACGCTCAGCACGACATCGGCGCCTGCGATCGCCTCGGCCGGCGACGCGGCAAGCGAACGGCTCGTATCGAGATCCCAGCCCTGCACGACGACGCCCTCGTCGGCGAGGTCCGCGGCAATCGCGGCTCCCGCCTCGCCGAGACCGAGCAGCGCGACGACGACCTCCGGTTTCACTGCTTTAGATTAGGCGCCGTGACCACGGTGCGCGAGGAGACATTCGCCGTCATGCGCGGGCTGGGGATGAAGCGCGTGTTCGGCAACCCGGGCTCGACCGAGATCCCGTTCCTCACGGACTTTCCCGAGGACCTCGAGTTCGTGCTCGGGCTGCACGAGGGCGGTGTCGTGGGGATGGCGAGCGGCTACGCGCTGGGCACCGGCCGGCCGGCCTTCGTCAACCTCCACACCGCGCCGGGCCTCGGGAACGCCGTCAACGCGATCGTCTGCGCGCGCGACAACCGCATCCCGCTCGTGATCGTGGTCGGCCAGCAGGACCGGCGCCAGCTCTCGCTCGCGCCATTCCTCACGGGCCGCAACCTCGAGCGCCTCGCCGGTGACTACCCGGTCTGGTCGACGCAGCCCGCGCATCCCGGCGAGGTGCCCGGAGCGATCGCGCGGGCGCATCACGAGGCTGTCGTCCGCCGCGGGCCGGCGCTCGTCGTCGTGCCGATGGGCGACTGGGAGGTGGAGCTCGGCGAGGAGTGGCAGGGGCCTGCTGCTCCCGCGCGGCTCCTGCACGCGCCCCAGGTCTCACCCGCCTCGATCGCCGAGCTGGCCGAGCTCGTCGCCGCCTCGTCGTCGCCGGCGATCGTCGTCGGCGCGGGGCTGGACACGCCCGAAGGCTGGGCCGGAGCCGTCCAGCTCGCCGAGCGGCTCGCCTGTCCGGTCTGGCAGGACACGTTCTCGAGCCGGGCCGCCTTCCCTCAGGATCATGCGCAGTTCGCAGGCCATCTTCCGTGGCGTCGCAGCGAGCTACGCGCGCAGTTCGCGGCGCACGACCTCGTGCTGGCCGTCGGCACACCGTCGTTTCGCCTTTATCAGTACGACCCGGGCCGGATCGTCGAGCCCGGCACGCGCGTCGCGGTGGTCGGCGACGACCCGGACGAGGTGCTGCGCTCGCCGTGTGACCTCGCGCTGCTCGCGCCGCCCGCCGCGGCGTGCGCCGAGCTCGCGGCGCTGGCGCCGCAGCGCACGGGTCAGGTCGAGGCGATCAGCCGGCCCGGGCCGCCGGACGCGAGCGAGCCGCTCGGCGCCACTCACGTCCTCGCAGCGCTCGCCGAGCGCCTCTCGGAGGACACGATCCTCGTCGAGGAGTCGCCCTCGACGCGACCCGAGATGCTCGCCCGGATCGCGATCCGCTCGCCGATGGGCTTCGTCGCGGTCGCAAACGGCGCGCTCGGCTTCGGGCTCGCTTCGGCGATCGGGCTGCGCATGGCAAGCGAGCGGCCGGTGCTCGCGCTCCTCGGCGACGGCTCGTCGACCTACTCGATCCAGGCGCTCTGGAGCGCGGCGCACTACCGCGTCGGCGTCGTCTTCGTCGTGATCGGCAACGGGAGCTACGCGATCATGGACCAGCTCGCTGGCGCCCACGGCGCACCCGGGGCCTGGCCGTCGTTCGGCTCGCTCGATCTCGCGGCGGTCGCCGCCGGGTTCGGCTGCCCGTCGCAGCGGATCGAGAGCCACGACGAGCTCGCGCGGACGCTGGACGAGGTGATCCCCGGGCTCGCAGCGCGCACGGAGCCGCTGCTCCTCGACATCCGCGTCAGCGGCGCGCGATGAAGAACGCAGCGAGAAGCACCCCCCGACCAGCACGAGTCTCCGTGCGAGCACCGTGACCTTGACGGCGAGGTGGATCCGCTCGCGGGTCTCCGACGGGATCGCGCCGCCGACGGCCGAAAAACGCCAGAGCCGATCCACCTGTCGCAAGGCCACGGAGTGGGCATACGAACTCGCGGCGAGCGCGAGCACGGCCGCGATGCCGAGCCCAAAGGGCGTCGCGCCCACGAGCACAAACGCCACGGGGATCGCCAGCGCGGACGCAACGGCGAGGATCAGCGCCGTGGTTGCCCGCTGTGCGTGATCTCGCGCGCACGGGCCGTCCGCTCGACGCCGAGTGTGTCGTAGTGCGTGCCCATCGCCGGTGCTGCTCTAATCGGTCGAACGCCGGTCGGCCTTGACCGGCGCGCAGTTCGCTCAGGGAATCAGGACGATCTTGCCGTGCGTGTGGCGCGCCTCGAGCTCCGCGAAGGCGTCGCGCACCCGCTCCAGCGGATAGGTCGCCGCGATCGGGATCTCGATCTGTCCCGAGGCGACGAGCGCCGCCATCTCCCCGAGCACGTCGGTTGTCGAGGCGTTGCCGCTGCCCTCGACCTTCGTCCCGAGCTCGGCGGCCTTGTCGCGCGAGATGATCGTGTTGATGCGCTCGGGCGCGACTCCGAGCTCGACCGCGAGCTCGAGGTACTCCGGCCCGAAGAGATCGATGAAGGCATCGATGCCGTTCGGCGCAGCCGCGCGCAGCCGGTCGGCGAGCCCATCGCCGTACGCGACGGGTATGACGCCGTGGCCGCGGAGCCAGGCGTGGTTGCTCTCGGAGGAGATGCCGAGCACCGTCGCGCCCTTGCTCCTCAGCAGCTGCACGACGACGGCGCCGACCCCGCCGGTAGCCGCCGATACGGCAACGGTGTCGTCCGGCCCCGCTCCGACGGCGCGTACGCAGGCAAAAGCGGTGCAGCCGACGACATAGAGCCCCCCGGCCACCTCCCAGCTCAACTCGGCGGGCTTCGCGATCAGCTGGTCGACCGGAACCGCAACGTACTCGGCGTGGCTCGAGCGCCGCCATGACCAGCCCATGACCTCCTCGCCGACGGCGAAGTCGTCGACCCCTTCGCCGACCGAGCTGACAACGCCGGCCAGGTCACTCCCCTCACCGGAGGGAAACGTCGCCGGGAACATCGCGTCGAGCCAGCCGGCGCGAATCGCGGCCTCGCCGGGATTGATCCCCGCCGCGCGCACCTCGACGACGACCTCGCCGGGAGGCGGCTCGGGAAGCTCGACCTCGGCGATGTACAGGACGTCGCGGTCGCCGTAATGATCGAAGCGAACTGCGCGCATAGTGCCCCCAGCGGGATTCGAACCCGCGCTACGGCCTTGAAAGGGCCGTGACCTGGGCCGCTAGTCGATGGGGGCCCGTACATCGAGGATACCCGCCGCGACGTCTACGATCTCCGGATCCGGATCGCACTCGCTCTGTCGATCACCGTTTTCGCACTCGCGTGGGCGGGCGGCGCGGAGGGGATGCCGCTGACGGTCGGCGCTTACTACTACGCGTGGTACGGGGCCGAGGGCGCGCACTGGGATCTCGGCACGCTCCGCGGCGGGCTCAGCCCCGCCGAGCCGCCGCAGCTCGGGTACTACGACAGCCGCGACCCTGCCGTGATCGCCCAGCACTACGCCTGGGCGCACCAGTACGGCATCGATGTCTTCTTCACGAGCTGGCGCGGGCCGGACAGCGTCGACGACGTGACGATCCGCGACGGCCTCCTCCCCTCGCCGGCACGCGGGCCGACGCAGCTCGCGCTGCTCTACGAGTCGATCGAGCGGCTCGGGATGGGGCCGGACAACAGGATCACGCTCACACCCGACTCGGAGCAGACGATGTTCGACGACTTCGACTACATGGCCCGCACCTACTTCGACCGGCCCGGTTACTACCGCATCGACGGCCGGCCCGTGGTGATCATTTACGCCTCGCGGATCCTCCGCGGCGACGTCGCCGGCACGATCGAGGGGATCCGCGAGCACCTGATCACGACCTACGGCGTCAATCCGTATTTGATCGGCGACGAGGTCGACTGGGACCAGCCACCGGACCCGTTCCGGATCGGCCTGTACGACGCGATCACCGGCTACACGCTCTACAGCCGCACCCAGGCGTCCGGTTGGCCGAGCCAGACCGGCTGGCTCCAGGCCGTCGGCCGCCGCGTCCGCCAGTTCCAGAAGATGGCCGCCGAGGAGGGCGTCGCGTTCATCCCCGACGCGATGCCGGGCTTCGACAGCCTCGCTGTCCGGCCGGAGGAGGCGGCTCACGTCCTACCGCGCGCGCTCGGCCCACGGAGCTCTCAGACCTCGGTGTTCGCCTCCACGCTCGCACTCGCGGGCTCGCTCGTCGATCCCTCGCTCGGCCTGCTCAACGTCACCTCGTGGAACGAGTGGAACGAGGACACGGAGATCGAGCCGACCGCGCTCGGGCCGCCGCTCACCGGGAGCCCGCCCGCCCTGACGCAGGACTATCCGTTCGAGCCGTACGGCTTCTCCCTGCTCGACGTGCTCAAGCGCTTCGAGGACGGCTGGCGGCTCAACTCGCGGCACCGCTAGCGGCGCGCGCGCTCAGTTCGCCGTCGTGCACTGCTTGTAGTTCGTGCCCCCCGTCGGACCGATGATGCAGATGTCGGTGGAGTTCGCGGTCACGACGTCCTTGCCGGCGCCGCCGACGATGCAGTTGAAGTGACCGGTGTCGGTGAGCGTGTCCTTGTTCACGCTGCCGACGATGAGGGCGTTCGACGTGTTGTTCGACGCGGTGCCCGACTTCACGACGAGCGACGTCAGCGCGAGAGAGCTGCAGCCCGCAGGCGTGAGCTGCGAGATCTGGCGCGCCTGGCTCGTGGCGCCGGCTCGGGTCGACGGCACGGTCGTCGTGGCCGTGAAGCTCGTGATCAACGTGACTGCGACCACGAGGATCGCCACCAGTCCGCCGGCGCGCAGCGCCGTGCGCCGCCGCCTGCGCCCGCCTGGAGCGTGCGCCAGGGACGGTACGGACGCATGCACCGGCTTTGCGCTCGGGGCCGGCTGGACGCCCGGAGCGCGATAGACGTAGCGCTCGGCGCCGTCGTCGACGGCGTACGTCCGCGCCTCGGCGGACTGCTCGAGCAGGATCGGACGCTCGAGGAAGCGGGCGAGCCGCCCGAGCGTGGCGAAGTCGACGACCTCCAGCGTGCTAGTCGCGTGGGTCGGGTTGAGGGACGCAACGTGGACGACGTGCGAGCGGAGGTGGGCGGCAAGCAGCTCCTCTTTCGTGAGCCCGCCCTTGCGGCGCACGTCCAGGTAGTGGAATCCCGCGATCAGGAACGCGAGGCCGAGGATCAGGAAGCCGAGCATGCGGACGCTCGTCACGGGAAGCCTGTACCGGGCGACCATCAGGTGGTTCGGGCCCGTGCCGGGAACACTCCCGCTCTGCACAGGGTTGAGCGCGACATGAACCGCGCTCGCGGAGTCCGGCGGCGCGTACGTCGCGCCGGTCGGCATCGGCGTTGCGGCTACATCGAGCTTGACCATCGCCGAGGTGACCGAGAAGGGGAGCGTCGGCGCGAACGTCTCGTGCAGAGGCTTCGCGCCCACGGTGCCGTTCACCTTGACGATCACCCGCAGTGCGACCGAGTAGTCGGCGCCGACCGACCCGGAGGTCTTGTTCAGCTGGTCGACGAGCTGGTAGAGGCCGCGCAAGTCGACCACGGCGTCGTTGGTGGCCGTATCCCCGGTGAAGTTGATCGGCTTCGCAAGCGTGTAGAGGCTCTTCCAGCTGGAGCTGCTCTGGAGGATCTCCGCGGTCATTGCCAGCGTCCCGCTGACGTGGTGGGGCAGCTGCGAACGGAACCGATAGGTGAAGCCGAACGTACCCGAGTGGACGATCGTCGTGAAGATCGGCTGTCCGGTCTTCACGACTCCGCTCGGGTAGATCGGGCTCGGCTTGACGGCCTTCCCCGAGTAGAAGAAGGTGCCCGTCTCGCTGTATGCGCCGGTTCGCGCGACAGGGCGTGACGTCGGGGTCGAGTACCCAACGGCGAGCACGCAGAGGCCGACGAGCACCGTGAGCGCGACGGGCACGATCGCGGCGCCGCTCCAGAGATACCACCAGTGCGAGCGCTCGGCAGCTGCGTCGGCAGGAGCCGGCTGCACTGCAACCGGCGACGGGGCCCGCACGACCGGCTCGACGGCCGGAGCCGCCACGGGAACGCGCCTGCGCCTACGACGTCGAGTCGCGGTCGCCCCGCCGAGGAACAGGAGAGCCACCGCGATACCGCTCAGAAGCGCGGCATGCGCCGGCTTGCCGATCCAGGCGACGACCCTGCCGGCGACCGGCACGTGGACCCAGAGGGCCCCGACCAGCTCGTCGCGCGTCGCAAAGCCGGGATCGACGAAGTTGTTGTTGTCTCCCTTGAAGTAGTAGCGACCGTTCTGGATCACGATGATCCGGTGGAGGACGGGCCGGTGCAAGGTCGGGCTCTGATACAGGACGACCTCGCCGACCCGGTAGTGCGCCTGCGACCTGACCACGGCCAGGTCGCCCTTGTGCATCATCGGCTGCATGCTGATTCCCGACGTCGTCGAGTAGGTCGACGAGCCGCCGAGCTGTGTCGGTGCGAGGAAGAGCCAGAAACCGAACAGCGCGAGCAGCGCCAGGCCGGTCGCGACAGCTCTGACAACGTGGGATCTCATCGAAACGTCTCCTTTGGGCATCGAACACCGCACGTTTCCGGTGCCCGATGCCGATCGTTGCCGGCTTCTACTGAGCTGCGACGACCGTCAACCCGGTGAGGGTGGCGGCCGTCAGCTGCGGCGAAGTGGTCGAACAGGTGACCGTGGTGCCACCGGTGTCGGTGCTGCACGTGTAGGTGGTCGGCCCGCCCGCCGTGAGTGCGGCCTGCACGATGACCTTCCCCGTGCTCGCGCTCGGGACGGCCGGTGTGATCGTGAACGTCAGCGAGTCGATGTTCGTCGGCGTCGACGCGTTGAGCGCGTAGTGGACGTTCGTCACGGTGTACCCCGAGACGGTTCCGGCACCCGCGCCGGCCGTCGAGTTCGGAACCGTGTTGGACGCCGTGAAGGCGTACGCCCCGCCCGCGACCACCATGACGAGAGCGATGAGACCGAAGATCCTGATGTGAGGGACTGTGCGCATGGACGAACCTGGCCTTCCGCATTGGTCGCGCCCGCCGGCATTGCCGCTCGAGCGCCTGACAGTAGGTCCATCGGCCGCACAGCGCCTGGCAAGGCAGTAGTTCATGCGCGACCGCGAACGTAGTTATCCGCAGGACGATCTGCCCGTGATCTACTGAGCCGCGACCACGGTCAGACTCGTGAGAGTCGCGGCCGTCAGTAGCGGGGAGGTCGTGGTGCAGGTCACCGTGGCGCCGGAGGAGTCCGTGTTGCAGGTGTACGTGTTCGGACCGCCGGTCGAGAGAGCGGCCTGGACGACGACCTTGCCCGAGCTCGTGCTCGGCACGACCGGGCTGATCGTGAACGTGAGCGAGTCGATGTTTCCCGGTGTCGTGGCGCTCAGCGCGTAATGAATGCCGGAGACCGTGTAGCCCGAGACGACACCTGCTCCCTGGCCCGCAACGGTCGCCGGGACGGTGTTCGAAGCCGTGAAGGCGTAAGCCCCGCCGGCAACCAACATGACAAGGGCGATGAGCCCGAAGATCCGGATGTGAGGGACTGTGCGCATGGACGAACCTGGCCTTCCGCGTTTGGTCGCGCTCGTCGGAGTTCCGACACTTTGATCATCGGCCTTTTGGCAGCGGATCGGCCCGTACTAAGCCGCACACATTAGGATTGGCCGCCTGAAGGGGATCGCAATGCTCGGGTTGCTGCTGGTGGCGGGCGCGCTCGCAGGCATCGCGCGCGGCTCGATCTGGATCGCGGACGGCGCAGGGCATCCTGTGCTTCGCGTCGATGCGTCCGGCGATGCGCAGGTGACCTGGGCGCAGGGCTCGGTGGTCGTACCGCCGCAGGGGCAGCTCCACCACGGCGCCCTGCGCTCGGGCCCGACGTGTCCAAGCCGGCCTCGGCGGCGGGAATCCCGTTCGCGGTCTCGGTACGGCGGACGCCGGACGGCCGCCTCTGGGCGCTCCAGGCGTGGCAGGTGACGCCGGGCGGGCCGGTCGAGCTGCATCTCGCGCGCTGGCAGGGCGAGCCGACGAAGCTCACGCTCGCCTCCGACGGCACGCATCTCTCCGGCGCAGTCACGTTCCACGGCGCACCGGTGACCGGGACGACCTACACGCTCGAAGGGCAAGCACCCACGCATCTACGTCTACCTCGATTGCTTCGCCTGCGGCGGCAAGGCCGGCTGGACGCGGATGACCGGCGTCGCGCCGAAGGCGGACGGGACCTTCTCCGTGCTGCTCCGGCCGGACTGGACGGGCTCGCGCTACCGCGCCACGGTGCTCGGGCCGAACCTCGGCGCGACGCTCGCGCCCGACGCCGAGGAGATCGTTAACAGCTGACCGCTAGCCTGCCCGGGTGCGAGTCAGCCGACGACTCTCATACGGCCTCATCGCCACCGGGCTGCTCCTGCTCGGGGTCGTCGTCGCCGCGCTGATCGCGCGCGGGCACCCGGCGAAGCAGGCCGCACCGACCGTGGCGACGACAGTGGCAACGACCGTGGGACGACCGTGGTCACGACCGCCACCGCCCCGGCGACGATCCCCGCGCCCACAGCCGCATTCACGGCCGTACCCGTCTCGCCGAGCGCGATCCGGATCACGTGGAAGGGTGGCGGTCACGCTGCAGTCGCGCTCGCGGGACAGCCGCCGACGATCTGGGTCCGCGGCGGCGACGTCACGCTCGGCGGGCTGTCGTTCACTGCCGCCTACGACGTCCACGTCGGCTCCTCGACCGTCACGGTGACCCCGTCGCAGCCCGGCAGCGCACCCAGTGGCTCGATCGGAAACGGCGCGATGCTGGTGGACGGGCAGCCGTTCTTTCCGATCTTCCTCTGGGGCCAGTGCCCGAGCTACGACCCGCTGCTCGCGATCGGAATCGACGTGTTCCTGAACAACCCGTGCGGCGGAATCGACGCGCAGGTGACCGCGCTCGCCGGGAAGGGGCTCTCGGTCGCCGAGGCTCCGGGCGCGACCGGTGCGATCGGCTCGTACTACCCGGACGAGGCCGACGGGCACGGCTACACCGGCGCGAACCTGCCCGCCGCGAACGGCCTTCGCTTTCTCACGCTCACGAACCACTTCTACTCGGCCGCGGCGCCGCTTCCGGGCGGCAAGGGCATGTACCCCGGGCTCGTGGCCAAATCGGACGTGATCGGCTTCGACCTCTATCCGCTCCAGGTCTGGTGCCGGCGCAACGCGATGGCAGACGTGGCAGCCGCCCAGCGTGAGCTCGTCCGGCTCGCGGCGGGCAAGCCGACCTTCCAGTGGATCGAGACGACCCACATGCAGTGCCCGTTCGGCGATGCATCGCTCGCCGTGACGCCGGCAACGGTGCGCGCGGAGAGCTGGCTGGCGCTCGTCGGCGGCGCGCACGGGCTCGGCTTCTTCCCGATCGGCTGGACGGGCGACGTCAGCGGCGCGCTCCAGCAGGTCGGGCACGACATCGAGTCACTCGGCCCGGTGCTGCTCGCGCCCGCTGCGCCGGTCACGGCCGACGCGCCGATCGAGGCCACGGCTCGCACCTACGGCGGGGCGTTCTACGTCTTCGCGGTCAATCCGACCTACGCGCCGGTGACCGCGACGATCCGGGCGCCCGGGCTTGACGGTCGCGCGCTCCAGGTGATCGGCGAGGGCCGCACCGTCACGCCGAAGGACGGCGCCTTCACCGACGCCTTCGCCCCGCTCGCCGTGCACCTCTACGTCGCAGCTCCCACTGGGTAGAGTCCAGGACATGGAGCTACGCAGCCTCGGCCGCACCGGAGTGAAGGTCACGCCGTTCTGCCTCGGCGCGATGATGTTCGGCGCGTGGGGCAACACCGACCACGACGAGTCTGTCCGGATCATCCACACCGCGCTCGACGCGGGGATCAACTTCGTCGACACCGCGGACGTGTACGCGCAGGGCGAGTCCGAGGAGATCGTCGGCAAGGCGCTCGCGGGCGGGAAGCGCGACTCGATCGTGCTCGCCACCAAGCTGCACGGCCAGATGGGCGACGACCCGAACCACCGGGGCAACTCGCGCCGCTGGATCTTCCAGGCCGTCGAGGACAGCCTCCGCCGCCTCCAGACCGACTGGATCGACCTCTACCAGATCCATCGCCCCGAGCCGAACACCGACATCGACGAGACGCTCGGCGCACTCACCGACCTCGTGCGCCAGGGCAAGATCCGCTACTTCGGCAGCTCGACGTTCCCCGCGCATCAGATCGTCGAGGCGCAGTGGGTGGCCGAGCGCCGCGGCCGCGAGCGGTTCGTCTGCGAGCAGCCGCCGTACTCGCTGCTCGTCCGCGCGATCGAGGCCGAGGTGCTGCCGGTTTGCGAGCGCTACGGGATGGGCGTGATCACGTGGAGCCCGCTCGGCGGCGGCTGGCTCAGCGGCCGGTACCGCGAAGGCGTGGAGCTGCCGACCTCGGGTCGTGCCGAACGCCTGCCGCAGCGATTCGACATGTCGCTGCCCGGGAACCAGGCGAAGCTCGCCGCGACCGAGCAGCTCGCGAAGCTGGCCGATGACCTGGGGATCAGCCTCGTCCACCTCGCGCTCGCGTTCGTGCTCGAGCATCCGGCGGTGACGAGCGCGATCATCGGGCCGCGCACGATGGAGCAGCTCGAGACGCAGCTCGGCGCCGCGGAGCTCCGGCTCGACGCCGCGACGCTCGATCGCATCGACGAGATCGTCCCGCCTGGCGTGAACCTGAACCATCCCGCCGACACCGGCTGGGAATCGCCCGTGCTCGCGGACCCCGCGAAGCGGCGCCGCTAGGCCGCGTCGATCCGGGCCGCGTGCTCGGTGAGCGCCTCGATCGGGATGAAGTCGAGCGCTCGCGCGTGCGTCGCGCCGAGGACGACGCCCGGCGCGCAGCCCGCGTCGTACGCCTCTAGCCAGCGCGGTGCGCAGACGCACCAGCGGTCGCCCGCCGAGAGCCCGTCGAACCCCCACTCCGGTACGGGCGTCGAGAGGTCGTTGCCGGTGAGCCGGCTGAACTCGAGGAACTCCGCGGTCACGATCGCACACACCGTGTGGCTGCCGACGTCCGCCGGCTCCGTGCCGCAGCAGCCGTCGCGGTAGAAGCCGGTCAGCGGCTCGGTCGAGCACGGCAGAAGCTCGCCGCCGACGACGTTGACGTCCGGCTCACGGCTCATGCGCTCGCCCGGAAGAGCTGGAACCGGAGCGGGAAGCGAGAGAGACCGGAGTCGAGCCGGAACTGCCGCATGTGCTCGTCGAGGGCGGCGCGGGCGGCCGGGAGATCGGCTTCGGAGACGCCCATGAACTCGAGCTGGAGGTCGTCCACAACGGAGTCCTCCGGCACGTCGACGTCGAGCGCGTGGGCCGTACGGGCGACACCGACGAAGCCCGACGCTTCGAGGATCCCCGTCGTCCGCTCGGGGTCGGCGAGCGCGAACGGCCCGGTCGGGCTCTTGCCCGGCTCCGGCTGGGGCGGCGGGGGCACGAACTCGGCGATCGCCGAGGAGAAGAGCCACGGGTTGCTCTCGGGCCACTGCCAGCACGCGAACACGAGCCTCGCGCCCGGCTCGAGCTGGGCCCGGATGTTGGCGAACGCCGTGACCGGCTCGTCGAAGAACATCACGCCGAACTGGCTCATCGCGACGTCGAACGGCGCGCCCTCGACGGGGTCGATCTGCAGGTCGACGACGTGGAACTCGACATTCTCGACCCCGGCCTCGGCGGCCCGCTCACTCGCGAGCCGGGTGAGCGGCGCGGAGACGTCGGCGCCGACGACGGAGCCCTCGGAGCCGACCGCGCGCGCAGCCTCGATCGACGTCTTCCCGCCGCCGCTGCCCACGTCGAGCACACGCTCGCCCGGCCGCAGCGCCAGCGCTTCAAGCAGGTAGCCCGTCACCCGGTCAGTGAGCCGCTCGCGCTTCGGCCACAACGACGTGAAGTACGCGTCGTTCCAGCGGCGCCGCTCGGCCTCGTTCGTCGCCATGCGCGTGATCCTACGGCAGCGCGTCGAGCTCGGCGGGCGTCAGCTCCCAGGCTCCAGCGGCGGCGTTGGCGCGCGCCTGCTCGGGGCTCGTCGCGCCCGCGATCACCGATGCGATGCCCGGAATCGAGGCGAGGCCGCCGATCGCGAGCTCCAGCAGCGTGTGGCCGTGCGCGGTCGCGAACGCGTCGAGCTCCTCGACGCGCCGGAGCTCCTCGTCGCCGATGCCGGCCGCACTGAGCCTCGTCCCGGTCGGCGTCGGTGCGCCGCGCCGGTACTTGCCGGTGAGGAGCCCGCTCTCGAGCGGGAAGTACGGGACGTAGCCGATCCCGAGCTCGCGGCACGCCGGCAGCACCTCGGCGTCGTCGTCGCGGTGCATCAGGCTGTAGCGGTTCTGAACGGCGGCGATCGGGGCCACGCCGACCGCCTCGCGGATCTGCGCGGCATCGACGTTGGAGAGCCCGAGCGCGCCCACCGTGCCCTCCTCGACGAGCTCCTGCATCGCGGCGACCGTCTCCGCGAGCGGCGTCACGCCGTCGGGCCGGTGGTAGTAGTAGAGGTCGATGCGGTCGGTGGCGAGGCGCTCGAGCGAGCCGGCGATCGCGCGGCGGATGTACTCGCGCGAGCCGCCGGGCGCGTCGCCGTTCGCACCCTTCATGTCCATCCCGAACTTCGTCGCGAGCACGACGCGGTCGCGCCGGCCCGCGAGCGCCTCGCCCAGGAACCGCTCGCTGCCGCCGCCACCGCCGTAGATGTCAGCCGTGTCCAGGAAGGTGATCCCCGCGTCGAGCGCCGCATCGACGACCGCGCGCGTCGCAGCCGAGTCGAGGCGGCCGCCGAAGTTGTTGCACCCGAGCCCTACCCGCGAGACCGCCAGCATCGCGGGATTATGCCAACGCAGCGGTCTTGCTCCGCTCCGTGGTCTGGATCAGCACCGCGCCGATCACCACGAAGCCGCCGACGATCGTGGACGGCGCCGGCTTCTCGGAGATCGAGATCCACACCCAGAGCGGGCCGAGCACGACCTCGAGCAGCGTGATCAGAGCCACCTCGGCGGCCGGGATCAGCCGCGCTCCGATCGTGAGCAGGATCAGGCCGAGCCCCATCTGGCCTACGCCGAGCGCGATCAGCAGGCCGAGGTCGCGCCCGGTGATCGTCGAGGGCGACGCGAAAGGCGCCGCGACGAGCATCACGATCACCTGCGAGAGGCAGATCGCCGGAGCCATCGACACGTCGCGCCGCTGGCGCGTGATCACGATCGCCACCGCGAACGACAGCGTCATGATCAGCGAGACGCCGACGCCGAGCACGCCGCCGCTTCCGGCTCCGCCGACCATCAGTGCGACACCGAGCACCGCGACGACCATCGCCACGATCGAGCGTGGCGTGATCGACTCGCCGAGTGCGAGCCAGGCGAGCAGCGCCGCGGCGATCGGCGCGAGCGCCTGCATGAAGAGGACATTCGCAACGTTGGCGTGATTCAGGGCGACGATGAACGAGCCCGACGCGATCGCCGTGCAGACCGCGACCCCGAGCCCGGCGAGGCCCATCGACCGGAACACGTGCACCGTGCGTCCCCGGTTCGTGACCCAGACGAAGCCGCTGACGAAGAGGCATGCGAAGAACGCGCGGCCCGCGAGCTGCGTCGCAGTGTCGACCGTCAGCTCACGCTGAAGCAGTCCCGCCGTCGACCAGGCGACCGCCGCGAGCGCGACGAAGAGCTGTCCCCGGCGACGGTCCCCCACACCGGCAGTCAATCACGCAGACTTATGCGATGGCCTGGGTCGCGCTCCTGCGCGGAATCAACGTGGGTGGCCGGAACATCGTGCCGATGGCCGAGCTCCGGCAGCTCTTCGAAGCGGCGGGCTGCCGGGACGTGAGCAGCTACATCGCAAGCGGCAACGTGCTGTTCACGCACGACGCGCCCGACCGCGCCGCGCTCGAGGCGGCCGTGGAGCAGACCTTCGGCGTCGCCTCGCCGATCGTGCTGCGGACCGACGAGGAGCTCGCGCGCATCGTTGCCGGACACCCGTTCGGTGCGGACACGTCTGAAACGCATGTCGCCTTCCTCGGAGGCGCACCCGGCGCGCTCGGCTCGGTCGACGTCGCGCCGGACCGGTTCGAGGTCGACGGCAACAACGTCTACTTGCAATACCCGAACGGCGTCCGCGGCTCGAAGCTCACCGGGGCGCTGCTCGAGCGCCGGCTCGGCGTCACGGCGACGATCCGGAACTGGCGCACCGTCACGCGCCTGGCGAAGCTAGCGAAATCGGCGGCGGATTCGTGAGCGTCTGGAGGACGACGCAGTAGCGCTCGGTCTTCTCGAGCAGCGACTCGAGCTGCTCGGCGCTCGCCTCCGGCGCGTCGAGCTCGAACCGGAGCCGGATCGCTTCGAAGCCGACCCGCGCGTCTCGATCCGTGCCGAGCGTTCCCTGCAGGTCGAGGTCGCCCTCGACGACGACCTCGACTGAGCGGAGCGGGATCTCCATCGCCGCGGCGACCATCTGGCAGGTGATCTGGGCGCACGCGGCGAGCGCGCCGAGGAGCAGGTCGCCCGAGCATGCTCCGCCGCCGGGCCCGCCGACGCCCGCGTGCGCTTCGGCTGCCTGAATCGCGCGGCCGAGATCCACGGAGCACGCGACCGGCGAGTCGCCCTGGCCGCCTCGGGCGCTCAGCGTGATCTTCGCGCTGGCCGGGTCGGCGCGGTAGCCGTCCTTCAAAGGGCGCTGGATGTCCCGGAGATCACTCATCAGTTGCCTCCTTGCTGGCTGGAGAGAAAGGCGAGCACCGCGAGTACGCGGCGATGGTCCTCGTCCGAGGGTGGGAGCCGAAGCTTGGCGAAGATCCGGCGCACGTGCTTCTCGATCGCGCTCTCGGTGATCACCAGCCGCGCCGCGATCGCCGCGTTCGAGCGGCCCTCGGCCATCAGCTCCAGCACCTCGAGCTCGCGCGGAGTCAGGTCGTCGAGCGGGCCGGAGCGGCGGACGACGAGCTGGCGCACGACCTCGGGATCCATCGCCATCCCGCCCTCGGCGACGCGGCGCACGGCGTCGACGAAGTCGCGCACCTCGCCGACGCGCTCCTTCAGCAGGTAGCCCACGCCGCCGCCGCCGTCCGAAAGGAGCTCGGCGGCGTAGGCCTGCTCGACGTACTGCGAGAGCACGAGCACGGGAAGGCCGGGAATCCGGCGGCGCGCTTCGAGTGCAGCGCGGAGCCCCTCGTCACGGAAGGTCGGCGGCAGCCGCACGTCGACGACGGCCACGTCCGGGCGCTCCGTGACCACGGCGCGGAGGAGATCCGAGCCGTTGTCCACCGCCGCGACGACCTCGAAGCCGGCCTCTTCGAGCAGCCGGACGAGACCTTCCCGCAGGAGCGCGAGATCCTCTGCGATCACGACACGCATGGGATCTCCGCGCGCACGATCGTCGGGCCGCCGGTGGGGCTCGAGACAAGCATCCGTCCGTCGAGCGCCGCGACGCGATCGGAGAGGCCCGCGAGCCCCGTGCCGCCGGCTCCGTCCGCCCCGCCGTCGCCGTTGTCCTCGACCTCGACGACGAGCAGCTCGTCGGTGCGCTCGATACGGATCTCGGCCCGCGACGCGTTGCTGTGCTTGCCGACGTTGGCAATCGCCTCGGCGACGACGAAATAGGCGGCGACCTCGGCCGCAGCGGGCAGCCGGCCCGCGATGCTCACGCGCACCTCGACCGGGACGCTGCTCGCGGAGGCGACGCCTGAGACCGCCGCGTCGAGCCCGCGGTCGGCCAGCACCGCCGGATAGATGCCGGCGACGAGCTCGCGCAGCTCGACGATCGCGGCCGCCGCACCACGGTGCGCCGACTCGACGAGCTCGCGGGCGAGCTCCGGGTCGTCGTCGAACCGCTCGCGCGCGCGACCCAGATCCATCGTCACCGCGACCAGCCTCGCCTGGGCGCCGTCGTGGAGATCGCGCTCGATGCGCTGGAGCTCGGCCGCCTGCACGTCCGCGGCCGCCGCGCGCGTGCGCGTGAGCGTGTCGACGCGGCCCGCGAGGCGCTGGCGGTCGCTCGGCGCGAGCAGCGCCCGCGCGAGCTGCACCTGCGTCCAGGCCATCGCTGCGCAGAGCCACGCAGTCGCGATCGCGAGCGCGATCCCGAGCCCGAGCACGGCCAGCGCGAACTGCCACGTATCGAGCCTCTGGCTGCCGATATCCGGCAGCGCGCTACGCGGCACGAACGACCAGTAGAACGGAAACACGATCGCCCAGATGGCGGTCACCCAGAGCGAGAAGGCAACGACGCCCTCGGTGAAGGTCACGATCGAGACGAGGAGGTGCCAGACGAGGTCCTTCCAGGTCTGCGGATCGGTGGCGACAGCGGTCACGTGACCCATCACTCCAGGCCGTTCGGGCCGGCGGTACGCGCCTTCCGGCCGCTCGCCGACCATGCCGATCCGCGCCCGCTCGATCCAGGACATGGCCCGGTCGACATAGGCCAGGCCGAACAGCAGCGGGATGCCGACGAGCGTGATCAGCATGCCGACCCCGGTGGTGAAGAGCGTCCAGGCGATCGTGAACGCGACGAGGCCCATCACCGCACCGAGGAGCAGGAACCCGAGCTCGCGCCACGTCCTCGCCCGCAGCGGGCGGAGCACGAAGCGACCGACTACCGACATCCCATCCATGCCGCGAAGGGTAGGCGGCACCGCGGTCGAGCGCAGCCCCGCGGCCACCACTCCCGCGGTGCGGCTGGCACCACCTGTACGAATACGGGATGGTCGCCGTGCTGGGAGGACTCGGGGCCGCCGCCTGCTGGGCGACGGCGACGCTGTGCGCGTCGCGCTCGACGAAGCTGATCGGCGCCTGGTCGGTGCTGGCCTGGGTAATGCTGATCGGCTTCGTGATCACCGCGCCGGTGATCGCCGTCGGAGGCGTTCCCGATGCGCTCGGCAAGGACCAGCTCGTGTGGATCTTCCTGAGCGGCGCCGGCAACGTCGGTGGTCTCCTCTTCGCCTACAAGGCGCTGCACGTGGGGAAGGTCTCGCTCGTCGCGCCGATCACCTCGACGGAAGGGGCGATCGCTGCGGTGATCGCGATCGTCGCGGGCGAGACGCTCGGCGCCGGAGCCGGGCTGATGCTGATCGTGATCGCGACCGGCGTGGTGCTCGCGAGCATCGGGCCCGGCGGCGGGTCGGGAGACCGGCTTCGCGCGAGCGTCTTCGCGGGCGGCGCCGCGCTGTGCTTCGGCGTCAGCCTCTACGCCACGGCCCGTGTCAGCGACGCGCTGCCGCTTTTCTGGGCGGTGTTCCCGGCGCGGCTGCTCGGCGTCGCCGTCGTCGCGCTCCCGCTCGTCCTGGCGCGGCGGCTGCGGCTGACCCGGAAAGCGGTCCCGCTCGTGATCGGGTCCGGGCTCTGCGAAGTGCTCGGGTTTGTGTCCTACGCGCTCGGCTCGCGGCACGGGATCGCGGTCGCCGCGGTGCTCGCCTCGCAGTTCGCCGCGCTCTCGGCCATCGCCGCGTACTTCCTGTTCCATGAGCGCCTCACGCGCCTCCAGCAAGGCGGGATCGTCTCGATCGCGCTGGGCGTCGCCGTGCTGACCGCGATCCAGGCCTAGGCCCGGCACTCCCGTATTGTCCGAGCGTGAGCGACCGCTGCCGACACGCGACGCGCGCGGACTTCGAGGCGATGCTCGAGACGATGGTCAGCGGCTTCCGCGACGACCCGCTGTACGAGTGGCTCTACCCGGACGCTGACGAGCGCCCGTTCCGGCTCCGCGAGGGCTTCGAGCTCGTGCTCGAGTACGGGCTCACGCGCGGGCACCTCTACACGAACGCCGAGCGCAGCGCAGTCGCGATCTGGACCGCCCCTGACGTGGAGCTGATGGACGCGCGGGACACCACGGTCTATCTCCAGCTGATTCAGAGGCAGATCGGCGATCGCGTCGACGAGGTCGCCGCCGGGCTGGCCGCGCTGAGTACGAATCGCCCGTCGAAGCCGCACTTCACCCTGCACAACGTCGTCGTCTCGGCCGAAGCGCAGGGGCGTGGCATCGGCGGGGCGCTTCTCGAGCCCGTGCTGGCACGCTGCGACGAGGACGGGCTCCTCGCGTGCCTCGACTCCAGCAATTCCCGCAACGTGCCGTTCTACGAGCGGCTCGGCTTCAAAGTCACAGGTGAGAGCGCGCGGATGCGCTCGATGGTGAGGGCGCCGCGGTGAGCTGCTTCATCTGCATGACCTGCGGCACGCAGTTCGAGGCGAGCGCCGCGCCGCCGGCGGGCTGTGCGATCTGCCTCGACGAGCGACAGTACGTCGGTCACGACGGGCAGCGCTGGACGACGCTCGAGGAGCTGCGCCACGACCACGTGAGCGAGGTGCGCGAGCTCGAGCCGGGCCTCGTCGGGATCGGCACCGAGCCGGGCTTCGCGATCGGCCAGCGCGCGCTCCACGTCGAGGGCGGCGTCCTCTGGGACTGCATCACCGTGCTCGACGACGCGGCGGCGGCGCTCGGCGAGATCCACACGATCGCGATCTCGCACCCGCACTACTACTCGGCGATGGTCGAGTGGGCCGACCGCTTCGACGCGCGGATCCTGCTGCACGAGGACGACCGCGAGTGGATCATGCGCCCGAGCCCGCGGATCGAGCTGTGGTCGGGCGAGCGGGCGCAGGCCGCCGACGGCGTCGAGCTGATCCGTCTCGGCGGCCACTTCGCGGGCGCCACGGTCGCGCTCTGGAACGGCGCACTGCTCTCGGGCGACGTCGTGCAGGTCGTCCCCGACCGCGACTGGGCGAGCTTCATGTGGAGCTACCCGAACCTGATTCCGCTGCCCGCGCGCGAGATCGAGCGCATCCGCGACGTGATCGAGACGCTGGAGTTCGACCGCGTCTACGGCGCCTGGTGGGACCGCGTGATGCGCGGTGACGCGAAGGCCAAAGTGCTGCGGTCGGCCGACCGGTATCTGGCCGCGCTGCGGGGCTAGGCTAGACAGGAGGGCCGTTAGCTCAGCTGGTAGAGCAGGGGACTTTTAATCCCAAGGTCGCTGGTTCGAGTCCAGCACGGC
>CAVQZA010000010.1:0-274543 GCA_963718355.1 uncultured Actinomycetes bacterium
GCTTGCAAAGCCGCGAAGAGCCGTGATCGGGGCGCGACGGCTGAAGACGGTTCGCGCCGGATGTCGCATGAATACAGCGACTAAGCCGCAACTGCCGTGATGGCTACTGGGCACGGTCTCGCGTGAGATCCGCGCAACCTCGCGTCAACCTGGCGTCGGAATCTCGCCAATTCCGACAACGGCGTTGAGCGAGCCGCGCAACCGATGGCCTGATCGCTGTGCGAGTGGCACTGCGAGCCACCGCCACCCGCCGCTGTATCACGCCAGGTTGAGCCCGCCTCTGAGAGAAGGCACCGGTTGAGCGGCGCACGAGCAAGATCGTGGGCGCAGTTCGAGCTCGTGGAGAGGCCGAACGTCCCTAGTTCTTGTGGGCGCTCCACGGGCCTCCGCCTCCGGGGGTCTGATAGTGGCCTGACATCGAGCTGCCGGACACCGTGCCCGTGTAGGTGATCGCGGTGCCGTTGCCGACGGTGCCGAAGTTGATCGTGCTGCCATGGACGGAGCCCTTGATGTTCGTCTTGCCGCCGGCCTGAGGGAGCGTGATCGTGCCGGTCAGCACCGACCTCTTCTGGGTCTGGTGGAGATGAAGGTGCCGTGGTAGCGCCGCTGCTTCCCCGACCAGGTGCCGGTGGTGGCTCGGGGCGGCGAGGGCAGCGGCACACCAGACAGCGGCGCCCACGGCGAGGGCCACATCGTGAGTCCGGACTTCATCGTTCCTCCTTCGGGGTTTCGGCGGCGTCCATACATCGGCGCTGCCACGATTTTCAGCCTGTCAAAGCGCGAGTCGATCATCGGGCGGCTCGAGGCGCCACGGCCCGTCGAGCACCTGGTAGCCGGGCGACGTCACGGTCGCGGTTGCTCCTTCCGGTGGTGCCCGTCCCGGAGGACACCAAGGTCGCGATGCCTGAGGCGTTTGTGGATCCTCTCCGTTCACGGCAGCAGCACGCCTTTCACCGGGTCGCCGACGTCGTTGACCGTCACGTGCAGCGTGGTCTTTCCGTTCTGCTTTGACGCCGACGACGTCATCGACAGCTCCGGCAGCACGCGCGCGTACGCGGCTTCCGGCTGTGGGATCGGCCCCTTGACATTGGCGAGCTCGACGGCGAACAGGTCGAGCGGGCCGAGCCGGCCGTCGCCCTGGAGCCGCCAGAGCGAGGACGCGTTCGGATTCACCTGCTGGATCGGCTCGAACCTCGTGACCGACTTGTTCGAGCGAGTGACCGCGAGGCCGCCGCCCTCGTCACCCCACATCACCCAGATTCGGCCCGCGACACCGGTTGCGACACCCATCGCCTTCGCGGTGACGCCGCCCAGCGAGCCGACGGCCACGCTGCCTCCGCCGTAGCGCACGAGCCTGACGTGCTTGCCGTCGGGCGTGTACGCAGCGAAGACTCCTGGGCCGGAGTCGCGTCCTGCGACGACGAGGTTGGAGTGCCGCTGTCCCGGGACCGCCTGCGCGGGGCCGATCGACGGCGAGACACCCTGCATGACCAGCTTGTCGGCCTTGAGCGACTGCCAGCTGGCGACGACCTCGCCGGTCGCGGCGTCGACCGCGGTGTCGACGTCGACCACCGACCCGTAGGCGGGGTCGTTCGCGACCGCGGTCGGCGAGCCGGGGCCGAGGCCGTTCTGGACGACGAGGGCTCCCGCCTGCGGGAGCGTCAGCAAGGCCGGGCCACCGCTGATCCGCGCGGTCACGTCCGACCCGTATGCGAGCGCCTCGTTCGGCCCCCCGCTGCGCACGTCGGCCGGCGCCGACCAGCTCGTTCCGCCGTCGGTCGAGGTGATCCCCCAGACGCTCGCCACGTTGCCGGGCGAGATCGCCCCGAAGAACGCCTCGAGGTTCCCGTTCGGGAAGGTGACGAGGCCGGGAACGCCGGCGTCCCAGCCCGACAGCGCCTGGGCTTCGGGGCCGACCTGGCCCGCGGCGCTGATGGTGCGAGCGGCGAGGCCGGTGACCTGCAGGTTCCCGGTGAAAGACGGATAGACGAGCGTCAACGTCCCGTTCGCGTTGCGGGTCGTTGCGAGCTGCGGGTCGATGCTTCCCTTCAGGGTCGCGACCTTCTGGAAAGCCGGTCCGGCGGTGCCCGTCGCGGGCACGGCCAGGGCGACGACGGTCGCGGCGAGCGCGGCCGCGCCAGCGAGCGCTCGGGATGTCGACGCTCTCATGGGCGATTGCCTCCTTGTCGGTTGAGGTCTCGCGGCGACTCAGTCGCCGCAAGGATCCGTTCGAACGGGATCTGCGCCTGCTCGGCCGCGTTGCGCACCGCGTCGGGATCGCCCTCGAAACGGAAGAGGACAACCTCGTCGGTCGGCATCAGGATCGAGCCGAGATAGCGGACGTCAGCGCCCGCGCGACTCAGGACATCCGCACTCGCCGCCGCCCGCTCGTCGAGCAAGCGCAGATCGTGCTCATTCACGCCGGGCCAGAAGCACTCGGCGATGAAGCCCGTCGCGTGTCTCTCATCCACACGTTCGACGCTAGGGACGGCCGACGCGCGACGAAAGCGGGAAAACCCTACGGAATCGCTGCGTGCCCCCCCGCGGTGAGCGCGTCCGCAAGCTGTGCGCGCGAGCGGATGCCGAGTTTTGCGTACGCGCGCGCCAGGTTCGCCTCAACAGTCTTCCGCGACACGAACGCCTCGCCTGCGATCTCCTGATTCGTCAGCCCTGACGCCGCTAGCTGCGCGATCCGCAACTCGGTCGCACTGAGCCCCGACGGCGCCGCACGCGCCCGCACACGCTGCAGTTCGTAACGCGAGCGCTCCGCCCACATCTCGGCGCCGGTGCGCTCGAAGATCGCGAGCGCCTGCTCGAGGGCGACGCGCGACGCGCGCTTCCGCTTAAGACGGCGGCGCACCTGTCCCTGGACGAGCAGCGTTCGCGCACGCTCGAACGGCACAGGGCACAGGTCGTGCGCCACGACCGCGCGTTCGAGGACGGCGTCGGCGCCCTCGACGTCGCCGCGCGCCGCAAGGACGAGGCCGCGGCAACGCCGCGCGACGGCGACGCCCCAGGGTATGCGGGAGCGATCGGCCTGCCGCTCGAGCTCCGCCGCAAGCGCGTCGGCGCGATCAACGTTCCCGACGGCGACGGCGGCTTCGACCGCATCGCCGTGGATACGCCAGATCGCTGGCTCGCGGCAGCCAGTGCGCTCGAGCGCGACGACCGCAGCGGCGAGATGGCGGTCGGCCGCCGCGTTGTTGCCGGCGGACAGCTCCGCGAGCCCGACGGCACGCTCCCAGAGCATCTCCACCACGGGCTCCGACCGATCGGACGCAGAGCTCGCCGCGTCCCGGACGGCGTCGACTGCGCCGCGATGCGCGTCGACGTACGCCTGCCAGACCCGGCTGCGGTCAGCTAAGACGCCGTTCTGCTCAAACGCAACGACCGTGCGGGCCGCGAGTACGCCTGCGGTCTCGAGGTCGCCCGCCCAGCACTCCGCGAGGACGCGGTTGAGGAGGATGTTCGGGAGCGACGACTCGTCTCCCTCGGCAAGCGCCGTCTCCTCCGACTCGACGAGCCGTCGCCGCGCCGCGTCGAGTTCGTCGGCATAACGGAGCCACTGCCCGAGCTTGAACGCGACGCGCGTGTCGACGGCAGCAGGAACGTCCGCACCTTCGAGCTCGAGCGCGCGCTCGGCCGCGGCGGCGTCGAAGCCATTGCCCAGCATGAGGTCCGCGCGGACGCGCGCGGCCAACGCGAGCGAGAGGAGCGCCGCGTCCGGACGAGGTTGCCCTTCGAGCAGCGCGAGCGCACGACGCGCCTCGCTAGCCGAGCGTCGCGCGTCGTTCGTGCCCGCCCACATCGCAAGCAGCGCGTGGCAGCGCCCGCGGAGCTGCGGATCGGAGACGTCGCGTAGCGCCTCCTCGGTGAGCGCGATCGCCGCGGCCTCTCCGGTCCGCCAGTACTCGACGTCGGCGAGCATCAGAAGCGCGCGCGCCCTGAGATCCGGGGACGCGAATGTCCGCGCCGGCTCGAGCGCGTCGGCGGCGCGGTTGAACTCGCCAGCGAAGAACAGATGGTCTGCGAGCTCGAGGCGGCGCTCCTCGGTCTCCGGTGCGCCGTCCGCTGTCAGCTTCAGCGCGAGCGCCGCGAGCTCGGCCGCGGCATCGGGCGCGCCGCGCTCGCGCGCGAGCCGAGCCGCGGCCGACGCCGTGCCGGCTGCGACCCCGTCCGGTCCGTCGGCGGCGAGCGCGAGATGCCGCGCCCGTTCCTCGGGATCGGCGACGAGCTGCGCGAGCTCACGGTGTACCTCACGGCGACGGGCGAGCGGTGCCCCTGCGTACACCCCCGACGCGAAGAGTGGATGCGCGAAATGGATCCGCTGCTCGTTATCGATGCGAAGGATCCCGGCTTCCTCGGCGGGAACGAGCGCCTCGGCGTCGACGAACCGCAGCTCCGGCCGCGCCATCGCAGCGATCCGGAGCAACGGGTCGCGGGTCTCGGCAGGCAGCGCGCGAACGCGGTCGGCGACGAGCGCACGCAGGTCGTCGGACACGGCCAACGACCCGGTGCCTCCGGCGGCGAGCGCACGCGCGATCTCGAGCGCGTAGAACGGATTGCCTGCAGAGGCCTGCTCGATCCGGACGAGCGTCGGCCGCGAGAACCTCGTCTCGAGCCGCTCCGCGAGGATGCCGTGAAGCGACGCAACCGAGAGCGCTCCAAGCCGGATATGCGCGATCCGGTCGGGCACCGCCCCGAGCTCGGCCGGATCGACGCCGTCGCCGCTCCGCACCGCTACCACGAGCCGCACCCACTCGTCGGAGACGCGACGCATCGCGAACGACACGGCGTGACGCGTCGGCGGGTCGAGCCACTGCCAGTCGTCGATTGCGAGCACGACCTCGCGCTCAACCGAGAGCGCGCGGAGCAGCGACAGCAACGCGGTCGCCACGGTTCGCTGCTGAGGCGCATGGCTACCGCGGTCGACGCGGAGGAGCGCCACGTCGAGCGCGTCGCGCTGCGGCGCCGGAAGCAGTTCGAACACGCTTGCGTCGACTCCCTCCACGAGGTCGGAGAGACCGGCGAACGAAAGCTTGGCCTCCGCCTCTGCCGGCCGCGAGACCAGCACCAGAGCGCCCCCCCGCTCGGCCGACCGAACAGCTTCCTCCCAAACGGTGCTCTTGCCGATGCCCGCCTCACCCGTAATCGCGAGCACCACGCGACGGCTTCCATCCCCCGTCAGGAACCACTCAACAGAGGCAACCTCCTCGTCGCGCCCAATGACACTCGACACGCGGAAAGCGTAACCATGTTCTAGAAGACGCGGGTCGGCGGGGTGCCGTCTTGCGCGATGCGATTTCAGGGCTCAAAACCAGGCAGAAAGACCTGACCAGTCGCTCCGTCAGCCTTAGGCTCGCGAACCGAGCAGCATCGTCCACTTCGGCGTCACTAGCGGGCCCCGGCCGGAGCAACAGGTTCGCGGGGGTGGGTGTCGGTACGCCAGTGACTCGGCGCTGGATCCATTCCGCTATCCCGAATCGACACTAGGCGTCGTTTGAGATCGCGCCGCGATCCGGCTTGAATCCAGGCCCTAAGTGGTAGACCGAGGGTCTGGCGGACGACTTAAATCGGTATCCCCACAGAGTGGGCGATGAGGTTCGAGTGCCTCCCGGCACTTTTCAGGGCTCGAGCGTCGAGAGCGTGGTCCACAGGCTCAGCAGCCCGGGATAGTCGTCGAGGTGGCTGCGGTTCGACTCGAGGGCGTCGCGGATCGCCTGGACCTCGGTGGCGTCGATCTGAATCTGGAGGTCGGGCTGCGTCGAGCGTGAGTGGACGTCCTGCGCTTCCTCGAAGCGCTCGGCTAGCGCCGGGCCCGAAGGGTTCGACGATGCGAGCAGCCAGCTCTCGAGGATCGGCGCCTCGCTCTGCATGTTGAGGAGGCACGCCGTCGCTCCATAGAGAACGACGAGATCTCCGGGCCAAAACTCCATGCGCCTCGTCGTACCCGGGCCGGACGGACGGCAAACCTGGTTTGCCGTCGGCGAATCGGGGTAGTGCGAGCCGGGGGAGCGGTGCGGGGGACTGCCGCTCCCCCATTTTCTTCTCAGTGGTTAGGCGGGAGAGCTCTCGACATTGGTCTTCTCGACCATCGCCTCGACCACGCGCTGTTCGACCGGGTTCGCCGCGAGCTTCTCGGCTTCGTGCTTCTGCGTGACCTCGACCCGCGCCGCCTGCCACGTCGACCAGTGGCCTGTGACGAGCGCCCAGAGCGAGAGCGCCGACACGTAGGTGACGCTGCTGAGCCAGCCGAGCGAGTACGAGACGGGGATCATCACGATCCAGAACACCGTCATCCAGCCGTTGACCCGGCGCATGAACACCGGGTCGCCCTGGACCGATGCCCACAGGCCTTGGACGACACGCATCGCCTACGCGGCCTTGCCGGATTCGATCCAGCGGCCGAACAGGTCGATCTCGTCCACGGGCCAGGGCTCGTCGCACGGCATCGAGCCGTCGCGCAGTTGCTCGACGATCGCCTCGGCATGCTCGCTGACGTCGTCGTGGCTCCGAAGGTCGAAGGACCTGATCATCGCCTCGCGGTCTTTCTCCCGGAAGAGCGGCTTGAAGTCTGTGACGAAGCTGATTTCGCTCATGGCTACCTCACGTAGAGGGGATTACGGCGCGGCTGTTCCCGTTGGTTCGCGATTGCAAACCTCGCGGTTTCAGTTGTGGCGCCGGCGGGCACGGGGACTTCATGGCGACCGGCAACATTCTCGTCGTGCTCACCACCGACGTCGAGCCGGATGAGCTCGACCTCCCCGACCTAGACGACTCACGCGTGCGCGTGATCGCGCCGCTGACACAGCTCTCGCGCCTGCAATGGCTCGCGAACGACGACGATGCCGAGCGCGAGGCTGCGGTCAGTCGCGCCGAGAGCGTCGCCGACGAGGTGGAGGCGGAGATCGCGCCCGTCGTGAGCACCGCCGACGACATGGTGCTCGCGATCGAGGACGCGCTGCGCGAGTTCGACGCCGACGAGATCGTGATCGTCACCTCGCCGGACTCCGACGCGAGCTGGCTCGAGGAAGGCGCGGCCTGGAAGGCGGTCGTCGCTCTGGACAGGCCGGTCGAGCGCGTCGTCGTCTGAGCCGATGTTTGGACGGCCCGGGAAGCGGGAACCGCGCACGACATGAACACGACTACGACAACCGTGCACGTGTCGTCGCGATCCTGGTCGACGGGGATCCGCATCTTCGGTGTCCTGCTTGCGCTGATCGGTGGTTGGGTCGTGATCGTCTCGCTTCATCGGCCCGACCTTCTCGTTCGGGTTCGACACGACCCATGCCTGGGTCGGCTCCGAGCGCCACTGGCTCCTGAGCATCGCCCCGGGGCTCGCGCTGGTCGTCGCCGGAGTGGTGGTCGCTCGAGGCGCCATCGGCGCTTCGCGCGCGGGCTCGCTTCTAGCCCTCGTCGCCGGGATCTGGCTCGTCATAGGCCCGTTCCTCTACGGGATCTGGAGCAGCGAGACCCATGTCATCGGCGGGGCGGACTGGAAGCGTGCCCTGCTCTGGATCGGCTGGTACGTCGGTGCCGGCGCGGCTGCGATCGCCCTGGCGTCGTACGTGCTCGGCCTCCTCGGTCGACAGCGTTTCGCAGGCCCGGTCGTGGTCGACCCGCCTGTCGAGGCCGTCGAGACCGAGGTGGAGCGCTCGTCGAGGCTCCCGTATGACGGCCCAGGCCGTCGTGGCGCCGTGGTCTGCGCGCCGGCTCGTGCAGACCACCGTCACGACACGCGGGATCGCGCTCGGGCGACCAGTCGACCTCCTGCTCGACGCCCGGCTCGAACGGGTGCTCGGGCTCGACGTGCTCTGCCTCGACGGGCTCAGCCGCTTCTTGCCCTGGCTCGCATGCCGCCCATCGCAACACGCGATCGAGGTACGCAACCCGCTCTCGCTGCTCGAGTTGGGCGAGGCCGAGTACTACCGGCACGCGGGTGTCTCGCTGCGCATGTTTCGCGCCCCGGCCGGCTGGCGCATTGCGGATGTCGACCTCGACGCGAACGGCCAGGCGATCCTCGTGCACCTCAAAGGCGCGTCGTGACGGTCGACTTCGACGTCTCGCTCGAGGAGATCGGGGGTAGCTACGTGGTCGTGGTGGCCGGCGAGATCGACCTGCTCGGCGCGCCCGAGCTCAAGGACGTGCTGGGGCAGGCGATCGCACTCGGCGGGAAGCGCATCGTGGTCGATATGACCGCCACGCGCTTCATCGACTCGACGACGCTCGGCGTGATCCTCGGCGCTTCAAAGCGGCTGCGGCTCGACGGCGGTGAGATCGTGCTTGTGATCGACCATCCGTCGATCCGCAAGATCTTCGAGATCACGCTCCTCGATCGCGCCTTTGCGATCTACGAGACGCGCGACGCGGCGCTCGCGGCCGGCTGACTCAGAGCTTCTTCGCGAGAGTCACGCGTGTGCCGTTGCCCTCGGCTCCGGGCTCCAGCTCGAGCTCGTCGACCAGCGAGCGGATGATCGAGAGGCCCATGCCGCCTTCGCGCTCTCCGCGGGCCCGGGACGGGTCGTCGCTCGGCCCGACGCCCGTGTCCTCGACGACGATCCGGATCAGCCCGTCCTCCACGGTGTAGCGGAGCTCGACCCGCCCCGCGTCGCGGTCGGGGTAGGCATGCTGGATCGTGTTGGTGCAGGCCTCGGTGACTGCGAGCTTCAGGTCGTCGACGAGCTCCTCGTCGAGCGGAGCGAGCGTCGCCAGTGCTGCGACCGCGAGCCGGCAGAGGACGAGGTACTCAGCCTCCGCCGGGAACGAGAGCGAGAACGACACGCTCGTCACGCGTCCTCCACGTCGATCGACGCGCGCATCTTCTCGAGCGCGGTGCGCAGCAGTCGCGAGACATGCATCTGGGAGATCCCGACCTCGCGCGCGATCTGGGACTGGGTGAGCTGGCCGGCGAACCGAAGCTCGACGATCTGCCGCTCGCGCGGATCGAGCGCGCGCAGCCCGTCCGCGAGGAGCGACCGGTTGTCGACCTCGGCAAAGCCGGTCTCCTCGACGGCGAATGTCGTCACCGGCCCGACCTCGCCGTCGTCCCCTGTCTCGGTGACGAGCGGCTTGATCGTCTGCGCCCTCGTCGCCTCGAGCGCCTCGACCACGTCCTCCTCGTCGGCGCCCACCTCGCGGGCCAGCTCGGCGATCGTCGGCGACCGGCCGAGATCGGTCGACAGGCGGTCGAGCTGTCTCGAGACGGCGACGCTGAGATCCTTGACGCTTCTCGGTACGGCGACCGTCCACGTCCGGTCGCGGAAGTGACGCTTCAGCTCGCCGACGATCGTCGGCACCGCGTAGGCCGCGAAATCGCCTCGCTCGGGGTCGTAGCGGTCGAGCGCCTTCACGAGCCCGATCGACCCGACCTGGACGAGATCCTCCATCGGCTCGTTACCGCCCCCGTAGCGTCGCGCGAGCGCTCGCACCAGGCCGAGGTACTCACGTACGAGCTCGTCCCGCGCGCGCTCGTCACGGCGATCGAGCCACAGCACGAGCAGCTCGCGCCGGTGCTCCTCGGCAGGCGATTCCGGCGTTCTCGTCATCGTCACGCGAGCTCCGACGGCCGTTGCCGGAGGAGGAGCCAGCCGTCGCCGTCGCGTTCGAACACGCTGGCCTCGTCGACGAGCGAGCCGAGTACCCGGCGCAGCGCCAGCGGGCCCGACTCGGTTTGGAGCCGCTCGCGGACGGAGTCGGGGATAGGGCCGGCCCGGAGCTCGAGCCCCTCGTCGGTCCTGATCTCGATCTCCAGCGGATCGCCCGCCGGTCCGTCGAACGCGGTTGCCTCGAGCGCGAGGCGCAAATCGTCGACCCGGTCGAGCCCAAGCTCGAAACGCGCCGCGATCCCAGCCACAACGAGTCCGACGACGCCCGCATAGCGGCGGTCACAGGGGATCGTGAGTGAGACGTATGCGGCCGTCATTTCCCTCCGAGCGACGCGGGTCTCCGCGTCCGTACCCGGTCTGCGGCCTCTCGAAACCCCTGTTTGGAGTACGGAGAGCGCGGGTACCCCGATCGGCATCCAACCGAAAGGGGCAAGACCATGGGTCTTCTCTTGATCATCGCCCTCATAGTCGCACTCGCCATTGCCGGCGGGGTGGTCGTCAGCAAGTTCCTGTTCCTCATCCTGCTCGTTGCGCTCGTGCTGGCGGCATTCGGTCTCTTCTCCCGCGGCACTGCCTAGACAGCGAGCTCGCCGGCGTCGCGGGCGATACTCAGGGCGAGTATCGCCGCGTCGTCGGCCAGGGGCTCGCCGCCCCGCGCGATCACCCGGGCGGCGAGCGTCTCGAGGTCGTGGTTCGAGACGGGCTGCGAGCAGATCGCGACGATCTCCGCGGCCAGCCCGTCGATCCCGATCCGCTCCGGGCTGCCCGGGCTGTTGCGCGCCTCGGTCAGGCCGTCGGTGTAGAGGAGGACGGTCGACGGGCTCCGGAGCGGAATCCTCGAGATTGGCCACTCCGTCTCGTCGAAGACACCGAGCGGCGGGCCCGGAGTCGCCTCGACCGCAGCCGCGAGGCCGTCGTGGAACACGATCGGCGGCGGGTGGCCGGCGACCGCGAGCTCCAGGCGTGTCCTGGCCGCGTCGATTAGCCCGTAGGCCACCGTCGCGAAGGCCCCGTCGCCGACGTCTTCACGCTCGAAGACAGCCTGCAGGCAGCGGAGGACTTCGCCGTGCTCGGTCTCGCTGAGAGCCAACCCGCGCCAGGCTCCGCGGAGGCTCGCTCCGAGTGCAGCGGCGTCGGGACCGTGGCCGGAGACGTCGCCGATCAGAATTGCGAGGCGTCCGTCCGCGAGCTGCATGCAGTCGTAGAAGTCGCCGCCGAGATCGAGCCGCTGCTCGCCCGGCCGGTAGATCGTGGCGACCTGTACCCGCGGATCGGGCACGTGGACGACCGGCAGCAGCGACTGTTGAAGTCTCCCGACCAGGACGTCGACCTCGCGGTGCGCCTGCTGCTCGCGCTCGAGGAGCAGCTCACCGGCGGCGCGTTCGTACTCGAGCTCGAGCATCAGCGCATGCGTCCGGCGCGGCGTGCGCAAGGTGAGCGTGAGCGCGATCCCGAGTCCGGCCGCTCCGAAGACGATGAGGAGTGCGAGCAGTGTCCAGTAGCGCCGGTCCTGCGAATGGCGTGCGTTGGCTACTGAGCGATCCGTGGAGGCGAGCATCGCTCCTGCCGTGAGCCGGAAGCCGTCGAAGAGCCGTTTCCCGACCGGCAGCACGCGCGCAGCGGCGCGCGCCTGGCCGGCAGGCCCGGACGAGACGAGCGCAACCTGGCGGTCGTAGTACCGGTCGAGCTCGGCGATCTGCACTCGAGCAAGGGTGAGCTGCGGGCCGAGCTCCGGCTGGAAGCCGACCTTGGACTGGATCACACGCAGATCCTCCGGGACGCGCGCGCGCCCGGCCGTGAGCGGCTGTAGCGCGGCGCGGTTCCGCGTGATCACGTAGCCGCGGGTGCCGGTCTCCTCGTTCACCATCTGGAGGACGAGGTCCTGAACGGCAGCCTTGAGAGGAATCGCATCCTCGACGAACTTCTGCTTGGAGCTCTGGTTGATGCTGCTCGCAATGTAGATCGAGCTCACGAGGATCCCGATCAGGAGCGCGTCGAGGAGGCCGAAGACGACGAGCAGCCGCCAGCGGACGTCCCGCGCATGCATTCCGGCGGGCTCCGCACGGGGGACCCTGCGAACCATCGGCTGCATCCTATGGCCGACTGCGCAGGCCCGCCCGGAAGGGGGCGGGCCTACGCGAGTCTTGGTTATGCAGCGGCAGCCTGCTTGACGCTCCGGCCGAGGCGCGTGGCCGCCTTTTCCACCTCTCCGAGCATCGCCTTCTCCTCGTCGAGATTCTTCTGGAGAAGCTCGGCGGCCGCGTTCTCGCCGAGCGCCTTCGCCAGCGCAACGAGGCCGGTGTATGCGGCGATCTCGTAGTGCTCGGTCCGCGCCGCGGCGCCGGTCAGGAACAGATCGAGCACCTCCGGCGACGGATCTTCGTCGGCGACGAACTCATCATGCTCGGCCTTGAGCCCCTCGATGCCGGGGCACCTGACCGCCTTGGCCTTCTCGCCGATCGCTTCGAACGCGCTCTCGAGGTTCTCGATGTGGCCGCGCGTCTCTTCGGCGTGGCGGGTAAAGCCGTCAGCCAGGCCCTCGTCGGTTGCCTCGGCTGCCAGCTTCGGCAGGGCCTTGGCAAGCGTCTTCTCGGCGAACATCACGTCCTCGAGCTCGTGGATGAAGAGCTCACGGGGTTCGGTCATCTTTGACATCTGGCTACCTCCTGTTTGCGGGTCGAGTCTGAGCCTGGAGGTACCCCCAAAGGTGATGCCAAAACACGTGTTTCGATATCCGGCTGAGCGGGTAGAACGTACTGTTGGCGATGCTGATTCACGAAGCCCTCCTCTACGGGGACGAGACCGAGTACGCGCGTAGCGTCGGCGCGTTCGTCGAAGCCGCCGTCGTCGCCGGCGAGCCGGTGCTGGTAGCCGTCCCGGCAGCCAGGCTCAAGCTGCTCCGTGCTGAGGGCGGCCATAGCACCGTTTGGTTCGCGGACATGGAGGAAGTCGGACGGAACCCGGCGCGGATCATCCCGCGAATCCGCGCGTTCATCGACGAGCACCCGCGCCGGCGCGTCCGCTTCGTCGGCGAACCAATCTGGGCCGGCCGAACCGAGAGCGAGACCGTAGAGGCGACGCGCCACGAGGCGTTGATCAACCTGGCTTTCGCCGACGCGCAGGCCAGCATCCTCTGTCCCTACGACGTCCGAGGTCTCGCGGAGCACGTCGTTGCCGAGGCTGCCTGCACGCATCCGATCGTCGTCACCGGTGACCGGCGCGCGCCGAGCCCCTCGTATACCGATCCGATCGTGGTCTACACGGCCGCCGAGCATCCGCTCGCCGCGCCACCGGCGGGCACGGCCGTTCTCGCCGTTGGCAGCGACCTCGCCGCTGTTCGAGCGTCGCTGAGACATGAGGCGATCCGGGCAGGGCTCTCAGCGGCGAGAGCTGCCGATCTGGTCGTCGCGGCGAACGAGGCCGCGACGAACTCAATCGTGCACGCATTGCCTCCCGTCGAGCTCACTCTTTGGCATGACAGCAACGAGCTGGTCTGCGAGGTGACGGACGCCGGTGAGATCCACGATCCGCTCGTGGGCCGCATCAGGGCGCTGCCCGACCGGACCGGCGGTCGCGGGCTCTGGCTCGCGAACCAGCTCTGCGATCTCGTCGAGCTGCGCTCGGGACCGGGAGGGACAGTGGTCCGTCTGCACATGACGCTGAACTGACCTCGCGATCGCCTATGATCGGGCACGCGATGTCAGCCGCCGACGACGCAGCCCTTACAACGCCGGTCGTGCAGGTCTCGCACCCTGCACCGAAGGTAGCCGTCGTCGTTCTACTCGGAGAGCATGACCTGGCCAGCGAGGGCGAGGTCGGGGCGGCGATCGCCGGTGAGCTCGCGGAGGGAAACGACGTCGTGGTCGGCCTCGGCGAGACGCTCTTCATCGACTCGCGGATCATCGGCATCCTGATCAGGGAATCAGCCCACGCCGCAGATCTTGGGCGCGAGTTGGTACTGCAGTTCCACACGGAGAGCCCGGCGAAGCGCGTCCTCGAGATGACCACGGTAGATCAGCACCTCCGCTGCTATGACAGTGTCGAGTCCGCCGTCGAGGCGGTTCTCGAGAGTAGTTCCACCTGAGCAACCTCGCCTAGCCGAGTGCAAGCTCAGTTGGACGCCGGGAACGGCGTGCGGCACGTTGACTCGCCGCACGCGGATTGCGACTTGAAGGCAGCGCCTGTCTCGCGGGGTCAATCGGGGGACAACCAGAGCGGCCGAGATCGACCAAGATCCTGTCGCTCCGTGGCGCCGGGATCCGCCTAGAATCCAGTCCTACCGAGATCAGCCGAGACCCGAGGGCTGGACTTAAAATCGGGTGTCCCCGTTGTGGGGCATGAGGGTTCGACTCCCTCCCCCGGCACTCGTGATCAGTAAGTGCACTGACGCGCGGCGGGCGGGTCGGCGAGAATGATTGGCTGGCTGGACATACACTCGACGAGACCAGGGTGTCGTCGTCTCGACGACCAGATTTGGAGGTGCGAGCGATGAGCAAGCCCACAAAGAAGAAGGCGGAGAGCAAGAAGCAGCACCACGACGCGGGTGCCGCGCAGGATGCGCCGGCGCCCGACGAGGCCGAGGCGAGCCCTTCCGGGAAGATGAAGCGGAAGGAGTACGAGCAGCAGATGGCGCACCTCCAGGGTGAGCTCGTGGCCATGCAGGAGTGGGTCAAGTCCACCGGCGCCAGGGTCTGCATCGTGTTCGAGGGCGTCGACTCCGCCGGCAAGGGCGGCACGATCCAGCGGATCACCGAGCGGACGAGTCCCCGGGTGTTCAAGCACGTCGCCCTGCCGACACCTGATGCGCGGGTCAAGTCCCAGATGTATATCCAGCGCTACATCGCGCACTTCCCGTCGGCCGGCGAGGTCGTGATCTTCGACCGCAGCTGGTACAACCGCGCCGGCGTCGAGCCGGTCATGGGCTACTGCACGCAGGAGGAGGCAGACCGCTTCCTGCAGCAGGTGCCGCAGGTCGAGAAGGCGATGGTCGACGACGGGATCATCCTGATCAAGTACTTCCTCAACGTCAGCCTCGAGGAGCAGACCCGGCGGCTCGAGAGCCGGATCGACGACCCGCGCAAGTACTGGAAGCTCTCGCCCACGGACCTGAAGTCGTACCGCCGCCGGTACTACTACCTGCGCGCCAGAGACGCGATGTTCGCCGTCACCAGCACCGAGTGGGCGCCGTGGCACATCGTCGACAACAACGACAAGAAGCGCGGCCGGCTCAACATCATCTCCCACCTGCTCAGCCAGATCCCCTACACACCGGACGCGCCTCCGGACGTGAAGATGCCCAAGCCGCCGAGCGCCAACGGGTACTCCGAGCCAGAGTCGTCGCTGGGCAACATCCCGACGCCGTTCTAGGGGACGAAAGGACATCGTGATGACCGAGAACTCCGAAGTGAGCGCGAGCGACTCTCCGGCGTGGTACGGGCTGGCTCCGGACGACGTGGCGAAGCGACTCGGCGTCGACCCTGCGCAGGGCCTCAGCGCCGCGAAGGCCGCTGAGTTGCTGCAGAAGAACGGGCCGAACGCCCTCCCTGCCGAAGCGGTGGAGCCCGAGTGGCAGCGGTTCCTGGGCCAGTACAAGAGCTACATGCAGATCATCCTCGTCGCGGCCGCAGTCGCGTCGATGGCGATCGGGCAGATCGCGACGGGAGTCGTCGTCCTGTTGATCACTGCGCTCAACGCGCTCGGGGGCATGCGCCAGCAGGGCAAGGCGGAGAGCGCCATGAACGCCCTGCAGTCGGAGCTCAAGGCGTCCGCGCGGGTTCGCCGCGACGGGGCGGAGGTGAAGATCGTCGCCGACCAGGTCGTCGTCGGCGACCTCGTGCTGCTCTCGGCGGGCGACAGCGTGTGCGCCGACGGGCGGATCGTCCAGGCGGCGTCGCTGCAGATCGACGAGTCCCAGCTGACCGGTGAAAGCGTGCCCGCGTCCAAGGACGCCGGTGTGATCACGGACCCGGAGCCGGGTCTCGGCGACCAGACGAACATGGCGTTCATGAACTCGCCCGTCACGCACGGGAGTGGCGTGATGATCGTCACCGGCACGGGCATCGACACCGAGGTGGGTCACATCTCCGGGATGCTGAAGTCGACCCCCACCCTGAAGACCCCGTTGACAGCGCAGCTGGACACGTTGACGCTCTGGATCGCCGGGGCCGCGGGCCTGACCATCGCGATCATGTTCGCGCTCGGGATCCACCGCGGCGAGTCGACCCAGACCATCTTCACGACCGCCATCGCACTGGCCCTGGCCGCCGTGCCGATGGCCATGCCGACGGTGCTGCAAGTGATCCTGTCGAAGGGATCCACGACTCTCGCCGCCCACGGCGCCGTCGTGAAGAGCCTCGCCTCGGTCGAGACCCTGGGCTCGACCTCCGCGATCAACTCGGACAAGACCGGAACCCTGACGATGAACCAGGTGACGGTCACCGAGGTAATCGACCCGACCGATCGCTACGCGATCACCGGGATGGGCTACGGCCTCGACGGCGAGGTAGAGCACTCCGCCGGCAACACGAACACGATCGAGAACGCGATCCTGCCGTTCCTGGTCGCGAACGACGCGAAGCTCGTCGACGGCAAGGTCGTGGGCGATCCCACCGAGGGCGCGTTGCTCGTCCTCGGCCACAAGGCCCGGCTGGACGTCGAGGGCACCCAGGCGACCTATCCCCGGCTCGCGACACTGCCGTTCGACCCCACCTACAAGCTGATGGCCGTGTTCGCGAACGCCAAGGACGCATCCGGGAAGGCCGTCGTCCGGGCCTTCGTCAAGGGAGCCGGCCCAGCGGTGATCGGGCGGGCCGCGTCCGCCCTCGCCGACGGTAAGAGCGTCCCCTGGGGCGACGAACAGAACAAGCGGTCCAGCGAGGAGATGGATCGTCTCGGAGGCAAGGGCCTGCGTATCATGGTTGCGGCGACGCGCGACCTCGACCCGGCGGAGTTCGACCCGAACGGCGACCTGCTGTCGACGATGAAGGACCTACAGATGACGGCGATGGTCGGCATGATCGATCCGCCGCGCGCCGAGTCGAAGGACGCGGTACGGGACGCCCAGTCCGCCAACATCCGCGTGCGGATGGTGACCGGCGACGACGTCGTCACCGGCGCTGCGATTGCAACCCAGCTCGGAATTCCCGGTGAGGCGATCCTCGGTGCGGACTTCGCAGCCCTGTCCGAGGAGGAGCGGCTGGCCCGCATCGACGCGATCGGCGTCGTGGGCCGGGTCGCGCCCGAGCACAAGGTGCTGATGGTGGACACCCTGCGGAAGAAGGGCGACGTCGTGGCCATGACCGGAGACGGCGTGAACGACGCCCCGGCGATCAAGGCCGCCGACATCGGCATCGCGATGGGCACCGGCACGGAGGTCGCCAAGAACGCCGGCAAGATGATCCTCACCGACGACAACTTCGCCACGATCGTGCAGGCCGTCTCCGAGGGTCGCAAGCTCTACGACAACATGCTCAAGTACATCCGCTTCATGCTCGTGGCGCTGGTGACATACATCGTGACGTTCCTCGCGGCGACCATCCTCAACATCGCCGGCGGGCAGCCGTTCTCGGCAGTTCAGATCCTCTGGATCAACTTCCTGATCACAGCCCCCGTCGGCATCGCGCTGGGCCTGGACAAGGCGACGCCGGGGCTGATGCTGCGCAGGCCGCGTCCGCGCAGCGCCTCGATCATGTCCCGTTCCGTCATCACGACGGTCGGCCTCGTCGGCGTCTTCATGTCCGCCGCGATCGACCTGCTGATCGTGTTCGGGAAGGACCACGACCACAGCGTCGCGATCGGGAGCACGATGGGACTCGTGGCGTTCTCCCTGATGCTCGTGGTCGCCGCGTTCGAGTGCCGCGACGAGACCGGGTCGATCTTCCGCATGGAGACGCTCGACAACAACGTCGTCAACGTCACCATGCTGATCGAGATCGCTCTCGCGCTCCTGATCGTCCGGGGCGGCGTCCTGACCTCGCTGCTCGGCACCCAGACCCTCACGGGCAGGCAATGGTTGATCGGCGCCATTCCCGCCGTCCTGCTACTCATCCTCTGGGAGGCCGGCAAGCTGATCGCCCGGCGCGCAGCAGGGAGCACGCCGGCGGCGGTACCCGCGGAGGCGACGCCCACCGAGGTAGCCGCCGCGTGACACCGGGAACGCTCCCCGTGCCGGCAAGGCCTGAGCAGGTACGCGCGCGTGCGCGTCGCCCGCCTGAAGGGCAGGGCGAGCACGAAGGCGACCGTGATGGGAAGCACTCACCAAGCGCGGAGGTGGCTCATGCGCCGGCTCCTGCGGCAAGCGCTGCGATGCGGGTCGACCTGTTCCGGCGCTGGCTCGACGAGGGCGCGTCCGAGTAGCGCACGTCGACGGTTCCGCGACCGGGTTGCCGGAGCTGGTCGTGAATCCCGAACACGTCGATCTTGCGCGAAGCGGACGACCTTCGGCGCCGGTTGGACAGGCTCTCGACAGTTCCCCAAAGTCAGCGCCACCCTCCGCTAAAGTAGCGGGTTGCCGCGCGCGGGCGGGGGGCGGTTTCGGCCTATCCATCGAGGGACGGTTCCGTCTCAAGGTGGGGGGCACCTCAGCCGATGCACGCTGAATGCGGCGGGGGCTGACTCACAGTTCGCTCGTATGCATGCACCGCGCCGGAAGGCGCCCAAACAGGGAGAAGCACTCATGACTCGAGGTAAGAAGCGCGCGTTGATCGTGGCCGCGGTGGCTGTGGTAGCGCTCGTCTCGGCGATCGCCGGGTACGCGTACTGGAGCACGACCGGCTCGGGCACGGGCACGGCGACGGCCGGCACGACGGTCGCGTTGACGCTCCACGGCACCGTCCCGGCCGGGATCTACCCGGGCGGCTCGAAGACCGTGACGCTCACGGCCGACAACACGAACCCCGGCAGCGTCCGCGTGGGCACCGTCACGCTCGCGAGCGTCAGCGTCGACGCAGGCCACGTCGGCTGCGTGACCGCGGACTTCACGATGCCGGCCGTAGCGGAGAACGTCGAGATCGCGAACGGCACGGGGCTCGCCTTGCCGAACCCCGGCACCCTGTCGATGGCTGACACCGGTGTCTCGCAGGACCTCTGCAAGGGCGCAACGCTGACCCTGAACCTGACGAGCAACTAGCCCTCCGAGGGCGCCAGTAGGAACGGTTCGCAATGCATGCGAGTAAGCGTCGGCCTGCGGTGATCGCCCTTGTGGCGATCACCGCGGCCGTCGTTACCGGCGCTGCAGCCGCCTACTGGATCGCGCTCGGAAACGGCTCGAATGCAAGCCAGGCCGGCACTGTGGCCGCGTTGACGATCAATCCCGGGACGACGAACACCCCGCTGTATCCCGGCGGCGCGGCCGACGTCGCTCTTTCGATCGTGAACAGCAATCCCGGGAGGATCTTCGTCGGCTCGCTCCTCCTCGACACGAGCCAGGGCACGAACGGCTTCGCGGTAGACGGCGGACACTCCGGCTGCAACCTCGCCGCGCTCTCGTACACGACCCAGACGAACGGCGGCGCGGGCTGGTCGGCCGCCGGGAGCGCCACGACGCCGATCGACCTCCCCGGTGCGGTGGCACTGTCCACGGCCGCGGTCTCCGCGTGCCAGGGAGCACAGCTCACGGTCTATCTCAAGGTCGGCCCATGAGGGGTCGAACCGTGGTCCTAGCGACGTGTTTCGGCATCGCGTGCGTCGCCACGGCGCAGGGTCTCGGCGCCTTTCAGCGCGGGTCCGGGCCTCCCAAGCCGTTGATCACCGACGCCCCGATCCGGCCGACGGTGACCACCTCCGCGACCTTCGGCTTTGCAGGGCTGGCGAACTCCTTCGAGTGCAGTCTCGACGGCGCGGCCTTCAAGACGTGCTCGAGCCCGACGACCTATCGCGGGCTCCAGCTCGGAACGCATACGTTCAGGGTTCGCGGCCGTGACGCGGCCGGCGACACAGGCGATGCCGCCGAATACACGTGGCGGATCGTCGCTCCGGCGGACTCAACCGTGCCCGCCGGGACCGTGCCGCGACCGGTGATGATCACCGTGCCGGTCAAGCCGTGGGTCTCGCGGCGGGCGACCTTCTCGTGGGGGAGCCGGGGTGCACCGTCGTCCCAGTGCGAGCTCGACGGGGCGAGGTGGGGAACCTGCGTGTCGCCGAAGTCGTATAGCGGCCTCGCGCTCGGCAAGCACGTCTTCCACGTGCGCGGCGTCGACGGCTCCAAGCACAGCACAACCAACGAGTTCACCTGGACGATCAGCTCGGGCGAGCCGCCCTCGCCGCCGGAGATCACCGGCGGGCCTGATCAGGACACGATCTCGACGGAGGCGGTCTTCACCTTCGACGTCCCCGAGGGGATGCAGTTCCAGTGCATGCTCGACGGCGGCGGCTGGCAGGCGTGCACGAGCCCGGCGATCTACGTCGGTCTCGCGCCCGGGAGCCACACCTTCTGCACACGCTCGATCGGGCCGAACGGCGTCCCGAGCCTGCCGTCCTGCATAACGTGGGTGATCCACGGCGTCGACAACGCGCCCACCGCGCAGACTCCGGCCCCGACTCCCCCGACGCCGCCCGCGGGCACGTTCACGATCACGGGCGACCTGCCCGGCCTGCTCGCGCCCGGCATCGGCGGGACCGTGCCTGTCACGATCACGAACCCGTTCTCCTTCCCGCTCACCGTCACGGATCTCGTGACGACGGTCGACTCGGGGAGCAGCAACGCGGGCTGCGACGGCGCCTTGAATCTCGACGTCACTCAGTCGAACCTGGCGGGCGGCGCGGTCTCTGTCGTCGTCCCGGCCTCGGGCTCGGTCGTCCTACCGGCGCAGGGCGCCACGGCGCCGGTCGTGACGATGCTCGACCTCGCGACGAGCCAGGACGACTGCAAGGGCGCCGACTTCACGCTCTCCTACGCCGCGATGGGGACCGGATGAGGCGTCGCGTCGTCCTCTTCGGCATCGCACTCGCCGCCGCCGGCGGCTACGCCGCGCGCCGTGAGGCGCAACGGCAACGGCGTGCAGCCGCCAAGCTTCCGCCTACGCCCGTCGTCGAGGCGAACGTCGACGTCGCCGTCATCCCGCAGGTTGCGCCGCGCGTCCGCCGGCCGCGCGCGGGCCGGCGCTTCGTCGTGGTCGTCGGCGCCGTGCTCGCGCTCGGCCTCGGCGCCGCGGGCGCCTACGCGTACTGGACGTCGACCTCCTCGTCCGGGAGCAACGGGCGCGGCGACATCGGCGCGCTCGGCCAGGGCGCAACGCCGTCGGTGTCGGTCGCCGGCCGCACCGTGACCGTGAGCTGGGCCCAGACGCTCGTCTCCGGCTCGCCGCTCGGCTCGCTCGCCTCCGGCGGCTACACCGTGCGCCGCTACGCGCAGAGTGCGCCCGGGACGCCGATCACCCCCGGCACCGCCTGCTCGGGCTCGATCACCGGCTCGGCCAATCCGCTCTCGTGCGCGGAGACGGCGCTCACCACCGGGCGCTGGCTCTATACCGCGACGCCGACCTACTTCCTCTGGACCGGTACCGAGAGCGCGCAGAGCGCTGCCGCGACGGTCGTGCCCGACGCGCCGACCTCCTTGACGCTGACAAACGGCGGCGGCACCGGCAGCGCCTTCGTCAACGCCGCGAACGCCGCCTCGCTCTCGTTCAACGTCGTGCTGCCGTCGACCTCGCTCGCGAGCGACACCGTACACCTGTCAGTCAGCGACGGCACGACCACGATCAACGCCACGACGCAGGCGGGAATCGCGGGCGGCGGCACACGGAACTTCACAGGCGTCAACGCCTCGACCCTCGCCGACGGCACGCTCACGATCAGCGCCTGGTCGACGAGCACCTACGGCGACGCGGGCGCGACGACCTCGATCACGCGCACCAAGGACGTGGTGGCGCCGACGCTGTCCTCGATGATCACCGGTGACACCGGCGGCGTCGCGGGCAAGCTCGACCAGGTCACGGTCAACTTTTCCGAGCCACTTGCGGCCTACACGGCCGGGAACACGCCCTGGACGCTCGCGAACGTGCCGAGCGCGGGCACGCTCGCAAGCGTGGCGGTCTCGGGCTCGACGGCGACGCTGACGGTCACCGAGGGCGCGGGGGCGATCAGCACCGTCGTGGGCTCCTTCACCGTCGCGCTCGCGACGAACGCGACGGGCATCCGCGATCCCGCCGGCAACCTCGCGACCTTCGCAGCCACGGCGCCGAGCGACGGCATCGCGCCGGTGCGCACCGCCATGGTGATGCAGGACGTGAACGGCAACGGCAAGGTCGACCAGGTCACGGTCACGTTCAGCGAGACCCTCGCCTCCTCGACGAACACCGCGCAGTGGGCGCTCGCGAACGTGCCGAGCGGCGGCACCCTGGCGAGCGTGTCGACCTCGGGAGCGGTCGCGACCCTGACGGTCACCGAGGGCGCGGGCGCGCCCGACACCTCGGTCGGCAGCTTCGCACTTGCGCTCGCGACGAACGCCGCCGGCATCCGCGACGCCAGCGGCAATCAGTCGTCGTTCGCGGCCACGGCACCCACCGACGGGGCCAAGCCGGCGCTCGTCTCGATGACGATGCAGGACACCAACGCCAACGGCAAGGTCGATCACGTCGTCGCGGTGTTCTCGGAGACGCTGGCGGCCTACACGGCCGGGAATGCGCCGTGGACGCTCGCGAACGTGCCGAGCGCGGGCACCATCTCGAGCGTCGCCGTGTCGGGGACGACGGCGACCCTCACGCTCACCGAGGGCGCGGGCGCGGCGAACACCGCGGTCGGCAGCTTCACGGTCGCGCTCGCGACGAGCGCCACAGGGATCCGCGACGCGGCGGCCAACCTCTCGACCTTCGCAGCCACGTCGCCGGCCGACGGCGCCGCGCCGGTGCGCACGGCGATGGTGATGCAGGACACGAACGCCAACGGCCGCATCGATCACGTCGCGATGACGTTCAGCGAAACCCTCGCCTCGTCGACCGACACCACGTCGTGGACGCTCGCAAATGTGCCGAGCGGCGGCACGCTGGCGAGCGTCGCGACCTCGGGCGCCGTCGCGACGCTGACCTTCAACGAGGGCGCCGGCGCGCAGGACACATCGGTCGGCAGCTTCACCGTCGCACTCGCGACGAACGCCGCCGGCATCCGCGACGCGGCCGCGAATCTCTCGTCGTTCACGGCGGCCGCTCCGACCGACGGCGCCGCGCCCGTGCTCGTCTCGATGACGATGCAGGACACGAATGCCAACGGCAAGGTCGACCACGTCGCGGCTGTGTTCTCCGAGACGCTCGCCTCCTCGACGCTGACGACGCAGTGGGCGCTGGCGAACACGCCGAGCGCCGGCACGCTCGCGAGCGTCGCGACGGCGACGAACACCGCGACGTTGACGATCACCGAGGGTGCAGGCGCCGCGGACACCGCCGTCAACAGCTTCACGCTCGCGCTCACGGCCGGCGCGACCGGAATCCGCGACGCGACCGGCAACCAGTCGAGCTTCGCCGCGACCGCGCCCGCCGACGGCGCGGCGCCGGTTCGCACCGCAATGCTGATGCAGGACATCGACGCGAATGGCAAGGTCGACCAGGTCTCGGTCACCTTCAGCGAACCGCTCGCCTCCTCGACGAACACCGCGCAGTGGACGCTTGCGAACGTCCCGAGCGGCGGCACGTTCGCGAGCGTGTCGACCTCCGGAGCGGTCGCGACGCTCGCGATCAGCGAAGGCGCGGGCGCCGCGAACACCGCCGTCGGGACGATGACCGTCGCGCTCGCGGCGAACGCGGCCGGCATCCGCGACGCCGCCGGGAATCAGTCCTCGTTCGCAGCGGCGGCTCCGACCGACGGCGCGAAGCCCGTCCTCGTGACGATGACGATGACGGACACCAACACCAACGGCCGGGTCGACCACGTCGCTGCGGTGTTCTCGGAGACGCTGGTGTCGACGACGCTGACGACGCAGTGGGCGCTCGCGAATACGCCGAGCGCCGGCTCGCTCGCGAGCGTGGCGACGGCGACGACGACGGCGACGCTGACACTGACCGAGGGCGCCGGCTCCCAGGACACCTCCGTGGGCAGCTTCACGCTCGCGCTCACCGCCAGCGCGACCGGGATCCGGGACGCCGCCGGCAACCAGTCCAGTTTCTCGGCAACCGCTCCGCTCGACGGCGCCAAGCCCGTGCCTGTCTCGATCGCGACGTCGGTTCCCGGCACGACCGCCGGGCTGATGCAGGTCGGCGACGCTCTGGCCATCACGTTCAGCGAGCCGATTCTCGCCTCGAGCGTCCCCGGCACGACGACGATCACCGAGACGGATCCGAACGGTGGCGGGAACGACACCCTGACCATCACAGGCCTGACCAGCGGAGCGGACGGGCTCGGCGCCAACACCTACATCAATACGAACAACACGAGCGCCGCCTTTGCGTCGAGCACGCTCGGGGTGTCGGGCGCGACGGTGACGGCGACGGTCGCGGGCGCGTGTACGGGCACCTGCACGGGCGGCAACATCACGGCCGGCCAGGGTGCGTTCGCGTTCACTCCGGCCGCGACGATCACCGACGCCGCCGGCAACACCGCGGCGGCCAGCCTCACCACCGTGGCGACCTTCCGCGTCTTCTAGGTCGCGGGCTCAGCCCGTGTCGCCGGCCCGGTCACGGTGCTCGTGACGGTGGCTGAGCCATCTCTGCTGGGCGGGGTAGGTGGCCAGGGCGAGGATGACGCCCGCGATGAGTGCGCCGGCGAGGAGGGCGCGTCTGCTGCGGGCTCCGGCCACGACCTCCCCGGCGTTGCGACGCCAGTCTGCGGAGCCGTCTCGAAGCACACGGGTCAGGTATGCGAGGACATGGACGATCATCAGGACACCCCAGCCGATGAAGCTGAGCGTGTGCACGGTCCGGAGCGATCCGCCGCCGTGGCCGACAAGGAGCAGTCCGACTCCGCTTCCGAAGAGCGTCAGTGTCGTTGCGACGAGCAGCGGGGCGAGCACGCGCAGGAGCGGGCTCGGAGGGCCTTCGAGCCTGTAGGGCTTGTTGCCTGAGTAGTAGCGGAAGAATCGCCAGCCCGTGCTGCCGAGCTTCAGCGCCACCGGTGGGAGGAGCAGGAGCCCGAGGAAGATGTGGACGGGGAGATACGAGTGCAGCGCCAACGTCGTCAACGTCTCCACGGCGAGGAGGACGAGGAGGACGAGCCCGGCCGATGACGTGAGCCGCTCATTCCCGAGCGGACCCCAGGCGCGGGCGACGATGCGCCACCCGCGTCGTGACGGAATCGTGGGCATGTCAGTCGTGACCGGCGAGCCGCGTCAGCACCTCGTAGAGACCGGCGATGTCGCGGTGCTCGTAGCCGAGCCCTCGCGCGATCGTCAGGAGCTGATCGGCTGTCGCGGCGGATGGGAGCGGGACGTGCAGTTCCCGTCCGGTGCCGAGCGCGAGCGCAATGTCTTTCTGCATCAGGCTCATGTCGAACCAGGCGTCGTCGGGCAGGTCGAGGACGAGGTCTGTGCGGGCCTTCAGCATCGGCGAGCCGATCGGGCTCTGCGTCATCACCTCGACTGCGAGCTTGGGGTCGATTCCGGCGCGTGCGGCCAGGAGCAGGCCTTCGGAGAATGCGAGCATCTGCACGGCGAGGCTGATGTTGATCGCGAGCTTGAGCGCCAGTCCCTGCCCGTTGTCGCCGACGTGAGTCGGGCTGCCGAGCTCGCGGAGGATCGGCTCGACCCGAGCGTATGCCTGCTCGTCACCGCCGACGCCTTCACGCGCTCGGCAACTTCGCGGCTCTTGCGCGGGCTCACCGTGCTCATGTCGACCCAGATCTTCGGTGCCGTGAGGCCTGCGAGGATCCCGTCGGCACCGGACGCGACGGCCTCCAGGACGTCGTCGTCGGGGAGCGAGGTGAAGACGATGTCGGCGGCCCGGGCGATCTCGCGGGGGGTGTTGTGCCAGTGCAGTCCCTCGTGCTCGAGGTCCTTCACCTGCGCGCGATCGCGCGCCTCGCCGTGGACGGTGTATCCGGCGGCGAGGAACCGGGCGGCCATGTTGCCGCCCATGTGTCCGAGACCTATGAAGCCGATCTTTGTGGTTGGCGTACCGGTGACCACTACCGGAATTCCTACTCGCTGCCCGGCTTGGCTACAAGTGCTCTTGCGGCTCAGAGACCGAGCAGCCGCACCGCGTTCTCCTTCAGGATCAGCGGCCGGACCTCGTCCTTGAACGGCGCCTGCTCGAAGTCGGCGAGCCAGCGGTCGGGCGTGATCAGCGGGAAGTCGGAGCCGAACAGGACTTTCTCGCGCAGCTGGGTGTTCGCGTACTGGATCAGCTGCGGCGGGAAGTACTTCGGGGACCAGCCGGAGAGGTCGATCCAGACATTCGCCTTGTGCAGGCAGATCGAGATCGCCTCGTCCTGCCACGGAAACGACGGGTGCGCGAGCACGATCTGCAGCTCGGGGAAGTCGGCGGCGACGTCGTCGAGGCACATCGGGTTCGAGTACTTGAGCTTCAGGCCGCCGCCGCCGGGAAGGCCGGTGCCGATTCCGCTGTGCCCGGTGTGGAAGAGCGCGGGGAGGCCGGCCGCCGCGATCGCCTCGTAAAGCGGGTACACGGCCGGGTCGTTGGGGAAGAACGCCTGGATGTTCGGGTGGAACTTGAAGCCCTTGACGTCGTAGTCGGCGATCAGCCGCTGCACGCGCTCCAGCGCGTCCGGGCGGGCCGGGTCGACGCTAGCGAACGGGATCAGCACATCCGGGTTCCCACGCGCGGCCTCGGCGATCTCCTCGTTCGGGATCGGCGGACGGCCGCTGCGCGACTCCCAGTCGACGGTGAAGACGACCGCCGCCATCTTCCGCTCGCGGTAGTAGGCGGCGACGTCGTCCACCGTCGGCAGCTCCTGGCCGCTGTGGAAGTAGCGCTCCGCCGCCGCCCTGAGCTCGGGCGGCAGCGGGTCGTGCCCGGAGCGCGAGCGCTCCGTATGGACGTGCACGTCGATCGCGACGACGGCGGCGGGGTCGATGCTCAGACCAGTTCGGCCTTCGTGCGCCAGCCTTCCGCGTACGACGTGCGCGGAGTCTCGGAGTAGGGGCACGGGCTGACGACGACGCGGATCTCGGTCTGCACGTGCCGCTCGACGACCGGCTTCGACGAGCCGCCGCCCTCCTCGCCCCACACCATCACGAGCTCGGCGCCGAGCTTGACGTCCATGTCGACCGTCCCCAGCGAGAGCATCGAGCGCTCGTTGAAGCTGTAGCCGGAGAACGTCGAGACGCCGACCATCCGGTCGCCGTCCATGAGCCGGTCGTTCGGCCAGGTCGAGTAGTTCGAGAGCGGCAGGTCGATGTACTTGGCCGGCGTGCCCTTCTCGAACAGCGTGCCCATCGCGCGGGCGACGTCCTCGCCGTTCCAGGCCAGGGTCACCTTCTTGCGGTTCGGCGTGTCGGCCATCGCCTCGAGGGCCTCGCGGCCGACGAAGTCGTGGTCGAACTTCGCGAACGGCCAGTAGCCGAGCTCGTGCGGGGTCAGGTAGTAGTCCGAGATGTCTTCGGCGTAGTAGCTCCCGCCGAGCGAGCCCGTGGCCTCGTAGCCGTCACCCGGCAGCCACTCGCGGTACGCCTGCATCGTCTCGCCGGTGAAGACCGCCGGCAGCGGGCACGGGATCCAGCCGGACTCGAGCGTGTTGGTCGCGTAGACCCGCGAGCCGACCTGGCGGAGGCCGAAGTCCTTGCCCGCCTCGACGAGCGCGGCCGTGATGTCGTCGCCGTCCTCCCACGGGCCGAACAGCTCCATTCCGGGCACGCCGGACATGCCGTGGTGCAGCGCGCGCACCTTGTGCCCGCCGATCGTGAGCTCGCCCATGTTGAAGAACTTGATCTCGGGCAGCGGTCCGCCGTTGGCCTTCTCCAGCGCCTGCAGCGCGGTCGGGCCCTGCACTTGGTAGCGGTAGAGCTTGCGGCGCCCGGTCGGGTTCACGGCCGTTCGCTCGTCGCGCTCGCAGCTGACGTCGAAGCCGCCCGTCTCCGCGTGGTACTGCACCCAGTTGTGCGCCGAGGGGCGCCCGACGAGGCTGATCCGGTTCTCCGAGAGGTAGAAGAGGATGGCGTCGCCGATCACGTAGCCGTCCTCGTTGCAGGCCACGAACTGCTTGGCCTTGTCGACGGCGAAGTTGTCGAGGGAGTTGATGGCGAGCGAGGAGAGCAGCGGGATCACGTCCGGGCCCTCGACGTAGAGGTCCGTCATGTGATGCGACTGGTCGAAGAGCGCACAGGTCTCTACCCACGAGCGCTGCTCGTCGCGCCAGTTCGTGAACTCGGCGGCGACCTTCGGATAGACGTACGGGCCGATCTGCGAATTCCGCGCCATCTCGACGGGGCTTCCGACGGCTTCGATCTTGTCGGCAAGGCTCTTGTACGTCATTGCACAACCTCCTCGGTGAACGTGGGTCGGGAGACTACTTCAATCCGTGATGATCGCGACCTAGGAAAGTATTGGCCCACGCGCTCGTCCGCGCGAGCGCATTGTCCTTCGTCACGACCGGGCCTTCGAGCATCGATTCCTCCTCGCCGTAGGCCTTGAGCCGTTCGTAGGCCTGCGACCAGATGCACTCCGTGTCGTAGACCTCGCAGAGCCCCTCGCGGGTGCCGCCGCAGGGCCCGTTGCGCTGGTTCTTGGCGCACTCCGACTCGGGGCAGACGTAGGCGATGTCCGGCAGCGAGCAGTCGCCGCAGTCGCGGCAGTGGAAGAGCGGCACCTTTGCCGCCTGCTCGAGCGCGTGCGCGACCTTGCCCACCGGGGCGGGCGCCTTGTCGATCGCTCCGTAGAGCGCCCGTCCCGCCGGGAAGAGGGGCGCGCCGTCCGCGAAGGCCATGGTGTGCAGACGCCGGCTGAAGCGGTACTTCAGCGGCACGGGGAGATCGGTGTGTCGCTTCTCCTTCGACTCGAGGTACGACGCGCTCACCGTGTCGGACGAAAGCCCGGTGTCGGGGTCGGGCTCGAAGAAGTGGAACTCGTCGGGCATCGCGTAGCGGATCTCGCGCGCCACCGCGAGCCAGTCGTCGGCGTAGGCCTGCGACCTGTCGAGGATCTCGCCGAACGTGGACGCGGGCATGTGGCCGCCGAGGTACACGCCGTCGAAGCCGAGCCCGCGCACGACGGCGACGTGCTTCGCGGCGAGGTCGACGAAGAACGCGAGGCCCTTGTCCGGGCTCGCCCCGTGGCGCTCCGCCACCTCGAGCAGCTCGTCGGTGACGATCGCGCCCGGGATCTTCCCCGCGTTGAACGCGCGCGCCGCACCGCGCGAGAGGAGATAGACGTTCGCCAGCGTGTGGAGCTGCAGGCCCTCGCGCCGGATCCAGCGCAGCAGCTCGTCGTCCTTGCGCGTGTCCCAGCCGATCTGGTTGATCACGAACCGCGCGCCGGCCTCCGCCTTCTTCTTCAGCTTGAAGTACTGCGGCATCACCTCGCGCTCGTGGCGCTTGTGGTTCGTCACCACACAGCCGAGGAAAAAGTCGGTGCGGTCGAGCCGCTGGCCGGGCTTGCGGTCGTCCGGCAGCCCCTCGTTCATCTCGGCGAGCATGCTGACCAGCCCAACCGAGTCAATGTCAAAAACAGGTGCCGCGAGGCCCTTGTGGCCCGTGATCGGATAGTCGCCGGAGAGCGCGAGGACGTTCTGGAAGCCCTCCGAACCGAGTTTCCAGGCGCGGCTCTCGAGCGCGTTTCTGTTCCAGTCCTTGCAGGAGAGGTGGATGATCACCTCCTGGCCGCGCGAGATCAGGTCGGTCCCGAGCGTGTCCGGGGCGAGCATCGCGTTGCCGCCGGGGTTGTCCGTGATCGAGAGGACATCGAAGCGCGGGTCGTCGCTCAGCTCACGCGCAACTTCGAGCAGCTGGCGGCCGGTGTCTGCGGTGATCAGGCCCCGGCTCGTGACGAGCTCCGCGGCGACGACGAACTTGCCGTCCTGCCCAAACCGCTCGCGGAGCGGCGTCGTCACTCCTCGACGCTCGGGGTGCCGTAGGTGTGGAAGCTCTCGATCGTCTGCACGCCCCAGAACTGGCCGCGCTTGCGCTCCTCGAGCGACCAGACGACCGTCTCGAAGTCTGGGTCGTAGACGAAGTAACCGCCGGTCGTGACCTCGATCCTGTTGCCGCCGGGCTCGAAGCCGTAGAGGAAGAAGCCCGCGGCGACTCCGTGCTTCGACGGCGCCGCCTCGATCGGAACGTCGTTGTCGACGAAGAGATCGGCGGCGCGGAGGCACTCCTCGCGCGTGTCGACCCAGAACGAGATGTGGTGGAGCCGGCCACGGAGGCCTGCGTGGTCGGCGACGTAGATCAGCTCGTGCGCCGCGATCGAGAGGCTCATCCAGGCTCCCAGCTCGCTGCCGTCCTCGAGCTCGATCCGCTCGTAGCAGCGATAGCCGAGCAGGTCCTCCGCGAAGACGCGGCTCGCGCGCACGTCCGCGGCGAGGTGGTTGACGTGGTCGAGCCGCTTGACGGCAGCGCCGCGGCCGACGTAGCGCTGCGGCTGGTTCTTCCACGACGGCTCGAGGTGCTCCGGCGCGACGTAGCGCTCGGCCTCGTAGTAGAGCTCGAAGCGGTGGCCGTCGGGATCGGTGAACTGGTAGGCGGGGCCGTGGCCGACGTCGCCGTCGATCCAGCCCTGGCCGAGCCCGGTCGCCTCGATCGCGGCGACGCGCCGCTCGAGCGCCTCGGGGCTCCAGGCACGCAGCGCTGTGTGGCCCGGCCCGTTGTGGGGCGCTTCGGTCAGCTTCAGGCTGTAGCGGAGGTAGTCGCCCCAGCCGCGCAGGTAGACCGACTGGCCCTCGCGGGCCTCGATCTCCATCCCGAGCACCTCGACGAAGAAGCGCAGGCTCTCCTCCGGCTTCGGCGTCAGCAGCTCGGCATGGCCGATCCGCGCGACGTCGTGCATGGGATCGGTCACGCGCGTCCCTCGCCGGCGGCGGCTCCCGCCGGGCGGAGCCCGGCTCCGCCGCGGCCTGGCGCCGCTGACGGCACGGTGCTCTCCGGCCCCGTGTTGCTCACACTGTGACCTCCGGCCCCGCACCGCCAGCGGCGCCCGAGGAACACGCGGGCAACAGCGGTTGGCACAGGGCGACTCACGGCTCTACCAGCGCTCGCAGGCCGTCCAGGTCGTACGAAAGCGCGCCGGCCTCGAGCTTCGCGCGCTTCTCCACCTCGCGCTCGGCGCGCGCGCGCGCGGCGGCGAGCACCTCGTCGACCCGCTCGGCCTCGACGACGACGGCGCCGTCGGTGTCGAGCACGACCGCGTCGCCCTGGCGGATGGTCGCGCCGCCGACCACGACCTGGATTCCGATCGTCCCGGGTACCGTCTTGTCGGCGCCGTTGACCCGCACGTAGCGCGCCCAGATCGGGAGGCCGAGCTCGCGGAGCTCGTCGACGTCGCGCACCGCAGCATCGACGAGCAGCGCCGCCACGCCTCGGCCCTTCGCCTGGGTCGCGAGCAGCTCGCCGATCAGCGCGAACGGGGCGGGCTCCGGCATCGTGAGCACGAGCACCTCGCCGGGGAGCGCCTGCGCAACGGCCGCATGCACCATCAGGTTGTCGTTCTGGCCGCAGCGCACCGTGCGCGCGGGGCCCGCGGCCCGAGAACCGGGCAGGATCTGGATCAGCGGGAAGTCAACCACGGGCGAGCGCGCGGCGGCCTCGTGCACGGTCGCGCTCCCGAGCCGCGCGAGCTCCGCATAGGTGTCGCTCACAGTGCGTCCACGACCTGCGGCGTCACGCGCTGAAACGCCTCCGCGTAGCGGATCGCGGCGTTGCCGGAGGAGCGGCGCGCATGGTTCGCGCGCTGCTCGGCGCGCTGGGCGTAGTAGGTCTGGAGGTAGGCCTGCGCCTTCATCTCCGCCATCGCAGCCTGCTTGGCCTCGATCACCGGCGTGATGTCGACGAACGTCGTCGGCGTGAAGTTGCAGAGCTCGGGCTGGTGCGGCTCGAACAGCAGGAGCTCCGGTGGCTGCACCGTCTCGAACGCGCTCGCGACGCCTGCGCCCGCGGCGAGCGCGCGCGCCCGCTCGACGGCGAAGTACGCGGCGGCATGGTCCGGGTTGAACTTGTCGCTGTCCGTGTGCGTGATCAGCACGTCGGGCGCGAAGTCGCGGATGCGGTCGGCGATCTTCACGAGCCCCGCCTTGTCGATGTCGAGCGGGTAGTCGCCGAGGTCGAGAGACTCGAACTCGGCGCCGAGGGCTGCCGCGGCCCGCTCTGCTTCGCCGTGGCGGATCTCCTTGACGCGCTCGACCGTCATCCCCGGCTCCTTCCAGAGCTCGCCGGACTCGCCCTGCTCGCCGTACGACAGCGCGAGCACGCGCGCCTCGCCGCCGCCGGCGGTCGTGACTGCGACCGCGCCGCCCGCCCGCCAGACGAAGTCGGCGGAGTGCGCGCCGATCACCATCAGCTTGCGGCTCACAGGACGAGCCGCCGGGAGTTGTCGACGATCATCGTCCGGACGTCGTCCTCGCCGAAGCCCGCGTCGAGCAGCCGGTCGGCCCAGAGCGCCATGCCGTCCTCGACCGGCGGATAGTCAGGATTCCCGCAGTCGCTCGAGAAGATCGTCCGCTCGACGCCGACCGCGCGGACGCCGTCGAAGACGTGCTCCCAGGTCGTCTTGCCGCTCAGCGGTGTGCTGAGACAGCGCTCGACGAGGCAGCCGCGGTCGGCGAGCGCGACCTGGTCCTCGATCGAGAACTTCTGGCACGTGAACTCCGGGTGCGTGACGACGACGGAGGCGATGCCCTCCTCGAATGCCGCGTCGACGACCGCGAAGGTGTCGTCGCGGGCGAGGTGCGCGGTCGCGAGGATCAGCCCGTGCCGCGCGATCGTCCGGAGCACGTCGCGAGTCGCGCGCAGGATCTGGCCGTCGCCGTCTGTCACATAGACGGGCTCGATGCTGAGCCCGAGCCCGTGCAGCTCGTGCTGGATCTTCGCCCAGAGCGGCACCTTGTCGCCGGGCTTCGGCTCGGTGCGGCCGGCGGTCTCCGCGGGCGAGTCGACGGTCGGCATCCAGACGATTCGCGCGCCCTCGCGGGCCGCGATCTCGACTGCGAGCGCGTTCATCCCGCCGACCGCCTGGTTCAGGGTCAGCGTGCCGACCACATGGAGGCCCGTGACGCCGGAGACGACCGTGGCGCGCTCGGCGGTGGAGGTGTAGTGCGACTTGAGCCCGAAGCCGGCGAGCCCGACCTCCTTGAAGCGGCCGGCAAGCGTGATGTCGTCGATCCGGCGTGGGATCACATCCGGGTCGACGTGGATGTGGAGGTCGTAGGCCCCCTCTACGAGGGCTCGGGCGCGGTCGGTCGGCTGCTCGTGCACGCCGCTCATCGGCTCAGAGCTGTTCGAGGGCGCGCCGGACGAGCACCTGTGCGAGGTGCGCCCGGTATTCGCTGCTCGCGCTCGTGTCGCTCGGCGGGTCGGTGCCCTCGCCCGCGCGCGCGGCGGCGTCGGCGGCGGAGGCACCCGAGGCGAGCGCCTCCTCGGCGCCGCGAGCCCGCAGCGGCGTCATCCCCATGCTCGTCAGTCCGACCTGGACGCGTCCGTCGACGCGCGCGGCCGCAACGCCCACCGTGGCCCAGTCTGCCGACCTGCGCACCAGCTTGAGGTAGGTGCCCGCGTCGACCGCCGGTACGCGCACCTCGGTCAGCATCTCCTGCGGGCCGAGCGCCGTCTCGAACGGGCCGGTAAAGAACTCGGTTGCCGGAATCGTCCGCTCGCCTCCCGGCCCTCTCGCCACGAGCTCGGCGTCGAGGGTGAGGAGGATCGTGCCGAGGTCCGAAGCGGGATCTGCGTGCGCGACCGAGCCGCCGATCGTGCCGCGATGGCGTACCTGCGGGTCGCCGATGTGCGCTGCGGCCTGCGGGATCACGGCGCAGCGCTGCGCCAGGAGCGAATCGTGGACGAGCTCGGAGTGGCGGGTGAGCGCGCCGATCGCGATCCGGTCGCCGTCCTCCCGCACGTAGCGCAGCTCGTCGAGGCGGCCGACGTCCACGAGCACTCCGGGACGCGCGAAACGCAGGCGCATCACCGGGATCAGCGACTGGCCTCCCGCGAGGAGCTTCGCGTCCTCGCCCGCGAGCAGCTCGATCGCTTCGTCGACCGAGCCGGCGCGCGCGTACTCGAAGGCGGCGGGGATCATGCGCCCGCCCGCGCCGCGGCCTGAACCGCTTCGACGATGTTGTGGTACCCGGTGCAGCGGCAGAGGTTGCCCTCGAGCGCCACGCGGATCTCCTCCTCGGAGGGATCCGGGTTCTCGGCGAGCAGCGAGACGGACGCCATCACGAAGCCCGGCGTGCAGTAGCCGCACTGCAAAGCGTGCTTCTCGTGGAACGCCTGCTGGACCGGGTGCAACTCCTCACCGGGCGAGGCGAGCCCTTCGATCGTCGTCACCTCGGTGCCGTCGGCCTGCACTGCGAGCTGGTTGCACGACTTCACCGACTCGCCGTCGATCAGCACCGTGCACGCGCCGCAAGAGGACGTGTCGCAGCCGACGTTCGTTCCCTTCAGCCCGAGCTCCTCGCGCAAGAAGTACACAAGCAGCTCGCGCGGCTCGACTTCGGCCTCGTGCCTCACGCCGTTGACGGTGAGCGCGATCTTCGTCATGCCTTCGCCTCCTTCAGCGCCCGGAACACGTTCTCGCCGTTGGCGGGCATCTCGACATGGGTCACGCCGTACGGGCGGAGCGCGTCGATCACGGCGCTCTGGACGGCGGGCGTCGCGCCGATCGTGCCGGACTCGCCGATCCCCTTCGCGCCGAGCGGGTTCACGGGCGTCGGCGTCACCATCTCGACGACCTCCCACGAGGGGAGATCGGCCGCCGAGGGGAAGGCGTAACCGAGGAAGGTGCTGCTGAGCGGCGTCCCGTCCTCGTCGTAGCTGACCTTCTCGTAGAGCGCCTGCGCGACGCCGGTTGCGACGCCGCCGTGCACCTGCCCCTCCGCGACGAGCGGGTTGATCAGCGTGCCCGCGTCGTCGACCGCGATCAGCCGCAGCAATTCGACCTGCGCCGTCTCGATGTCGACCTCGACGACCGCGACGTGGCAGCCGAACGGGAAGGTCGGGGCGCTCTTGAACTCCTGCACCGCCTTGAGCTCGACGAGCTGCCCGTCGGCCTCCGCGCGCTCGGCGAGCTCGGCCCACGAGAGCCCCTGCGCGGGCGAGCCGGCGGGGTGGAAGAGACCGAGCGCCGGGTCGAGGACGATGTCGGACTCGGCGGCCTCGAGGTACTCCGCGGTGAGCTTCTTGGCGCGCACGACGACCTCCGCGGAGGCGAGTCGCGCCGCCGAGCCGCCGATCTGGGTTGACTTCGACCCGTAGGTTCCGGTCCCGCTCGCGACCTTGTCGGTGTCGCCCTTGACGACCGTGATCTTCTCGAGCGGCAGGCCGAGCTGCTCGGCGGCGATCATCGCGAACGTCGTCTCGTGTCCCTGGCCGTGCGAGAACGAGCCGGTGCGGAGGATTGCGCTCCCGTCCGCGGTGATCTCGACCTCGCCGAACTCCGTCTCGTCGACGCCGTTCGTGATCTCGACGTAGGTGCTGACTCCGATCCCGAGCTGCTTCGGGCCGCCCTGCTCGCGGCGCTGTCGCTGCTGCGCGCGCAGGTCGTCGTAGCCGGCCGAGCGCAGCGCGAGGTCGAGCGCGCCCTCGTAGTCGCCCGAGTCGTAGGCGCCATGGGATGCGGTGACGTAGGGGAACGCGTCCTTCGGGATGAAGTTCCTGCGCCGGATCTCGGTCGGGTCGAGCCCGAGCTCGACGGCCAGCACGTCCATCGCGCGCTCGATCATCTGCGATGCCTCCGGCCGGCCCGCGCCGCGGAAGGCCGCGATCGGCGTCGTGTTCGTGACGTATGCGCGGCTCGAGCTCTCGATCTTCGGGATCGCGTAGACGCCGCTCGACATCAGGCCGGTGAGGTTCGGCAGGAAGGCGCCGAGGCCCGGGTAGGCGCCGATGTTGGCCACGATCTCGAGTCGGAGCGCCGCCACCTTGCCGTCGCGGTCCGAGCCGAGCGTGAACGTCAGCTCCTGGTCGCGGCCCTGGTTGAGCGCGACCATGCTCTCCGAGCGCGTCTCGGTCCAGCGGATCGGACGGCCGAGCTTGCGTGCGAGCCAGGCGACGAGGATCTCCTCGACGCTGAGCATCTTCGCGCCGAAGCCGCCGCCGACGTCCGGCGCGATCACGCGAACGGTCGCGGGGTCGAGGCCGCCGAGCATCCCGGCGAGCACGAAGCGGTCCTGGTGCGGCGTCTGGGTCGAGAGCCATGCGGTGAGGCGGCCGTCGGCGCCGACCTCGGCAGCGGCAGAGCGCGGCTCGAGCGGGCAGGCCGCCATGCGCGGGCTCGTGAGCGTGCCCGTGACGACCACGTCGCAGCCGTCGAACAGCGTCTCGTCGCGCTCGGGCGCACCGCCCAGCGCGGCGAGGTTCGTGCCGGTGTCCGGGAACAGCAGCACCTCGTTCTTCGCGGCGTCGTGCGCGCTGACGACGACGGGCAGCGGGTCGTAGTCGACCATCACGAGCTCGGCGGCGTCCGCGCCCGAGGCCCGGCCCTCGCTGACCACGACGGCGACGATGTCGCCCACGAAGCGTGCGGTGTCCTTCGCCATCACCGGGCGGCCCATCGCCGCGTCGAGGCCGGGGAAGGGCGGCGGCCCGAAGAGGCCCAGGTCGAGGTCGGCCGCGGTGAGCACCTGGACGTTCGGCAGGGCTTCGGCGGCCGAGGCGTCGATGCCGTCGATCCGTGCATGCGCGAACGGCGAGCGAACGAAGGTTGCGGTGAGCGCACCCTCGAGCGGAAGGTTCTCGACGTACTGGCCGGCGCCTCTGAGGAAGCGCCCGTCCTCCGTTCGGAGGACTCGATTTCCGAGAATGCTCACGTTTTCGAGCCTAGCGTCCTTTCGCGTCCCGCGCTAGCCGACGACCGGCGCGGAGCCGACCACCTGCTGGACGGCCTCGACGATCTTCGCTTCGTCCGGCAACAGGTAGTCCTCCATCGGCTGGCTGTACGGGATCGTGGCGTCCAGCGCGGTCACGAGCTTGATCGGCGCCTTCAGCGAGGTGAACGCCTCGGAGGCGACCTCCGCCGCGATCACCGCCGCCGCCGAACCGTGCCGCGTCGACTGGTCGACCACGACGAGCCGGCCCGTCTTCTCGACGGACTTGAAGATCGTGTCGGTGTCGAGCGGTGCGAGCGTGCGCGGGTCGATCACCTCCGCGCTGACGCCCTCGGCGGCGAGCTGCTCGGCGGCGGCGAGCGCCTTGTCGACGAGCCAGCCGATCGCGACGATGGTCACGTCGCTGCCTTCGCGCCGCACGGCGGCCTGCCCGAGCGGGACGACATATTCGCCGTCGGGCACGTCGCCGTGCTCGAGCGTCAGCAGGTAGTGGTGGAAGTAGACGACGGGGTTGTCGTCGCGGATCGCCGCGGCCATCAGGCCCTTCGCGTCGGCTGCGGTCGAGGGCACCGCCACCTTCAGCCCGGGCACGCCCATGAACATCCCGTAGATCGAGCCGGTGTGCTGCCCCGACCAGCCGGCGGTGAAGCCGTAGCCGGCCTTGAGCACGAGCGGCACCTTCACCTGGCCGCCGGTCATGTAGTGGAAGCGGTTCGCCTCGTTCACGACCTGGTCCATCGCGACGAGCATGAACTCGGCCATGTACAGCTCGACCACCGGCCGGTAGCCCGCCATCGCGGCACCGACGGCCATCCCGATCTCGGCGGTCTCGGAGATCGGCGTGACGCGGACGCGATCGGAGCCGAACGCCTTCAGGAACGGGTCGTCGTCGGTCGTTGCGATGTTCTGGCCGAAGTAGAGGACGCTCGGGTCGCGCTCCATCTCGAGCTGGATGGCCTCGCCGATCGCGGCGATGTAAGGGAGCTCGTGTGACATGTCGCGTCTCCTAGATGGTTGATCGGTAATTGGCTTGGTTCCGGGGGCGGCCCAGACCAAGCCTGGGGCCGCACTCGGACGCAGCGCAGGCAGGCAGCCTGCGCAAGATCGAGGGTGGTTCCAGGCGCCGCGTCTGGGTCGTCATCCGGGAGTGGGGAAATTGCCGATCAACCATCTAGGCGTAGACGTAGTTGACGGCGGCCTCGGGCGACGGGAACGGGCTCGCAAGCCCGAACGCGACCGCCTCCTCCATCTCCTGCTTCACCGACGCGGCGATCGAGTCCGCCTCCTCCGCGGACAGCGTCTCGTCGGTGACGAGCTTCGCCCGGAACCGCGGCACCGGATCGCCGCGCAGCGCCGCTTCGTACTCCGCGGTGTTGCCGAAGACCGTGATCGCCTCGTGCTCAGGGAAATGGAGCGGGATCCCGGGCGGGGCGATGATGTTGCCGTGGGCGCTGAGGCGGTAGACGAGCGACTCGATCAGCGTTGGGCCGTCGCCCGCGCGCGCCCGCGCAACCGCGGCCGCGGCCTGCTCGTAGACGGCGACCGGATCGGTGCCGTCGACGGTCACGCCGGGCATGGAGTACGCCTTCGCCTTGACGGCGAGCGGCTCACCTGCGGCGGCGTTCGCGTCCTCCTGGTCGGAGCGCGTGACGACGTTGTAGTTGTTGTTCTCCATCACGTAGACGACGGGCAGCTTCCACAGCGAGGCGATGTTGAGCGACTCGTGGAATGCGCCCTGCTTCGAGGCGCCGTCACCGAAGAAGCAGAAGACGACCTGGCCCTCGCCGCGGATCTGGGCCGCGTAGCCCGCGCCCGTCGCGTGGGGGATGCCCTGGCCGACGATCCCGGAGGTGCCGAGGAAGCCATGCGCGACGTCGGTGAGGTGCATCGAGCCGCCGTAGCCGCCGCAGAGCCCGTCGGTGCGGCCGTAGATCTCGGCCATCATCGTCTTGGTGTCGGTGCCGAGCACGATCGGGTAGCCGTGACAGCGGTAGGTCGCGAGCACCTGGTCGCCGGGCCGCATCGCGGCGAGGGTGCCGACGATCGAGGCCTCGGCCCCGTCGGCGAGATGCGTGTGGCCGCGGATCACGCCGGGGCTCTCCTCGAACGTCCCCTTCACGCGCTCCTCGAACTCGCGGATCCGGAGCATCTGCGTGAGGATCCACGTGAGCTTCTCTCTGTCGAGGCCGTTCTCAGCCACCGGTGCTCCTTTCGCGCGCTGTCGGCTCGGGCTCGCGCACTCTAACCCGGCAGCGCGGCCGACCGAGCATCGCCTGTCCCGCCGCCGGTGCCAAGTGTGCACGGATGGATAACTGGCCCACGCCGAGTGTGCGCGCTCTGCGAAGAGCGCCGCTAGCGACCTAGCGAAGATCGCCGTCTAAGGGGGCGTCCCCCCATGCATCCGTTGGTCCACGGAAATTCGTGCTCGCCGATGAGCACACATGAAGGAGGAACGCCCGTGAGGTCTGTAACAAGGTCTCCACTCGGACGTCTAGGGCTTGCCCTTGGCGTTGTCGCTGTCGCCATCGCCATCGCCGTCCCCGCAGCTCTCGGCCTGGGCTCGGCGGCAGGCCCGGTCACCAACTACGTCACCTACACCGGCGGCCACGCCGGCAAGGCGAACCCGAAGCTCTCGCCGGTGGTCATCGGCGCGATCAACACGCAGGGGGGCCAGGTGCTCGTCGGGCCGGGCTGGTCGAACGGCGTCAAGACGGCCGTCCAGTACGTCAACAAGTACCTGGGCGGCGTGAACGGGCACCCGCTGGTCGTGAGCTACTGCTTCACCACCTCCGCTGAGGAGGAAGGAACGAAGTGCGGCCAGCAGTTCGCCAATGACAAGCGGATCAAGGTCGTCGAGTTCGGTGCGGTTGCCGTCGGCAACCAGTCGTTCTACGCGGCGCTCGGCAACAACAAGCCGACGGTCGGCGGCGTCGAGTTGCTTCCGGTCGACGCGCAGCGCAAGAATGGCTTCGCGCTGTTCGGGACGAACGACTCCGTCCTCGGCCCGTGGGGCACGCTCGGCAAGAACGTCCTCCACGCCAAGACCGCAGCCGTCGTCTACGTCCAGGTTCCCGGGATCGACTACGGGGCGAAGGTCGAGCAGGCGAGTCTCGAGTCGGCCGGGATCAAGACGACGCTCGTCGGCTTCCCGTCGACCGCGACCGACCTGACAGGCCCGCTCACCGCGGCCGGCGCCCAGAACGCCGACATGATCGTCCCGCAGGCGAACGCGGCCGGCTGTGTCAACATCGCCAAGGCGCTGAGCCAGCTCGGGAAGAGCAACACGCCTGTCGTCTCGAATCCGCTCTGCCTGGATCCGGCCGTGCCGGCGGGTCTCGGCGGCGACCTGCCGAAGTGGATCTACGGCATCGCCTCGTCGCTCGGCTTCGACACGACCGATCCCGCAGTCAAGCCGTTCGTCCGGGGCCTGACTCTCGTCGGTCAGCCGAAGCTCGCGGCAGACGCGTGGGTGATCGTCGCCTGGGGCCAGATCCTGACGACGGTGAAGCTGATGAACCAGATCGGCGTGACCCACGTCACCTCGGCGAACTTCACCTCGACGATCAGGAAGTTCAAAGGCCCGCAGGCTCTCGGCGCGCCGAGCCTCCAGTGCGGGAAGTATCCGGCCGAGCCGGCTGCGTGCAACGACCAGGCGCAGTTCTTCCAGTACGAGGGTGCCGGCAAGTTCAAGCGCATCACCGGCTTCCTGAGGCCGCCCAGCACCTTCAAGCTCGGGGGCTGAGCACGACGTAATCCCGACAGGATGGGGCCGCGACCACGCGGCCCCATCCTCCTTCGGGTGATGCGTGAGACTCACCGGCATGGACTGGCAGCAGATCCTCCTCTTCGCGATCCTGGGCCTCGGGGCCGGATCGCTCATTGCCGGCGTCGCCGTCGCCGTCGTGCTGACCTACCGCGGCTCGGGGATCATCAACCTCTCGACCGGCGCGATCGCGATGCTCGCCGGCTACGCGTACTGGTCGCTGAAGACCGGTACTTACGGCTGGGACGTGCCGACCGCGCCGGCGCTCGTGATCACCGCGATCTTCCTCCTCGGCGTCGGATTGCTCACCGAGTACGGCGTCTACCGGCCGCTGCGCACGGCTGCGCCGCTCGCCAAGCTCGCAGCTTCGCTCGGGGTGCTGCTGGTGGCGCAGGCGGCCGTCTCGCTGGCGTTCGGGATCGGCACGGAGCCGCAGCCGCCGGTGCTGCCGGGCGGCACGGTCCACATCTTCGGCTCGAACGTGCCGATCGACCGGTTCATCCTCCCGGCGATCATCATCCTCGCGACGCTCGTGCTCTCGCTGGTCTACCGGCTGAGCCGGTTCGGGCTCGCGACGCGCGCGGCCTCGGAGAACGAGATCGGCGCGATGCTGATCGGGCTCTCGCCCAACCGCCTCGCCCTGGCGAGCACGCTGCTCGGTACGTACGTCGCCGGCGGGCTCGGCGTCCTCGCCGCGTCGATCACCCAGCTCGACCCGCAGGCGCTGCCGCTGGTGGTCGTCCCGGCGCTGGCCGCCGCGCTGTTCGCGCGCTTCACGTCCTTCTGGATCGCCTGCTTCGTCGGGCTCGGCATCGGGATGCTCGAGAACATCCTCTACTACCTCCAGATCCAGAGCTGGTTCCCGACCGACAACGGCGTCGCGATGCCAGGGGTGCAGCCGGTGCTCGTGTTCGGGCTGATGGTGATCGCGATGTTCGTACGCGGCACGAGCCTGCCCAGCCGCGGTGAGCTGGTCGAGCAGCGGCTGCCGCTGGCGCCGCGGGCGAAGCGGCTCTGGCCGAAGGCGCTGATCGGCGTCGGCGCTGCGGTCGTCGCCCTGATCGTCTTCCCGTACGACTTCCGGCAGGCGCTGATCACCTCGCTTCTCGCCGCGATCATGTGCCTCTCGGTGGTCGTGATCACCGGCTTCGTCGGCCAGATCTCGGTCGTGCAGCTCGCGCTCGCCGGAATCTCGGGCTTCGCCGTCTCCCACCTTGCCGTCGACCACGGCATCGACTTCCCGCTGGGGATGCTGCTCGGGGCGATCATCGCGACGATCTGCGGCCTGATCATCGCTCTCTCGGCGCTCCGCGTTCGCGGCGTCAGCCTCGCGGTGATCACCCTCGCCGCCGCGGTCGCGATCGAGCAGTTCGTGTTCCTGAACACGACGTGGGGCGGAGGCACGTCGAGCTCGCCGGTGCCCGAGCCCAAGATCCTCGGGCTCGACCTCGGGCCGTACGGGCACTTCCGCGGCCTCGACGGCAAGGTGCCGAGCCCGGTGTTCGGGTTCTTCGTCCTCGGGGTGGTCGTCGTCCTGGGCCTGTACGTCGCGAACCTCCGCCGCTCGAACCTCGGCCAGCGGATGCTCGCGGTGCGGTCGAACGAGCGCGCCGCTGCGGCGGTCGGGATCAACGTGCGCAACGTCAAGTTCGCAGCCTTCGGGATCAGCTCGTTCATCGCAGGCATCAGCGGCGCGCTCTACGGCTACAACTTCAGCTCGGTCACGGTCACCCGCTTCTCTGCCCTGACCGCGCTCAGCCTGATCGGCCTCGCCTACGTCGGCGGCGTGACGATGGTCACGGGCGCACTGTTCGCCGGCCTGATCTCGGTCGAGGCGCTGTTCCCCTACGCGCTCGAGAAGTGGTTCGGGATTTCCGGCAACTGGGCGCTGCTGTTCGCGGGTCTCGCGCTGATCTTGACGCTGATCCAGAACCCTGACGGGGTCGCCGGCGCCACATACAGGAAGCACATGCTGAAGCAGAAGAAAAAGCAGCAACAGGCACTGGCGCTCACGATGAAGGAGGTCTGATGGACCGGATTCTCACCACGCACGTCGGCAGCCTGATCCGTCCGCCGGCGCTCCTCGAGCTGCTCACGGTGATGGAGCGGGGCGAGAGCTACGACGAGGCCGCATACGAGGCGGTGCTCGACGACGCGGTCGTCGACGTCGTGCGCCGGCAGGCCGCGGCCGGCATCGACGTGATCGACGACGGCGAGATGGGCAAGGGGAACTGGATCACGTACCTCTACGGGCGCGTGAGCGGCATCGAGTCGCGGCTGGTGCCGCTCGAGGGCGCGGTCATGCTGCCGCCGAGCCGCGACCGCCAAGCGTTCCCGGAGTTCTACGCGCAGCTCGATGCGCAGTACGCGCGCGCGATGACGAACATGCTGCGGGTGGCCGAGAAGGACCAGGACGCGGAATCGGGCCTCGACATGGAGGCCGAGGGCAAGTACTGGTACGTGACCGGGCCGATCGAATACGACGACGCCCTGCTCCAGCGCGACATCGCGCGCCTCAAGGCCGCGCTCCCCGGGGTCGACCACACGGACGTCTTCCTACCGGTCGTCGCGCCCGCGAGCACGTACTGGCTGCGCAACGAGTACTACGCGACAGATGAGGAGTTCGTCTACGCGCTCGCCGACGCGCTGCACGAGGAATACGAGGCGATCGTCGGCGCCGGCTTTCTCGTCCAGGTCGACGATGCGGTGTTGCTGCACGAGTACGACTCGATTCTTTCGCTCGGCGGCTCGGTGAAGGACTACCGCCGCTGGGCGGAGTTGCGCGTCGACGCGCTCGTCCACGCACTCCGCGGGATTCCGCAGGACCGGATCCGCTACCACGTCTGCCACGGGAGCTGGCACGGCCCGCACGCCTTCGACCCGCCGCTGCGCGACGTGATCGACCTCATCCTCCGGGTGCCCGCCCGCTACCACCTGATCGAGCAGGCGAACGCGCGCCACGAGCACGAGTGGCGCTTGTGGGAGGACGTCGAGCTTCCGGAGGGGAAAGTGCTCGTCCCCGGCGTCGTCACGCACCACACGAACGTCGTCGAGCATCCCGAGCTCGTCGCGGAGCGGCTCGTGCGGCTCGCGAAGCTCGTCGGCCGCGAGAACGTGATGGGCGGCACGGATTGCGGCTTCGCGCAGGGCGCATTCGTCCAGCGCGTCCACCCGACGATCCAGTGGGCAAAGCTCGAGGCCCTGGCCCAGGGCGCGCGGATCGCGACGGAGAAGCTGTGGTGATAATTGACACTTGCCGTCCGCGTTTGGACCCTGGAAGATGGTGGCGTCCATGTTCCTCAGTCCCCATCGTCGACGATGACGCTGTTGATCGATACGAACGCGGTCTCCGCCCAGGATCGGCTCGATTTCTGGTCGGCGGCAGCCTTCGAGGCGTATCTGCCGGTCCAGGTGCGGACTCCGGCGAGGGACGAGTTCCAGGCTCGGATGTGGGGCTATCAGCTCGGTCCGCTCAGCCTGTTCAGAATCGCCGCCGCCGCGAACACGATGATGCGCACCTCGCGCGCGATCGCGGCCTGCGACCCCGAGTGCCTGCACGTTTCGATCGTTCTGCGGGGCCAGATCCATGCGGTGCAGGAGGGTCGCACCGGGATCGCGGGGGTAGGCGACGTGATCAGCTACGAGACGTCGCACCCGGTGGTCTTCCGGGCGGTGCAGCCGTTCGAGACGCTCGTGGTCAGGGTGCCGCGGGAGCTGCTCGGTCGACAGGAGGCGCAGATCAGCAACCTCACCGCGGTGGGGATCTCCGGGAGCGAGGGCCTGCCGAGGGCCGCCGTCGCGTTCATCCGCGGGCTGGTCGGCGGGCTGGAGGATGGCACGATCACCCCGGCGGAGGCGCCGAATGCAGTCGACTGCGTGCTCGACGTGATCCGAGGGCTCTACATGACCCCGGCGGGGGTGCTCGAGCCGACGCGGTTGCGGTCGCGCGCCGAGATCCTGCTCAACGTCCAGGCGTTCATCGAGGCGAATCTCGGTGATCCGGATCTCGATCCCGAGGAGATCGCCCGGGCCAGCTTCATCTCGACCCGGTATCTCCACAAGCTATTCGAGGCCGAGGGCACGAGTGTCTGCCGCTGGATCCGCGTCTCGCGGCTCGAGCGCTGCCGCCGCGACCTCCTCGATCCGGCGCTGGCCCACGAGACGATCCTGGAGATCGCCAGTCGCTGGGGCCTTCCCAGTGCCCAGCACTTCAGCCGCCTCTTCCGGTCGGAATACGGCTGTCCGCCCAGCGAGCTCCGCCGCGAGGGCAAGTCGTACGTGGTGCCGCCCGCGTCCACAGGCTGACGCCTGATGAGCCCGGTGCTGGAGGCCACCGGGATCTCGGTCAGCTTCGGCGGCGTGCACGCGGTCGTCGACGTCGACCTCGAGGTCGGCGAGGGGCAGCTCGTCGGCCTGATCGGGCCGAACGGCGCCGGCAAGACGACGTTCATCGACGCGATTCTCGGCTTCGTGCGTTCGCAGGGGAGCGTCCGGCTCGACGGGCAGGACATCTCTCGACTGGCGCCTCATGCGCGGGCGCGGCGCGGGCTCGCGCGCACGTGGCAGTCGATCGAGCTCTTCGACGACCTCTCGGTCGGCGAGAACCTCATGGTCGCGTCGCAGCGCCCTTCGGTCTGGCGGACGATTGGAGGGACGCTGGCGGCGCCGCGCACCGACACCGCGCAGACGGATCCGGTGCTCGAGTCGCTCCGGCTGGGCGGCACTGTCGATGCGATGCCGAGCGAGCTCTCCCAGGGACAGCGCAAGCTCGTCGGCGTCGCACGTGCGCTCGTCACGAAGCCGCGCGTGCTATGCCTCGACGAGCCGGCCGCGGGGCTCGACACGCAGGAGAGCGAAGAGTTGGGTCGGCTGTTGCGGCGGCTCGCCGACGACGGGCAGTCGATGCTGCTCGTCGACCACGATATGGGCCTCGTGCTCGGAATCTGCGACCAGATCGTCGTGCTCGAGTTCGGCGAGGTGATCGCGGGCGGGCCGGCCGACGTGGTGCGCAACGACTCGAAGGTGATCGCCGCCTACCTCGGCGCCTCGGCGGCCGGGCTGGAGGGTGAGAATGGCTGAGGTCGTGCTCGATCTCGCAGGCCTCACGGCCGGCTACGACGATGCCGCGGTGATCCGGGACGTCGAGGTGACGGTCTCGGCCGGCGAGGTCGTCGCCCTGCTGGGCGCGAACGGCGCGGGCAAGACAACGACGCTGCGAGCGATCTCCGGCCTCGTCAGGCCGATGGGCGGCCGCGTCGTCCTCGACGGAAACGATCTCGCCCGCATTTCGCCGAGCGCCAGGGCGCGCCTCGGGATTGCGCACGTGCCCGAGGGCCGCGGCCTGTTCTTCGGCATGACGGTCGCAGAGCACTTCCGCGTCGGCCCGCGCGACGAGAAGCCGGACGTGGAGCTGGCGTACGAGTACTTCCCCAAGCTGGAGGAACTCCAGGGGCGCCGGGTGGGCCTGCTCTCGGGAGGCGAGCAGCAGATGCTCGCGGTCGCCCGGGCTCTGTCCCGGCACCCCAAGCTCCTGCTCCTCGACGAGCTGAGCCTCGGGCTCGCGCCGGTGATCGTGGAGTGGCTGCTGCCCGTCGTCCGCCAGTTCGCGCAGGAGCGCAACTGCGCCGTGCTGCTCGTCGAGCAGCACGTGCACCTCGCGCTCGAGGTCGCCGACCGGGGCTACGTCCTGTCGCACGGCCGAATCGTGCTCGAGAACGGCGCAGAGCATCTGCGCAGAAACAGACAACTGTTGATCGCCAGCTATCTCGGGGAGCAGAGCGCCGCGACCCTCGAGCCGAATGAGGGAGGACAATCGTGAGTCACAGAAGCCTTGAAGAGCGTCTGGCCTCGGTCGAGAGCACGGTCGAGATGCTGCGCAACTCGCAGGCGGGCCCGAACGTCTACCCGGGGGTCCCTGCGGAGTTCACGAACTGGCGGGACGAGCAGATGGCCTGGCAGCAGACCTGCGTGCTCTTCAACCAGTCGTACCACATGGCCGATCTCGCGCTCGAAGGCCCCGATGCGCTCGCGCTTCTGACGCGGCTCGGGATCAACAGCTTCGAAGGTTTCGCCGTCGACAAGGCCAAGCACTTCGTTCCGTGCACGCCGGAGGGCTACGTGATTGGCGACGTGATCCTGTTCCATCTCGCCGAGAACGAGTTCAACCTCGTCGGCCGCGCGCCGGCGCTGAACTGGGTCACCTACCACGCCGAGACGGGCGGGCTCGACGTCCAGGCCAAGCTCGACCAGCGCAGCGCGCTTCGCAGCGACCGGCGCCGCAAGGTCTACCGCTACCAGGTGCAGGGCCCGAACGCGATGCAGGTGATCGAGAAGGTGCTGGGCGGGCCGGCTCCGGAGCTGAAGTTCTTCAACATGCGGACGGTCGAGATCGCGGGCAAGTCGGTCCGCGCGCTGCGCCACGGGATGGTCGGTCAGCCCGGCTGGGAGCTGTTCGGGCCGTGGGGCGACGGTGAGGCCGTGCGCGAGGCGATTGTCGCCGCAGGCGCGGAGTTCGGGCTCCGCCAGGTCGGCGGGCGTGCCTATTCGTCCAACACGCTCGAGTCGGGCTGGATCCCCTCGCCGCTCCCGGCGGTGTACTCCGGCGAGAGCCTGAAGGCGTACCGCGAATGGCTTCCCGCGACGGGTTACGAGGGGTCGGCGTCGATCGGCGGCAGCTTCGCCTCGCCGAACATCGAGGACTACTACCTCACGCCCTGGGATCTCGGCTACGGGAGCTACGTCAAGTTCGACCATGATTTCATCGGGCGCGAGGCGCTCGAGCGGATGGCCGAAGGAGAGCACCGCCAGAAGGTCACTCTGGCGCTCGACGACGAGAGCGTCACCGAGACGATCGGGACGATGTTCCGCAAGACGGAGCGGGCGAAGTTCATGGACTGGCCCTCGGCCGTCTACTCGATGCACCCGTTCGACAGGGTCACCGTCGACGGCGAGGCGGCCGGCGTCTCGACGTGGATCGGCTACAGCGCCAACGAGGGGAAGATGCTGACGCTGGCCGTGCTCGATGCGGAGCACGCCGAGCCGGGCACCGAGGTGACTCTCGTCTGGGGGGAGGAGGGCGGCGGCTCATCGAAGCCGACGGTCGAGCCGCACGTGCAGACCGAGATCCGCGCCGTGGTAAGCCCCGCGCCGTATGCCGAGGTCGTGCGGAGCACCTACCGGGCGGCTAAGGCGTGAGCTGGGCGATCGTCGTCGCGTACGCGCGGTCGAAGATCTGCTCGATCGGGAGGTTCCGGAGCTCCTCGGAGAGCACCTCGACGCCCCACGGCCCCGTGTAGCCGGCCTGCCGGCACGCCTCGACGTAGGCGCGGATCGGGAACTCGCCTTCACCGGGCAGTTTGCGGTGGTTGATCACCTCGTCGATCGGGTCGGCCATGTTCTCCCACTGGCCGTCGGACAGCTCGACCCAGGAGAGGTATTGCGCGGGGATCCGCAGCAGCTCGACGGGCGGGATGTCCATCTTCGACATGTGCCAGGTGTCGATCGCGAGGCCGCCGTTTCGGGCCTCGGCGCCGTCCACGAGCGCGAGCGCGGTGTCGAGATCCTGGACGTTGACGTCGGGAGGCATGAACTCGTAGACCATCTTCGCGTCATGCTGGTCGGCCGCCTCGGCGCAGAGCTCGGCGAAGGCCTCGGTCAGCCGTGGCAGCTCGCACGGCGTTCCGGGGATGTTCCCGACCTTGATGTGGTGCGCGCCGAGCGCGGCGGCGGCGTCGAAGAGGAGGCGCTTGGTGGGCTCGGCGGCTCGGCGGCGCTCGTCGTCGGGCGCGAGGAACCACTCCCAGATGAACTCGAGCTCGAGGTACTCGAGCCCGTGGCCGTCGAGCAACTGCTTCACGTCGGGCAGGGTGCGCGTCTGCAGGACGTGCTCGAGGTCGGCGTGCCAGATCCCGATTCCCTTGAAGCCGACGCGCTCCGCCTGCGCACAGCGGTCGGCGAGGTCGAACAGGCTCCACTCGCGTCCGTAGTGCACCTCGACCGGCCCGGAGATCGTCCAGTACAGGCCCATAATCTCGTTCACGGTGGCAACCTAACGCGTTAGGGTTGGCCGGTGCCTGACTACGTGATCGTCGGAGGCGGCTCCGCGGGGTGCGTGCTTGCCGGGCGCCTGAGCGCGGATCCGGATACGAGCGTGCTGATGCTGGAGGCGGGCCCGCCGGATATCGCGCCCGAGATCCACATCCCGTTCGCCTTCCCGGCCCTGTTCAAGTCCGGCCACGACTGGGACCTGCTCGGCGAGAGGGAGCCGGGCCTCGGCGGCCGCCGGCTCTACCTGCCGCGCGGGAAGATGGTCGGCGGCTGCGGCTCGATCAACGCGATGATCTACCTGCGCGGGAATCGCCTCGACTTCGACGACTGGGCCGCCGACGGCGCAACGGGCTGGTCGTACGACGAGGTGCTGCCGTACTTCAAGCGCGCCGAGGACAACGAGCGCGGCGCTGACGAGTTCCACGGCGTCGGCGGGCCGCTCGCCGTCTCGGAGAGCCGCTCGATGCAGCCGCTCGTCGACGCGATGCTCGCCGCGGCGGTCGAGGCGGGGTACGAGCACATCCCCGACCTCAACGTCGCGAGCCCCGAGGGCGTCTCCCGGTTCCAGCTGACCCAGCGCAACGGCAAGCGCTGCTCGACTGCCGACGCGTACCTGCACCCGGTGTCGGACCGGCCGAACCTCAAGGTGCGGACAAGCGTGCTCGTGCAGCGGATCCTCTTCGAGGGCGATCGCGCGGTCGGCGTCGAGATCGCGCATGACGGAAAGGTCGAGACGATTCGCGCCGAGCGTGAGGTGATCCTCTCCGCCGGCGCCTACCAGTCGCCCGTCCTGCTGATGCTCTCAGGGATCGGGCCGGAGGAGGATCTGGCGCTGTTCGGGATTCCTGTGCGCGAGAACCTGCCGGTCGGCCGCAACCTGCAGGACCATTGCATGGCGAACCTCAACTTCACGACCGACGAGCCGGCGCTGTTCAACATCCTCACGCCGGAGAACTTCGCGCTGCTCGAGACGGAGGGCCGCGGCCCGCTCAGCTCGAACATCCCGGAGGCCGGCGGCTTCTTCCGCTCGCGTGACGACCTCGCCGCGCCGGACGTCGAGTTCCACTTCGCACCCTCGATCTTCTACGACGAGGGGCTGAACGCGCCGACCGAGCCGGGCTACGCGTTCGGGCCGGTGCTGATCAAGCCGGAGGCGCGCGGCTGGGTGAAGCTGCGCACGCCGATGCCCGACTCGAAGCCGCTCGTCCTCACCAACTTCCTCACCGAGGAGGAGGACCGGCGCGCCGCGGTCGCAGGTGTCCGGATCGCGCTCGAGATCGCCTCGCAGCCGGCCCTGAAGGCGGTCGAGCGGGGGCCGTTCAGCGTCCCCGACTCCGACTCGGACGCGGACATCCTCGCCTGGGTCGAGCGCGTCGCGCAGCCCGTCTACCACCCGACCTCGACGTGCGCGATCGGCGCGGTCGTCGATCCCGAGCTGCGCGTCCACGGGATCGAAGGGCTGCGCGTGGTCGACGCCTCGGTGATGCCCACGGTCACCCGCGCGAATACGCACGCGGCGACGGTGATGATCGCCGAGAAGGCGGCAGACCTGATCGCGGGGAAGCCGGCGCTCGTCTAGCCGACCGGCGGGCCGAGGCGAAACCGGTCCGCGATCAGGCCGTGGCGCAGGCCGCGGTCGCTGACCACGAGCGAGTCGCGGCCGAGCTTCGCGAGCACGGTTTGGACGACGCAGGCGCCCGCGAGGATCACGTCGGCACGGTTCGGCTGGAGGCCGACTACGGCGCGGCGCTCGTCGGCGCTGCGGCTGCGGTAGAGCTCGAGCTGCCGGTCGATCTCGGTGCGGTCGAGCTCGGTGCCCTGGACGAGGTCGGGGTCGTACTCGGCGAGCCCGAGCTTCACGGCCGCCAGGTTGGTCACCGCACCGCCCATCCCGACGAGCGCATCGGGGGTGGGGCGGCCGTCGAGGCGGTCGAGCTCGGTGGCGATCCCCTCGAGTGCCGCTGCGAGCTCCTCCTCGGAGACGGCGCGGTCGAGCCCGTAGTGCTCGGTGAGGCGGGCCGCGCCGACCGGCACGCTGAACTGCTCGTCGATCTCGTCGCCGTGGCCGAAGGTGAACTGGGAGCTGCCGCCGCCGGTGTCGAAGGCGACCAGCGGGCCGCGACCGAGCGCCAGGCCTGAGCTCGCCGCGAGGTAGGCGAGGCGGGCCTCCTCCTCGCCGGGGATGATCTCGATCCGGACGCCGCAGCGGGCCTCGACGGCGCCGACGAGCTCAGCGCTATTCGCCGCGGCGCGGAGGCCGGCGGTGCCGACGGCCGCGATCGCTTCGGCGCCGTTCGCCTCGTCGACCATCGCAACGATCGCCTCCAGGGTCCGCGTCATCGGCTCGGGCTGGAGGACGCCGGCCGCGTCGAGGCCCTCGCCGAGCCTCGTTACCTCGGCACGGTCGGCGACCGTGCTCCACGTGCCGTCGGCGCGCCGCTCGCCGATGTGGAGCTTGACGGAGTTCGTGCCGACGTCGATCACGGCGAATCTCTTCGCGCCGAAGCCGACGAGCGTCTTGAGGCCGCGCGCCATGCAGGTGTTCGTGCGCGAGGCGAGCCCGAGCGAGTGCACTGCGGCCAGCACACGCGCCGGATCCTCCGACTCGACCGCGATCGTTCGCGTCGAGCCCTTGTCCGTGCGCAGCTCCGTGAGCTCCGCCATGCAGCCGCCGACGGTGTAGCGGGCTCGCCGCTTGTGCACCTCAACCGGCAGCGCATCCTCCACGTGGAGCGCGTCGAGGACGACGCCGATCTCTTCCGCGCTCAGAGTGAAGGCGGACTTCAGCACCGGCACCCACTGCTCGAGCCCGTCGGCGTCGACCGCCTGCAATCGTTTGACGTCCATCAGCCCGTCCCGCACCTTCACCGACGCGTCGCTCTCGGCGGAGAGCAGGTACACCTCGTCGCTCTCCTGGATGTGCTCCACGGCAAAAGCGTCGAAGGCGTCCTCGGCCGCGCCGAATGTCCGCCACTCCCAGCGCGGGACGAGCTCCGGCATCAGGCCTTTCCCGTGAAGTACTCGAGCGCCTTCCGCGTCTTCGTCTGCTGCTCGCCGCTGACGTCGATCCCGCGCCCGCTGAGATAGGCGCGCAGCTCCGCGGCGACCTGGAAGCTCTCGGCCGGTAGGCACTTCGTCGACAGCTCGAGCAGGCGCGACCCGTCCGGGTAGAGCCACATCTCGACGACGAGCCGGCGGCGCTCGAGCTCCGCGGGCATCAGCCGGAGCTTGAGGACGAAGATCGGGCCGAGCACGGTGAGGTCGTCGAGGCCGATGCCCTCGGGCGCGTGGTCGGCGTAGAACGCGCGCTGCTCCCGGGAGAACAGCTTCCGCAGCGGCAGGCCGCCCGCGACGGTCGACCGCACGTCGGTCTTCCGGGGCGCGCCGCGCATGGAAGCGGAGCAGACGAAGCCGCCGGGCATTGCATCGACCTCGACGAAGAAGCCCGCCGACCGGCGCAGCTCCTCGGACAGGTTCTCCGGCACGACCGGGCGGAGCTTCACGACCGAGTCGTCCCCTTTCCCCTGGATGCGGCGGGCGCGGACGACGACGCCGCTCGCGCTCAGCGCCAGGTCAGGCGTCTCGAAGAAGAAGATCTGGCGGATCTGCGCCTCGAGGGGGTCGAGCGCAAGCGCCGTGATGGCCGAGCCCTGCTCCGACTCGGGCACGGTGACCTTCAGCTCGACGCTGTCCGAGCCCTTCGCGAGCGCCAGAAGGAGAGCGAGCTCCTCCTCGGACGCCGCCGCCCTGGGCCCGCTCGTGCCTCCGCCTTCTGCCATTCGTCGAGCCTACAACCGCTCGGCGAGTTGCGCCTCGACGGCGCGGTGGACGTTGCCGTGGATGTGTCCCGGGCCGAGCCGGGCCAGGACTCCATCCTTCTCGAGAACCGCGGCGACCACCGGCTTGACCCGGGCGAGCCGGATCTCGATCCCGAGGCTCTCGGCGAACTCGAGGATCTCCGCGAGCTTCGCTGCGCCCTGCGAATCGACGAGGTCCACGCCCTCGAGGTCGAGCACGACCGCGCGCACCGGCTCCTCGGCGTTCAGCGCGAGCCCCCGGATCCGCTCCTCGAGCGCGTCGGCGGTCGCGAAGAACAGGCCGCCGTCGAGCCGCACGACCGCGATGCCGGGGAACGTTTCGTCGCCGGGGTTCTCCGTCAGGTCGCGGAACACCTGCGTGCCGGGCTCGCGACCGAGGAGCGGCATGCCGGGCTTCGTGGCGACGTAGACGAGCCACACCAGCGAGAGGCCGATGCCGATCACGACGCCGGCGAGCACACCCGCCGAGAGTACGCCGAGAACCGCGGCGGCCGCAATCCAGAAGTCGAAGCGTTTGACCCGGTAGAGGCGGCGGAGCTCCGCGATGTCGATCATGCCGAAGACGACCGCGTCGATGATGATCGCCCCGAGCACCGCCTTCGGCAGCTGCGAGAAGAGCGGCGCGAGTGCGACGAGCGTCAGGAGCACGAGACCGCCGGTGACGAGCGACGCCATCGGGCTGCTCGCCCCGGCCGACTCGTTGAGCGAGCTGGCCGACAGGCTCGTCGAGACGGGCATTCCCTGAAACGCCCCCGAGGCTAGGTTCGCCATCCCCTGGGCGACGGATTCCTGGTTGACGTCGATGCGGTAGCGGTGGCGGACGGCGAACGCGCGAGCGTCGCCGGCGGTCTGCGAGAAGCCGATCAGGAGCAGGCCGGTCGCGGCCGCGATGATCGTCGAGTAGTGCTGGCGGAAGACGTCGACTCCCGGCAGCTGCGGCGAGGGGAGCCCGCGCGGCACCGGCCCGACGAGCGCGACGCCGTGCGCGCCGAGGTCGAACAGCCAGGTGGCCAGAAGGCCCGCGACCACGAGCACGAGCGCGCCCGGGACATGCGGTGCTCCGAAGCGCAGACCGAGGATCAGTCCGAGCGCCACGAGCCCCACGAGCAGCGTCGTCCAGCTGATCTCGCCGAGCGACCGGATCCACGAGGCGAGCTCCTGCCAGGCGGTGTCACCGGAGGTCGACGTGCCGGTCAGCTTCGGCAGCTCGCCGATCACGACGTCCACCGCGGCTCCCGCGAGGAACCCCGTCACCACAGCGCGAGAAAGGAACCGCGCGATCCAGCCCATGCGAAATGCCGCAAGCAGGAGGAACAGCGCACCGGTCACCAGCGTGATCGCCACCACGAGCTCGGCGGCCTGCGCTCCCCCGACCCCGGTGAACAGCACGGCTCCGCCCGCGACCGCCGCCAGCGACGAGCTCGGCCCGGTCGAGATGTGCCGTGAGGTGCAGAACAGCGCGTACACGATCGCGCCCGCGGCGGCCGCGTAGAGCCCGTTTTGCACCGGCACTCCGGCGATGCCCGCGTAGCCGAGGTCCTTCGGCACGATCATCGCCGTCACGGCGATCCCCGCGAGGACGTCGCCGCGCAGCATCCGCCGGTCGTAGCGCGGCAGCCAGCCGACGATCGGCAACACGCGACTCAGGCCGCGGCTGGGGGTGTCGGCGAGCGCTGCCACCGCCGCCAATCCTCTCAGATCAGTTTTCGGGCGTGCCCTGGGCCTTGTTCTTCGCGGCCCTGCGACGCAGCCACCAGACGACCGCGCCGACGATGACCGCGCCCGCGAGGATGCCGAAGGCGATCCAGCCCCACTGCGTGCTGCTCGTCGAAGCCTCGTTGTTGGACGCCGCGGCCGCCCCGGCCGCGGCCGCCGCACCGGGGCTCACGCCGGTCGACGTCGTCGTGACCGTCGTCGGCGGCGCCGTGACGGTGGTCTGCAGCGTCTGGGTCTGCGTGACCGTGACCGGCGGCTGTGTCGCGGTCTCGGCGGGAAGTGTCTGTGTGACCGTTGGCCCGGTGACGGTCTCGGTCACCGTCGGCGTCGTCACGGATACGGTCGCGGCGGGAGTCGTCGGCGTCGGCGTGGAGAGCGTCGGCGTCGTGCGGACGGTTGCCGCTCGGGTCGTCCCGGCCGCGCTACCCGAGCCGCCACACGAGACGAGAGCGAGCGAGGCGAGCACGCCGAGCGCTGCGGACGCCGCAAGTCGGGCCACGATCAGGCTGCGGGAGTGCCGGCGGCTGTGGAGATCGGTCATTCGAATGCTCCTCGGACGGGTATTCGCCGGAGCGCGAGACTCGCCTGCCTGCGCCGTCCGCGGAACGGCGGACACGTCGAGGCACTAGCGTACCCGTCGATCCGCATGCACACCGATACCGATCAGACTGTCGCGCCCTACGCGCGCGAAACCGCCGCGGTCGTCGCCGCGCTCGGCTCGGACGCCGATTCCGGACTGACCGTCGCCGAGGCGGCGGCGCGGCTTGCAAGCTACGGCCCGAATCAGATCACCGCGGAGAAGCCGCCCTCGGTATGGGCCGTGGCGCTGCAGCAGCTGCGCGATCCGATGAACATCATGCTCGTCGCGGTCACCGCGGTCAGCTTCGCGATCGGGCAGGTCTCGACCGGTGTGATCGTGGGCCTGCTGATCGTGCTCAACGTGTTCCTCGGCGCGAGGCAGGAGCTGAAGGCGCGGGAGAGCGTGACCGCCCTCTCCAACCTCCAGGTGCCGCAGGCGAAGGTGACTCGCGACGGCACACTGGCCTCGTGCAGGCGGTCGACCTCGTCCCGGGCGATCTCGTCCAGGTGGAGGCGGGCGACATCGTGCCGGCGGACGGGCGCGTCGTCCGCTCCGCGACGCTGGAGACCCACGAGGCGGCGCTGACCGGCGAGAGCGCGCCGATCCCCAAGGACGCGGGCGCGCTCGCGGGCGAGGACATCGCGCTCGGCGACCGGTCGAACATGCTGTTCCAGAACACTGCGGTCACGAGGGGCACCGGCGCGCTCGTCTTGACCGCGACCGGGATGGGCACCGAGATGGGCCAGATCGCGACGATGCTGACCTCGGTCACGCGCACACGCTCGCCGCTGCAGAAGGAGCTCGGCTCGCTCACGAAGGTGCTCGGGCTGATCGCCTGGGGCGCAGTCGCCTTCATCGTGATCGTCGGCACCGCGCGTGGGCTGCCGTTCGACCAGGTGCTGCTGCTCGGGACGGCGATGGCGATCTCGGCGATCCCGACCGGGATGCCCGCGTTCGTCTCGGGCCTCCTGTCCTTCGGCGCGAAGCAGCTCGCCGACGCGAAGGCCGTCGTCAAGAACCTCACCGACGTCGAGACCCTCGGGGCGACGAGCGCGATCAACACGGACAAGACCGGGACGCTGACGCTGAACGAGATGATGGTCTCGACGCTGTACACGGCCGGCTCGTGGTTCACGGTCGAGGGCGAGGGCTACCGCAAGAGCGGGGCGCTCCGGTCGGTCGCAGGGGCTCCGGTGCCGGACTTCACCAGGCTCGCGCTCGGCCTCGTGCTCGACAGCGACGCGACGGTGGCCGACGACGGGAGTGTGGTCGGCGATCCGACCGAGGCGGCGCTCGTGGTGCTCGCGGCCAAGCTCGGCGTCGACGCAGAGGAGACGCGACGGGCCTATCCGCGCCTGGCCGAGGTGCCGTTCGACTCCGATTACAAGTTCATGGCCACCTTCCACCACTATTCGGTCGACGGGAGGGAGCAGGTGATCCAGCTCGTCAAGGGCGGCCCCGACGTCGTGCTGGCGCGCTGCACGTTGCGGGCGGCCCGATGACGGGCTCGCAGGTGCCGCTCGAGGACGCGCGCCCGGGCATCGACGAGGCGAACGAGCGCATGGGTGGGCAGGGCCTGCGCGTTCTCGCGTTCGCCGCGCGCGTGGTCGGCGAAGACGAGCTCGACGCGATGACCGTCGACCCGATGTCGCTGACCCGCGACCTCGCGTTCGTCGGGATGGTCGGGATCATCGACCCGCTGCGGCCGACGGCGAAGGCCGCGGTCGAGACGGCGCTCGCCGCGGGGATCGACGTGCGGATGATCACCGGCGACCACGCGGTCACCGCGCAGGCGATCGGCGCGGCGCTCGGGCTCGGTCCGGGCGCGATCAGCGGCAGCGAGCTGCAGGCGCTGAGCGACGAGGAGGTCGTCCGCCGGCTCCCCGAGCTGCACGTCTTCGGACGGGTCACGCCGCAGGACAAGTTGCGCCTCGCCCGTCTGATGCAGGAGCAGGGCCTGATCGTGGCGATGACCGGCGACGCCGTGAACGACGCCGCGGCGCTGAAGCAGGCGGACATCGGCGTGGCGATGGGCAGCGGCAGCGAGGTCACCAAGCAGGCGGGCCGCATGATCCTCACCGACGACAACTTCGGCACGCTCGTGCACGCCGTCGAGATCGGCCGCCGCGTCTACGAGAAGGTCGTCTCGTACGTCCGCTTCCAGATGACGCAGCTGCTCTCGCTCGTGCTGCTGTTCGTGGTCGCCACGGCGTTCGACATCAACCAGGGCGTCGCCCTGACCCCGCTCATGGTGCTGTACCTGCTCGTCTTCGTCACATCCTCCGGGGTGGTCGTGATCGCCGTCGGCCCGGGTGCGCCGGACGTGATGCACCGGCCGCCGCGCGACCCGAAGCTGCCGATCACCAACCGTTCGGCGATCACCCTCTGGGCGGTCTACGCCGTCACGCTCTTCATCGGCGCCCTGATCCCGCTCATCGCCGGGCCGGACGATCCGAGCACCGACGTGCCGACGGCGGCGCTGACGATGACCTTCGTGGTGATGGGCCTCGGGACGGTGTTCAACGCGCTCACCAACCGTCGCGATCCTGCGAGCGGGCTCTCGGCGCCGATCCTGAAGGCGCTTGCGATCTCGCTCGTCCCGGTCACGCTGATCGTCCTGGCGACCGAGCTCCCCGGCCTGCAGAAGGGGCTGCTGACGACCTCGCTCACCGGCAAGGAGTGGCTTGCCTGCATCGGGCTTGCCGGGTTGCTGCCACTGGTCGTCGAGAGCGGCAAATGGCTCCGGCGGCGGCGAGCGGTCGAGGGCTAGCGGCGCGTGCTCGCGTAGGCGACGACGGGCTCGAGCGACGCGGGATTCACGAGCGCGTCGGCGCTGGCCACCTCCGCAGCGGGGACGCCGGCGAGGATCCGTTTCACCGGCAGCTCGAGCTTCTTGCCGGTGAGCGTCTGCGGGATCATCGGCAGTGCGACGATCGTGTCCGGCACGTGGCGCGGCGAGAGTGCGTCGCGGAGCGCGCCGGCGATGCGCTTGCGCAGAGCGTCGTCGAGCTCCAGGCCGTCGCGCAGGACGACGAAGAGGATCAACTCATCCGCTTCTTCGAGGTGGACGACGAGGCTGTCGACGACCTCGTCGAGCTCCTCGAGCGCCGAGTAGAACTCGCTCGTTCCGAGCCGCACCCCGCCACGGTTGAGCGTCGCGTCGGAGCGGCCGGTGATCACCGAACTGCCGCGCTCGGTGAACATGATCCAGTCGCCCTGGCGCCAGATCCCGGGGTAGTGGTCGAAGTAGGCGGCGCGGTAGCGCTCGTAGCCCGGATCGTTCCAGAACGAGACAGCCATCGACGGCATCGGCTGGCGGATCACCAGCTCACCCAGCTCGCCGACGACCTCCTCGCTGTGCTCGTCGAACGCGGCGGTGTCGATACCGAGGCAGCGACCGGCGATCTCGCCCGCGTACACGGGCAGCAGCGGACAGCCCTGGACGATCCCGGAGCAGACGTCGGTGCCGCCGCTGCCGTTGATCAGGAGCACGCTCCTGTCGACCTGCTCGTAGATCCACTCGAAGCCGTCGACGGGGAGCGGCGAGCCGGCGACCGTGAGCGAGCGGAGCGAGGACAGGTCGTACTGACGGCCCGGCTCGACGCCCGCCTTGCGGCATGCGAGCGCGAACGCGGGGCTGATCCCCATCAGCGTCGGCCGCGTCTGCTCGGCCAGTTGCCACGCGTAGCCGAGGTCGGGATAGCCCGGGTTGCCGTCGAGCATCACGATCGACGCCCGCAGGAGCAGCGTCGACATCAGCGCGTTCCACATCATCCAGGCGGTCGTCGTGAACCACTGGAGCCGGTCGCCGGGGCGCACGTCCCACGCGAGCCCGAGATTCTTCAGGTGCTCGAGGAGGATCCCGCCGTGGCCGTGCACGATCGCCTTCGGCAGGCCGGTCGTGCCGGATGAGAAGAGGACGTAGAGCGGGTGCGCGAAGGGCACCGGGTCGAACTCGAGCGGCCCCGTCTCGCTGAGCAACTCGTGCCACGAGATCGCGCCGGGGATCGCGTCGCCGCTGTAGGCGACGTCGACGACCGTCTCCAGCGACGGCAGGCGCTCGCGGATCGCGGCGACGTTCTCGCCCCGGTCGATCGCCTTCTCGCCGTAGACATAGCCGCCGACCGCGAGCAGCACCTTCGGCTCGAGCTGGCCCAGCCGGTCGACGACGCTGCGAACGCCGAACTCCGGCGGGCACGTCGCCCAGATCGCGCCGAGGCTCGCCGCCGCGAGGAACGCGACCGCCGTCTCGGGGATGTTCGGCAGGTAGGCGACGACGCGGTCGCCCGGGCCGACGCCGAGCCGTTGCAGGCCGGCGCGCGCCCGTGCGACCTGGTCGCGGAGCTCGCCGAACGTGAGCTCGAGCTTTTCGCGCGTCTGGGAGTGGGCGACGATCGCGACCCTCTTGAGATCCTCGTCGAGACCGACCATGTGCTCGGCGTAGTTCAGCGTCGCGCCCGGGAACCACTCCGCGCCGGGCATCTCGCGCGAGCCGAGCACGCGCTCGTACGGCGTGTGCGCGCGGACGCCGAAGTAGTCCCAGATCGAGGACCAGAAACCCTCGAGATCGGTCACCGACCAGCGGTAGAGCTCGTCGTAGCCCGTGAAATCGTGGCCCCGCTCGGCGCGCAGCCACTCGACGTACTGGCCCATCTCGAACCGCTCCCGCCAGTCCGAAGGCGGCGTCCAGATGGCTTCTCCCTGCTTCACGCTGCTGCGGAAAGGTAGCCGCTGGGATCGCGGTCGAGGTGGTCCGCGAGCCGTGTCGCGAGCGCCATGATCGTCAGCGACGGGTTCACCGACAGCGTGCGCGGGACGAGCGAGCCGTCGCCGACGAAGAGCCGCTTCACGTCGTGCGACTCGCAGTTGCGGTCGACCACCGATCGCGTCGGGTCGTCGCCCATCCGGCAGGTGCCCTGAACGTGGGTCGAGGCGAGGCCGCTCCACGCGATCTGCTTCGCTCCCGCCGCCTCGAGCACCTCGCGGCTGAAGCGCAGCGCATTGTCGATCCGCTCGAGCTCGTTCGGCTGGAAGTCGATGTCGAACCGCTCGCCGCGATTCGCGTCCACGACCACGGCAGCGTTGTTGTCGTCGTTCACCATCGCGAGCACGCCGACCCAATATCGGAACCCACGCAGCGCCTCGGTCAGGCGCGGTCCCCAGAACGGGCCGTTCTCGTCGCCGAGCGTGGTCGCGAAGGCGATCGGATCCTGGATCGTCGTCGCCTCGATCACGAAGCCGCCGTCCTCGTCGTGCTGGTGCGCCATGCAGTGCGCGGTGATCGGATAGACCATGTGCGCGTCCTGCGGCTCGTCGAAGAGCCCGTAGACGAGCCGAACGGGGTGGAGGCCGAGGTTCCGGCCTACCGCGGGGCCGTCGAGGCCGGAGCGTAGGAGGAGCTGCGGCGTGTTCAGGGTCCCCGCGGCGACCACGACCGCGCCCGCGTGGATCGAGTGGCGGTCGCCCGCGGCGTCGACGTACTCGACTCCGGTCGCGACGCCGTTCTCGATCAGCACGCGCTCGACCGTCGCCTCCGCGCGCAGTTCGAGCAGGCCACGCGCCCACGCGTCGTGGATGTAGGTGTTCATCGTCGACTTGCCCGCGTTCGTCGGGCAGCCCTGGAGGCAGGAGCCGCAGCGCATGCAGTTGGCGTCGGTGTACGCGGTGACGGGCTCGAGCTCGGCGCCGAGCGCGCGGAAGCCCGCCTCGACGGTGCGGACGCTCTTCGTCCAGTCGGTGCGCTCGCGCACGCCGAGCACCTGCTCGACGCGGTCGTACCAGGGCGCGAGATCGGCCGGGGTGAACGGCTCGCCGCGCTCGGTCGTGAGTCCGGTCGCCGGATGCCACTTCGCGACGTCGCGCTCGTGAGCGCGCAGCGCGACCTTTGTGTTGATCGTGGTCGTGCCGCCGACGCAGCGGCCGGCAAGGAAGGCGAACATCTCGCCGCCGGGCAGCGGCGCGAGTCGCAGCGGCCAGAACATGTCGTGGGTCGCCTTCGCCTCCCAGCGCGTGAAGTCGGCGGCCGTGAGGTGCGGCCCGCACTCGAGCAGGAGCACGTCGCGCCCCCGCTGCGCGAGCTCGCCCGCAACGACGCCGCCGCCCGCGCCCGACCCCACGACGACCACGTCGAACTCGGACTTCACGCGATCCCCATGTACGACCAGTCCTTGCCCAGGCGCGTCGCGAGGGGCGAGTTGAAGTCGATCTCGGCCCACGCGCCCGGCCCGTCCTTGCCCTGCGCGACGAAGTCGCTGTAGTACGCCTCGCACGCGAGCGCGCGGATGAAGCCGAACTCGGGCGTCTGCGCCCGCTCGGCGAGCGCCTCGGCGCCGGCCTCCGCGGCGGGCGCGAGAGCATCGATCGCCTCCAGCGCCTGTTCCCGCACCGGAGGCGGCATCCCGGCCAGCATTGCGTCGATGTAGACGACGGAGCCGACGCGAGCCGAGCCGGGCACGATCAGTTCGCAGATCGCCTCGAGAGAGGCGGCCCGGCGCTCGTCGAGTGTCCTCAGCGCCACGAATCGACTCTATTGAGACGCCGCGAACGCGTCAATCAGGCGGATCAGCGAGCCGCGAAGCCGTGCGGCCTCGCCGTCGTCGAGGCCGGCGAGCATCTCCCGCTCGACACCGTCGACGGCCCGGTCGCAGCGGGCAAGCGCGCGGCGGCCCGGCGCGGTCAGCTCGATCCCGATCACACGACCGCGACCCGGCTCGACGCGACGCCGCACGTAGCCCTTCTCGATGAGCCCGGCGAGCACCTCGCTCATCGACTGCGGCGTGATCAGCGAACGGCGCGCGAGCTGCGCGTTCGAGAGGCCGTCCTGGGCGCGCAGGACGGAGAGCGCGGTGTAGGCGGACAACGTGAGCCCGGCCGGCTCGACCGCGGCGCCGAGGCGACGACGCAAAACGCGGTCGAGCCGGCCGATCACGTAGCTCAGCCGCGGCTCCAAGCTCAGGGGCGCTCGTAGGTCTGCAGGCCGGGCTTGATCCGCTTCTCGTCGAGGAACTGCCCGAGCCCCTGCTCACGGCCCTGCTCGGTGTCGAGGAACTGCGACTGCTCGAGCTTCGCGTAGAGATAGTCCTCGGCCTGGTCCCAGCTCATCGCGCCGGTGTGTTTGAAGCCGAGCTTCGCCGCTCGTAGCACGACGGGATTCTTCGCGAGCAGCTCCCGCGCCAGCGACTCGACCTCGCCGCGGAGCTCGGCGAGCGGGACGCTTGCGTTCACGAGCCCCATCGCCGCGGCCTGCTGCCCGCCGAAGGTGCGGCCGGTCATCACGTAGAGGAGGCCGACCCGCGAGCCGACGGTGTCGGCGAGCGCCTTGCTGACGACGCTGCCGGGCGGGATGCCCCAGTTGATTTCGGAGAGGCCGAAGGTCGCCTCGTCCGCGGCGATCGCGAGGTCGCACGCGACGAGCGGCGTGAAGGCGCCGCCGAAGCACCAGCCGTTGACCATCGCGATCGTCGGCTTGGCGTACGTCCGCAGCAGGCGCCACTGCCAGTACGCGGCGTCGCGGCGAACGCGGCGCTGGACGTGAGCGGGTGCGCCGTCCACCTCGCGGAAGTACTCCTTCAGGTCCATCCCGGCCGACCACGAGTCGCCCGCGCCGGTCAGCACGACCACGCCGCAGTCGTCGTCGGCGTCGAGCTCGAGGAGCACCTCGACCATCTCCGCGTTGAGGGTCGGGCTCATCGCGTTCCGCTTCTCGGGCCGGTTCAGCTCGATCCAGGCGATGCCGTCGTCGATCTCGACCTTGACCGTCGTCCAGCGCTCGGCGTATCCCACGGGTGGTCCTCCTTCTCGCTCGCGTGTTCCGACGTTATATCAGGTAGCCTGAGACTCCCTTGCAGCGGCGGCCGCTCCTTGTTGCTCTGTTTCTGGCGGCGCTCTCGCTGCGGATGCCGCTCGTCGGCATCGGGCCGCTGCTGCCGTCGATCCAGAGCGGTCTCGGCATCTCGCACGCGGTCGCCGGGCTCCTGGGGACGATTCCGGTCCTCTGCATGGGGCTGTTCGCCCCCGCGACGCCCTTCCTCACGCGGCGGCTCGGGACGCGGTGGGGGATCGCCTTCTCGCTCATGGCGATCGGTGTGTTCGGCGGAGTGCGGGCGATCGCCCCTGGCGCCGCCGGTGTCGTGTTGCTGACGATTCCGATGGGGATCGGGATGGGCCTCGCGAACGCGGTGCTGCCCGTCTCTGTCAAGCAGCGGTTCGCCGACCGGCCCGGTTTCGCGACCGGCATCTACACCACGGGGATCGTCACGGGAGCGACGATCGCCGCGCTCGTCGCGGTGCCGATCGCGCAGGCGGCCGGAACCTGGCGCGCGCCGCTGCTCGCCTTCGCGGCCGTCTCGATCGTGCTCGCGGGGGTCTGGCTGTGGCTGACGCGGACCGAGGAGACCCACGTCCGCGTCGAGGCGCGGCCGCTGCGGATGCCGCTGCACTCCCAGCTCGCGTGGCGCATGGTGGCCGCCTTCGTCACCGTCTCGTTCGTCTTCTACGGGCTGAACGCGTGGCTGCCCGAGACGTACGTCGACCACGGCTGGAGCCAGAGCTCGGCCGGAGCGTTGCTCGGCGTGATCAATGCGATCTCGATTCCCTGTGGCTTCCTCGCCGCCTGGGGGGCCGACCACTGGGGCTCGATCCGTGCGTGGCTCTGCGGCTTCGGTGCGCTCCAGTGCGCATCGCTGCTCGGGGTGATCTTCGCACCGGGTGCAGGCTGGCTCTGGGCGGTGACGCTCGGCATCTCGATCGGGCCGCTCTTCCCGCTGACGATGCGGCTGCCGCTCGACGCGGCCAGACGTCCGGCGGAAGTGGCAGCGCTGACCGGGATGATGCTCGGCTTCGGCTACAGCCTGGCCGCGTGCTCGCCGCTCGTGCTCGGTGCGATCAGCGACACCGCAGGCGGCTTCGGCGCCGTGCTGTGGGTGCTCGCCGCCGCGTCCGCCTCGCTCGTGATCGTCGACAGCTCGTTCAGCCGCAAGCGGCTTGCGGCCGCGCACGTCGGCGGAAGATCGTCGTGACCTACGGCGTCCTGAGAGCAGTACACATTCCGTCCCAGGAGGTAGGCCGCCATGCCCAAGCACGAGGGAAACCACGCAGGCGCCGCTGCGCCGGAAGTCACACGCGACGAGGAGCTAGGAGTCACGATCACGAAGTTCTCGACCGGTCTCCGGCTCGAGGAGTGGGACAACGGAAAGGTCATTAGGGTCGAGCCGAACAGCGACCGGGTCGAGGCCAATTCGAACAGGCCGGACGAGTACTCACAGACCTGGACCGACGCAGCCGGCACCGAGCACACCTTGAGCGTGGGGGAGAACGGTGTCACCAGCGAGCGGACGGAGCTCGCCGATGGCGCGGTGTACATCGAGCGAAGCGACGGCACCGTGACCACGACGTCGCCGGGCGACGATCACATCTACAACGAGGACGCCAACGGCAACTGGACGCGAACTGACGCCGACGGCTCGAACGAGCAGCCCGTCGTCAGTCCGGCAAGCCCGCAGAAGGAGCCCGAGGTCGAGGTCGAGTTCGGCCCGATCGAGATCGTGGCCAGGGTCCCGGCCGACCCGGAGCCGGCTCCCGCCGAAGCAGCCGGCGCGAACGAGCCCGGTGCCAACGAAGGCGCCGGAGGAGCCGGGGGAGCCGAGGGCGGGGACGGCCATGACGAGGCGGCCGTTGGCGGCGGCGGCGCCGGCGGTGGCCGAGGGAGCGACGAGTTCGAGGAGGATCTCGACTGAGACGTACGATGCACGGCGTGGCAGTCCGTCGGTTCCTGATTGCGGCGGCGCTCGTCCTCGTAGCGCTCGCCGCGGCCTCGTCATCGCGCCCCGCCGCCGGGACCGCGGTGCTCGATCCCCAGCACCTGCCGACGCTGCCGGCGCAGGGGCTCGTCGTCCAGCGCGCGCACGACATCCTGCTCGTCGGACTCGACGGCAAACCGATCGGCTCGCTTCCCGGGTTCACCGGGCCGTACTCCGGCAAGACATACGTCCTCGAGGCGCTTGCCCAGGCCGACCCCGCCGCGGTGCTGCTCGCCGATTCCTCGCACCGCGCGTATCTCTTCGATCCCGCCCGTTCGCGGCTGCGGCGGCTCACCCAGATGCAGATCCCGCTCGCCGGCGGCGCAGTCCTCTCGGCGCACGCGATCCAGCTGCCGAAGCCGTACCTGCCGAAGATCGTGCTTCAGGTCGGGCAGCAGCGGAGCCAGTTCCTGCGGATCGTCGGCGGCCGCCTCGTCGTCTCGACCAGGAGCGTCTACGACACGGTGACCGCGACACGGTGGCCCGTCGCCAGCACGGAGGGCATCAGTCCGGGCGGCTGCGAGCCCGCCGGCGTCTCGGGCAAGAGCCTGGTCGCGATCTGCGCGACGGGGAAGTACCCGGCCAAGCTCTTCGTGCGGGCCTACCGGATCTCGCCCTCGGGCGCGCGCACCGGGCTCGGGCCGACGATGCGCTGGGGATTCGGCGCGCAGACCGCGACCCTTTCGCCCGACGGGCGCTATATCGGCGTCACTCTCGCGGTCGGGTGCGGCGCCCCGGTCGGCGCGATCACGCCGCTCGGTGCGGGGCGCGCGGGTTACATCGGCAACGGCCTGACCGTCGGCTCGAAGGCGGCGATCGACTCCGAGACGCTCGGCTGGACTGCGGACTCGAAGCTCGTCGCTCACATCATCTTCCACCCGACCGACTGCGATCACTCGCCGCCGACCGGGATCTACCGGGTCGACCCGGCGACCTTCGCCCGGACGCTGATCTATCCGCTCCCCGCGAGCCAGGCTGCCTGGCTCTGGACGTCCTAGCCGGGTCACAGAGAATTCTCATTTGCTGCTGGTTTACTCGTTGAGTGTCCGAAGCCGTTGCACTCGATGGAAGGTCGACGCCTGGCCGTGTCCGGCAGCAGCTCTGCTCGCCGCGCGCTCGTCGCGGGCGTGCTCGGGGCGATCGTCGCCGCGAACGCGATCCTCATCGTCTGGCTCTGGGTCCACGGCGGCAATCTGAAAAGCGGCCAGTCGGCCGGCGAGTGGCTGACCTCGATCGCGCGGATCACGGGGCTGCTCGGCGCATATCTCGCGCTGCTCGAAGTGCTCCTGCTCGCGCGGCTGCCGTGGCTCGAGCGGCTGATCGGCTTCGACCGGCTCACCGTCTGGCACCGCTGGAACGGCCATGCCTGTCTGTACCTCGTCCTCGCGCACACGGTCCTGTCGGTCTGGGGCTACGCGCTGATGGACAAGGTGTCGATTCCGAGCGAGGTCTCGACGATGCTCGGAGGCGGCATCTATCCCGGGATGATCACCGCCACCGTCGGCACGGCGCTGTTCATCGCGGTGACCGTCTCTTCGGTCGTCGTCGTCAAGCGCCGGCTCCGCTACGAGGCCTGGTACGCGGTGCACCTGACCGCGTACGCGGCGATCGCGCTCGCGTGGTTCCATCAGATTCCGACCGGCAACGAGCTCGTGCTCGACCGAATCGCGGCTGACTACTGGCGCGCGCTCTACCTCGTCGCGCTCGGCCTGGTGCTCGGCTTCCGGCTCGGTGTGCCCATCGTGAAGGCGCTCCGTTTCCGTCTGCGCGTGGCCGAGGTTGCCGAGGAGGCGGACGGCGTCGTGTCGCTGGTGATCACCGGCCGCGGCCTCGACCGCCTGAACGCGCAGGCGGGCCAGTTCTTCCTCTGGCGCTTCCTCGATCGCAGGCGCTGGTGGTCGGCGCACCCGTTCTCGCTCTCGGCCGCCCCCGACGGTCGCTCGTTGCGGATCACGGCGAAGGCGCTCGGCGACTTCACGGGCGGGATGGCCGACATCCGGCCGGGAACGCGCGTCATCGCGGAGGGCCCGTTCGGCGTGTTTACCGAGGCTGCGAGGCGGCGCGAGAAGGTGATTCTCATCGCCGGCGGGATCGGGATCACGCCGATCCGCGCGCTGATGGAGGAGATGCCCGGAGACGTCGTCGTGGTCTACCGCGTCGTCACCGAGGACGACGTGATCTTCCGCGACGAGCTCGCCGAGCTCGCGCGCGAGCGCGGCATCCGCCTGCTCGTCGTCGCGGGCGACCACGCCACGGCCGAGGGCGCTCGCCTGCTCTCGCCCGAGCACCTGCACGAGCTCGTTCCCGACATCGCCGAGCGGCAGGCGTACGTCTGCGGCCCGCCCGCGATGACCGACTTCCTCGAGCGGAACGCGCGCGACGCCGGCGTGCGCGCCCGGCTCATCCACACCGAGAAATTCGCCTACTGAAAGGAGTCCACGTGAGACGAACGATCACGACCACGCTCACCGTCCTCGTCCTCGCGCTGCCGACGGCGCAGCTCGCCACGGCCGCGACAAAACCGCCGAAGAAGAAGGTCATCGTCACGACCCAGAAGTTCACCGGCCCGGCCGCGCGTGCCGATCGCTGGGGCGACCTCGTGGTGACGATCGCCGTGCGCAAGACGACCACGATTCGCGGCACGAAGAAGACCGTGTCCCGGAAGATGATCGCGATCTACATCCCGAGCTACCCGGACCACACCGACCGCTCCATCTACATCAACAAGACTGCCCTGCCGATCCTGAAGAGCGAGGCCCTCTACGCCCAGAGCGCGAACATCGACATCGTGTCGGGCGCGACGTACACGAGCGACGCCTTCGCGCAGTCGCTGCAGGCCGCGATCCTCATGGCAAAGAGCGCGTGAGCACCGCCGCCGAGACGCTGCCGGGCCTTCGCCGCGTGGAGCACGTGATGGGGATGCCGATCGTCGTGGACCTCCGCGACGAGCGCGCGGGCGAGGCGGCGCTGGACGAGGTGTTCGACTGGTTCCGGTGGGTCGACGCCACGTTCAGCACGTACAAGCCGGACAGCGAGGTCAGCCGGCTCGCGCGCGGCGAGCTCGCGCTTGCAGACGCGCAGCCGGACCTGCGCCGGGTGCTCGAGCGGTGCGATGAGCTGCGTGACGAGACGGACGGCTACTTCGATGCTCGGGCCGGCGGGAGCCTCGATCCGTCGGGGCTCGTGAAGGGCTGGTCCGTCGACCGGGCCGCCGAGCTCCTCCGCCGTGCGGAGCTCCGAAACTTCGCGGTGAGCGCGGGCGGGGACATGGTCGTCTCCGGCCGGGCGATTCCGGAGGCGGTGTGGCGGATCGGGATCGAGCATCCGCTCGAGCGGCTCCGCGTCGCGGCGGTCGTGGAGGCCAACGAGCTCGCGGTCGCAACCTCGGGCGCCTACGCGCGCGGCGACCACATCGTCGATCCGCACACCGGCGGGCCATCGGCAGGCGTCCTCTCGGTGACGGTCGCCGGCCACGACCTCGCGACCGCGGACGCCTATGCGACCGCGGCGTTCGCGATGGGGCCGGTGCGCGGCCCGCGCTGGACGGCTCGGCTGCGCGGATACGAGGCGATGACGATCCTCGCCGACGGGAACGTCCTGACGACTGCCGGCTTCCCGGCGGCGTCGCATGCTTGAGTAAGGGCATGACAGTCGTCCTCACGGGCAGCGACCTGACCCTCGCGGAGCTCGTGCGTGTGGCTCGCGACGGCGAGTCGGTCGAGCTGGCGCCGTCGGTCGGCGAGCGGATGCGGACGACGCGCGCGGTCGTCGAGGCCGCCGCCGCGGGTGGGGAGGAGGTCTACGGCCTGACGACGGGAGTCGGCGCGAAGAAGAAGGCGTCCGTCGCGCCGGAGGAGGTCGCGGAGTTCAACCGGCTGCTGATCCTGAACCACCGCGTCGGGCAGGGACCGCCCCTGCCGGACGATGTCGTGCGCGCGGCCCTCTGCCGGCTCGCGAACGGGCTCGCCGCCGGCACGGCCGGGGTGCGGCCGGAGCTAGCGCAGGCGCTCGTCGAGGCGTCGAACTCAGGCGTGCTGCCGACGGTGCGCCGCTACGGCTCGATCGGGGTCGCCGACCTCTCCGCGAATGCCGATCTCGCCCACGGCGCGCTTCCCGACTTCGCCCTCGCGGCGGGCGAAGGGCTCGCGCTGCTCTGCCACAACGCCGTCTCGACCGCCCACGCGGCGCTCGCTCTGGCTGACGCGGCAGCGCTGCTCGATGCGCTCGACCTCGCGGGCGCGCTCGACTTCGAGGCGTTCGCGGCAAACGTCGGCGCGCTCGACCCGGCGGTCGGCGCGGCGCGGCCGTACGCGGGGCTCGTCGCGACGCTCGAGCGGGTCGGCGAGCTCCTCGACGGCAGCTACCTCTGGGCCGCCGAGCCGCGGAACCTGCAGGATCCGCTCTGCTTCCGGTGCCTGCCGCAGGTGCACGGCGCCGCGCGCGACGCTCTCGGCTTCGCGCTCGGCCGCCTCGTGGTCGAGCTGAACGCGGCGCAGGGCAACCCGCTCGTCGCGGACGGGCGCATCCTCGCGGTCGGCAACTTCGACGCGCTCCCGCTCGCCGCCGCGCTCGATCTCGCCCGCATCGCGCTGGCCCCGGCCCTTGCGAGCGCGTGCGAGCGCTCGCTGAAGCTGATGCAACGCCCGCTCTCGGGGCTTCCGGAGGGTCTCGCCGTCCGCGAGGGCATCGCCGAGGACGGTCTCGCCGAGTTCGGGATCGCGCTGCAGGCGATCGTCGCGGAGGCGCGGCTGCTCGCCCAGCCGGTCTCGTTCGAGCTCGCCAGCACGGCGCAGGCCGAGGGAATCGAGGACCGGATGACGCTCGCGCCGCTCGCCGCCAGGCGCCTCGCCGAGCAGGTGGAGCTGGGCACTCGAGCCGTCGCGATCGAGCTCCTCGTCGCGGCACAGGCGGTCGACCTGCGCGGCGCCTCACCGCTCGGCCTCGGCACGGCCGAGCTCTACGACGACGTGCGTGACCTCGTGCCGCGGCTCCACGCGGGCGAGCCGATCCCGCAGGACCTGGAGCCGCTCCGGGCCTTCGTGCTCGAGCTTGGAGGCTGAGTGCCACTCGTCGACATCCATCAGCACCTGTGGCCGCAGTCGTTCATCGCGGCGCTCGAGGGCAGGACCGTGCCACCGTTCCTGCGCGGCTCGACGGTCATCCTCGGCGAGGGCGCCTTCGAGCTCGACCTGCGGGAGCACGAGCTCGGGCGGCGGCTCGAGGCGCTCGACCGCGAGGGCACCGAGCTCGCCGTCGTCTCGCTGCAGCCGACCGTCGGGCTGGCGGCCGCCGCGGTCTCCGCCGCAGAGCGTGAATCGCTCGTCGCGATCTGGGAGGAGGGGATCGGCGAGATGATCGACGCTGCGGGCGGCCGGCTTGCGGCGCTCTCCGCAGGCTGCACTCTCGACGGTTTCGTCGGCGCGGCGGTCGGCTCGGCCGAGCTGGCCGACCTCGACGCACTCGCGCCGCTGCTCGACGCTGTGGCAAGGAGCGGCGGATTCCTCTTCGTCCATCCGTCCGGCGGGCCGGTCGAGAACCGCCCGCCGTGGTGGTCGGCGATCGCCGTCTATCCCGCGCAGATGCAGGCGGCCTACCTCGCCTGGCTCGCCCACGGCCAGGAGCGCTGGCCAACGCTGCCCGTCGTCTTCGCGATCCTCGCCGGCGGCGCGCCGTTCCAGCTCGAGCGGCTCGCGACCCGCGGCGTCGACGTCCGCTCGACGCTGCACGAGAACCTGTTTCTCGACACCTCCTCATACGGCCGCCGTGCGCTCGAGCTCTGCATCGAGACGTTCGGCGTCGCGCAGATCGTCTACGGGAGCGATATTCCCGTGGCCGACTCCGAGCCGACCTTGCGTGCGGTGCTCGGCTTCGGCGAGAGTGTGGCGCACATGATCCGGGACGCGAATCCGAACCGTCTGCTGCAGTGAGCGGCATCGCTCCCTGGCTCCTGGCCCGCCTTCGCCCAGATCTCGACCTCGACAGGCCCGCGCTCGGCAAGCTCGCGGCGGAGATCGGCGCCGACGAGTCGCTCTGGCGCGAGCTCGTGCACCACGACGCAGCCGAACGCCACTACCAGCAGCTCTACCGCGACCCCAACGTCGACGTCTGGCTGATCTGCTGGGCGGCGGGCCAGGGCACCGGCTACCACGATCACGACCGTTCGTCGGGCGCGGTGTACGTGTGCGAGGGCGCACTGTACGAAGACTCCTTCCAGCGCGAACCGGACGGCTGGATCCGCGAGCACTCACGCCGCCACGAGGCGGGCAGCTCGTTCGACTTCGACGCGACGTACATCCACGGCGTGCGGCACGCGGGGGAGGAGCCCGCGACCTCGATCCACGTCTACTCGCCCGCGCTGTGGCGAATGGGCCACTACGACCCGAACGAGCAGGGCGTGATGTGCCGCGTCTCGATGACGTACGCGGACGAGCTGCTGAACGTCGAGGGCTAGAGCCCGCGGTCCCGGATCTCGGCGCCGACCGTGAAAGCCGGCAGCCAGTGGACGAGCGCCGAGAAGCGCTCGCCCGAGGAGACGAGGTCGGCGATGATCCGCTCGCGGCGGGCGGGCGACATGCGGGAGGTCGGCACCAGCATCGTGAGCGCGGCGAGCGTCGTGCCGGCATCGTTGCGAACCGGCACCGAGGCGGTGTAGAGCCCGACCGCCGTCTCCTCGTCGTTCTCCGCGAAATCGTTCTCGCGCACGCGCGCGAGGATCTCGTTGAGCTCGGCGAGGCCGTTCAGCCGGCGGCCCGTCGGAGTGACGAGGGGCCTGCCGCCGTACTCCCCGGCGACGTGCTCGGGCGGGCGCGCCGCGAGGATCACGCGTCCGCTCGCCGACGCGAACGCGGGAGAGCGGCTGCCGATGTGGGTGACCAGGCGGACGGCATGGGAGGTCTCCTCGAGCGAGACGAACACGGAGTCGTCGCCGTCGAGCGCGGCAAGGGCGACTGTTTCGTTGTGCCGGGTCAACAGTCCGGCGGCGATGCTGCGGAACGCGACCACGATCGGCAGCTTCGCGCCGCGCGAGCTGCTCGCGAGCGCCTGGATCCCGAGCGAGTAGAGACCGGCCTCGTTGCGGACGACCCACGCGCGCTGGACGAGCACCGAGCAGACGCGGTGCAGCGTGCTCTTCGCGAGCCCGAGGTCGCGCGCCAGCTCGGCCAGGGTCAGCGGGCCTCGCGCGACGAGCAGCTCCAGCACGCCGAGCGCGGCGTGGACACCGGCGGAGCTAGAGGGGCGTGTGGCTGCCGGGGGGACGACGACATCGCTCATGAGGCCTCACTGTACCTCGGTTTAGAACCATGATCCACATGGGGAACGAATTGTCTTGACCAGCCCCCTCGGCTTGTGCAATAACGGTTCGAACATGGAACGCGCGTCCATTTAAAGGAGGAGCGGGGATGGACCGGGAGACCCGGAGACAGATCGAGCAGTTCCGCCGCGAGCAGGCGAACCCGATCGAGAACAATCTGATCGACGAGTGGCACGCGGGCATGCTGGACCGGAGCGAGCTGTTCCGGCGCGGCGCCATGTTCGGCCTCTCGGCGAGCGTGCTCGGCGGCCTCCTGGGCGCCTCACCGGCCGCCGCGGCCAGGCTCGGCCGCAGCGCGGTGAAGGCAGGCGGCACACTCCGCGTCGCCATTCTCCAGCCGACCAAGCCTCCGGAGCCGAGCCAGGTGGCCGACGAGGGCGGCCTCGCCGTGATCAGCATCGTCGGCGAGTTCCTGACCTTCTCCGACGCGCAGCTCAACCTCAAGCCGTGGCTCGCGACGAGCTGGAAGCCCAATGCCGCCGCGACGGTCTGGACGTTCCAGATCCGCAAGGGTGTGAAGTTCCACAACGGCCAGACCCTGACCGCGGACGACGTCGTGAAGACGTTCAAGGTGCTCACCGGCCCGAACTCCGCGGCCGCATCGGTCTACAAGGGGATCCTGTCTCCCAGCGGTGTCGTGAAGACCGGCCCGTACACGGTGCAGTTCCACCTCGAGCAGCCGACCGGCGGCTTCCCGTATCTCGTCAGCCAGACGACCTACCAGGCGCCGATCCTGCCGAAGAACTACACCCCGGGCACGTACGTCGCCTCGAAGATGCCGGGCACGGGCCCGTACAAGTTCAAGAGCTATGACCAGGCCCACGGCGCGCAGTTCGTTCGCAACACGGCCTACTGGGGCGGCGCGCAGCCGCTCGACGGCGTCAAGATCTCGTTCTACCAGGACACCGCGACACAGGTGCTCGCGCTGCGCGGCGGTCAGGTCGACCTCGTCCAGCAGCTCTCGGCACAGGAAGCGGGGCCGTTCCGGAACAACTCGAAGTACCAGACCTGGGACGCGAAGACCTCGAACCACCGCGAGTTCGGTCTCAGGACGGACATCCCGCCGTTCAACGACGCCCGCGTGCGCCGGGCGGTCGCGCTCACGCTCAACCGGCCGCAGATCATCAAGACGCTGTTCAACGGCCATGCGACCGTCGGCAACGACTCGCCCTTCTGGACGGGCTTCCCGTCGCACGACCCGTCGGTGCACCAGCGGACGCAGAACATCCCGCTCGCGAAAGCGCTGCTCGCCGCGGCCGGCAAGTCGGGCCTGAAGTTCACGATCACGACCTACCGGACGCAGGAGATCCCGGACTACGCGCAGATCATCCAGTCGTCCGCCGCGCAGGCCGGGATGAACGTGAGCCTCGAGTTTCTCTCGTCCGGCGACTACTACGGTGCGCCGGCCGGCACCGACTACAACACGAACACGCCGTGGCTGAACCGGCCGGCGGTGATCACCGACTACGGGTCTCGTGCGATCCCGAACGTGTTCCTCAATGCGCCGCTCGAGACGGGCGGCGCCTGGAACCAGGCGCACTACGCCAACCCGAAGTACGACGCGGCGGCGAAGGCGTTCGTCGCGGCGCCCGACCTCCCGACGCAGCGGAAGTACGCGAAGCAGATCGAGGGGATCCTGCTCTCGGACACTCCGATCGTGTTCGCCTACTTCTACAACTACGTCGCCGCAGGCACCTCGAAGGTGAAGGGCTACCAGCCCGAAGGCCTCGGAGCGATCGAGCTCCGCGGTGTCTCGCTGGGCTAGCGGGCCTAGGATTGCGGCCGGTGCCCCCGACGGGCGCCGGCCGCGCAATCCATGACCCGCTACATCGTCAAGCGCCTCGGCCTCGCGCTCATCACGCTGGTGCTGCTGAGCATGGTGGTCTTCGCGACCGCGCAGCTGCTCCCGGGTGACATCGGCCGCAACATCCTCGGGCCGTTCGCCCCGCAGAGCGCCGTCGACGCCATGGACAAGCAACTCGGCGCGAACCGGCCCGCGGTCGTCCAGTACTGGGACTGGATCTCCGGCGTGCTGCACGGCGACCTCGGCAAGTCGCTCGCCTTCCAGACGTCGGTGCGCCCGCTCCTGTTCAGCGCGCTCGGCAACTCGCTGAAGCTCGCGCTCGTCGCGTTCCTGATCGTGATCCCGCTTGGGATCCTCGGCGGGATCGCCGCGGGGCTCCGCGCGGGCAAGGCGCTCGACCGCGCGGTGACCGTGGGCGGTCTCTCGCTCACCGTGCTGCCGGAGTTCGTGACCGGGATCGTCCTGATCATCGTGGTCGGGATCTGGCTGCGCTGGTTGCCGATCACGGCGCAGGCGCCCGACGGCGCCGGTGTCTTCACGCAGGCGAAGTACCTGCTGTTACCCGCGATCTGCCTCGCGCTCGTGCTCTTCGGCTACATCGCGCGGATCACGCGCGCCGGGGTCGTCGAAGCCCTGGACTCCGACTACACGCGGACGGCGTACCTCAAGGGCCTTTCGACGACGGTCGTCATACGGCGCCATGTCCTGCGGAACGCGCTGCTGCCGACGATCGCCGTCGTCGCGACGCAGATCGGCTACCTCGTCGGCGGGCTCGTCGTCGTCGAGACGCTCTTCAACTACCAGGGGATCGGGCTGCTGATCTTCAATGCGGCCAAGACGAAGGACTATCCGATGCTCTCGGCCGGGGTGCTCGTGATCGGGATCATCTACCTGCTCGTGACGCTCGCCGCGGACATTCTCATCGCCGCGCTGAACCCGCGGATCCGTCTGGCCGGTGCCGAATGAGCGTCGTCGCGGCGGCGGGGAGCGAGGCGCGGGCGGCGCGCGGCGAGCGGCTGCATCTGCTGCGGCGCAGCCCGAGCGTGCTGATCGGCGCGGGCATCCTCCTCTTCTGGATCGCCTGCGCGATTCTCGGCAACCACATCACGCCCTACGACCCGATCTACCACCAGTCGCCAGACGTGTTCGCGCATCCGTCGACCGCGCACTGGTTCGGGACGGATCGTCTCGGCCGCGACGTCTTCTCGCGCGTGCTCGCGGGCTCGCGCGACATCCTGCTCGTGGCACCGGCGGCGACGCTGCTCGGCACCGTGCTCGGCACCGCACTCGGGCTGATCACCGGCTACATGCGCGGGATCGTCGACGACGTCGTCAGCAGGCTGATCGACGCGGTGCTCGCGCTGCCGCTGATCATCATCGCGGTGACGGCGATCGCGGCGCTCGGCACGCGCTCGGCCTGGGCGGTGGCTGTGGTGATCGGCCTCGTCTTCACGCCGATCATCGCCCGGACCGTGCGCGCGGCCGTGCTCTCGGAGCGCGAGCAGGACTACATCCAGGCGGCGCAGCTCCGCGGTGAGCACGCGCCGTTCATCATGTTCAGGGAGGTACTCCCGAACGTGATGCCGGTCGTGCTCGTCGAGGCGACCGTTCGGCTCGGCTATGCGATCTTCGCCGTCGCCTCGCTCACGTTCATCGGCTTCGGGATCCAGGTGCCCTCGCCGGACTGGGCCGTGCAGATCGTCGACAACTACACCTACGTCGACCCGAACTGGTGGACGGTGCTCTTCCCGGCGGCGGCGATCGCCTCGCTCGTCGTCGCGGTGAACCTCGTCTCCGACGGCATCCAGCAGGCGTACGAGCGATGAGCGCCGCGCTCGAGTTCGAGTCCCTCGACGTCGCCTACACAGTGCGCGGCAAGGATCGCCGGGTGCTGCGCGGGCTCTCGTTCCACATCGAGCCGGGCAAGACGTTCGGGCTCGTCGGCGAGTCCGGCTGCGGCAAGTCGACGGCCGCGCTCGCCGCCGTGAACTACCTGCCGCGCAACGGGAAGATCACCTCGGGCGCGGTCAAGGTGGCCGGAACGGACGTGCTCTCGTTGAGCTGGCGCGAGCTGCGGAAGCTGCGTGCCGACAGCGTCGCGATGGTCTACCAGAACCCCGGCGCGGCGCTGAACCCGTCGATCAAGATCGGCTCGCAGGTCGCAGAGGCCTTCACGGTGCGCGGCGTCGCGCACGGTGAGGCGACCGAACGCGCCCGCGCGGCGCTGGCCCGGGTCCAGATCGCGGATCCCGGCTCGGTGATGGGCCGCTACGCGTTCCAGCTCTCGGGCGGGATGCAGCAGCGCGTGGTGATCGCGATGGCGCTCGCGAAGGACCCGTCGCTGCTGATCCTCGACGAGCCGACGACAGGGCTGGATGCGACGGTCGAGGCCGAGGTGCTCGACCTCGTCGCGCAGCTCCAGGCCGAGCTGCATACCTCGGTGCTCTTCATCAGCCACAACCTCGGCGTGATCGCCAAGATGTGCGACCGCGTCGGCGTCCTCTACGCGGGCCGGCTCGTCGAGGAGGGCCCGGTCGAGACGGTGTTGCAGGATCCGCTGCACCCGTACACCGTCGGCCTCCTGCGCTGCATCCCTCGCGGCGGGGTGCGGAAGGATCTTGCTCGGCTGGACACGATTCCCGGCTTCCTGCCGAGCCTCGGCGCCGAGCTTCCGGGCTGCGTGTTCGTCGACCGGTGCGCGCTCGCCGACGATCGCTGTCGCGCGGAGGAGCCGCCGGTGACGGAGGTCGGCGCCGATCACGCGACTCGCTGCTGGCACCATGATCGAGCCGCGGAGCTGCCGCGCGTCGAGGCCGCCGAGATCTCGCTCGCGCCGGTCGATCGCTCCGCGGCGCCCGTCGTGCGCTTCGACGAGCTCGGCAAGGTCTTCAAGCAGCACGGCCACGACGTGCATGCGCTCACGGGAGTCACGGGCGAGATCTGGCCGGGCGAGACGCTCGGGCTCGTCGGTGAGTCGGGCAGCGGCAAGACGACGCTCGCGCGGGCGCTGCTCGGGATCGTCGAGCCGTCGAGCGGCGCGGTCGAGCTGGACGGAACTGCGCTGGCGCCGCGCTTCCAGAAGCGCTCGGCCGACGAGCTGCGCGCGCTCCAGATCGTGTTCCAGAATCCCGACTCGGCCCTGAACCGCCGCCATTCGGTGCGGCGGATCCTCCTCCGCTCGCTGCGCAAGCTCGCCGGGCTCACGGGCGCAGCCGCCGAGACGAGGATGCTCGAGCTCACCGAGAGCGTGCGGCTCTCGGAGCGGACGCTCACCCAGAAGCCGTCGCAGCTCTCCGGCGGCCTGAAGCAGCGCGTGGCGATCGCGCGCGCCTTCGCCGGCAAGCCACGCCTCGTCGTCTGCGACGAGCCGACCTCCGCGCTCGACGTCTCGGTGCAGGCGGCGATCCTCAACCTGCTCGTCGAGCTCCAGGCCGACGGGGGCGTCTCGTTCCTCTTCATCTCGCACGACCTCGGTGTGGTGCGCTACATCTCCGATCGCATCGCCGTGCTCTATCTCGGGCGCCTGCTCGAGCTCGGGCCGGCGGAGGTCGTGTTCAGCGGGCCGCATCATCCGTACACCGAGGCGCTCCTTTCGGCCGTGCCCACGGTGGACGGCGGCGGGCGCGAGCGGATCAAGCTCGAGGGCGACATCCCGAGCGCGGCCGAGCCGCCGTCCGGCTGCGTCTTCCACACGCGCTGCCCGAGGAAGATCGGGCCGATCTGCGAGGAGACCGAGCCGCCGCTGATCGACGTCGAGGCCGGCCACCTGATGCGCTGCCATATCCCGATCGGCGAGCTCGCGGTGATGCAGTCATGAAGATCCGCGCCGCAGTGCTCGAGGCCACCGGTGGGCCACTGACGATCTGCGAGCTCGACCTCGCGCCGCCAGGCCCCGGCGAGGTGCTCGTACGGCTCGGCGCGAGCGGCATCTGCCACTCCGACTTCAACGCGATCGACGGCACCGCCGAGACGCGCTGTCCCTCGGTGCTCGGGCACGAGGGCGCGGGCGTCGTCGAGGCGGTCGGCGCGGGCGTGAGCCGGGTCGCGGTCGGCGATCACGTGGCGCTGTCCTGGGCGCCGTCGTGCGGCGAGTGCGAGGAGTGCCGCCGCGCATTGCCACAGCTCTGCTCGACGGCGTGGCCCGCGATGGGCACCGGCGGCCTGATGGACGGGACGACGCGCCTCTCGCGCGACGGTGAGCCGATCTACCACTACTCGTTCCTCTCGACCTTCGCTGAGGCCTGCGTCGTACCGGAGCGCTCGTGCGTGCCGATCCCGCGCGCGGTGCCGTTCGAGATCGCCGGGCTCGTCGGCTGCGCGGTGACGACGGGCGTCGGCGCGGTCTGGCGGACGGCGGGCGTGAGGCCGGGCGATCGCGTCGCGGTGATCGGCTGCGGCGGGGTCGGGCTCGCGGCGGTGATGGCCGCGGTCGACGCGGGCGCCGAGCCGGTCGTCGCGGTCGACGCGATGCCCGGGAAGCTCGACGTTGCGAAGGAGTTCGGCGCGACCGGCGGCGTGCTCTGGGCCGGCAGCCCCGAGGCGACCGCCGAAGCGGTGCGCGAGGCCTCAAGCGGCGGCGTCGACTACGCGATCGAGGCGACCGGCCGGCCCGAGGCGATGCTCGCCGCGTTCCTCTCGACTCGCCCGCGCGGCGCCGCCGTCCTCATCGGGATCCCGCGCGAGGACGCCGTGCTGCCGTTGCCCGCGATCACGATTCCGCGCATGGAGCGGCGGGTCCTCGGCTCGATCTACGGCTCCTCGTGGCCCGAGCGCGACTTCCCGGCGACCCTCGAGCTCTACCTCGCCGGCCGGCTTCCGCTCGACCGGCTCGTCTCGCACCGGCTCCCGCTCGACGAGGTCGAGCGCGGCTTCGAGCTGATGCGATCGGGCGAAGCGCTGCGCGTCGTCCTCGACCTGGAAGGAGCGGCATGAACAACCTGGATGGACGGATCGGCGAGGGCTGGGGCGGGGTCAAGCCGAACGGCAGCCACGTCAACGTCGTGCTCGCGACGCGCGGCAGCCCCACGGCGGCGGCTGCGCTCACGATGCTCGCGAACCCGTCGCCAGGCCATACGCCGGTGCTCGTGTGCGTCGGCCCGGAGGAAGCCGACTACGAGCCGGTCTGGCCGCCGACGCTGATGATGAACAAGGCGACCGCGCTCGAGGACTCGCACCAGACGATGACCTGGGGCGCCGCCCAGCTCGGGATCGGGCAGGGCGTGCTCGACGCAGTCGCCGACGGGCTGATCGAGGCGAGCGGCGACCTGCTCGTGCTCGTCGCGGTGTGGGTCGACCCGGCCGCCTCCGACGAGACGGCGGTTCGCCTGGCGAATCGCGAGGCCGTGCGCAAGGCGATCGGCACCTGCGTGAACGGCCGCGACCCCGAGGCGGCGGCCCGGATCGTCGCCGCGCGCGACATCCTCACGAACCCGTTCTACGGTGGCGACTGATGCGGATTTCGGCCATCGAGACGCTCCACTACCGGTTCGGGTTCGACCCGCCGTTCCGCGCCGCCTGGGATCCGGTGACGCGCGCGGAGCAGGACGCGACCATCGTCGCGGTGCACACCGACGAGGGGATCACCGGCTATGCGAGCGGCGACCACCTGCCCGACCGCGAGCTGCTCGAGCGCCATCTCATCGGCGTCGATCCGCTGCGCACCGAGGTCGTGCGCGAGGTCGTCGAGACGGTCGACTTCCACGGCAGCCGGCCCTGGACGGTCGAGGCGGCGGTCTGGGACGTGGCCGGACGAGCGCTGGACGCGCCGCTCTGGAAGCTCCTCGGCGGGCGCTCCGAACTAATGCTCGCCTACGCCTCGAGCGGCCAGCTCGTCGAGCCGGGTGAGCGTGCGCGTCGTTGCGTCGAGCTTCGCGACCGCGGCGTCCGCGCGGTCAAGCTCCGCTTCCACAACGCCGACTGGCGCGACGACGTCGCGGTGGTCGAGCAGGTTCGCGACGCCGTGGGCTCGGAGCTCGAGATCATGGTCGACGCGAATCAGGGCTGGCGGATGCCCGGCGATCGCGCGCCGCGCTGGGACGTGGGCACGGCGGCGCAGTGCGCCCGCGCGCTCGAGCCGCTCGGTGTCTACTGGCTCGAGGAGCCGCTGCGCACCGACGATCTGGACGGCTACGCGGCGCTGCGTCGGCTCACGACGCTGCGGCTCGCGGCGGGCGAGATGGCGCGCTCCGCGCAGGAGGCGCGCGACCTCGTGCTCCGCGGCGGCGTCGACATCGTCCAGACCGACGCGGTGCTCGCGCTCGGGATCGCCGGTTGCCGGCGGATCGCGGCGCTCGCCGATCTCACGGGCCGAGCCTGGTCGCCGCACACGTGGTCGAACGGCTACGGCCTCGTCGTGAACCTCCACCTCGCGCTCGCTGTCTCGACGGTTCCGTACGTCGAGGTGCCGTTCGACCCGCCCGACTGGACGGCCGAGCGGCGCGACTGGCTGTTGCCCGAGCCGATCGCGATCGCGGCGGACGGGACGATCGCGCCTCCGCCCGGGCCCGGGCTCGGCGTCACGCCCGACTTCGACGCACTCGAGCAGTGGCGGGTCCGCTGAAGATTCGCGCGGCCGTCCTGCACGAGCCGCGCACGCCGCTCGTCGTCGAGGAGGTCGAGCTTGACCCGCCGAAGGCGCACGAGGTGCTGGTGAAGGTCGCCGCGGCGGGCGTGTGCCATTCCGACCTGCACCTGGCCGAGGGTGCGCTCGGGGACGGCCGCTGGCCGATCGTGCTCGGCCACGAGGGCGCCGGCGTCGTCGAGGCGGTGGGGGAGGGCGTGACGCATGTGCAGCCGGGCGATCCGGTCGGCTTCTGCTTCGTCCCGTCGTGCCGCGAGTGCGCCGCGTGCCGCGCCGGCCACTTCACGATGTGCGAGCCCGCCGGGGTGAACGGCCCCGCCGGGATGCTGATGGACGGCACCTCGCGCCTCTCGCTCGACGGCGTGACGCTCCAGCACGGCCTGATGACGGCGTGCTTCGCCGAGCGGACGGTCGTCGCCGCGAACGGCGCGGTGCCGCTGCCGTCGAAGCTGCCGCTGTGGCAGGCGGCGCTGCTCGGCTGCGGGGTGATCACCGGCTTCGGCGCGGTGCGGAACGTCGCGCGCGTGCTGCCGGGCGAGAGCGTGTGCGTGATCGGCTGCGGCGGCGTCGGGTTGCAGGTGATCGCCGCCGCGAAGCTCGCGGGCGCCGACCCGATCGTCGCCGTCGACCGCGACCCGGCGAAGTACGAGCTCGCGCTGCAGCGCGGCGCGACGCATGCCGTCGAGCCGTCGGTCGAGGCGATTCGCGCGATCGCCGACGGCTTCGACCACGCGATCGAGGTCGTCGGCCGCGCCGAGACGATGCGTCTCGCGTGGGACGTCCTTCGCGCCGGCGCGACTGCAGTTGTCGTCGGTCTCGCGCCGAAGGGCGTCGAGGTCGCTCTGCCGGCGATCGAGTTCCTGTCCGACAAGGGAATCCGCGGCTCGTACTACGGCTCGGGCGATCCCGCCGCCGACCTCGTCGCCCTCGCGCAGCTCGACCTGCAGCTCGACGAGGTCGTGAGCCACGTCACCGATCTCGACGGCGTCAACGGCGCCCTCGACCGACTAAGGCGAGGCGAGGGCGCGCGAACGATCGTGGTGCTCGACGCCGCGCTCGCGGGAGCGCCCACGCGAGACGCGGGAGCCGCATGAGGACGACAGTCGCCGACCCGCTCGTGGTCTGCGTGAACGCCTTGGACAAAAGGCGACTTCACGTCCCCGTTCGTCGGCTTCAAACAGTCAGGCTTCGGGCGAGACAAGTCGATCCACTCGCTGGACAAGTTCACCGACCTGAAGGCGATCTGGATCGAAGTCGGTGACTGAGGCGCCAGCTATTACCAGCCCAGCCTGGAGCGCGATCGAAGCAAATCAGCTGTCCGGGGAAACCACCAATGCACTAAAGCGCTCTAAGGCCGCCGGGCGGCGCGCTTGGCTTGCCCCGTCTGGCATCAGGGCTCCCGCAACGCCGGAAGCGAAGTTTTCGTCGCCAAGCATTTGATCAATTTCACAAGCAATGAAGTCCCTGACTTCAAACGCTGCTTCTGCGACTTCAGCGACCAACCTCTCGCGGCCGTCAATCAAGCGCACAATGTCTTCGAAGTCAACGCTTGCGAGATAGTCACCGCGTCCACGGTCGCGGAATGCCTCAAGTTTCGTCGCGAGAAGATACGGAGGCGTCACGGCTCGGATCTCGCGGCCTGATGGCAGTTTGACCAACTCCGCGGCTTCGATCGCTTGTCCGTACCAGCGATTTGTGAATCCTAAGATCTCGACCTCTGTCGGCATGACATCGAGAATCAAGCCTTCGTGCCGCCATCGACAGATGACTTCCGACCCCGCGTCTTCCTGAAAACCAAGCTTCCGAAGTCGCTCTCCGAGGTCGTAGTAGCCAATTGTTGTGTTCACGACGGCGATGACGTCGACGTCTAGCGTCGCGCGTGGCTCGGGCGCACCAGGGTCGTCAATCCAGAGAAACAGACTCGCGCCACCGAGGAAGGCGATCTCGTCGAGCAGTGGCGCGACGCGCTCAGCCGCCAATTCGAGTAGCGCGACACTCACGACTGCCGCCGCGCCCGTGCGAAGAGCAGGGTATGAGCCTCCCGCCTAACCCGTGCGTCTGGTAGTCGTAGGGCGTCGATTAGGGCAAACCGCTCGTGCAGCCTGGGATCCAGGATCGCGGCCGCAGGTGCCGCGGGATGCAAGGGCTCCAGAGCTATCCCCCGAACATTTCCGGCCGGATAGGCCCAAACAGGTGGAGGGGCATTGCTTGGCGCGAGTACGTCTCGGAGTGGAGCAGCCGCCCAGGCGGTCTCGATGCCTCTCGACTCACCCTTGAAGCGCGCAGGGAAGACATATCTGAGCCCGTGCGATAGAAACTCGTCCGCCTGAGCGACAGCGACGGCCCGGCCAAAGGCAAGCTGTACTTCTTCTAATCGCCTGATGCTCCGATGTACCGAGGCAACATCGAGCGTGAGGGACTCCGCGATGTTTTGGAGCGTCAGCCCCTCCACATCATCGAAGAGTCGAGCCAGAACGAGGATGTCTTGGCCCCGCAGCATCGGGCAAGCATAGCCCGAATTTCAATTTGTGAAAAATGAAATACGCCGAGTCGGAAGGCAGTTAGTTGCCGAGCTGCTTGACGGCGGCTTGGTCACCTGCGATAGAGCAGGTGCCAGGCCGTCAGGAAGCTCACGCTCATCACCACGAGGAGCAGGAGCCGCGTCGGCTCGACCACGGTGAACGGCAGGCCGGCGGTGCCGTGGTGCTTCGTCACGAGCGCCGCGGCTCTCAGGCCTGCTACTGAGAACAGCACGTTCACAGCGCTTCGAGGATAGCGCGGCGCCCGCAGCCCTCATCCACCTGTTAGGAATGAGCCATGCAGAATCTCCGCTCGCAGGCCTGGTTCGACAACCCAGCCAACGTGGACATGACTGCGCTCTACCTCGAGCGCACGATGAACTACGGGCTCTCGCTCGACGAGCTCCAGTCGGGACGGCCGATCATCGGGATCGCGCAGACCGGCTCCGACATCACGCCCTGCAACCGCCACCACCTCCAGCTCGCGACGCGCACGCGCGACGGGATTCGCGAGGCCGGCGGCATCCCGTTCGAGTTTCCGATCCACCCGATCCAGGAGACCTGCAAGCGCCCGACCGCGATGCTCGACCGCAACCTGCAATACCTCTCGCTGGTCGAGATCCTCTACGGCTACCCGATCGACGGCGTCGTGCTCACCACCGGCTGCGACAAGACGACGCCCGCGCAGATCATGGCCGCGGCGACTGTGGACATTCCGGCCATCGTCTTGTCGGGCGGGCCGATGCTGAACGGCTGGCACAACGGCGAGCGCACGGGCTCCGGCACGATCGTCTGGACGGCGCGCGAGATGATGGCCCGCGGCGAGATCGACGCGCGCGGCTTCACCGAGCTGATCGCCTCGTCCGCGCCCTCGGCCGGCCACTGCAACACGATGGGCACCGCGTCGACGATGAACTCGCTCGCCGAGGCGCTCGGGATGAGCCTGCCCGGCTGCGCCGCGATTCCCGCGCCGCACCGCGACCGCCAGGAGATGGCGTACTGGACGGGCAAGCGCATCGTGGACATGGTCCGCGAGGACCTGAAGCCCTCGGCCATCCTCACGAAGGCCGCGTTCGAGAACGCGATCGCCGTCTGCTCCGCGATCGGCGGCTCGACGAACGCACCGATCCAACTGAATGCGATCGCCCGCCACGTCGGCGTCGAGCTCGACAACGACGACTGGGAGCGCGTCGGCTACGAGGTGCCGCTGCTCGTGAACCTGCAGCCCGCGGGCGAGTACCTCGGCGAGGAGTACTACCGCGCGGGCGGCGTCCCGGCCGTCGTCGCCGAGCTGATCGCGATGGGCAAGATCGACCGCTCGGCGATCACCGTCAACGGCAAGTCGCTCTACGACAACAACGAGGGGCGCTTCTCGAACGACCGCGACGTGATCAAGGCCCACGACGAGCCGCTCCGCCCGCACGCCGGATTCCTCAACCTCAAGGGCAACCTCTTCGACAGCGCGATCATGAAGACGTCGGTGATCCAGGACGAGTTCCGCGAGCGCTACCTCGAGAACCCGGAGGATCCCAACGCGTTCGAGGGCCGCGCCGTGGTCTTCGACGGGCCGGAGGACTACCACGCACGGATCGACGACCCGGCGCTCGCGATCAACGAGAACACCGTGCTCGTGATCCGCGGCGTCGGCCCGATCGGCTATCCGGGCGCCGCGGAGGTCGTGAACATGCGCGCGCCGGACTATCTCCTCGAACAGGGCGTCCACCAGCTGCCGTGCATCGGCGACGGGCGCCAGTCCGGGACATCGGGCAGCCCGTCGATCCTCAACGCCTCGCCCGAAGCGGCGACCGGCGGCGGGCTCGCGTTGCTCCAGACCGGCGACCGGATCCGGGTCGACCTCGGCGAGCGCACCGCGAACATCCTGATCTCCGACGAGGAGCTGGCCGAGCGGCGTGCCGCGTTCGAGGCGGGCGGCGGCTACAAGTATCCGGAGAGCCAGACGCCGTGGCAGGAGATCCAGCGGGGCATGGTCGACGAGCTCTCGAACGGGATGGTGCTGAAGCCGGCGGTCAAGTATCAGCGCATCGCGGAGACCAAGGGGATCCCCCGGGACAACCACTGATGGGGCGGTTCCGGTACGCGTACAACTCGTTCTCGTACTACGGCGAGGAGATCGGGCTCTCGATCGAGCGCGTGGCGAGATTCGGCTACGACGCGATCGAGCTCGTCGGCGAGCCGGCGCAGTACGACGCGGCGCGGGTCAGGCAGCTCGCGGCGGACGCGGGGATCGCGGTCAGCTCGATCTCGTCGATGTACACGGCCGAGCGGGACCTCTGCAATCCGGATGCGGGGGTGCGGCGGAAAGCTGTGGACTACGTGCGCTCGGTCGCCGACCTCGCCGCCGAGACGGGCGCCGGCGTGGTCGTGATCGGCCCCTCGGCGGTGATGAAGACCGCGCGCCTCGCGCCGCCGGTGGACGAGCGCAAGTGGGCGATCGAAAGCATCCGCGAGGGCGGCGAGTACGCGGCGACGGTGGGCGTCGATGTCGCGCTCGAGCCGTGGAACCGCTACGAGACCTACTTCCTGAACCGGCTCGACCAGGCCGTCGAGCTCTGGCACGACGTCGGCCTGAAGAACGGCGGCGTGATGGGGGACACGTTCCACATGAACATCGAGGAGGCGTCGATCCCCGACGCGCTCCGAGCGGCCAAGGGCCTGCTCGCGCACGTCCACCTGGCCGACTCGAACCGCGCCGTCGCAGGCCGCGGCCACACCGACTTCAGGCCGATCCTCCGTGCGCTCGTCGACATCGACTACCGCGGCTACCTCAGCTTCGAGGTGATGGCGCCCTCGGGCGACCCGATGGGCATCCCCGCAGGCGCCGGCCCGGAGTCGTTCGACGCCGACACGAAGCAGGCGATCGACCACCTCAAGCAGATCGAGCTCGAGCTCTGACCCGAACTCAAATGCTCATGAGCACAACGTACCTTCTTGCTCGCGACGGAGCTCGATCCCTCGAGGCGAGCCTCGAATCTTCAAAGCCGAGACCAAATGCTCATGAGCACAAGGTGATGTTCGAGCCCGCGTACTAGTTCGGCGGGCCGGGCGACGCCACGCGTCGCGCGAGTGCGCTCCGACCTGCGAACGTCGCGTTCGGATACTCGGACTCGATGCGCAGCAGCCGGTTCCATTTCGCGGTGCGCTCGGAGCGCGTCGTCGAGCCGACCTTGAGCTGACCCGTGCACCAGCCGACCGCGAGATCGGCGAGCCAGCTGCCCTCGGTCTCGCCGGACCGGGCCGAGAGGACGGTGGCGTAGCCGGCGTCCCGCGCCATGACCACGACCCGCTGTGCCTCGGTGAGCGTGCCGATCTGGTTCGGTTTGACGAGCACCGCGTTCGCGATGCCCTCGCGGATGCCGGCGGCGAGCCTGGTCGGCGAGGTGACGAAGAGGTCGTCGCCGAGCAGCTGAATCCCGGCGAGCCGGGCCGTCGCAAGCCGCCATGCGTCGAGGTCGTCCTCGCCGGCAACGTCCTCGAGCGACACGATCGGATAGTCGCCGAGCCAGCCGGCGATCTCGTCGACGAGCTCGTCCGCGCGGAGCCTTCGGTTCTCGCTTGCGAGCACGTAGGAGCCGTCGACGAGGAGCTGCGTGGCGGCGACGTCCACGGCGATCGCGACCTCGGCACCAGGCTCGAGCCCGCTGCGCTCGATCCCCTCGAGCAGCACGTCGAGCGCTGCACGGTTCGACGGGAGGCGAGCCGCGAGGCCGCCTTCGTCGGCGACCAGCGCAACATCGTGTCCGCGCGCCTCGAGTACGGCCGCCGACGCGGCGCGTACGCGCGAGGCCCACTCGATCGCCTCGGCGAACGTTGTCGCTCCGACCGGGACGACGAGGAAGTCCTGCACGTCGACCAGCCCGCCCGCGTGGGCGCCGCCCGAGATCACGTTCACCATCGGCAGCGGCAAAAGCGGCTGCAGGTCGGGCGAGAGCGCGCGCCACAGCGGCAGGCCGACGCTCCGCGCGGCGGCGATCGCGCAGGCCACCGAGGCCGCGAGAACGGTGTTGGCGCCGAGCCGGGAGAGGTTCGGGCTGCCGTCGAGCGCGCGCAGGGCGGCATCGATTCCGGCCTGGTCGAGCACGTCATGACCGACGAGGGCAGGCTCGACCTCGGCCCGGAACGAGGCGACTGCATCACGGACGCCCTTGCCGGCGTAGCGATCTCCGCCGTCGCGGCGCTCGTGGGCCTCGTGGGTGCCGGTCGAGGCGCCCGACGGGACGATTGCCTGTCCCTCCGCGCCGCTCTCCGTTCGGATCGCGCAGGCGACGGTCGGCGTGCCGCGGGAGTCGAGCGCCTCCCACGCGACGACCCGTGCGATCAGGTCCACTGCCACAGGCCACGCTCGGGGGTGCGGACCAGCGCGAGCCCGGCGGCGCGGGCTTGTAGGCGGGCGTGCGCGTCGAGGAACTGGGCCGGTGACTTGCCGTCGGTGCGGGCGAGCACGAGGCAGCCGGTGTGTGCCGTCACGTCGGCATGATCGCCTGCGAACCGATCGGCGGCCGCATCTACATAGCCGCGGAGGAACCCCTCTGCGAGAGCCTGCAGCTCCGTCCCGAGCGCCGGCCACTGGATGGCCGAGAGCACGACGAAGGAGAGAAAGAAGCCCAGGTCGAAGATCGGGTTTCCGTAATGCGCGACCTCGAAGTCGAGCGCCCAGCTCCGGTCGGGGCCGACGAGCGTGTTCTTCATCGCGAAGTCGCCGTTGACGAGGCAGAGACGACGTTCTCGTAACTCCTTTAGGCGCGGCGTCACGTCGTCCGCGGCCTCCGGCAGGCGCTCGACCAGCGTCTCGTAGAACGGCCTCAGCCGCAGCTCCTCGAACGACTCGAAGTCGTCGAAGGCCGCAGCCACTGCCGGATCGCCTGCCGTACGGGCATGCCAGAGACCGAGCGTCTCACCGGCCCACGGGCCGACGTCGGCATGCACTCGCCCGACCTCGACCTCGCTCTGCCAGTTGAGCGCGTCGTCGGGCAGGAGCTCCATCACGACGACGTGGGCCGACGGGTCGTCGTCGATCACCTCCGGCACCCGTCCCGGTGTCAGCCGGGCGCAGAGTCGCAACGCTCTCGTCTCGGTGTCCGTGCGGTCCTGCTTCACGGTCCACTCGTCCTCGACCTTGAGCCGCAGCAGCGCCTGTTTCACAACGAGAGCAAGCGTCGGCCCGCGCACGGCCAGCACCGTCGCGGAGACGCCCCCCGGCAGCTCCGCGACGGTGGCGCGTGCGCCGTGCGGCAGGATCCCGCGCTCGACGAGGTACGGGATCAGGCTGTCCCGGCTGAGTACGAACTCAGCCGAGCGCTTCCACTCCCCGCTGAGCGTTCTCCAGCGCCTCCTTGACCGTCAGCTCGCCGACGAGGGCGCGGACGATCTCGGCTCCGCAGATATGGCCGTAGTCCATGCTCGTCGGACGCTCCCGCCGCGCGAAGGCCCGGGTCGCCACGGTCGTCTCGACGAGGTCGGGACGGAAGCGGCTGGTGAAGTCCGGGTCGTCGAGCACCGAGTTGCGCGAGACCTCGACGAAACCGCTCTTCTGCGCGTCCTCCAGCACCTGCTCGGGCGCGCAGAGGAACTTGGCGAGCTCCCAGGCCGCCTCCTTCGCCCCGGAGAGCGTGGGGATCGAGTAGGGCGGGGAGTAGAGCCCCGGATGGCGTGTACCGAGCGGGCCGGCCGGGATCAGCGCCGTCATCGTGCCGTCGGCGACGGCGCCGCCTGCGTCGTAGACGATCGACGCCTCGTTGGCAGGCTCGACCGTCATCGCCGCGCGGCCCGCCGAGTAGGTGGTCATGCAGTCCATGAAGTCCATGGTCGGCGACTCGGGCGGGCCGGCACGCCGGAGCATGTCGACGTAGTGCTCGACGGCCGCGCGGAGCTCCGGCGTGTCTACCGTGGGGCGCCCGTCGTCGTCGTACCACCGTGCGCCGAAGGAGGGCCCCCAGTTCGAGCCGACGGTCCAGAAGTTGAGCCCACAGTGCGGCGCGCCACGGACCGTGATCCCGTAGAAGTCGGCGGTTCCGTCGGCGCGAACGGCCTCCTGGACATCCATCGCCGCGATCGTGAGCTCGTCGAGCGTGTCCGGCACGGCGATGCCGTACTTGTCGAAGAGGTCGGCGCGGTAGATCAGGACGCTCGAGACGTCCATGTAGGGCAGGCCCAGGAGCCGGCCGTCGTCGCTCATGGCGTCGAGTGCCTGCGGGGTGAAATCGTCGAGGGAGTACCCGTCGGCGGCGACCAGATCGTCGATCGCCACGGCATGCCCGGCGCGCGCCGCCTCGATCACCATCACGTCGTCGACGCTGATGAGGTCGAAGGGCGGATCCTCGCCCGAGAAGCTGCGCTCCATCAGATCCCACATCTCCGGGAACACGCCGAGCGTCACCTCGACCTCGATCCCGGTCTGCTCGGTGAAGCGCTTCGCTGTCGCGGGCAGGTTCTGGAACACGCCCCAGTTCTCCTGGGTCACCCTGACCTTCGTCCCTGGCTCGAACTCGCGCACCTGGTTCCTCCCTTGCGTCGTCGTGGATTACGCGGTCGACCGGAGATGTGCGTCGTCGCGTTCGAAGATCTCCGGGCGCAGCGCCGTGCCCAGCCCTGGCCCGATCGGTGGGGACACCATGCCGTTCTCGATCACCGGCAGCCCCGTCACGAGCTCGCCGTACCAGCCGCTCCAGAAGGCGCGGACGCTCTCCTGGATCATCGCGTTCGGCAGGTGTATCGAGAGGTGCGTCGCCGCCGTGTACACGACCGGCCCCGAGCAGTCGTGCGGCGCGACCGGGAGCTCGAAGGCCTCGGCGAGCGCTGCCACCTTGCGCGACTCGGTGATGCCGCCGACCCAGCCGATGTCGAAGACGACGATCTGCGCGCCGCCGCGGACGATCAGGTCGCGGAACGCCGGGAGGCCCGTCAGCGTCTCGCCGACAGCGAGTGGCGCCTTCGAGGCACGCTGCACCTCGGCGAGCGCGTCGGGACTCGTGACGCGCACGGGATCCTCGATCCAGGCGAGGTCGAACTCGTTCAGCGCGTCGGCGATCCGGCACGCGGCAGGCACGTCCCAGAGCCCGTGCAGCTCGCACATGATGTCGATCGCCGGGCCGACCGCGGCGCGGATCTTGCGGAACGGCTCGAGCGCGAGGTCGAGGTCGGCGGCGGAGATGTCGTGCCCCTGGCTCGCCTCCGCATACGGGTCGAACGGCCAGATCTTCATCCCGTTGATGCCCATGAAGAGCAGGTCGCGGGCGAGCTCGTCGGCGCGGGTGAGGAACGCGTCGAGATCCTCGTACGGCCCTTCGTTGCGGCCGAGGCCCCAGTTCATCACGGCCTGGCCGCTCTCGCCGCGCACGTAGCGGTAGCCCGCGCAGGTGTTGTAGGTGCGGATCGAGTCGCGCGAGGCGCCGCCGAGCAGCTGGTGGAGCGGCTGGCCCGCGGCCTGGCCCGCCAGATCCCACAAAGCGATGTCGATCGCCGAGGCCGCACGCATCTCGGCGCCGCTCCCGGCCGTGCCGACGTAGCCGTGCAGGGTTCGCGCGTGGCGCTCGATCAGCGCCGGATCCTGGCCGAGCAGGTAGCCGGCCATCGTGTGGATGTGCGCCTCGACCGCGTCGGCGAAGAAGAACGTCTCGCCGAGGCCGACAAGGCCCTCGTCGGTGTGGACGAGCACGTGCACGAGGCTCGGGAACTCCTCGATGCGCAGGGTCTCGATCCGCGTGATCTTCATTCGGAAAACTGGAAGAGGGAGGCGCCGCCGTCCACGAGCAGGACGGAGCCGGTCATGTACTCGGCGTCGGGCGAGCAGAGGAAGCCGACGGCCTTGGCGATCTGCTCGGCGGTGCCGAGCTCGCCGAGCGGGATCACGGTCGAGGCGCGGCGCGCGTAGACCGGGTCGGTCTCGAACTGCCTGCCCGCCATGCCCGCCATCACGATCCCGGGCGCGACGACGTTGACGCGGATCCCCTGCGGGGCAAGCTCGCGGGCCATCGAGCGGGCGAGCATCCTCACGCCGGCCTTCGAGACGGAGTACGCCGAGATCTCGGGCCACGGGATCTCGCCGACCCACGAGCCGGTGAAGATCACCTGGCCGCGGGTGCCACGCTCAGCCATCAGCCGCGCCGCCGCCTGGCCGACGTTGAAGCAGCCGGTCAGGTTGACGTCGAGGTGCGCCTGCCACTGCGCCTGGGTGACGTCGAGAAACGGCGCGACCTCGACGATCCCTGCGTTGCCGATCATGACGTCGAGCGGTTCGATCGCCGCCAGCGCAGCGTCGACGGCGGCGCGGTCGGTGACGTCGACCTGCACGTACGAGTCGGCGCCCGGGGGCTCCGGGGACCGGTCGAGCACAGTCACGGCGGCGCCGCGCGCGGCGAGCTCACGCGCCATCGCGCCGCCCAGGTCTCCGGCCGCACCGGTGACGGCGATGCCGAGCCCGTCGAGGTCTCTCCGTTGTGTGTCGCTCATCATCGGGCCGGCGCCGCCGGGAACCACGTGGTTCCCGGCGGCGCAGTGATCCTCTGGCTACAGAGCCGGCCGATGCGCGAGCTCTCCGGGCGTCTCGGCGCGCAGCTGGGTGGACTCGCCGGCCTTCTTGAGCCAGTCCTCCTTGCCGGTGCGGCTGGCGATCAGCACGATCGCGAGCCCGACGATTGTCCAGATGATCACGATCAGCGGGCTGTAGTCGAACGCGTTCTTCGGATTGAACGGATGCAGCGTGCGAACGTTCTCGTAGAACACGGCGACCAGGGCGACCGTGGTCAGCACCGGTACCACGAGGTGCAGGAACCAGTTGAACTCATCCCGCTTCTCGCCGAGGTAGAACCGCATCGCGCCGATGTTGCCCATGCAGTACACGATGATCAGACCGAGCGTCTGCATGATCCCGATCATCCCGAACGTCTTCACCGGGCCGAGCCACGAGCCGAGCCCGAGGCCGATCAGGAGCGTGACGGCGGTGAGGAACCAGATCGCGTTCCACGGCGTCTTGTACTTGGGATGCACCTGCGCAAGGAATTTCGGCAGCGCTCCAACGCGGCCCATGTCGAAGAGCACGCGCGTCGTCGCGTTCTGGATCGCGATGCACACCGCGAGCGCCGAGTTGATCACGGCGATCAGGATGAGGATCCAGGCTCCGCCCCACAGGTGGCGGGCGAGCGCGAAGATCTGGTCGGCGCTCGTGAAGTTCTTCACGTTGTCCGTGCCCTCGCCGAGCAGGATCCCCCAGTTGACGAACATGTAGAAGACGGCGACCACGATCGTGGAGCCGATGATCGCGAGCGGCAGGTTGCGCTTCGGGTTCTCGGTCTCCTCACCGAGCGGGGCGACCGATTCGAAGCCCGAGAGCGCGAGGATCGTGAAGACGATCCCTAAGTACATCGCATGGGTGCTCGGGATGTTGTTCGGATTGAACGAGGAGAAGTTGAAGCCGCCCTTGCCCGGCGAGACCATCCCCGAGAACATCAGCGCGATGAACACGCCGACCTCGAACACCGCCAGCGCGAGCATCACCTTGATCGAGAGCGCGACGCCGAACACGGTGAAGACCGTTACGGCGATCACGAGGATGGCGAAGATCAGCCACCACGGGATGTTCCAGCCGTACTGCGACTTCAACGTGTCGTGCACCAGCGAGCCGGTGAAGGCGCAGACCACTCCGATCGCGACCGGGTCGTACAGGAAGTACAGCCAGGTCGTGAGCCAGCCGAGGCGCGGACCGAGCGTCCGGCTGACGTAGAGGAAGTAGCCGCCCGCGCCGGTGAACTGCTTTGCGAGCTGCGTCAGCACGATGGCGACGCCGAGGCAGATCAGGCCGCCGGCGAGGTACGCGAGCGGCGCCGTCACGAACACGAAGCTGACGATGAACGTCAAGCCGAGCAGGACGTTCAGGCCCGGGGCGATGTGCGTCACCGCCTGAACCATGTTGCCCCAGAAGCCGATCGCGCCGGCCTTGAGCTCGGTCTCGGCGACTTGCGTGCCGCCGCCGGGCGCGATGGGTGGGGTTGCTGCGTCAGAACTCATAGATCCCCTGCCTCCCTTGAGTCGAGTGCCGCCTCGCTCCGCAGCGGGACGGTCGGTCGTCGGTGGATGACAGCCTCGATCGCCGCCTCGGAACTCCCTGGTGCCCAGACCTCGGTCACCGTGAGGAGATGCGCACGCATCGCCTGCCGGGCCGTTTCGGGCTCGCGGGCGACGAGTGCCTTGTAGATCCGGCGATGCCCTTCCGTGGTCTCGGGCATCGTGCCGAGCAGGTTCGTGACTCGCCGGCTGACGCGCAGGAGCTCGCGCACCGAGTCGAGCACGAACGCGAGCACCACGTTGCCGGTCGCCGACGCGATCTCGCTGTGGAAGTCGACGTCGACCTCGAGGTACGCGTCGGGGTCGTGCTCGAGCGCCGCCATGCGCTCGAGCGTCACCCGCATCCGCTCGAACTGCTCGGGCGTCGCCTGCTGGGCGGCGCGGGCGGCGATCTCGGGCTCGAGCAGCATCCGCAGGTCGTGCAGGTCGCCTAGCGTCCGCCGCACGGCCTCGGCATCGTGGTTCAGCTCGAGCAGCAGCGGATCGAGGTGGTTCCAGTCGGAGACGGGGCGGACCTCCATGCGGCGCCCGTGGCGTACCGCGACGAGGCCGCGCGCCGCGAGGCCGCTGATCACCTCGCGCGCCGTCGTCTTCGAGATGTCGAACTCCTCGCAGATGTCCTGTTCGGTGGGCGGGATGCCGAGGTCGCCGTTGACGATCCTCCCGGCGAGAACCCGGGTCACCTGATCGCTCAACTTGAGGGGGCGAGAGCTGGTCATCAAGGTTGTATGGTCACCAGTTGACCTGACGGCCGACCGTACGCGGCGGCTCGATGGGTGTCAAGATCCGCCCGCCGATTCGAAGGAGAGACCGTGACGCGACCGATCAAGCTGGCCGATGTGGAGATGCCGCCGCTCGCTGTTCCCGAGAAGCTGCCGACAATCTCCGCCGACGAGTTCGAGGCCCGGATCGCGGCGCTGCTCGCCGCGGTCGACGTCGACCAGGTCGTCGTCTACGGCGATCGCGAGCACGCGGCGAATCTGATCTTCCTCACCAACCTCGACCCGCGTTTCGAGGAGGTGATCCTCGTGCTTGGCCGCGGCCGCCGCACGATGCTGCTCGGGCGCGAGGACATCGGGTACACGCCGATCGTGCCGATCCCGGTCGACACGATTCTCGTCCCGTCGCTGAGCCTTATGGGGATCGATCGCACCGGGACGACGGTGGAGGAGGGGCTGCGCCAGGCCGGGATCGGAGTGGGCGACCGGATCGGCGTCGTCGGCTGGAAGGCGCTGATCCCGGGCGAGTCGAATCTCTCCGTGCCGTCGATCTTCGCGCCGGCGTTCTTCGTCGACACGCTGCGCGAGATCACGGGGTCGCCGGAGCTCGTCACGGATGTGACCGCGGTGCTGACCTCGCCGCGCGACGGCCTTCGCACGTTCAACTCCGCCGACCAGATCGCAGTGTTCGAGTGGGGCGCGTCACGCTGCTCGGCCTGGGTGATGGAGATCCTCGGCGCGGCGCAGCCGGGAGTCAGCGAGAACGAGACCTTCCACGGCGTGCCGTGGGACGGCAACCCGCTCAGCTATCACCCTGTGCTCGCGTCGGGCCCGAACGTCGCCATCGGTCTCAGCAGCCCGTCGTCGCGGCGGCTCGAGGTCGGCGATGCAGCGATCGTGGGGATCGGCCTGTGGGGCGGGAACTGTGCGCGCGGCGGGGTTCTCGCGGCCTCCGACGCCGATCTAGGCCCGGAGAGCGAAGGCTATTTCGAGCAGCTCGCGGTGCCCTACTGGCGCGCGATGGCGACGTGGTACGAGGCGCTCGAGCTCGGCAAGCCCGGCGGCGAGGTCTTCGCGGAGGTGACGGCGCTGCTCGAGGGCGAGACGTTTGCGTCCTCCCTGAATCCCGGCCATCTCGTCCACTACGACGAGTGGCTCGACTCGCCGATCCGCACCGGCTCGAGCGATCCGATCGCGAGCGGGATGATCTTCCAGAGCGACATCATCCCGACCGGGATCCGCCTGGGCTGGACGGCGAACTGCGAGGACACCGTGGCGATCGGCGACGTGGCGCTGCGAGCCCAGCTCGAGTTGCGCCATCCCGACCTGTGGGCCCGGATCGTGTCGCGGCGCGCGTTCATGCGCGACGTGCTGGGTGTGCAGGTGCGCGACGAGGTGCTCCCGCTCTCGTGCACGCCGGCGTACTTCACCCCGTACTGGCTCGACCTCGGCAAGGCGCTGGTCTTCGCATGACCAAGAAGCCAAATGCTTATGAGCACAAAGTCCGTTTTGGCCTAGCAATGCGAGGTTCATGGCCTGGGGAACAGCGTCTCCTCGTGACCAGAACAGCAAATGCTCATGAGCACAAGGTGCTTTTGTGAGTGTGCTCGCGGGCAAGTCGGTTTTGATCACGGGCGCGGCGCGCGGGATCGGTGCCGGGATCGCCGAGGCGGTGGTCGAGGAGGGCGGCTCGGTGGCGCTGCTCGACCTCGATCCGAGCGGCGCCGAGACCGCGGCTCGACTCGGCGACGCGGCGCGCTTCTTCACGTGCGACGTGCGCTCGCTCGAGGCGGTCGAGCGCGCGGTGGCGGAGGCCGAGCAGGCGCTCGGCGGGCTCGACGGGCTCGTCAACAACGCGGGGATCAACGCCTACTTCGACGCAGTCGAGATGAGTGAGGACGACTGGGACACGGTGTTCGCGGTCGACCTCAAATCGGCGTGGATGCTCGCGAAGGCAACGTTGCCCGGGCTGATCGAACGGCAGGGCTCGATCGTCAACATCAGCTCGATCCAGGCGCAGCTCACCATTGAGGGGTTCTTCCCGTACGCGGCCGCGAAGGCCGGGCTCGAGGGGCTCACGCGCTCGCTCGCGCTCGACTACGCGGCGCGCGGAGTCCGTGTCAATGCGGTCGCGCCCGGCTACACCGAGACGCGCCTCGTGCGCGAGTGGCTCGACCTGCAGCCGGATCCCGACGCGGCGCTCGAGTCGGTGCTTCAGAAGATCCCGATGCGGCGGATCGCGAGCCCGCGCGAGATCGGCAACGTGGTCGCGTTCCTGCTTTCGGAGCAGGCCTCGGCGATCACCGGTGCCACGATCGCGGTCGACTGCGGGCTCGGCGTGCGGTACGCCTCTTAGCCGACGGGCTTCGAGCGGAAGCGCGCGACCGTCTCGGGCTGTGCGCGGGTGAGGCGCTGGGGCGGCAGGCCGCGGAGGATCCAGTCGAGGTCGTCGACGACCATCCCGCCGACCAGCGGCCAGATCTCGGGGATGTTGCCGGCGCGGTGGGCGGAGAGGATCGTGTTCGGTGTCCGCCGCGCTCGTGCGTCGGCGGGGATCGGCTCCTCCGGGAAGACGTCGATCGCGGCGGTGATGTGGCCCGACTCGGCGGCGTCGAGCAGCGCATCGAAGTCGACGACCGCGGCGCGCGAGACGAGCACCACCACCGAGCCAGGCCTCATCGACGCGAACTCCGCCGCGCCGATCCGGCCCTGGTTCTCGAGCGTCACGGCGGAGAGGACGAACACCACGCGGCTGCGCGCGAATACCTCGTCGAGCCCCACGGGTGTCGCGCCGAGCTCGTGGACGACGGCGTTCTGGAGCCACGGGTCGTGAACCAGGATCTCGCCGCGGAACGGACGCAGCAGCGGCAGCAGCGAGCGGCCGAGATTCCCGCAGCCGACGAGCCCGAGCGTCTTGCCCGAGAGCAGGAACGAGCCCGAGTTGGCGCCCTCGTCGTAGAGCGACTCGACACCCGCGCGGATCTCGCCGTCGCCGCGCGGGATCCCGCGGGCCGCCGCGAGCGCGAGGCCGAGCGCGAACTCGGCGACCGGCGCGCCGAACACCGGCGAGATCACGAGCACCTGGATCCCGCGGCGGAAGCACTCCTCGTAGTCCACGTTCGGCAGGAAGTTGCCCTCGACGTTGACGATCGCGCGGAGGTTCGGTGCGAGGTCGAGCCGCGACTTCGGCAGGTCGGTCTGGCCGACGATCGCGACGGCCTCGGGTAGCAGCGATTCGATGTCGTCGCGCAGCGGCCCCTCGTACCACGCGACCGGGCCGAGCGCCTCCAGCCGCGCGCGGTCGTCCGGGGTGAAGATCTGCTCGAGTGTCCGTGGGTACGGATCGAGGACGATCACGCGCCGGCGAGCCAGGCGACGGCCTGCGTCCACAGGCGCCGGTACCCGTCCCAGGCTGCGAACTCCTCGGGGCACCAGTGCGGCCCGATGTCGGAGGCCCAGGCGAGCGTGCGCCCCGCGCCCGCGTCGCGCACTGCGAGGATCGGGTCGTCGCCCGCGCGCACCAGGAGCGTTGCGTCGGGCTTGAGGCGGAAGCGGTTGTAGCCGAGCAGGAAGGGCCACTCGCCCTCGACGCCGGCCAGGATCGGATGCTCGGCCACGGCCTCGGGAACGACGCCCTCGGGCCGCTCGACGCGGTCGTCCCACGGGTCGATCTCCGACGGCAGCACCGCCTCGACGTCGGTGCCGCGGAAGCGCGCCTTGCCGTCGAGGCCCTGGAAGCTGAGGTAGCCGCCGGCCATCGCGAGCCCGCCGCCGCCCTCGACCCAGGCGCGGATCGTCGCGAGGCGATTCGGCGTCCGCTTGCCGAGCACCGCCGTGTCGGGATGCAGCAGCAGCGTGTTCGACCCGATGTCGGACAGGATCACGACGTCCCACCGCGAGAGCCCTTCGACGTCGAACGGGAAAGCCCGGCCCGCCTCGTGCGCCGGCATGTGCTCGAGCTCGATCCCGCTCCCCTCGAGCGCCGTGCGCAGGAAGCCGAGGCCCGAGTTGTACGTCACGCTCGAAAGCGAGTCCCAGCCCTTGTAGTCAGTCGTGGCGCTCACCCACGATTCGCCGACGACGAGGACCCTGGTCACGCCGACACCTTACGCGCGTACGGCTCGAGACCTTCCTTCGCGCGTTCGATCGCCCAGTTGTGGTTCCAGCGAAAGAGCGGGCGCAGCGCTGGGGTGAGGACTTTGAGCACCGGCTTGTCGGCGTAGACCGTCCAGTCGAAGCGGACGTGGGTCGTGCCGTCGCCGTTCGGGGTCACGGTCCAGATGCCGCTGCCGCGCAGGTCGCCCTCGACGTCGCCGGCGACGATGTGCGGCGGCTCGAGCCGGACGACCTTGGAGGTCGTGTCCAGGTGGTACGGGAGCCGGCCCTTGAAATGCTGCTTGGAGACGTGCCCGACCGCGGGCGGGCCGTTGGCCTCGACTCGCTCGTAGACCGGCGTCCACCACTCGGGATACGTGCGTGCGTCGGCCAGCGCATCGAAGACCGCCTCAGCCGGCGCGCCCACGTCCCATTCGTCCACGAAGACGTACTCGCCGCGGCTCTGGTCGGCGACCGCGACGACCGCCCGCGCGAGGGCGCGCTGGACGCCCGCCGGCGGCTGCGCTGCGCGACCCTCATCCGGGAAGTCGGTCACGAGTCGCGCCGCGGCGACCGGCTTGAGGTAGCCGCGCCCGGTGATCTGGCCCGCCGCGTCGAGCTCCGCGAGCCGCTCGAGCAGCTCCGCCGTCTTCAGCGCGGGCCGCAGCTCGATCCGCACATGGCCCTCGGCCTCGCCGTCGGCGTAGTGGCGGTGCGCGACGCCCGCCGGAATCAGGATCGACTCGCCCGGGCCGAGCACGCGGGACTGCCCGCTCATCGTCACGCGCAGCGCGCCGGCGATCACCTCGTGGCGCTCGGTCTGGTTCGGATGGACGTGGCTCTGCGTCGGAAACCCGCGCGGATTCCCGATCACGTCGTACTCGAGCAGCGCGCCGTCGGTCTCCGCGGCGGTCCGGATCAGCTCGATCCGCATCCCGAGCTTGGGCGCTTCGAGGATGTCGCCGGGCTTCGCCACTGCGGAGAAACGGTAGCGTCTTCCCATGGCGATTTCGAGCGCGCCCGCGCCGCGTGCATTCCATCTGCTCGCGAAGCCGACCGGCGCGGTCTGCAACCTCGACTGCTCGTACTGCTTCTTCCTCTCGAAGGAGATGCTGTACCCGGGCAGCCGCTTCCGCATGGCCGACGACCTGCTCGAGACGTATGTCCGGCAGCTGCTCGAGGCGCAGGCGAATCAGCCCGAAGTGGCCGTGGCCTGGCAGGGCGGCGAGCCGACGCTGATGGGCGTCGAGTTCTTCCGCCGCTCCGTCGAGCTCGTCGAGCGCTACCGCGCCCCCGGCCAGACCGTCGCCTACACGATCCAGACCAACGGCACGAAGCTCGACGACGAGCTCTGCGCGTTCTTCAAGGAGCACGACTTCCTCGTCGGGCTCTCGGTCGACGGCCCGCCGGAGATCCACGACGCCTATCGCGTGGACAAGGGCGGCAAGGGCAGCTTCGCCCAGGTCGAGGCGGGCCGGCGCAAGCTCGTCGAGCACGAGGTCGAGTTCAACATCCTCTGCACGGTGCACGACAAAAACGCCGATCGCGGCGCCGAGGTCTACCGCTACTTCCGCGACGAGCTCGGCGCGAGGTTCATCCAGTTCATCCCGATCATCGAGCGCGTCGCCGACCCGGAGCTCGGCACCGAGCCGTGGTCGTCGTGGCGCGATCGGCCGCTGTACGAGCAGGAGGGCGATGTCGTCACGTCGCGCTCGGTCCGAGGCGAGCAGTGGGGCGACTTCCTCGTCGACGTGTTCGAGGAGTGGGTGCGGCACGACATCGGTGAGGTGTTCGTGCAGATGTTCGACGTCACGCTTGCGAACTGGGTGGGCGAGCCGCCGAGCCTCTGCATCCACAGCGAGACGTGCGGCAGCGCGCTTGCGATCGAGCACACCGGTGACCTCTACTCGTGCGACCACTTCGTCGAGCCGCGCCATCTGCTCGGCAACATCAAGGAGCAGCACATGCTCGAGCTCGTCGCCTCGCCGCAGCAGGTCGCCTTCGGCCTGGCGAAGCGGGACACGCTGCCGCAGTACTGCCTGGATTGCGACGTGCGCTTCGCGTGTCACGGCGGCTGTCCCAAGGATCGCTTCATCGCGACGCCCGACGGCGAGCCGGGGCTGAACTACCTCTGTGCCGGCTACAAGCGGTTCTTCCATCACGTCGAGCGACCGATGCAAATCATGGGCGAGCTGCTGGCGCGCGGCCACGCGCCCTCGGAGCTCGTCGGGCTCTACGCCACCGAGGACGCGGCGCGCCGGCGGAACGACCTCTGCACCTGCGGGAGCGGCAAGAAGTGGAAACGCTGCCACGGCGCCTCCTAGGCTTCGGGCGCGCGGTCGCCGACGACTACGGCCGCACCAACGCATCGCAGTTCGCCGCCGCGATCTCGTACCGCGCGCTGTTCTCGCTCGTCCCGCTCGCGACGTTCGGGATCACGGTCGCAGGGCTCTTCCTGCGTGACGAGGCCCAGCGCCAGAAGTTCGTCAACGCGGTCGGGAAGCAGCTCGACCTCTCCACGGGCGGGATGTCGAGCCTCGACCGGATCGTCGGCAATGTCCCGTCCCCGTGGTCGCTCGTCGGGCTGATCGCGCTCGTGGTTGCGCTCTGGGGCGCAACCGGCGTGATGAGCTCGGTGCGCAAGGCGATGGCGGTGATCTTCGACCACGGCGTCACCTTCAGCTTCGCGCGGGGGAAGCTCGTCGATGCGCTCCTCGTGCTCGGTGTGCTCGCGGCGATGATCGTCTCGCTCGGGCTCTCGTTCCTCGAGCAGCTCGCCACGCACGCCAGCCGGCGAGTCGAGCGCTGGCTCGACTGGCAGCCCGGCGGAGTCGGCTTCGTGCTCGGAGTGATCGTCCCGCTCGTCGTCACCGCCACCGTGTTCTTCCTCCTGTACCGGTTCCTGCCGAAGGCCGGGCCGCCGTGGCGGGCGGCGCTCTGCGGCGCGGCGGCGGCGGCGATTGCGTGCCAGGCGATCCAGTACGGGCTCACCTGGTACCTCTCCGGACCTGCCGATTTCACCCGCCTCTACGGCTCGGCAGGCGCCGTGCTCGCATTCTTGCTGTTCGTCTACCTGAGCGCCGTCGCGTTCCTCGTCGGCGCGCTACTGGCCAGTAAGATCGGCGCGTGAGCGCGGAGACCTACGGCGTGGCGCCCGTGTGGAGCCCCGAGCGCCCGAAGCTCAAGCCGGCGCACGTCGTGCTCCAGTGGCTCGTATCGGCTGCCGCGCTCCTGGTCGCGGCCGGCCTCGTCCCAGGCGTCCACATCTCGGACTTCCTCGGCGCGCTCGTCGCCTCGGCGATCATCGCCGTCCTCAACGCGTTGCTGCCGCCGGTCGTCGCGTCGCTGCGGTTGCCGTTCATGGTTGTGCTCGGATTCCTGCTCGTGCTGCTCCTCGACGCGGCACTGCTCCTCGCCACATCGCACATCGTGCCGCAGTGGCTCACCGTCGACTCGTTCGGCTGGGCGCTTCTCACGTCGCTGATCGCCGCCGCGGTGACGGTCGTGCTGCAGGTGATCCTCGGCACCAACGACGACGACACGTTCACGTTCCGCATCGTGCAGCGGATCGCGAAGCGTCAGGGCAAGCAGATCCGCACCGACGTCCCGGGAATCATCTACCTCGAGATCGACGGCCTCGCGCTGCCCGTGCTGCGACGCGCGCTCCGCGACGGCAACGTGCCCGAGATGGCGAAGTGGCTCGCGGCGGGCACGCACCGGCTCGACGAGTGGGAGACCGACTTCTCGTCGCAAACCGGAGCGAGCCAGGCCGGGATCCTGCTCGGCTCGAACGACGACATCCCCGCGTTTCGCTGGGTCGAGAAGGAGACGGCGACGATGATGACGTGCTCGGCGCCGGGCGACTGCGAGGAGATCGAGCGGCGCCACTCGACAGGCGTCGGCCTCCTGACCGACGGCGGCGCGAGCCGCGGCAACCTGCTCTCGGGCGAGGCCGACGAGGTGATCCTCACGGTCAGCCGGATGAACGAGGAGAAGCGGGGCAACCCCGGCTACCGCGCGTTCTACTCGAACGGCTTCAACGTCACGCGGGTGCTCGTGCTGTTCTTCTGGGAGGTCGTGCTCGAGCTGTCCGCGTCCTCGCGGGGCAAGCGGCGCGACGTCCAGCCGCGCGGCCATCGCGGCGGCATCTATCCGTTCCTGCGCGCGGCGATGTGCGTGGCCGTTCGCGACCTGATCGTCTACGGCGTGCTCACCGACATGATGCGCGGGCGGCCGGCCGTCTACGCGACGTTCTCGAGCTACGACGAGGTCGCGCACCACTCCGGGCTCGAACGCGCCGACACGCTCGAGGCGCTGCGCAAGCTCGACCAGCAGTTCGGCCGGATCGACCGCGCGCGCCGCTATGCGCCGCGCCCTTACGAGCTGGTCGTCCTCTCGGATCACGGCCAGACGCAGGGCGCCACGTTCAAGCAGCGCAACGACTACGGGCTCGACGAGCTCGTCAGCCGCTCGGTCGAGTCGGTCAGCGTGGCGCCGATGGCCGGCGGCGACGAGAACGACACGATGGCGAGCAAGGCGCTCGGCGAGGCGACCGGCAAGAAGGACAAGAAGAAGCCGAAGAACGACGTCAGCGGCCAGGATGTGATCGTGCTCGGCTCCGGCAACCTCGGCCTGATCTACCTGATGGAGGAGAACCGCCGGCTCACGCTCGAGGAGATCGAATCGCGCCACCCGCGTCTGATTCCGGAGCTGCGCGCGCACCCGCACGTCGGCTTCCTGCTCGTGCGTTCCGCCGAGCACGGCGCGGTCGCGCTCGGTGCGGGCGGCACGCACTACCTAGACGAGGGGCGGGTCGAGGGCGTGGATCCGCTCGCCGCGTTCTCGTCGAACGCGCCGCACCATCTGCGCCGCACCGACGGTTTCAGGCATGTTGCCGACATCATGGTCAACAGCTTCTACGACCCCGAGCTCGAGGAGGGCTGCGCCTTCGAAGAGCTGATCTCGTTCCACGGCGGGATGGGCGGGACCCAGACGCGCGCGTTCATCCTCCACCCGGTGCGCCTCCGGATGCCCGCCGAGCCGGTCGTCGGCGCGGCCGGAGTGCACGCGGTGCTGTCGGGCTGGCGGCGGGAGCTCGAGGGCTCGTGAGCGTGCTCCCGGATAGCGCCCGCGAGCTCCTCGAGTCGGGCGCGCTCGCCCATCTCGTCACGATCAATCCGGACGGGAGCCCTCAGGTCGCGATCATCTGGGTCGGGCTCGAGGGCGACGAGATCGTCTCGGCACACCTGTCGCAGCAGCAGAAGCTCCGCAACATCGCGCGCGACCCGCGCGTCGCGCTCTCGCTCGAGGGCACGGGCTCGAACGCGATCGGGATGCGCGACTACCTCGTGATCCACGGCCACGCCGTGATCGAGGAGGGCGGCGCGCCCGAACTGCTGCAGGAGCTCTCCCAGGTCTATGTCGGCCCCGGGACGAAGTTCCCGCCGATGCCCGATCCGCCGCCGGGCCACCGGCTCCGGATCACGGTCGACCGCATTCTCGGACACGGGCCGTGGGCGCAATGACCAGCGTCACCGATCTCCCCGCCGAGCACTCGGAGCTCGAGTGGGACACGCCGCTCTTCCGCACCGCTCTCGCGCAGTTCGAGCAGGCACTTCCCTCCGCCAACGTCTCCGCGCCGACCGCCGAGCGGCTGCGCTTCCCCGAGCGCGCGCTGATGGTGAGCGTGCCCGTGCGTCTCGACGGGGATGGCTTCGGCATGTTCGCCGCGTACCGCGTGCAGCACTCGAGCGTCCTCGGGCCGACGAAGGGTGGCATCCGCTACGACCCCGGCGTGACCCTGGGCGAGTGCGCCGCGCTCGCCATGTGGATGACCTGGAAGTGCGCGCTGCTGCGGCTCCCCTATGGCGGCGCGAAGGGCGGTGTCCGCTGCGACCCGACCTCGCTGTCGCAGGGCGAGCTCGAACGGCTGACGCGGCGCTTCACGCTGGAGCTCGTGAGCGTGATCGGCCCGCACACCGACATTGCCGCTCCGGACATGGCCACGAACGAGCAGACGATGGCCTGGATGATGGACACCTACTCCGTCCAGATGGGCCACGTCGTGCCGGAGATCGTGACCGGGAAGCCCGTCTCCGTCGGCGGCTCGGTGTTCCGGCACGAGGCGACGGGCGTCGGCGTCGTGATGGTGATCGCGCGCGCCTGCGAGAAGCTCGGGCTCGACCTCGCCGCGCAGCGCTGTGTCGTGCAGGGCTTCGGCAACGTGGGCGGGAACGCCGCCACCGAGCTCCGGCGCCTCGGCGCGACGGTGATCGCCGTCTCCGACGTCTCGGGCGGCCTCCACCGCGAGGACGGCCTGGACATCGAGGCGCTGCACGCGTTCGTCGCTGCCCACGGCTCACTCGCCGACTACACCGAGGCCGACCGGATCACGAACGAGCAGCTGCTCGAGCTCCCGTGCGACGTGCTCGTGCTCGCCGCGCGCGAGGATCAGGTGGACGCGTCGAACGCGCCGCGGATCCAGGCGAAGCTGATCGCCGAGGGTGCGAACGGGCCGACCTCCGTCCGGGCCGACGCGATCCTCGCCGAGCGCGGGATCCCCGTCCTCCCCGACGTGCTCACGAACGCGGGCGGCGTCACCGTCTCGTACTTCGAGTGGGTGCAGGACATCGGCCGTTTCTTCTGGGATCGCGACGAGATCCGGGCTCGGCTCGCGGAGAAGCTCGGCGACGCGTTCGACCGGGTCTGGGCGCTGTCCGAGGAGCGGGGCCTGACGCTTCGGAGTGCCGCGCTCGTCGCCGGGATCCAGGAAGTCGGCGGCGCCCTCGAAGCGCGGGGGATCTACCCGTGACCCTCGTCCGCGAGGCGATGGTCACCGAGCCGGCGTCGCTGGAGGTCACCGCGAGTGCGCAGGACGCCGGCGAGATGCTCGCGCGGCCCGAGGTGCGGGCGATCTTCGTGACCAGCGACGAGCAGCTCGTCGGCGTCGTGACCCGCAAGACGCTCGTGCGCGAGGTGGTCGCCACGGGCCTCGCGCCGGCGACGACGCTGCTCGGCGAGATCGCCGAGGCGCCGTACCTCGCGCTCGACGGCGAGCTGGGCGTCGAGGAGGCGCTCGTGCTGATGGAGGAGCACGACCTCGAGCGCGTGCCCGTCGTGGAGGAGGGCCGCCTCGTCGGCATCCTCTCCCGCGTCGTGATCCAGCGCCGGCTTGTCGAGGACGAGCCGCTGGTCGACTCAGAGGACGTCGGCGACTAGCGACTCTGCGCGCTGCTTGATCCCGAGCAGCATCTTCCGCTCCATCAGCAGCGAGGCGGGCTCCATCGGCGCCATCCCGATCCGCGCCGCGAGCGTGGGGAGGCGGAAGCGGTTGCGGCTGATCAGCCTGGTTTCGCCGGCACGCTCCTCGAGCACGAACGTCCAGACCCAGTTGCCGTCCTCGGAGCGCCAGGCGATCACGCGCTCCGGCTCGACGCGCTCGAGCCGCATCGTGTTGGGGCCGAAGCCGATCGTGTCGCCGACCTGCGGATCCTGGAACTCGGGCAGAACGTGGTCGACGCTGTGCATGTCGAGCTTGAGCAGGTTCTCGACCCAGTCGTAGGTGTAGGCCCCGCCGCGCGGCGACGGTCCCATCTGCGCGAGCCACGGCCAGACGGCGGCGGGCGGCGCTGCGATCGTGATTGCGCGGGTCGAGACGCCGTCGGCGCGCTCGAGCAACTCGTCGCCGGGGAGCCGGGCCGCAGCCTCCGCAGCCGTGGCGCCCCAGGTGAGAACGGGCCTTCGGGCGAAGAGCCGGTACAGAACGGCGGCGAGGACTGCGAGTGCCAGTGCTCGCCTCAGCATTCGCGCTACTTCCGCGGGAAGAAGAACGTCAGCCGGCCGAGCGTCGCCTCGATCTCGTCGACCGCGCCCGCGAGCACCGCAAGCTGCCGGCGAGTCGCCGCGAAACGGGCCAGCGACTCCTTGAGCCGGGCGCTTCGCGACTCGATCGCCGCGGCCGAGCGCTCGAGCTTCGCCGTCGCCTCGGAGAGCGTCGCAAGCCGGGTCCCGAGCGTCCTGCTGAGACGGCGCGAATCCTTGAACGAGGCCCAGCCCAGACGCCCGGTGCGCACGCCCGTGACCACCAGGGCGATGACCGAAACAGCCAGTGAAATCCAGACGAGAAGCACGGTCGAACCATAACAAGGTGCTATCCTCAGCCTGCGCCGCGGGGTGGAGCAGTCAGGTAGCTCGCCGGGCTCATAACCCGGAGGTCGCAGGTTCAAATCCTGCCCCCGCTACTCACAAAGGCCCCTGTACAGGGGCCTTTGGTCTGGGGGTCACTATGCGCGTACTGAAGGTGAGGACGAGCGGCGGCATGATCGAGCTGAGCCGCGACGAGGCGGTCGAGCTGCGCGAGCGGCTACGGCGCGACCGGGCGGCTCAGCCGGCCAGCGAGACGATCGCCGTGTCGGCGAACGCGAGCACGAGCGTGACCTTCACGAGCTCCGAGAAGCTCGCGGTCATCGACGTCCTCGCCGCGTGGCGAAACGATTCGGCGTCCGGCGGGATGACGCGGGGGCTCGTCGATCTCGAGTCGGCGCTCACTCGAGACATCGCCCTCGAGCGGTAGGGGTTCGACCAGGCGAGAGGACGCTCGCGCGGTCGGTGTCCTGATGCAATCGAAGGAACTGTGGGCCACTACCGATGCGTTCCGGCGTTGCGGCGGCAATCCTCGTGTGGTCAGGTCCGACCTGCGAAGAGGTACCCGATGGTCACCGGCACGACCGATCTGAAGCGAGACGGCAGGGAAGCCAGGGATGGCCCCGCGCAAGTGGCCAGGAGGCGTGGCTTCTGGACTGTCGCCGACGGCGAGGAGGATCCGGCGATCAGGCACGTGCGCATGCTTGGTGCTTGGTCGGCCCGCACGCTCTTCCTCATCGAAGTCGTTTACATCGCCGTGTTCGCCGCGGGATTCGTGTCCATCGGCAACTTCAGCGACCCGTTGCCCGATCCTTACCTCGCCGTCGGTGAGATCCTGATCCTGGTGATGGCTCCGATCATGGTCTGCCTGATGCTTGCCATCCATCAGTGCGCCCCGAAACACGCGAAGCCCTTCACTCAAGTGGCGCTCGGCTGGATGCTGGCCGCCGCGGCGTGCACCACCGTCGTTCACTTCGTCCTGCTCACGGTGGCGCGGCACATCGACTCTGCGACCTTCCCGGGCTATGCCAGGATCTTCGGCTGGCAGTGGCCATCGACCTTCTATGCAATCGACATCGTCGCGTGGGACGTGTTTTTCGGGCTGGCTCTCCTGTTCGCCGTACCCGCGTTTGCGCATAGGGGAGATGCACTGCTCGTACGGCGGGGTTTCATTCTCGCCGGATCGCTTTGCCTGATCGGTCTGGTGGGGCCTTTCGCCAACATGCTCGCATTGCGCACGATCGGCATCGTCGGCTACACCGTGGTCTTCGGCCTCACCTGCCTCCCGCTCAGCCGAATGTTCGACGCGGGGAATGGGCGAGCCAACTCGCGATCCTAGGGCGTGAACAGTTTCCAGTGCCCCTCGGAGACGACATCGACGGTGCCATCGTTCACTCTGATGGCGGTCTGATCGTCGATCGCGTAGGCCGGACCTGCGATCCCGGCCGCCCATCGCTCTGCGCCGGCCATGGAATTGTCCGGCAGGTCCTCGTGATCCACGTGGGGGAAGATCGAAAAGTCGACGATTCCCAGCGTTTCGTCGCCACCGGCGGGCGGCTTCCACCCGACGAAGTCCTCGCCGATTCGGGGGGTCATCACCATGCTCCCGGCGCTCAGCCCCACCCAGACCGTCTCGGGCAGCGACGGCAAGAGGTCCGCCAGCCCGGACTCTCGCATCCAGTGCGCGAGATACAGGGCGTCTCCGCCGTTCACCAGCAGGACGTCTGCCTCCCGGACCCAGGGGACCCAGCGCTCTTCACCGACGCTGGGCAGCGCGGTGAGCTCCAGCACTCCCAGCGACTTCCAACCCAGCTCGCACATGGGTGTGGAGGCCTGGCCGGTGATGAAACGCCATGCCCCACCAGGACTGCCCTGCGGGTGACCGTACCCCGCGGTAGGGATGCAGAGGGCGTTGGACTCGGCAATCGGCTTTCCCAGTAGGTCGACGAGCGCGTCGTGGATGCTCGTGTTCTTGATGCCGGCGGAAGTGAGAAGAAGCCTCATGCTGCCTCCTTGAGTCATTGCTGCAGACGCGAACGGCCCCGAGCCTAGACAACCAAGCCCCTCGCGGTGCCGGTACCTTGCTGTTGATGCGTACGCTCGACGGTGACCAGATCAGGGCGTTCCTCACGGAAGGCACGCGTACCGCGAAGCTGGCCGTCGTGCGCAAGGATGGCTCACCACTGGTGACGCCGGTCTGGTTCCTCGTCGAGAACGACGGGACGATCGTGTTCACGACCGGCAAGACCACCGTGAAGGGGCGCGCGCTCGAACGTGACCCACGAGTCTCTCTCTGCGTCGAAGACGATCGGCCGCCGTTTGCATTCGTGCGGGTCGACGGGGTCGCCGAACTGTCCGAGGATCCGGCGGAACTTCAGGAGTACGCGACCCGGATTGCCGAGCGATACATGGGCAAGGAGCGCGCCCCGGAGTTCGGAGAGCGAAACGGCGCTCCCGGCGAGATCATGGTCCGCGTGCGAGTCGCACGCGTCGTCGGCCAGGCCGACCTCGCAGACTGAACGGCAGCCGTCAGAGGCTCGCGGCGATCTCCCAGATGTGGCCGCCGGGATCCATGAAGCTGGCGGTTCGGATTCCCCATGGGCGATCCATCGGGCCGTTCAGCAGCGTCACGCCGCGGGCGGTCAACTCCGCGCACATCGCGTCGACGTCCTCCACGGGAATCGTGAACTGGAAGCGCGAGCCGGCCTCGCGACTGGCCACCGGCGCGGGCTCGATCAGGCTGTGGGCCGCAGTCGTCACTAGCAGGTTGATGATCGTGTTCCCGAAATTGAACACGGCCGAGTTGGCGTCCTCGAAGAGCAGCGGGAGGCCGAAGACGTCCGCGTAGAACTGCTTCGCAGCCGGCAGGTCCTCGACGAACAAGGTGATCGCATCGATGCCGCTCGGCCACTGCTCCATCGGGACAACCATAGAGCCGATCGCGCGTTGACGCTCGGGTGATGGTGCGGTGACGAGGGCCTGTTACTCGTTCCTGCGATGGGATGCTGTGGTCAGCGGCGCGCCGCGTTCAAGTCCGGCGCTGCGCCCGCCGGGAGCCGCGTCGGGCCGCCTGTACGCCTTCGCCTGATCCGCGGCGAGGGCTCGACCTACCGCGGCGCCGCGACCGGTGCCGGCTACGCGTTCTCGCCGTCCCAGCCTGTCCAGACAGTGCACCCGGCCGACGCTCAGATCCTGCTGCGCACCGGGCTCTTCTCGATCGTTCCCACCTAAGGAGATGACATGGCTTCCGATCCCATCCTGCTGATCGGGAAGATCCCGAAGGCGGCGCTCGGCGAGCATCAGGACCGCATCGCCGTCTACCTCGCGAGCGGCGATCAGGTACTCGCGGAGGTGCCGCCCTCGTCCACGGGCGAGGTCAAGATCGCAGTCGACCGCGAGCTGGCGCAGAGCAACGACCTCGAGCTCGTCGTCGGCCCGAGCGGGCTCGGCTCGAACCTCTCGGCCGCGCCCGAGCTCGTGCGCGTGCCGGTCGACGCGAGCTCCGTCGCGAAGCGCGGTGACGAGGTGCGCGTTGCGATCGACAAGTCGATCAGCAAGGAGATCGTCGAGGCGTGGTGGCGCTGGTGCTTCCGCTATTGCGTCAACGGTCAGGTGATCGGCCAGGACGGCTGCCCGGTGCCGTTCGCCGAGGTGACCGTCTACTCCGTCGACTACCTGCTCTCCAAGACGCCGCGCCGCACGGTGCTCGCGGACGCGGACGGCCGCTTCACGGCGTGCTTCAACTGGTGCGAGTGCCTCTTCTGCTGCTGGCCCTGCTGGCCGCGGTGGTGGTGGTGCTGGCCGTGGTGGTGGGAGTGGGACATCCTCCACATCATCGAGCGGATCGAGGAGCAGATTCCTCGCATCCCCGTCGGGCCCGGCCCCGTCGAGAACGTCGGGCTCGCGGTCTCGCGTCCCGACACGAGCGTGCTCGCCCGCGGCGAGGCGTTCCAGACGGCGCGCCGCTCGATCGAGCGGTTCGAGATCGACGACGAGCGGACTGCGCTCATCCGCAAGAAGCTCGCGAACCCGTCGGTCCGCAGGCTCTTCCCGTGGTGGTGGTGGTGCTGTAACGACCCGAACATCGTCTTCCGCGCCACACAGGGTGGCAACGTCGTCGTCAACGAGAACCCGGCGACCGACACGCGCTGGTGCTTCCCCAACGACCAGTCCGTCGTGCTCGTGGCCAACGAGAATGCGATCACGACCTGTCCGCCGCCGCGCAAGCCGAAGGACGGCTTCCTCTGGACCCGCGTCGGCGACACGCTCGTCAGCGACATCCACGACGGCTACGCCGACGGCGGCGCCTTCCCGTCGCGTGACCTCGCGTTCTGGGCGGGGCTCGACATCTTCGGGGCGATCGGCTCGAGTGTCGGCTACTACCAGCTGAACGCCGAGCCCTGGTCGGGCGATCCGGCCCGCGGCGGGGTGGCCTCGGGCCTGCCTGCGCTGATCAAGCCGGATCTCTACAACACCGTCGTGATCTGGCATCGCACGACGACCAACGCGGTGACGTTCGACTCGGTCAAGATGGGGCCGTTCGACCACGGCGGGCTGACCGGGCTCTATGCGACGACGGACCAGCGCGACAGCGCGCCGGCTCCGTGGCCGCCGCTGCCGGCTCACAACCCTGGCGACGTCGTCGTCTGGGGCTTCGAAGGCCGCGTGGTGGACGCCGAGGCATCGAGCCTGATCGGCGGCGGGATCAGCGGGGCCGTGACGCTCTCGATCACGGGCTACGACAGCGCGTTCGCCCACGTCACGCTCGCCTCGAACCCGGACGACCACCTGACACTCCTGGTCGACGACTCGGCCGCGCTGTCGACGGCGAAGATCAACAGCCTCCGCGTCTTCAACCCGGGCGCGGTGGAGGTGTTCCCGACCGGTACGGGCAGCTGTCCCGCCTACGAGATCCACGCGGGCGGCTGGGTGCAGGTCAACGTCACGGTCACCGATGCGAACGAGCACATCGAGGACTACGGCGTGGAGCCGGACTACGGCCACGGCTCGGTCGGCACGACAGTGCCCGGTTCGCGCAACTACGGCGATCCACCGGGCATCTTCCCGTTTGGCTACGCCAATCCGCCCGACACGGCGCACAAGGCGTTCGGCGGCGGCACCGAGGACTTCGTCTTCACGCCGCTGGAGAGCTGCTGTTACGACTTCCGGCTCGGCGTCGCCAAGCGCGTCACGAACGGGAGCGGCTCGCCGGGCGGCTACACCGCCGACTTCTGGACCGCGACGATCAAGATCGTGTGAGCTTCGGAGCCCGCTTTGCGCTGGCCGCGCTGGCGACCTGGCGGGTCACGCACCTGTTGGCAGAGGAGGATGGGCCCGGAGACGCCATCGTGCGTCTCCGGGCCCGGCTGGGCGACGGGCCCGCGGGTGAGTTGATGGACTGCTTCTACTGCCTCAGCGCGTGGACGGCGGTGCCGTTCGCGCTCTGGGTCGGGCGGCGGCGTGACGCGCCGCTCGCCTGGCTCGCGCTCTCGGGCGCCGCGTGCCTGCTCGAGCAGGCGACGACCGCGGCGGACGAGAGCACCGGGGTCAGGCAGGCGCCGCCGCCGCCAGATCCTTCGTGAGGCCGCTGATCAGCGTGCGGAGCTCGGCATGCGCCTCGGGCTCCCAGCCCGCGAGCGCGGTGCTCATCGCCTCGCTGCGGACGGCGTCGATCCTCGCGAGGATCGCGTCCGACTCTGGTGTGGTGTGGAAGACGATGTTGTCCTCGCCCTGGTCGGCGCCCTCGAGGCGCACGAGGTCGCGGGCGATCAGGTCGCGCATCTCCGGCGTGAGGCGCTCACGGTCCTCGCCGACCCGCTCGGCCAGCGCCGGGAGGGCGGCGGTCTCCTCGTCGCGGACGCGGAACAGGAGCCAGAGCTGCTGCGGACTGAGGTCGGCCTCGGCGCGCTCGGCGAGAGCCTCGTAGATCCAGTGCCGGTTTTCCCGGCGCGCGAGCAAGCTGAGCTTGTTGGCGACCTCGTCGAGTGACGTCTCGTCGCGCGGCGAGGCGAAGAGGTCGGCGAGGAAAGCCGCGTCGACGTTCTGGTCGCCGACGGTCTGTCGCAGCGGCAGCTCGCGCAGGAACCAGGTGGCGACGAACGCCAGCACGGCGACTCCGGCGGCCGCGAAGAACACGGGCTGGAGCGCCTCGGCGTAGGCGGCGACGTACGGCCCGTGGATCTCGGCGGGCAGCTTGTCGATCAGCTCGGGGACCGGGCGGATCGCACTGCCACCGGGGATGCCCTGCGGGAAGTTGTCGGCGAGCTTCCGCGTCAGCTTCGCCGTGAAGATCGCGCCGAAGACCGAGACGCCGATCGTGCCGCCCATCGAGCGAAACAGGGTCGCGCCCGAGGTCGCGACGCCGAGATCCTCGTAGTCGACGGCGTTCTGGACGGCGAGGATCAGCACCTGCATCACCAGGCCGAGACCGAGGCCGAGCACGACCATGTACCCGTCGGCGACGAGGATCGACGTGCTCACGTCGAGCCGCGAGAGCAGGTAGAGGCCGACCACCATCAGCGCCGTGCCGACGATCGGGTAGACCTTGTAGCGTCCGGTGCGGGTGATCAGGAGCCCACTGCCGATCGAGGAGACGATCACCCCGGCCATCAGGGGCAGAAGCTGGAGCCCCGACGCCGTCGGGCTCGCGCCCTTCACGATCTGGAGGAACAACGGCAGATACGTGATCGCGCCGAAGAGGGCGAAGCCGACGATGAAGCCGACCAGGCTCGCGACGCTGAAGACGCTGTTGCGGAACAGGCGCAGCGGCAGCACCGGCTCGGCGGCCTTGCTCTCGGCGAAGACGAACGCGGCGAGCAGCACGACGCCGAGCACCGCGAGGCCGATGATCCGCACCGAGGCCCACGGATACGTGTTGCCGCCGAGACTCGTGAACAGGACGATGGAGGAGAGTCCGCCCGCGAGGAGCGCCATCCCGAGGTAGTCGATCCGGTGCTTGGTGCGCAGCCCGGGCACCTCGAGCACGACCGCGATCACGGCGAAGGCGACGACTCCGAGCGGGATGTTGATGTAGAAGATCCAGCGCCACGAGAAGTGGTCGACGAAGAAGCCGCCGATCAGCGGGCCGATCACCGTCGAGACGCCGAACACGGAGCCCATCAGCCCGCTGTAGCGGCCGCGCTCGCGCGGCGGGACGATGTCGCCGATGATCGCCTGGGTCGAGACCATGAGCGCGCCGCCGCCGAGGCCCTGGATCGCGCGGAACAGGATCAGCGCCGTCATCCCCGGCGCGGCGCCGCAGAGGCCCGAGCCGACGAGGAACAGCACGAGCGCGACCTGGAGCACGATCTTGCGCCCGAACTGGTCGCCGAGCTTGCCGGCGATAGGCGTCGCGATCGTCGAGGCGAGCAGGTAGGCGGTGACGACCCAGGAGAGCTTCGAGATCCCGCCGAGGTCGCCGACGATGGTGGGCAGTGCCGTCGACACGATCGTCTGGTCGAGGGACGCCAGCAGCATCACGAGCATCAGCGCCCCGAACACGGGGCCGATGCTGCGGCTCTTCGCTGGTGCCGAGATCGCGGCGGCGCTCAAGGTCAGCGGAGTCTAGGCTGGCGCCGACGATGTCGTGCCGAGATACGTCTTGGCATATTCGTCCTCGAAACGGGTCTCGAGATACGGGTTGTAGCCCTCGCCCGGGTCGACGCTCCCTGTGAGCCCGAGTTCGTTTCGCATGGCGTCGATAGTGGCGAGCCGAGCATCGCGGACGAGCTTGCCCATGTGCGAGACGTCGCTGGAGCCGAAGCTACTGGCCCCGACCGCGGTCTCCTTGAGCCGTAGGAGCCGGTACGCGTAGATGCGGGCGGTTTCGACCAGCGGCCGCTCGGCGACGGTCTGGAGCACGCCGTTGACCTCGAAAAACTCGGCGTAGGCGGCTTCCGCGGCGCCCTTCGCCCCTTCCACCGACGGAACGCTACGGCAGGCGAGCGATGCGATCAGCAACCGCTGCGCCTTCGTCAGGAACCGGTCGTAGACGTTCCGCCGGCTGTCTCTCACCCAGGCGTGCTCGGCTGCGTCGCGTGCCTGCCGGGCCACCAGGAGGCTGACCGTGCCGGCGATGAAGCCGCCGATCAGCGATCCGGCGAGAGCGAAGGCGGCCGGCCCGAAAGCGCTCGACGCGACGGCTGCGTCCAGGGACGCGCTCATGGCCCAGGACTATACGCCGCGTCTAGGCTCCGGTGATTGCTCGCGTCCAACGGCAGCTCCGCGGTCGACCTCGTCATCCTCGCCTCGGCGATCGTGCCGCCGATCGCGGCGGTCGTCATCTGCTGGCTGGTATGGCGCTGGATGAAGCGGGAATCGGAGGCGAACGGTGATGAATGAGCTCCTCGACCTGCTCGACTGGAAGCGCCGGATCTTCGCGCTGTATGCGGAGATTCGCGCCGCCGACGAGCCCGAAGCGGCCTGGCTGCACTGGCGCGCGGTGCGCGACGACCTCTTCGGGTCGCACCCGCAGTCGCCGTTGCCCGAGGCGGCGCGGATCGGATTCGCCGGCGTGCCGTACTTCCCCTACGACCCGGAGCTGCGCGTGCTCGCCGAGGTCGAGGCGGCCGAGCCGGAGCCGCTCCAGATCGCCGGGAGCGCTGGCTCGCTGGTGAGCTTCACGCGCTTCGGCCGGGCGCACTTCGCGCTCGCGGGGGAGCAGCTGGCGCTCGAGCTCTACTGGCTCGACGGTTACGGCGGCGGCATCTTCGTCCCGTTCCGCGACTCCACGGGCGGTACGGAGACCTACGGCGCCGGCCGCTACCTTCTCGACTCGGTCAAGGGCGCCGACCTCGGCATGGAGGACGGCCGCCTCGTGCTCGACTTCAATTTCGCCTACAACCCGAGCTGCTCGTATGACGACCGCTGGGCCTGTCCGCTCTGTCCGCCGCCGAACCGCCTCCCCGTCCCGATTCGTGGCGGCGAGCGGATCTGACCACGAAGGAGGAATCCATGACTCACATGCATCGCCTCGGCGCCCTCGCCGCCGCCGCGCTCGTTCTCACCGGCTCGGCGCTGGCCGACTCGACGCCTGTCGGGCCGCTGCCGGCCGGGCCGACCTCGACGATCCAGACCCAGAAGGGCCAGCTCGTCTCGTTCGCTCTGCCGAGCCGCACCGGCGGCAAGGTCTGGCGCGTCGCGCGCCCGTTCGACTCGAAGGTAGTGCAGCAGGTCTCCGAGGCGAACGTCGGCGCCAACGTCGTGCTGATCTTCAGGGCGACCGGAGTGGGGAAGACGACCGTCTCGTTCGGCCTGACGAAGGGCGAGACCGCGAAGGCATACGAGTCGCGGCGCTACGTGGTCGTCGTCACCAAGTAGATGCCTTGACAGGTATATAACCGGAGCTGTATGTTAGACGTCATTGGCGACGGCATTCGACGTCCTGGCGGAACCGACGCGGCGACGCATCCTCGACGACGTGCGCGACGGCGAGCGCTCGGTCGGGGAGCTCGTCGAGCGCCTGCACGTCAGCCAACCCGGCGTCTCGAAGCACCTGCGGGTGCTGCGCGACGCGGGTCTCGTCGCCGTGCGGCAGGACGCGCAACGGCGCCTGTACCGGGCGCGGCCGGAGTCGCTCGTCGAGATCGACGCGTGGCTCGAGCCGTACCGAAAGCTCTGGAACGAGCGGCTCGACGCCCTCGAACGACACCTGGAGAAGGAGTGACGATGGACGGCATCCTGGAAGAGATCGAGGGCGGCGGCGGCCGGGTGCGGTTCGAGCGCAGCTTCGCGCACCCGGTCGAGCGCGTGTGGGACGCGATCACCCGGCCCGAGGAGCTCGCGCAGTGGTTCCTGCCCTTCGCGGCCGAGATCGAGCTCGACCTCGCCGTGGGCGGCACCTACGAGATGCGGATGGACGATCCCGAATCGACGGTGATGACCTTCACGGTTCTGCAGGTCGAGCCGCCGCGCGTGTTCGAGTTCACCTCGATGGACGACGGCACGATGCGCTGGGAGCTCGAGCCGCAGGGCGACGGGTGCAAGCTCGTGCTGACCCAGACCATGTCGAGCTTCGCGCGCGCCGTCGAGAACCACTACGCCTCCGGGATGCACCACTCGCTCGAGCGGCTCGAGGCGCTGCTCGACGGCAAGCCGATCGAGTGGTCGTGGCCGCGCTGGGAAGAGCTTCGCGACGGGTACGCATCGTGAGCGTCGACAGTCGCACGCGCTGGTACGCGCTCGTCGTGCTCTGCCTCGGGACGCTGATGATCGTGCTCGACACGACGATCGTGAACGTGGCGCTGCCGTCGATCCGGAAGGACCTCGGCTTCTCCGAGACGTCGCTCGCGTGGGTCGTGAACGCCTACCTTCTGACCTTCGGCGGCTTCCTGCTGCTCGGCGGGCGGCTCGGCGACCTGTTCGGGCACCGGCGCCTCTTCCTGATCGGGATCTCGTTGTTCACCGCGGCCTCGCTCGCGTGCGGGCTCTCGACCTCGCAGGCGCAGCTGATCGGGGCGCGGGCGGTGCAGGGGCTCGGCGGCGCGGTGGTCTCCGCGGTCGGGCTCTCGCTGATGATGATGCTGTTCACCGAGCCGGGCGAGCGCGCCAAGGCGATGGGCGTGTTCGGATTCGTTGCGGCGGGCGGCGGCTCGATCGGCGTGCTGCTCGGCGGCGTCCTCACCGACGTGCTCGACTGGCACTGGATCTTCCTCGTCAACATCCCGATCGGGATCGCGGTCTTCGCGCTCGGCACGCGGCTGCTGCCGGCCGCACGCGGCGGCGCGGCGAAGCAGCGGCTGGACGTGGCCGGCGCGGTCACGGTGACCCTCGCGCTGATGCTCGCGGTGTACGCGATCGTGAACGGGAACCGGCTCGGCTGGACCTCGGCGCAGACACTCGGGCTACTAGCGGCCGCCGCCGCGCTGCTCGTCACGTTCCTCGTGGTCGAGTCGCGCGTCGACTCGCCGCTCGTGCCGCTGAGCCTGTTCAAGCTTCGCAACGTCGCGACGGCGAACGGCGTCGGCGTGCTCTGGGCCGCGGCGATGTTCGCGTGGTTCTTCCTCTCGGCGCTCTACCTGCAGCTCGTGCTCGGGTACACGCCGCTGCAGGTCGGGCTCGCGTTCCTGCCGGCGAACCTGATCATGGGCGCGTTCTCGATCGGCCTCTCGGCCAAGCTCGTGATGCGCTACGGGATCAAGAGGCCGCTCACGGTCGGGCTAACGCTGGCCGCGTGTGGGCTCGCGCTGTTCGCGCGCGCTCCGGTGGACGGGAGCTTCGCGGCGGACGTGCTGCCGAGCATGCTCCTGCTCGGCTTCGGCGCCGGGATCGCCTTCAACCCGATGCTCCTGGCTGCGATGAGCGACGTCGCGCCGGAGGAGGCCGGGCTTGCGTCGGGCGTCGTCAACACGGCGTTCATGATGGGCGGCGCGCTCGGGCTGGCCATCCTTGCGAGCCTCGCCGCGTCCCGAACGGACAAGCTGGCCGCCTCGGGTGACAGCGCGCTCGCGGCGCTCAACGGCGGCTACCACGCAGCGTTCCTCGTCGGCTCGCTGTTCGCGTTCGCCGCGGCCGCGATCGGCGCCGTGTTCCTCCGCTCGACCGCGACGGCGCCGCACGGCGCGCAGGAGCTCGCGCCCGCCGCGGACTAGGTCACGCGGAACGGGTGCAGGCGCCAGGTCTCCCAGCGCCAGTACCAGGCCGGAACGGGCTTCGGCGCCGTCGGGCGCTTCCCGCGCTGGCCCGCCTGCTGCCACGCGCCGAGCTGGAACGCCCAGTTCGGAATCGCCTGCGGGACGAGCGCGGGCCTCGGCGTGGGCCGGACGACGACCGCGGTCGAGCCGACGCTCGTGTTTCCCGCCGCGTCGTGGGCGCTCACCCGGTAGACAGATGCTGCGTTCGGGACGAAGGCGCGGACTGACGCCGTGGTCGGCGTCGCCGCGAGCGTCGCGAGCGGCTGTCCGTTCAGCGTCACCGCGTAGCCGGCGAGCGCGCCGCTGTTGTCGGTGGCCGCGCGCCAGTGGAGCACGAGCTGCCCCCGCACGAAGCGCCCGGTCAGGCCCGCGGGCCTCGTCGGCGGCGCGATGTCGTGGAGGAGGCCGATCGAGCCGGGCGTCGAGGTCGTGACGGCGAGAACGCCGGTGGCATCGAGCGACACCGCGGCGGGTCGCAGCGGCTTCCAGGCCGACCCGCCGGCCGCGAACGCCGGCACCGTGCCTGCCGCCGGGGCGCTGAACGTGATCGTCAGGGGCGCGCCGAACCGGGTCACGGCGGTCCCGTCGGCATTCGTCACGGTGAGCCGGACGATGTAGCTGCCCGCCGCGAAGCCCTGGGTCGCCGCGGGCAGCGTGGTCGATGTCGCGGACACGGTCGGGGTGCCCGTGAACGATGCGGACGTCCAACTCACGGTCGCCAGCCCATCAGCGGTCGTCACGGTGCCGGCCTGGGGCGGCGGCGGGGGCGGTGGTGGCGGCGGCGCCACGTTGCCCGGGCCGGCGACCGGCGCGTCGACCGTGTCGCTGTCGATGTTCACCGTCACGCCGGCGTAGGTCTCCTTGTGGCCGCCCTTGTACTGGTGGATCCGCTGGTGATTCGGCCAGTAGGTGTCGGCCACGTACGGATCGCCGAAGACGCTCGTCTGGCTATTCCAGTCGCCGATCCACACCGCATCGGGGCTGGTCGCGGGATTGGCCGCCGACGGGACGAGGTCGCGGATCGTCGAGGCGGCGCTGCCGTAGACGCCGGCGAGGTAGCCGCGGCTGTGCAGGCGGCCGACCCAGCCGGCCAGGAACGTCTGCACCGTCTTCGTGCAGGTCGGGTTCGTCGGGTAGCCCTCCATGTCGAAGTAGATCGGGGCACCCGCGGTGAGGCCGAAGACAGCGGCGCGGGCGATCGCGTCGTCGGCGGACGCAGCGCCGTCTGCGCCGGCCGTCGACGGGTTGATCGGCGCGAGGCCGGCCTGCGTCACGCACGGCGCCTGGAACCCTACGTAGAGCGGCAACAGATTCCAGCCGCTCGCCACGACGGTGCTGACCCACGCGGCGGAGAGGTTCCCGTCCGGGCACGCGCGATTCACGCCGCCGATGTAGACGCCGATCGCGCGGTACGGCGAAGCGAGCCAACTCTGCATCGTCGCCGTCGACGGCGCGCTGCACGTGTCGAAGCCCGGACCGGAGTAGAGCGCGCCGGACCGCAGCGGCGCCGCCGAGGCGAGAAGCGCCGGCAGCGCAGCGGCAGCGATGGCGACCACCACGGCGAGACGAGCCGTGACCCCGGTCATCCCGGGAGGGTAGCTACGGGCCCTGGACCACCGCGTGGAGGTCGTACAGATCGTTCCTGACCGGAGGGGCGCCGGTTCCGGCCGCCATCATCTCGTCGATCAGCGGAGCCAACCGCTCCTCGTAGAACTGCTCCTGCGCCTCACGCGACTCCCAGACCTCGTAGATCCTGAACACGCCGTCGCTCGAGAACCCGGCGCTGTGGACGATCAGCCCGGCCGGCGGATTCGCCACGACATCGAGTTTCTCGCCGAATAGGTCGTAGTTCGTCGTCGTCCGGTCGTCGCTCGGAGCCCACTCCTGCAACATCGCCACTGGCATCGAAGACCTCCTACTTCTTGAGTGCGGAGAGGAAGCTGTTCAGCTTCCCCATGTCGAAGCCGTGGAAGCCCGAACCGCTGGCGCTCAGCTCCTCCGGCGTGATGTAGACCCACGACTCATCGTTGTACTTCTCGTAGAACGCCCGCGTCATCTCCTGCCGCTTGCCCCACGTGACGACGCCGACCTTGTCCCCGGTGGGCGCGCCCATGATCGGCACGTAGTGGCCGCCGTCGTTGCCGCCGTCGTTTGCGACGACATCCCAGGGCTGACCGGCGTCGAACTGCGCCCAGGCCGACTTCGGGAAGTTGAAGCCGATCCCGCAGGCGCCGAAGATGAACGCCGCCTGGCGGAGGTGATCCCAGTTCTTCGGGTCGATCGCGACGTAGGCGCCGATCTTGTGACGCGCGCCCTGCGCGTCGCGGACGCCGGTCTTGCGCCGGTAGTCGAGCGCCGCGTGGACGTCCGAGCCGTTGTCGGTCGACGGGTCGTCGACCACGTAGCCGGTCGCCGCCGAGTAGTCGGAGATCACGTCCTTGCCGGTGAACTGGACGTCGACCTTGTGCACGAGCTTGTTGATCATCCGGTGCTCGTGCGCCGCGCCCGCCCAGACGCAGTCGCCCGCGCCCTGGAAGCCCGGCTCGACGGTGTCGTCGGGCCCGTTTCCGAGCATCCACCAGTCCTGAAACAGGTTGGCGTGGCCGAACCGGACCGGGGCGGCAGGCAACTGCACGTCCGCAGCGAGTGCGCTCCACTGAAGATCCTTCGGCTTGGGTGCTGAGGCCTGCTTGCCTAGCTGTAGCGGCATTGACGGCTCCTTCTCTTGAACGATCGGATTCGACGCGCCGCAGACCCTCGGGGCGATTCTGACACGTCGCGTAGGATCATGTCCGTGCCGGAGCTTCCACTGACCGGAGGGTGCCTCTGCGGCGGCGTCCGCTTCGAGGTGACCGAGGTGCCCGAGGCGGCCGGCTACTGCCACTGCACGCGCTGCCAGCGGCGCACCGGAACGGCGGCGGCCCTTTCTACACGGCTCGTGCCGGGCTCGCTGCGGATCGTCGCCGGCGAGGAGCTGATCCGCGCCTTCCGGCCTCCGGAGGGCTTCGAGAAGGCGTTCTGCTCGGCCTGCGGCGCGGCGCTCTGGGCTCGGAGCCCGGTCGATCCGGACGTGATCAGCGTCCGCTTCGGCGCCTTCGACGGTGACCCCGGAGTGCGGCCGTCGTACCGGCAGTTCGTCGCGGATGCGGCGCCCTGGGAGCCGATACCCGACGACGGTCTGACACGGTTTCCCGGAGCCCGAACCGCACCTGCATGAACCCTAAAGGCGGCTCGGGTAAGCGACGATAGGTCCCCAATGGCTTCCGCCGTCCCCGAGGGAGAGGCGCGCGCGGTTTCGGCGCTCGAGCGTGCAACGACAGTGCCGGATCTGCTGCACGCCGCCTGCGTTGCGCTCGTCGAGCTCCTCGACGTGCGCGCGTGTGCGATCTCGCGCGTGCTCGGCGACGTACTCGTCGCCCTCACAGAGCACGCGCCCGCAGGCGAGTCGCTTCAGCTCGGCCAGGGCTACCTGATCACCGACTTTCCGCTCACGGTCGACGTGGTCGAGCGCGGCGAGTCACGGACGGCCTCGCTGCTCGACGCCGAGTCCGATCCGCACGAGGCCGAGCTCCTCGAGGCGCTCGGCTTCGACACGCTGCTGATGGTGCCGCTGCTCGTCGGCGGTCAGTGCTGGGCGCTCGTCGAGCTGTACGTCCGCGGGCAGGCGACGTTCCCTCCGGAGCAGGTGCAGCTCGCAGAGGGATTCGTCGCCCGCGTCGGCGTGTTGGTCGAACAGCTTCTCTAGGTGACCTTGAACTTGCCGAACATGAAGCTCTCGTGCGGGGTGCAGTAGAACTTGTAGCTCCCCTTCTTCAACGTCACCGTGAACGACTTCGTGCCGACGAACGGGACGGTCGTGAAGTCCTTCGACCAGCCGTTCGGCCCGTCGAGGCCATAGCTGTGCATCGCAGACTTGTCACTGATCACGAACGTGTACTTGCCGGCTTTGAGCGTCGTGACCTTCTTGCCGCCCTGGGTGAGCGTGATCGTGAACCCGGGGCCCACGGTGCCGATCAGCTTCGGTGTTGCAGCGAACGCCGAGGCTGACAGCAGGACGGATGCGGCGAGGGCGGCAATCGCCACGAGGTAGATGCGTCTCATGCCGCTACATACGCGGCGAGGCGCCTGCCCGGTTTGCGAGTAACGCTGTGACCCGCTCTTCTGCCTCGGCGTCCTCGCCGCGGAGCCACGCCGTGGTGCGACGGCGCAGGACGTCCTCCGCCGACAGCGCCCACTCGTGCGTCACCGCGTAGAGCGCCTGGGCGACGATGTCCAGGCCGCCGGCTCGGAGCGGCTCGAGCAGCGACGGGTCGTCGATCGCGGGGGCCAGAACCTCGGTCGCGAGCGAGCCGTAGAGATGACGCAGGTGCTCCTCGGTCGCGGCGGGGAAGCGTTGCGGAAACACCGCCTCGCCGAGCGCGCCGGGCAGCGGCTGCGGCCGCCGGTCGAGCCGGTGCAGGCCGAGGTCCGTCTTGACGTGCTCGAGGGCATCGAGCGCGATCCGCCGGTAGGTCGTGAGCTTGCCGCCGGCGACGCTGAGCATCCCGCTCGGTCCGCGCGAGTAGACGGTCTCGCGGCGCGCGCTCGCGGTCTCGCCCTCGCCGCCGGGCAGCACGCGGAGGCCCGCGTACACGGCACGGACCCGCTCGCGCCCGAGGCGCCCCGCGTCGAGCGCGACGCCCGCTTCGTCCAGCACTTGCGCGATGTCCGCCTCGGTCACGTCGACCTCGTCCGGCTCGCCGTCGTGCTCGGTGTCGGTCGTGCCGAGCAGCAGCATCCCCTCCCACGGCACGGCGAAGCTCACGCGCACCTTGTCGTGGGGGATCGTGAGCGCCGCCGACCACGGCCGCTCCGGGTCGACCAGCACGTGGACGCCCTTGCTCAGCCGCATCGAACGCGGCGCGGCAGGATCCTCGAGCCGGCGGACGTGGTCGACCCACGGCCCGGTCGCGTTGACCACGACGCGGGCGCTGACCTCGATCCGCGCACCATCGGCGGTGACCTCTGCCCCCTCGCCGTCGCGCAGCGCCACCACCTCGGCGTAGTTCAGCACCGTCGCGCCGGCCTCGGCCGCCGCACGCACGTTGGCGAGCGTGAGGCGACTGTCGTTGGTCCAGGCGTCGTGGTAGAGCGCGCAGGAGTGGAGGCGATCGGTGCGGAGGTCGGGCACGAGACGTCGCGAGTGCTCCGCGTCGACGCTCCAGCTGAGCCGGCCGCGCGCGAGCGCCGAGTACACGAGGATCCCGCTCTTGACCACGAACGGGCGATACGGGCCGTCCTCGTACAGCGGGAACAGGAACGGCATGCGGCGGACGAGGTGCGGCGCGACCACCTGCATCAGCGCCCGCCGCTCCTGGTGCGCCTCGCGGACGAGGCTCACGTCGCCGAGACGCAGGTAGCGGAGGCCGCCGTGGATCAGCTTCGAGGACGCGCTCGACGTGGCGCCGCCGAAGTCGCCGCGGTCGACGAGCGCCACGGCGAGGCCGTGCGCGGCGGCCGTCGACGCAATTCCGGCGCCGACGATGCCGCCGCCGATCACGAGGAGGTCGAAGCGCCGCTCGCCGAGCTCCGTGAGCGCTTGTTCCCTCGGGCTCAGATCCACAGAGGGTTGGTCCAGGCCTTGCGGCCCGCCGCGTCGGCGATTTCGATCCGGCCGTACGGCGGCTTGTACGGGCGCTCGAGGTGCGCCGCGACGATCGCGCCGTCGTCACTCCGCTCCAGCACCCGCCCCGCGTTGGGGTAGCCGAGCCGGCCCGCGTTCACCCGCGCCCCAGTGCGCCGTCCGGCGTAGAGCGTCACGCTGGCCGCGGGGCTGCAGCGGACCGTGACGCCGTAGTCGTCGAGCTCGAGCTCGCGGATCAGCGGACCGCTCGAGCCGTAGAACTGGCCCTCGCGCAGCGCGGCGAGCACGGCTTCCTGCGAGCGCTCCTCCGCGCGCACCCACGTCCACGCGAGCGCGCTGTCGTACCCGGGATGATGCGAGTCGTCGGAGGCGAGCCCATAGAGCAGGCGCCCCCGCTCGAGCGCCTCGTCCCAGTGCAGGCTCGAATCGCCGCGGCCGAGCTCCTGGTCGCAGCCCGCGTTGTAGACCTCGATTCCGACGAGCCCCTCGCACTCCTCGAACTGATCGGTGCGAAGGCCGCTCCAGTAGGTGTGCGCGAGATAGGCGACGCCGTTCGCCTCGTTGATCCAGTTCACCACGTCCTGGAGCTGCGCGAACTCGCCCTCCGGAAACACTGGATCGGTGTCGAGGCCGAGCGCGAGGACGTGCGCGTCGTGCTCGGGCCCGCCGCACTGCGCATTCAGCTCCGTGCCCGGGATCACGAGCAGCTTCTTCGTCGAGCGCTCGACCGTGCGCACCCAGTGATCGGTGATCGCGAGCACGTCGAAGCCGGCCCATTCGTAGTGCCGGACGAGGAAATCGGGCGCCAGCTCGCCGTCCGAATTCGTGGTGTGAGCGTGCAGGGCACAGCGAAGCCAGTCGCCAGTTGTGACAAAGGGGTTACGAAGTGTGCTCACGTTTGAGAGACTAACCAGCAGTCGTTGAAACCGTCGTAGAGCGTGACTAGTCTCGGCTTCCCACCCCAGGATACGGAGGGTCAGACATGGAGGATTACGAAGCGCACGAGCAAGAGTTCTTCGCCAGGCTCGAGGAGTCGGAGTTCAGCCGTTCGTCGATGCTGCGGCGCAGCGCGGCCGCGGCGTTCGGTCTCACGGTGCTCGGTGCCAGCCCGTCGCTCGCAGCGGCGGCTCGCCGGGCGAGTGCTGCGGCACCGCCGCTGAAGGGCTCTGCGGCGAACATGAAGGCACTCGTCGCAGCGGCCAAGAAGGAAGGCCATCTGAACGTGATTGCCCTGCCGCCCGACTGGGCGAACTACGGCGAGATCATCTCCACGTTCACCAAGAAGTACGGCATCGGCATCACGAGCGACAACCCGGACGGCAGCTCGGCTCAGGAGAACCAGGCGATCGTCTCGCTCAAGGGCGACCCCCGCGCTCCGGATGTCGTCGACGTCGGTCCGTCGTTCGCGGTCGCAGGCACCATCGCCGGCCTTTACGGCAAGTACTTCAACAGCAACTTCGGCACCGTCCCCCGGGCGATGAAGGACACGCGCGGCTTCTGGACGGGTGACTACTGGGGCGCGATCTCGATCGGCTACAACGCGAGCCTGATCCAAAACCCGCCCAAGACGTTCGCCGACCTGACGAAGCCCGAGTACAAGAACAAGGTCGCCATGAACGGCAGCCCGCTCACGTCGAACTCGGCCGTGGCCGGTGTCTACGCGGCGGCGCTCGCCAGCGGCGGCTCGCTCAGCAACATCGCCCCCGGCATCGACTACTTCTCGGCATTGAAGAAGTCGGGCAACTTCATCCCGGTGCAGACCACACCGCAGACGGTCGCGTCGGGCCAGACGCCGATCTCGATCGACTGGGACTACAACAACTTCGCCTACGTCAAGCAGTTCCCGTCGGCGAACTGGAAGGTCGCGATCCCGTCCGACGGCGTCTACGGCGGCTACTACTGCCAGGCGATCAACGCGACCGGCCCGCATCCCAACGCGGCACGGCTGTGGGAGGAGTTCATCTACTCCGACCAGGGTCAGCTCCTGTTCCTCAAGGGCTACGCGCATCCCGCCCGCTTCACCGACATGTTCAATCGCAAGGTGATCCCGAAGCCGCTGATCGCGGCGCTTCCGTCGGGCGCGCTCTACGCGAAGGTGAAGTTCGCGAGCCTCGGCCAGATCACGGCGGCCAAGGCGACGATCCAGTCGCAGTGGCCCTCGAAGGTCGGGGCCTAGCCCGCTGGCGACACATGCAGTAGCACGAAGCGAGACGCTCCGGCCGGGCCCGCCGCCCGGCCGGAGGCGTCCCTCGCTCGCCTGGCTCGGCGTGGTGCCGTTCTTCGCCTACGCCGCGCTGTTCCTGATCCTGCCGGCGGCGATGGTGATGATCGGCGCCTTCCAGAACGACCACGGCGGCTACACGTTCCACAACGTCGCCTCGATCATCTCCACCCAGAGCACACGCGACGCGTTCTGGGGAAGCATCAAGATCAGCCTCGTGACCGCGCTCCTGGGCGGGTTGTTCGGGCTCCTGATCGCCTACGCCGCGATTCGCAAGGGGACGCCCGGCTGGGTGCGCTCGGCGTTCGGGACGTTCTCGGGCGTCGCGGCGAACTTCGGCGGGATCCCGCTCGCGTTCGCCTTCATCGCGACCCTCGGCACGATCGGGATCGTCACGCAGTTCATCCACAACGCCTTCGGGATCAACATCTACGACCACGGCTTCGCGATCTGGTCGCAGAAGGGCGTCGAGCTCGTCTACCTCTACTTCCAGATCCCGCTGATGATCCTGGTGATCGCGCCGGCGATCGACGGGCTCAAGGCGGAGTGGAGCGAAGCCTCCTCGAACCTCGGCGCGAGCCGGTTCCAGTACTGGCGCCACATCGGCGTGCCGGTGCTGTTTCCCTCGATCCTCGGCGCGGTGATCCTGCTCTTCGGCAACGCGTTCGCCGCCTACGCGACGGCCTACGCGCTCACGAGCGGGACGGGCCTGCCGCTCGTGCCGATCCTGATCGGCAACGATCTCTCCGGCAACGTCTACTCGAACCCGCACGAGGGCCAGGCGCTCGCGTTCGGGATGTTCGCGGTGCTGGCGGCGATGATGATCTTCTACATCCCGTTGCAGCGGCGCGCCTCGCGGTGGGCGAAGTGAAGAAGCAGCGGATCGCTCCGTCGGCGGTCGTCTGGCTCGTACTGGGCGCGGTGTACTTCCTGGTGCCGCTCGTCGCGACACTCCTGTTCAGCCTCAAGAACCCGCAGACCGGGAAGTGCTGCAGCCTCTCGGCGTACGGCACGATCCTGCACACGCAGGAGTTCTGGACGACGATCAAGCTCTCGTTCAGGCTCGCGCTCGAGACGATCGTGGTCGGCCTCCTGCTCTTCGTGCCGACGATCTACTGGGTGCACCTGAAGCTGCCGCGGCTGCGTCCCGTCGTCGGCTTCATGGCGCTCGTGCCGTTCGTGATCCCGCCGATCATCCTCGTCGTCGGCCTGCTCAAGTTCTACAAGGACACGCTGCACATGCCGTTCTGGTTTCTGGGCAAGCCGGACCTGTTCCTGACGGGCGCCTACGTGGTCCTCGCGTTCCCGTACATCTACTTCTCGATCGACGCGGGGTTCCGCTCGATCGACGTGCACACGCTCACCGAGGCCTCGCGCGGGCTCGGTGCGTCGTGGCCGCGGACGATGGCGCGCGTGATCCTGCCGAACATCCGCGTCGCCGCGCTCAGCGGCGCCTTCCTCACGCTCGCGATCGTGATGGGCGAGTTCACGCTGGCGAGCCTCTCGGCGTTCCACACGTTTCCGACGTTCATCCAGCAGGTGAACCAGGACAGCGCTTATCCTGCTGCGGCCTTGACGCTGCTGAGCTTCGGAATCACCTGGGCCGCGATGCTCTCGATCCTGCTGATCGGGCGGCGCGGCGGGCAGCGGACCGTGCGGATCGGGATCGGAAGGTAAGTGCCCCACGTCGAGCTGCAAGAGCTGTGGCGCTCCTTCGGCGCCGTGCCGGCTCTTCAGGGGATCGACCTCTCGCTCGAGACCGGCGAGTTCGTCTCGCTGCTCGGCCCGAGCGGCTGCGGCAAGACGACTGCGCTGCGGCTCGTGGCCGGCTTCGACCAGCCCGATTCGGGACGGATCGTCGTCGACGGCAAGGACATCACGCGCATGCCGCCCAACAAGCGCGACATGGGCATGGTCTTCCAGGCCTACAGCCTGTTTCCGAACATGACTGCCGAGCAGAACGTCGAGTACGGGCTGAAGATCCGCGGCACGGCCAAGGGCGACCGGCAGAAGCGCGTCTCCGAGTTGCTCGAGCTCGTGGGGCTCGGCCACGCAGGCTCGCGCTACGCGCACCAGCTCTCGGGCGGGATGCAGCAGCGCGTCGCACTGGCGCGCGCGCTCGCGATAGAGCCGAGCGTGCTGCTCCTCGACGAGCCGCTCTCGGCGCTCGACGCGAAGGTGCGCGTGCAGCTGCGTGAGGAGATCCGCCGCATCCAGCTCGAGCTCGGGATCACCACGATCTATGTCACGCACGACCAGGAGGAGGCGCTCTCGATCTCCGACCGCGTCGCGGTGATGTTCGGTGGCAAGATCGAGCAGGTCGGTTCGCCGGCGGAGATGTACGGGAGCCCGGCGACGCCCTTCGTCGCGGAGTTCATCGGCACGATGAACCGGCTCACCGCGACCGTCGGCGCCGAGGGTACCGTCGAGTACGGCGGCAAGCAGCTGCGCGTCCATGCCGCGGAGGGCCTGCCGCGCGGCGAGAGGGTGCTCCTGCTCGTTCGCCCCGAGACGGTCGACTTCGTCCCGGCGAGCGACGGCCACTCCTCGGACCCGACATCGTTCACCGGCACCGTCGTCTCGCACATCTTCCTCGGCTCGACCACGCGCGTGCGGATCGAGGACGAGAGCGGCGACCGCGGGATGACCGCCGACCTCGCCACGCCGCGCGCGGCGGCGCTGACGATCGGGATGCAGGTGACCGCGAGCTTCCCGGCCGAGAGCGCGCGCCTGCTCAGCCTGGCCGAAGAGCCTGCAGCGCCAGTTCCGGCCGGTCAGTGAAGATCCCGGTAACGCCGAGCGTGGCAAGCTCTCGCATCCGCGCCGGCTCGTTCACCGTGTAGACGGTCGTCTCGAGCCCGAGCCTGCGCGCCGCGGCCAGCCCGCGCGCCGTCGTGCGCGAATCTCGGAATCCGGCCGCCCACGCGCCGCGTGCGCCGCGGATCGAGACGCCAAAGCCGACGTGCTGAATCGTGCGCAGGCCCGGCCGCAGCCGGCGAACCTCGTCGAGCGCCGCACGCTGGAAGCAGACGACCACCGCGTCGTCGTCGAGCAGCGCGAGCGTGCGCGGAACGATGCCGTGGCGGCGGTAGCGCGACGGTGTCTTCAGCTCGACCATCAGCCCGATTCGCCCGCGTGTCAGCTCGACCGCCTGTTCGAGCGTGGGGAGGTCGGTGCGGTTGCGCGGCGGGTCGTGGGTGACGACGAGCTCGCCGTCGCGCCGCGCACGGACATCGAGCTCGATGAAGTCGGCGCCGACCTCGATCGCGCGCTCGAACGCAGGCAGCGTGTTCTCGGGCAGATCCCACGATGCGCCGCGATGGGCGATCACGAACGGGATCACGTGAGGAGGCGCTCGACGGCCGCCAGGTCGATCCGGTCGATCAGCTCGTCGGCCTGCGCGAGCCGCGCCGCGCCGAGCGTGCGCGTGATCCCGACGCAGCGCATGCCGGCCGCCTTCGCCGAGGCGACTCCGACCTCGGTGTCCTCGAACACGATCACCTCGTCAGCCCGGATTCCGTCGCCGAGGAGCTCGAGCGCGCGGAGGTAGCCCTCGGGGTCCGGCTTGCCGTGGGTCACGTCGTCGGCGGCGACGATTCCTACGAGGAGCGGCGCGAGACCGGCCGTGTGGACGACGGGGACGATCTCCTCGCGCGCCGCGCCCGAGACGATCGCCACGGGCATCCGCTCCGCGGCATAGGCGACGGCGGCGCGCACCTCCGGGTACACCGTCGAGCCCTCCGCCACCGCGGCCTTGTAGCGGTCGATGCGCTCGCGGACGAGGGCGGGAAGGTCGGGCCGGTCATGGCCGAGCCAGCGCCCGATGATCTCTTCCTCGGAGTTCCCCGCCAGCTCGTCGACGTACTGCTGCTGGGTCAGCGGCCGGCCGCCCGCCGCGAACATCTCGGCGTAGATCGCGTAGAGGATCGGCTCGTCGTCGGAGAGCGTGCCGTTGAAGTCGAAGACTGCCGCGCGAGGAGCCATCCGGCGGCGAAGCGTACCCTTCTCGCGTGCCGACCTCGGCCCTTCTGCTCGCCCTCGGCGCCGCGTTCGTCCACGCCTGCTGGAACCTGTTGCTCGCCCGCCCGCGCGATCCCGAGGCGGCGATGGCGGTCGCGCTCGTCGTGGCCGTCGCGGTCTTCGCGCCGGTCGCGGCGGTGTTCGGCCACGTCGACTCGCGGGTCTGGCCCTACATCGTCGCGACGGGCCTGTTCGAGCTCGCCTACTTCGCGCTCCTCGCGGCGGCCTACCGGCGGCTCGAGCTCTCGGTCGTCTATCCCGTGGCGCGTGGGAGCGCGCCGGTGCTCGTGCTACTCGCCGGGGTCGTCGCGTTCGGGAAGTCGACGACGTGGGGCCAGGCGCTCGGCGTCGTGCTGGTCGGCGGCGGCGTCCTGCTCGTCGCCGGCTTCAGGAGCGCGGATCGCCGCGGGATCGCGTTCGGCCTGCTGATCGCGTGCTGCATCGCCTCGTACACGCTGATCGACAAGGGCGGGATCCGCTACGCCTCGCCGCTCGCCTACCTCGAGCTGTCGATGCTGATCCCGTCGCTCGTCTATGCGGTGGTGGTCCTTCGCTGGAAAGGCCAGAGTGCGGTACGGGCCGAGATCTCCTGGCCGACCTGCTTAGCCGGGCTTGCGACGTTCGTCGCCTACGCGCTCGTCCTGGCGGCGCTGCAGCGCGCTTCGGCCGCGTCCGTGGCCGCGGTGCGCGAGACGAGCGTGCTGATCGCCGCTGTGCTCGCAGGCGTGTTCCTGAAGGAGCGCGTCGGCGTAGAGCGGCTCTCCGGCGCAGCGCTCGTCGTGGCGGGCGTCGGACTGCTTAGTCTCTCCTGATGCTCTTGGCCATCGACCAGGGGACGACCGGGACGACCTGCCTCGTCGTCGACGAGGAGCTGACGATTCGCGGTCGCGGCTACGCAGAGGTTCCGCAGCACTTTCCGCGGCCGGGCTGGGTCGAGCACGACCCGGAGGAGATCTGGACGAGCGTCCTCATCGCCGCGGAGCAGGCGCTCGGCTGGACGCGACCGCAGGAGCTCGACGCGATCGGGATCACGAACCAGCGCGAGACGACGGTGCTGTGGGAACGCAGCACGGGCCGGCCGGTCGCAAACGCGATCGTGTGGCAGGACCGCCGCACGGCCGAGCGCTGCCGCGAGCTCCCCGCCGCGCGCCTGCGCGAGTTGACCGGGCTGATGGCCGATCCGTACTTCTCGGCGACCAAGCTCGAATGGCTGCTCGGCCATGTGGAGAGCGGCGAGCCGCTCGCGTTCGGCACCGTCGATTCGTGGCTCGTCTGGAAGCTGACGGGCGGCCGGGTCCACGTCACCGACGAGACGAACGCGTCCCGGACGCTGCTCGTCTCGCTGGAGACGCTCGACTGGGATGACGAGCTACTCGAGCTCTTCGGGATCCCGCGCGAGCTGCTGCCGGAGATCCGCCGCTCGAGCGAGGTCGTCGGCGAGGCGGAGCTCTTCGGAGCCACGATTCCGATCGCGGGGATCGCCGGCGACCAGCAGGCGGCGCTCTTCGCAGCAGGCGGGACCGCGAAGGCGACCTACGGCACGGGAAGCTTCGTGCTCGCGCCTACGGGAACGGACTGCTCGCCGCCTGCCGAGGGCCTCGTCCGCACGGCGGCGGCCCGCCGCGCCGGCGATCCGCCGGGCTACGCGCTCGAGGGCTCGGTCTTCGTCACGGGCGCGGCGATGCAGTGGCTGCGCGACGGGCTCGGCCTGCTCGACGACGCAGCTACGACCGCCGCGACCGCCGGCTCGCTCGACGACAACGACGGCGTCTACTTCGTCCCGGCGCTCACCGGGCTCGGCTCGCCGCACTGGGCGCCCGATGCGCGCGGCCTGATCACCGGGCTGACGCGCGGCACGACGCGCGAGCACCTCGTCCGTGCCGCGCTCGAGGCCGCCGCCTACCAGACGCGCGACGTGCTCGACGCGATGCCCGGGAGCCTCGAATCGCTCCGCGCCGACGGCGGCATGACCGAGAACACCTGGCTGATGCAGTTCCAGGCGGACGTGCTCGGAATCCCGGTCGAAGTCGCCGCCGAGCCCGAGCAGACCGCCCTCGGCGCCGCGCTTCTCGCGGGTCTCGCCGTCGGCCTCTGGCCCGAGCCGCGTCCCGCGCCCGCGGGCGCCCGCTACGAGCCGCAGATGGAGCGAGAAGAAGCGGAGCGCCTCTACGCCGGCTGGCGCGAGGCGCTCCGCCGCACTCTTCTCTAGCTCGCTTTACTTGCCGAGCCAGGCCTTGACCTTGGCCGGATTGGCCTTGATCCAGGTCTGAGCCGCCTTGTCGGGGTTCATGTGATCCCCGGCGATCATCTTGGCGACGGTGTTCTGATCGGCATTCGTCCACTTCCAACGCTTCAGCACCGAGACGGCGGGTGAGCCGCTCGTCGCGAACTTCTTGCTGAAGACCTTCTCGAGCACGTAGGACGGATAGGCGCAGGCGTACTTCTTGGGATCGCCTCCGGCCTTCTCGTCGTCCTGGCAGCCCTTGAACCGCGGCGGCAGCGCGACCTGGTCGAGCTTGTACGTCGCGTTCAGGTACTGCGGGTCGTACCAGTAGAAGAGCACCGGCTTCTTCTGCTTGTAGAGCTGGCTCCAGCGGGCGACCTGAGCCGGCTCCGCGCCGACGCTGACGAACTTGAGATTGAGCCCGAGCGCCTGAATCAGCTCCTTGTCCTTCTGGACGTACGACGGGTCACCGCCGAGGAACATCCCCTGCGAGCCCGACTCCGGGCTCTTGAAGATCGACTCCTTGCCCTTCAGGCCCTTCCACGTCTTGAACTGCGGGTACTGCTTCATCAGGTAGTCCGGGATGTACCAGCCGATCACGCCGAGGACGCCGTTCGGGCCTTCGAGCACCACCGTCTTCTGCTTGACCGCGTACTGCTTGTACTGGTCGGTGTGCTGCCAGTCCTCGAGCACCGCGTCGACCTTGCCGTCGGCCATGGCCTGATAAACGGGGATCTCGGCGATGTTGGTGATGTTCACCTTGCAGCCGATGCTCTGCAGCACGTTCTTCGCCACGTAGGTGTTGGCCGTCGAGCCGGCCCACGCCTGCTGGTTGAGCGTGACCGTGCCGCACGACGCCGACCGCTTCGCGCCGGCGACGCCGACGACCGCGAGCGCCGTGACCCCGGCGATTGCGAGCACGGCCGCGGCCCACAGGCCCCGACGAGCTCCGAGACGTTTCGACATTCGAGCCTCCTTTGCCTGCCTTGGATGAGAGTTCATGCTTCGATCGTTTTCCGACGGTTTCCCTGTGTAACTCTGTCGAGCGCGATCCCGAGCGCGAGAATCGCGAGCGACGCCACGACTCCCTGTCCGAACTCGTTCCGCTGCAGGCCCTGCGCTACCTCGTAGCCGAGCCCGCCCGAGCCGACGAGCCCGCCGATCACGACCACGGCGAGCACCATGATGATCCCCTGGTTGACGCCGAGCATGATCGCGTCGCGCGCCAGCGGGATCTTGACCTTCGCGAGCACCTGGAGCCGCGTGGCGCCGAACGAGCGCGCCGCCTCCACCGTGTTCGGCTCGACGTCACGTACGCCGGCCGAGACGAGCCTGATCACGACGGGAGTCGCGTAGAGCACGGCTGCGATGATCCCGGGCACGATCGAGACGGGCATCAGGTAGATGAACGGGATGATGTAGACGAGCTGCGGCAGGGTCTGCAACACGTCGTTGATGGGCCGGAGGATCCGTTCGACGGTGCGGCTTTCGGCCGCCCAGACGCCGAGGATCAGCCCGAAGGCCACGGCGAGCGCGGTCGCCACGAGCACCTGCGAGAAGGTGGCCATGGCGGGGTCCCACTGTCCCATCACTCCGATTGAGACGAGCGCCACGAGCGTTGTGATAGCCGGGCGCCGTCCGCTGACCACATACGCGATCGCGGTCAGCCCGAGCACCATCACGAACCAGGGCGCGCCGGCGAAGTAGTTGTTGAGCGGCTCGAGCCCGTACTTGACCATCGCGTTCCCGATCGGCGAGGAGATCCCGAACACGACCGTGGCCGGATTCTGGATGTAGTCGAGCGCCGACTGGATCTGGGTGAGAAGCCACGTTTGTGTGCGGGCAAAGTTGAGGGTGGCGCCTGCGCCGAGTGCGTAACCGAGACCGGTGGCCAGGCAGACGGCTCCGACAGCGGCAAGAGTCTCGAGGTGGAGCCGCCGCCGCATTTCGTCTGTGACGTGACGGCGCGTGGGATCGGTCCGGGCCGCCATCGACTCGGTCGAGCGGTCGAGCGCGATCGCCATGATCACGATCGCCACGCCGGCGAGGATCGCCAGGGCCGGGTTGGAGTAGATCCCCTGCGTGACGACGGTGCCGAGGCCAGGGCCGCCGATCAGGCCGGCGATCACGACCATCGAGAGGGCGAACAGGATCACCTGGTTGACCGAGAGCAAGAGCATCCGCCGGGCGAGCGGCAGCTGCACCTTCGTCAGCACCTGCCGCGTCGTCGAGCCGAGCGCCTCCGCCGCCTCGACCGTGTTCGTGGGAACGCCGCGGATCCCGAGCGCCGTGATCCGGATCGCCGGCGGGATCGCGTAGATCATCGTCGTCACCACCGCGGCGCCCGGGCCGACCGAGAAGAGGATCACGACCGGCATCAGATAGGCGAACGCGGGCACGATCTGCATCGCGTCGAGCACCGGCGTGACCGCGCGGAGGAAGCGGTCGGAGCGCCCGGCGAGGACGCCCAGCGGCATTCCGATCAGCAGCGAGAGGGAGACCGCGGCGCACATCAGCGCGAAGGTCTGCACGCTCTCGAGCCACAGGCCCATCAGCGCGAACGAGGCGAACGCGCCGGCGACGCCGAGCGCCGCTTTCCGGCTCCCGAAGCGGAGCACGACCGCGATCCCGAAGGCGGCGGTACCGACCCACGTCAGCTTGAAGAAGAAGCTCGTCAGCCACGAGACGAGGTTGTCGAGGAAGTTCGCGAAGGCGTTGAAGATCGTGAAGAAGAAGCTCGGGTTGGCGCTGTTGCGGGCGCTGCTGAGCCAGTTCTGGAAGTTGTCGAGGTAACCGTTGAGCGCGTTCCAGGTGAGCCCCAACGGCCACGGGTACTGGCCCTTCCAGAGACGGTACGAGAGCACGATCACGACGGTGATCGCGATCACGATCCCGATCGGCCCGCGCCACCAGGGCCGCGGGGCGCTGAAGGTCGCGGGAGCGGCAACGGCCGCCATCAGTCGCGCTCGCCGGCGATCGCGTTCAGGGCGGCGACGCGGTCGACGACCCCGACCACGCGGCCGTCCTCGACGGCGCACACGGGGCGCTCGCTAGCGGCGATCACCGGGATCGCGTCGCGCACCGTCGTCGTGACCGGCAGCGTCGCGCCGTCGGCCTCGCCGTCGGCGGCCGGGCGCATGATCCAGCGCAGCGTGAGGACGTGGCTGCGCGGGATGTCGCGGACGAAGTTCGCGACGTAGTCGTCGGCGGGCGAGCCGACGAGATCCTCCGGGGTCCCCAGTTGCACGATCGCGCCGTCGCGCATGATCGCGATCCGGTCGCCGAGCCGCAGCGCCTCGGGCAGGTCGTGTGTGATGAAGACCATCGTCTTGCCGGTCTCGTGCTGGAGCCGGATCACCTCGTCCTGCATGTCACGGCGGATCAGCGGGTCGAGGGCGCTGAACGGCTCGTCGTAGAGCATCACCGTCGGGTCGACGGCGAACGCGCGCGCCAGGCCGACACGCTGCTGCATCCCGCCCGAGAGCTGGTCGGGGAACTGGTTCGCGGAGTCCTCGAGGCCTACGAGCGTGAGGATCTCGGCGGCCCGCGCGAGCCGCTTCGCCTTCGGGACGCCCTGCACCTCGAGCCCGAAGGCCACGTTGTCGATCACCCGCCGGTGCGCGAGCAGCCCGAAGTGCTGGAAGACCATCGAGGAGGTGTGGCGGCGCAGCTCGCGGAGCTCGGCCTGGCTCGCTCCGGACACGTCCTTGCCGGCGATCTCGATCTTCCCGGCACTCGGCTCGATCAGGCGGATCAACGTGCGCACGAGCGTCGACTTGCCGGAGCCGGAGAGGCCCATCACCACGAACACCTCGCTCGGCCAGACGTCGAACGAGACGTTGCGCACGGCCGCCACGCAGCCGGTCTTCGCGCGCAGCTCGGCGCGGGGGAGGTCTGCATCCGGCGTCCCGAGCACGCTTTCGGCCTTGCGGCCGAAGATCTTCCAGACGCCCTCGGCACGGATCAGCGGGGGACCGCTCCGGTCGACGGTGGTCGTCACCGGGTCAGCCTACTCCCGCGATCAGAAGAGGCCAACCGTGCGTCCCTCCGCGTCGATGTCGACGTTGAACGCTGCGGGGCTCGCGCCGAGGCCTGGCATCGTCTGCATGTCGCCGCAGAGCGCGACGAGCCAGCCGGCCCCGGTGTAGGGGCGGATGTCGCGGACGGTTACGGTGAAGCCGGTCGGCGCGTTCGGGAGCGATGCGTCGTGCGAGAGCGAGAGGTGCGTCTTGGCCATGCAGATCGGCAGCTTGTCGAAGCCGACCGCGTTCAGCTCGCGGATCCGCTGCTGCGCGGCGGGGAGCAGCGAGATCCCGTCGGCGCCGTAGACGCGCTTCGCGATCGCCTCGATCTTGGCCTCGATCGGCGCGTCGAGCGGGTAGACGAAGTCGAAGCTGTTCGGCTCGTTCGCCGCGGCGACGACGGCTTCGGCGAGCGCCGCCGTCCCCTCGCCGCCCTTCGTCACGCCCTCGTTCAGCTCGGCGGCATAGGCGCCGTTCTCTAGGGCGAGCCTCCGGACGAGCTCGAGCTCCTCGTCGGTGTCGCTCGGGAAGCGGTTCAGCGCGACGACGGCGTTGATCCCGAACTCGCGGATGATCCCGAGGTGCCGGATCATGTTCGCAGCGCCGCGCTCGATCGCGTCGAGGCCGCCGTCGGGATCCTCGCCGTGGTGCTTGAGCGCCTTGACCGTCGCCACGAGCACCGTCGCCGACGGCTTGAGCTCGCCGACGCGGCACACGATGTCGAAGAACTTCTCCATTCCCATGTCGCTGCCGAAGCCGCTCTCGGTGATGACGAAGTCGCCGAGCTTGAGCGCGACGCGGTCGGAGACGAGCGAGTTGTTGCCGTGCGCGATGTTGGCGAACGGGCCGCAGTGGACGAACGCGGGCTGGCCCTCGAGCGTCTGGACGAGGTTCGGCTTGATCGTCTCCTTGAGCAGCACGGTCATCGCGCCCGCTGCGCGGAGCTGCTCGGCGCTGACGGGCTCGCCCTCGAAGGTCGAGCCGACGGTGATCGCGCCGAGCCGGGCGCGGAGGTCGTGCAGGTCGCGCGCGACCGCGACGATCGCCATCACCTCGGAGGCGGCGGTGATGTCGAAGCCGGTCTGGCGCGGATAGCCGTTCGCGCGGCCGCCGAGGCCGACGGCGATGTCGCGCAGCGCGCGGTCGTTGATGTCGACGCAGCGGCGCCACGAGATCGAGAGCGGGTCGATCCGCGGCTCGGTGCCGTGGAGGATGTGCGCCTCCAGCATCGCCGCGAGCAGGTTGTTCGCGGCGCCGATCGCGTGGATGTCGCCGGTGAAATGGAGGTTGAGGTCCTCCATCGGCACGACCTGGGCACGGCCGGCGCCCGCCGCGCCGCCCTTGATCCCGAAGACCGGGCCGAGCGAGGCCTCGCGCAGGCAGAGCACGGGGCTCTTGCCGATGAAGCCGAGCCCCTGTGTGAGCGAGACGGCGGTCGTGGTCTTGCCCTCGCCGGCCTTCGTCGGCGTGATCGCGGTGACGGTGACGAGCTTCCCGTCGGGGCGATCGGCGAGCCGGGTCAGGACGGAAAGGTCGACCTTCGCCTTGTACCGCCCGTACAGCTCGACCTCGTCCGCCAGCAGCCCCGCGTCGGCGGCCAGGTCGGCGATCGGGCGCAGCGTCGCGTTCTGCGCGATCTCGAGGGACGAGGGGACGTTCGCCACGGCGCTAGCCTCGCAGTCCGGCGGGGTTCAGGTCAAAGTAGGGGTGATGGCCTTCCCGATCGTGCTGTCGAACGGGCCTCCGCCGTCGGGCCTGGCCGAGGTTGCCGCCGCCGGAGTGAACATGCTGCGTACGGGCTCGGCCGACTGGTCGCCGGAGCTCGTGGACGGTCAGATCGCGAACGAACGGCGACTCCTCGATGCGGCGGGCGCCCACGGGCTCCGGTGCTGGACCTGGCTCGGCGACGTTCCGAATCTGCCGCCGCAGGCGGGCTCGGCGAACGAGCAGCTGCTCGTGAAGATCGTCAACGCGCTCAGGGGCCATCCGGCGCTCGGTGCGTGGAAGGGGATCGACGAGCCCGCTCTGGGCGCGGTGCCGGTCGCGGGCCTCGTGCGCGCCTACCAGCGCATCCATGCGCTCGATCCGACCCATCCGCTCGTGATCATCGAAGCGCCGCTGGGCACCGCCGCCGAGCTCGCGCCGTACAGCGCCGCGCTCGACGTGCACGGCGCGGACATCTACCCGGTCTCCTACCCGCCCGGGCTGCATGCCGGTGGTCCGAATACCGATCTCAGCGTCGTCGGCGACGTGGCGCGCAAGATGGCGGTGGCGGCGCGCGGCAAGCCGGTCTGGATGACGTTGCAGATCGCCTGGAGCGGCGTGCTCCCGCCGCGGCACGTCCCACGCTTCCCGACGCTGCTCGAGGAGCGCTTCATGGCCTACCAGGCGATCGTCGCCGGCGCGCGGGGCCTCGCTTTCTTCGGAGGGCATCTCACGCAGGTGATGCGGCCGGCCGACGCGCAGAGCGGCTGGAACTGGGCGTTCTGGGAGCGGGTGCTGAAGCCGCTCATCACCGAGCTCAGCTCGACCGCGGTCTCGCCCGCGCTGCTCGCGCCGGCTGCTGCCGTGACCGTCACCGCGAGCGCCGCGGACATCGACCTCACGACGCGCCAGGCGGACGGCGTCCTCTATGTGATCGCGGTTCGGCGTGGCGGGAGCACGAGCCAGGTCACGTTCAGCGGGTTGCCGGCGGGAATCGGCGGCGGCGAGGTGCTCTTCGAGTACGCGCAGAGTCGATTTCGCCAGGTCGCCGTCGCCGGCTCGACCTTCCGCGACTGGTTCGGGCCGCACGACGCCCACGTCTACCGCTTCCCCCACGCGGCGTGACTGGCTATCCGTGGCCGGTGAAGCCGTTCGACCACCAGCATCCGGTGCGAGGGCTCTTCCGGGATCCGCGGATCGGCGACGGGGGAGGCAAGTCGTTCCACACCGGTGTCGACGTGTCCGCGCCGGACGGAACTGCTGTGTACGCCGTTGCGCCGGGGCGCGTCTCGATCGAGGGCGCGCAGAACGTCGCGGTCGTCGCCGCGGACGGACGCGACTTCGGCTTCTGGCACATCGTTCCGGCGGTCGCGCACGGCTCGCATGTCGCGCTGCACGGTCTGCTCGGGCACATCGCCCGGACGTGGGGCCATGTCCACTTCGCGGAGCGGACCTCGGCCCCGGCGCCGCAGGGGACCTACTGGAACCCGCTGCGCGCGGGCGCTCTGACGCCGTTTGCAGACTTCGGGGCGCCGGTCGTGTCCCGCATCGTCACTTCGCGTCCGGCGCATGCGTTGTCCGGACGCGTCGACTTCATCGTCGAGGCGTTCGACCACCCGCCGATCTCGGCACCCGTGCCGTGGCACGACATCCCGGTCACGCCGGCGCTCGTCCGCTGGCGGCTCGGCAAGGGTTCGTGGCAGGTCGCTGCGGACTCCCGCACCTCGTTCGTGCCTGCCGTGGTCGGCAACTCCGACCGTCACTTCGGCGACGTCTACGCGCCGGGCACGCGGCAGAACCATCCAAACCAGCCAGGTCTCTTCCGGTTCTGGCTTGCACGCGGCTACGACACGCGTCCGCATCCCGACGGGAACTACGTCGTCGAGGTCGAAGTCGCCGACGTGCGCGGCAACGCCTCGCGAGGCCAACTCGCCGTCACCTTCGCGAACGGGGTCTGATGCTGCTCGGACTCGGCCATGTCGATCTCGTCTGCCGCGACCTGGAGCGGTCGTTGGCGTTCTACGGAGCCGTGCTCGGGCCGCTCGGACTGGAGGAGCCGGTGCTGTTCCCGGGCGAGCGCGGCGAACAGATCCACTACCTGCGCTTCCCCGGCGCCGGCTCCGGCTCGCTCGGGCTGCGTCAGGCCCAGGAGGAGCGGCAGTTCGAGCTCTACGCGCCCGGCTTGCACCATCTCGCCTTCGCGGTCGAGACGCGAGCGGACGTCGACGCTGCGCATGCGGCGGCGGTCGCGGCCGGGGCGGATGTCCTCCACGCGCCACGCCTGTTCCCTCAGTACAGGGCGGACTTCTACGCCACGTTCTTCCGCGACCCCGACGGCTTCCGGATCGAAGTCGCCACCGCCCGCGACGCGCGAGGTTGACGCAGGCCGCGCGGCTCGCTTCAATTCCCTGTGGAACAGGAGTTCCACATCGTGGACACGATCCCGACACCCACCGGAACGCAGTCGATCGACCGGGCGGCGCAGCTGCTCGTTCGCGTCGTCGAGTCCGCGCAGCCGCCCTCGGTCGGCGAGCTGGCCGAGCGCTCCGGGCTGCCGAAGAGCACGACGTCGCGACTCGTCGCGGCGCTCGAACGGCAGGGGCTCGTGCAGCGGATCGAGGATCGCGGACGCCTGCGTCCCGGGCCGGTGCTGCTCCGCTACGCGAACCGCGACACTGCCGAGACGCTCGTCGAGCTCGCCGCGCCCTCGCTGCGCCGCCTCGCCGACGTATCGGGCGAGACGATCAACCTCGCGGTGCCCGGCCCCGACGGCGTCGAGCACCTGGCCCAGGAGGACACCGCACACTTCGTCGGCGTGACCGACTGGGTCGGCCGCCGCGTCGCGTTCGAGCACGCCGCGAACGGCAAGTGCTTCCTCGCCTTCGGCGGCGCCAAGAAGCTGACCCCGGAGCTGCGCCTGGTCGAGAAGCGCGGCTACGCGACCTCGATCGACGAGCTCGAGCTCGGCCTCTCCGCACTCGCCGCGCCGGTCTTCGGGCCCGGCGGCGACGCAATCGCTGCGCTTTCCATCTCCGGGCCAAGCGCCCGCCTGACCGCCGACCGCATCGCCCGGCTCGCACCGCTCCTCGTCGAGGAAGCAGCGACGCTCGCCGAGCGGCTCGGCCACCGCGACCAACGAGGAGCTGCATGACACACGAAGAGATCATCCAGGGCCTCTACGACGAGACGCTGATCGGCAACGCGCCCGAGGTCAAAGACCTGGTCAACGCCGGGCTCGCCGACGGCCTCGACCCCGAGCGGATGCTGTACGAGGGGCTGATCCCGTCGCTGGAGGAGGTCGGCGCGCGCTTCGAGCGGGGCGACTACTTCGTGCCGGAGATGCTGATCGCCGCGCGCGCGATGCAGGGCGCGCTCGACATCCTGCGCCCGCTGCTCGCCGAGACCGGCGCGCAGACCGTCGGCACGTTCGTGATGGGCACGGTCAAAGGCGACGTGCACGACATCGGCAAGAACCTCGTCAACATCATGCTCGAGGGCGCCGGCTTCACCGTCTTCGACCTCGGCGTCAACGTCGCGCCCGAGGTGTTCGTGGAGAAGATCATCGAGCACAAGCCCGAGATCGTCGGCTTCTCGGCGTTCCTGACGACGACGATGCCGATGTTCAAGGCCAACATCAACGCGCTGCAGAAGGCCGGGATCCGCGACGACGTGATCGTGATGGTCGGCGGCGCGCCGGTGACGCAGGAGTACGCCGACGCCGTGGGTGCCGACGCCTACGCGGCGGATGCCTCGACGGCGGTGCGGATGGCCAAGGACCTGATCCAGCGCAAGCGCGCGGCCGTTCTCGCCTGATGGACACCGTGATCCAGTCGCGGTCGAAGACCGTCGCGATCGGTCCCGAGCAGCCGTTCTGCATCATCGGCGAGCGGATCAACCCGACCGGGCGCAAGGCGTTCCAGGCGCAGCTCCAGGCGGGTGACCTCTCCCAGGTCGAGCTCGACGTGGCGGAGCAGGTGGCCGGCGGCGCGGATGTCCTCGACGTGAACGTCGGCGATCCGATGGCGGACGAGGTGGGCCTGATGGGCCGGGCGATCCCGATAGTGCAGGGGCTCGCCGACCTGCCGATCTGCATCGACTCGTCGATCATCGAGGCGCTCGAGGCCGGGCTCTCGGCCTACGAGGGCAAGGCGCTCGTCAACTCGGTGACCGGCGAAGACGAGCGGCTCGAGGCGATCCTGCCGATCGTCGCGCGCCACGGCGCCGCGGTGATCGGGCTCGCGAACGACGACGAGATTCGGATGGAGCCGGCGGAGCGCCTCGCGATCGCAAAGAAGATCGTCTCGGCGGCGGGCGACCACGGGATTCCGCCGGAGGATGTGATCATCGATCCGCTCGCGATGCCGATCGGCGCCGAGCCGCGCGCTGTCACGGCGTTCATCGAGACGCTGCATCTGCTGCGCGAGGAGCTCGGCGTCAACACGACCTGCGGTGCGTCGAACACGTCGTTCGCGATGCCCGGTCGCCATGCGCTCGGCTCCACGTTCCTCGCGATCGCGCAGAGCCACGGGCTGACGAGCGCGATCATGGACGCGCGCTCGCCTCAGTGCGTCGACGCGGTGCGGGCCACCGATCTGATGCTCGGGCGCGACGAATGGGGCGCGGCCTGGATCAAGCGCTACCGCGATGCGAAGGCGGCCGCGGCGGCGTCGTGAGCGCGGTCGAGCCGATCCCGGAGGAGCGCTCCGCCCAGCCCGAGCGAGTCCGGCTGCGGTTCGAGCAGGCCGACGGCGCGACGAAGGAGGCGCGCGTCCCTGCGGGGACGACGCTGTTCGACGCGGCGAGCTGGAACGCGGTCGCGATCGACTCGACCTGCGGCGGGCACGGCACGTGCAAGAAGTGCAAGGTGCGCGTCGCGTCGGGCTCGGTCGGGATCTCCGCCGTCGACCCGCGTGCGTTCGAGCCTGCGGAACTGAAGGCCGGCTGGCGCCTCGCGTGCCGCGCGGAGGCCAACGAGGACGTCGTCGTCGAGGTGCCCGCGCTGCAGACGCGCCCGAAGGCGGCGCTCGTCGGCGTCGGCCGCCACGTGATCCTGCGGCCCGCCGTGCAGAAGCGCTACCTCGAGCTGACCGAGCCGACGCTCGAGGACCAGACCTCGGACCTCGAGCGCGTGCTCCAGGAGATGGACGACCTCGAGCTGCGCGTGCCGCTCGAGCTCGTGCGCGGGCTCGGGCGCACGCTGCGCGACGCGGATTGGAAAGTCACCGCCGTCATGTGCGACGACGAGCTGATCGACGTCGAGCCGGGCGACACGACTGCGCGCCGCTTCGCGCTCGCGTTCGACCTAGGCACGACGACCGTGGTCGCGAACCTGCTCGACCTCGAGACGGGCCTGCCCGCGGCGGTGCGCTCGATGCTGAACATGCAGCAGCCCTTCGGCGCCGACGTGATCTCGCGGATCTCCGCGGTGATGATGGATCCCGACGCGCTCGGGCGGCTGCGCGACCGTGCGCACGAGACGCTGGCCGAGCTGACTGCCGAGGTGCTCGAGGAGAGCGGCGTCGATCCTTCCGAGGTCTACGAGATCGTGGTCGCGGGCAACGTGACGATGATCCAGATCGCGCTCGGGATCGACCCCGAGCCGCTCTCGATGGCGCCGTTCACGATCGCCGCGCGCAAGCTCCCGCAGGCCAAGGCTCTCGACTTCGGCGTGATCGTCCACCCGCGCGCACCCGCCGTGCTGTTCCCGGCGCTCGGCGCCTACGTGGGGCCGGACATCGTCGCGGGCGTCCTAGCGACGGGCCTCACGCTCGACCGGCGCGTGCGCCTGTTCATCGACGTCGGCACCAACTCGGAGATCGTGCTCGGCTCCTCGGCGGCAGCGCTCGCCTGCGCTGCGCCCGCCGGGCCCGCGTTCGAGGCGGCGCAGATCCGCTGCGGGATGCGCGCCGCCGACGGGGCGATCGAAGGCGTGAAGATCCGCGACGGCGAGATCGAGCTGACCGTGATCGGCGACGTCGAGCCGATCGGTCTCTGTGGCTCCGGCCTGGTCGATGCGGTCGCCGAGATGGTCGGCGCCGGGATCCTCGACGCGAGCGGCAAGTTCGTCGTCGGCTCCTCTGACCGGCTCGACAAGATCGAGAAGGAGACGATCTTCCACCTCACCGAAGATGTCTTCCTCTCACAGCGCGACGTGCGCGAGCTGCAGTTCGCGAAAGCGTCGATCGCGACCGGCTGGGCGATCCTGTGCAAGGACATGGGCGTCGATCCGGAGGAGATCTCGCAGGTGCTGCTCGCAGGCTCGTTCGGCTCGTACCTCTCGGCCGCGAGCGCGGTGAGGATCGGGCTCGTGCCGAAGCTGCCGCTGACCCGGATCGTCTCGGCGGGAAACGTCGCCGGCGAGGGCGCGAAGATCGCCGCGCTGTCGGTGCAGGAGCGCGCCGCAGCCAACGCGGTGCTCGACGAGGTGGAGTACGTCGAGCTCTCGGGCCGCGCCGACTTCAACGACCTGTTCATCGACCAGCTCGCCTTCCCGGCATGACGCAGGTCGTTGTGAGCTGCGGCGCGCTGGCGCTGCACGTGAAGAAGATCGCCGCCCGGCGCGGCTGGGATGTCGAGGTGCGCCCCGTGCCGCCCGAGCTGCACAACCGGCCCGAGAAGATCCGTGCAGCCGTCGAGGAGGCGGCCGCCGGCGACGACGTGCTCGTCGCCTACGCCCACTGCGGCGCCGACCTCACCGGCTATCCGCGGCTCGCGGGCGCCCACTGCTACGAGGTCTACGGCGCCGAGCACGAGACGGGCACGTACTTCCTCACCGATTTCCTGGTCAAGAGCTTCGACCACCTCGTCTGGCAGGGGCTCGGGCTCGACCGGCACCCCGAGCTCCGCGACGACTACTTCCGCCACTACGAGAAGGTCGTCTGGCTCGCACAGGAGCCGACACCGGAGCTGCACGCCGAGGCCGAGCGCGCCGCCGCGACCCTCGGCCTCCCGCTCGAGGTCCGCGAGACCGGCGATCGCGGCCTCGAAACCGCCCTGGAACGACTGATGGAGGAGAGCCCGTGCTGATCAACAAGATGCCGCGCTACGAGATCCTGTCCGAGGAGGCCATCGACACACTGGACAAAGGCTGGCGGCGGATCGTCTCCGAGCTCGGGGTCGAGTTCCTCAGCGAAGAGGCGCTCGAGCTGTTCCGCAAGCAGGGCCAGGACGTCGAGGGCCAGATCGTGAAATTCGACCCGGACTTCATCATGGAGCAGGTCGCGAAGGCGCCGCGCGAGTTCGACATTCAGGCGCGCAACCCGGAGCGCAGCGTCCACATCGGCGGCGAGCACATGGTCTTCTCGGCCGTGTACGGCTGCCCGTTCGTGCGCGAGGGGATCGAGCGGCGCAATGCATCGATGAACGACTTCGTGAACCTCGTCAAGCTCTCGCACTCGTTCCCGCAGCTCGACTCGCCGGGCGGGACGATCTGCGAGCCGGAGGACACGCCGCTCGACTCGCGCCACCTCGACATGGTGCAGGCGCTGATGACCTATACGGACAAGATCTTCATGGGCTCGGTCACCTCGGGCCCGAACGCGGCGGACACGATCGCGATGGCCGAGATCGTGTTCGGCCGCGAGTCGATCGAGCAGACGCCGTGCGTGATCTCGCTGATCAACGTCAACTCGCCGCTGCGCTACGACGACCGGATGCTCGCCGCGCTGTTCGAGTATGTGCGCGCGAACCAGCCGGTGATCGTGACGCCGTTCCTGCTGATGGGGGCGATGTCGCCCGTGTCCGTTGCGGCCACGCTCGCGCAGCAGATGGCCGAGGCGATGGCCGGGATCGCGCTCACCCAGCTGATCCGGCCCGGGTGCCCGGTTGTGTTCGGCTCGTTCCTCTCGAACACCGACATGCAGTCGGGCTCACCGAGCTTCGGCACTCCGGAGTCGGCCGTCGGCCTGCTCTGCACGGGCCAGATCGCGCGCCACTTCGGGCTGCCGTGGCGCTCCGGCGGCGGGCTCACGTCGAGCCAGACCGTCGATGCGCAGGCGAGCTACGAAGCGATGATGACGATGCTGCCGACGATGCTCGCCGGCGCGAACTACGTGATGCACGCGGCGGGGTGGCTCGAGTCGGGGCTCGTCTCCTGCTACGAGAAGTTCATCGTCGACATCGAGATCCTGCGGATGCTCTACGAAGAGTTCACGCCGCTCGAGATCAGCGAGGAGTCGCTCGCGTTCTCGGCGCACGAGGAGGTCGGCGCCGGCGGGCACTTCCTCGGCGCGGTGCACACGCTCGAGCGGTTTCGCGAGTGCTTCTACCGGCCGCTGCTCTCGTCCACCGCGAACTACGAGCGCTGGACGCGCGACGGCGGCAAAGACGCGGCGGCGCGGGCCACAGACATCTGGAAGAAGACGCTGGAGGAGTACGAGGAGCCGGAGCTCGACGCCGTCGTCAAGGCGGAGCTGAAGGCGTTCGTCGACCGACGGCGCACCGAACTGGGGGACTGAGATGGCGAACGTGGGGGAGATCATGTCGCGCGAATTGCTGCACGTCGGCGCGGAGCTCGGGCTCGCGGAGGCGGCGCAGCGAATCGACGAGCGGCACATCGGCGCGGCGCTCGTCCTGGACGGCGAGCGGCTCATCGGGATCCTGACCGAGCGCGACATCCTGCGCGCGGTCGCCGCCGGGCGCGTGGAGGGGACGACGGTCGCCGACTGGATGAGCCCGCACCCCGAGACGATCGAGCCGGACGAGACGACGGGGCACGCGGCGGCGCTGATGATCCACGGCGGCTTCCGTCACTTGCCTGTGGTCGAAGAGGGGAAGGCGGTCGGGATCGTCTCGATCCGCGACCTGATGCGCCACGTCCTCGACGACGAGGCGCCGCGTGGCGTCTAGCTCGATGTTCGTCGACGGCGCATGGGTCGGCGCCGCTTCGGGGGAGACGTTCATTGCGGAGAGCCCCGTGACGGGCGAGGCGATCGGCGAGATCCCGCTCGGGAACCGCGACGACGCGCGCCGCGCCATCGCTGCGGCGAACCGCGCCGCCGACGGCTGGGCGTCACTTACGGCATTCGAGCGCGCCGCCAAGATGCATGTCGTCGCGGAGACGATCGAGGAGCGGCGCGACGAGCTCGCGCGGACGCTGACCCTGGATCAGGGCAAGCCGCTGCACGCGGAGTCGTACGGCGAGGTCGACGAGCTCGTCGAGTACTGGCGCATGGCCGCGGAGGATGCGAAGCGGCTCGGCGGCCTCCTGCCGAACTCGATGTCACCGGGGAAGCGCGTGCTGCTCATCCGCCGGCCCGTCGGCGTGGTCGGCGTGATCACGCCGTGGAACTGGCCCTACACGATGCCCGCCGAGCTGATCGCGCCCGCGCTCGCGAGCGGGAACGCCGTGGTGTGGACGCCCGCTTCGACGACCGCGCTGTGCGCGATTGCGCTCGCGGAATGCATCGTCGAGGCCGATCTGCCGCCGGGCGTCTTCAATATGGTCACGGGGCCTGGCTCGGTCGTCGGCGACGAGATCGCCGGGAACCCGGGCACCCACGCGGTCGCGTTCATCGGCTCGACCGAGACCGGGCGCAAGGTCGCCGCGGCGGGCGCCGGCAAGTCGCTGCTGCTCGAGATGGGCGGCAACGGGCCTGTCGTGGTGCTGGAGGACGCCGATGTCGACGCGGCCGCTCTGGCCACGGTCACCGCGTGCTTCCTCTGCGCGGGCCAGAGCTGCACCGCCGGCGAGCGATTGCTCGTCCACCGCGACGTGCGCGAGGCGTTCGTCGAGCGGCTCGCGTGGCTCGTCGCACAGATCCGGCTCGGCGATCCGTTCGCGGACGACACGACGATGGGCCCGCTCAACAACGAGAGCGGCGCGGCGAAGATGGACGAGCACGTCGCCGATGCGCTCGAGCGCGGCGCCACGCTCGTTGCGGGCGGTGCTCGCGCCGGCGGCTTTCCCACGGATCTCTACTGGCAGGCGACCGTGCTCGACGGCGTGCCGCCCGATGCGCTGGTCGCCACCGACGAGACCTTCGGCCCGGTCGCTCCCGTTGTGGCGATCGACTCCCTCGACCACGCGATCGACCTGGCGAACGCCTCGCCGTACGGGCTGCTCGCCGCGGTCTACACCGCCGACCTCCGCAAAGGCCTTCACTTCGCCGAGCGCGTCAAGACCGGCTGGGTGAACATCAACGAGTCGTCGAACTACTGGGAGCCGCACCTGCCGTTCGGTGGCCGCTCCGGCACGGCGAGCGGGCTCGGCCGGGTCGGAGGCGCGTTCTCGATGGAGTCGTTCACGGAGTTGCAGACCGTCACCATCTCGTGACCTACGACTTCGTGATCGTCGGCGGCGGCTCGGCAGGCTGCGCGCTCGCCAATCGGCTCAGCGCCGACCCGTCGACGCGCGTGCTCGTGCTCGAGGCGGGACGGCCCGACTACCTGTGGGACGTCTTCATCCACATGCCCGCGGGGCTCGCATTCCCGATCGGGAACAAGCACTACGACTGGCGCTACGAGTCGGAGCCCGAGCCGCACATGAACGGGCGGCGGATCTACCACGCGCGAGGCAAGGTGCTCGGCGGCTCGTCGAGCATCAACGGGATGATCTTCCAGCGCGGCAATCCGCTCGACTACGAGCGCTGGGCGGCCGATCCGGGCATGGCCGACTGGGACTACGCGCACTGCCTGCCGTACTTCAAGCGGATGGAGACCTGCCTCGCGGGCGCCGACGACTACCGCGGCGGCGACGGGCCGCTCGTGCTCGAGCGCGGGCCGGCGACGAGCCCGCTGTTCAAGGCGTTCTTCGAGGCGGTCGAGCAGGCCGGCTACCCGCTCACCGACGACGTCAACGGGTACCGGCAGGAGGGCTTCGCCGCGTTCGATCGGACGATCCACCGCGGCCGCAGGCTCAGCGCGGCGCGCGCGTACCTCCATCCCGTCATGTCCAGGCCGAACCTCGAGGTGCGTACCCGCGCGTTCGTGAACCGCGTTCTGTTCGACGGCGCGCGCGCAACAGGGGTCGAGCTGGCAGGCGGCGAAAGAGTCGAGGCCGCCGAGGTGATCCTCTGTGGCGGCGCGATCAACTCGCCGCAACTCCTCCAGCTTTCGGGCGTCGGCAACGCGCAGGAGCTCTTGGCACTGGGCATCGACGTTGTCCACGACCTGCCGGGGGTCGGCGAGAACCTGCAGGACCATCTCGAGGTGTACGTCCAGTACTCGTCGAAGCAGCCCGTGTCCGTCGCGCCCGCGATGAAGTGGCGAAACCGGCCGTGGGTCGGCTTCAAGTGGCTCTTCTTCCGATCCGGCCCGGGTGCCACCAACCACTTCGAGGCGGGCGGCTTCATCCGCGGCGACGACGAGGTCGCCTACCCGAATCTGATGTTCCACTTCCTGCCCGTGGCGATCCGCTACGACGGCTCGCAGCCCGCCGGCGGACACGGCTACCAGGTGCATGTCGGGCCGATGTACTCCGACGCGCGAGGCTCCGTGAAGATCACCTCGACCGACCCGACCGTGCACCCGGCTCTGCGCTTCAACTACCTCTCCACCGAGCAGGACCGCCGCGAGTGGCTCGAGGCCGTCCGCTGCGCACGCACGATCCTCACGCAGCCCGCGTTCGACGCGTTCAACGGCGGCGAGACCTCGCCCGGGCCCTCGGTCGAGACCGACGAGGAGATCATCGACTGGGTCGCGCGCGACGCCGAGACGGCGCTGCATCCCTCCTGCTCGTGCCGCATGGGCGTCGACGAGCTCTCGGTCGTCGATCCGGCAACGATGCGCGTCCACGGCCTCGACGGGATCCGTGTCGTCGACGCCTCCGCGATGCGCTACGTGACGAACGGGAACATCTACGCGCCGGTGATGATGGTCGCCGAGAAGGCCGCCGACCTGATCCTCGGCTCGACGCCGCTCGCGCCCGAGGCCGTCGACTTCTACCGGCACACATCGTGAAGGATTTGCTCGACGCGATCGGCGCGCGCACGCCGGCGCCCGCGAGCGGCGCGGCGGCCGCCCTCACCGGCGCGTTCGCAGCCGCGCTCGTCGAGCTCGCCGCCCGATTTTCGGAAGACGACGCAGCCCTCGCACGCGCGCTCGAGCTCCGCGCGCGCCTGCTCGAGCTCGCCGACGAGGACGCGGCGGCCTACTCGGACTTCATGCGAACGCGCTCTGACGAGGATCGCCGGAGGACGATCGAGATCCCGCTCGCCGTCGCCGCCGCGGCCGCCGAGACCGCCGCGCTGGCCGAGCGGCTCGCCGCGGACGGCAGGCCGAGCGTCAAGGGCGACGCGCTCGTTGCAGCCGAGCTCGCCCGCGCCGCCGGCCGCAGCGCCGAGCTACTCGCCGAGCTGAACGGTTCCCGGTTGTAGGGCATAAGGCGCGTAAGAGATGCTGTCCTCATGAGCGAATTTCCCACCTCGGCGCGCGCCGTCGTCGTCGGCGCCGGAATCGTCGGCAACAGCCTCGTCTACCACCTGGCGAAACTGGGCTGGAAGGACATGGTCCTGCTCGACAAGGGCGCGCTGCCGAACCCGGGCGGCTCGACCGGCCACGCCTCGAACTTCATCTTCCCGGTCGACCACTCCAAGGAGATGACCGCGCTCACCCGCGACAGCGCGCGCCAGTACGACGAGCTCGGCGTGCTCACGATCAGCGGCGGGATCGAGGTGGCGCGCACCGAGGCACGCCTCCAGGAGCTCGACCGCCGCATGTCCTCGGCGAAGTCGTGGGGCGTGCCGTCCGAGCTGATCGACAACGACCGGCTGCTCGAGCTCGTGCCCTACATCAACACCGACATCATCCTCGGCAGCTGGCACACACCTGAGGTGAGCGTCGTCGACTCGCTGCGCGCTGGCACGCTGATGCGCGAGTACGCGCAGGGGCAGGACGCGCTGACCGTCTCCGCGAGCACCGAGGTGAGCGGCGTCGATGTCGAGAACGGCCGTGTCCGCCGCGTCCACACCGACAAGGGCCCGATCGAGACCGAATACCTGTTCATCGCCTGCGGCGTCTGGAGCCCGCGCATCGCGCGCATGGCCGGCGCCACGATCCCGCTCACCCCGGCCGTCCACCAGATGATCAGCGTCGGCCCGATCCCGCTGTTCGAGGACAAGCCGGGCGAGATCTTCTACCCGATCGTCCGCGACGTCGACACGAACATGTACGAGCGCCAGAACGGCAGCGACATGGAGGTCGGCTCCTACGCGCACCGCGCGATCCTGATGTCGGCGGACGACATCCCTTCGATCGAGGAGTCGGCGCTCTCGCCGACCGAGCTGCCGTTCACCGAGGACGATTTCGAGCTCCAGTACGAGCAGGCGCTCGAGCTGATGCCCGAGATCCTGAGCGTCGAGGGCGCGGGGATCCGCCACGCGATCAACGGCCTGCTCTCGCTCACGCCCGACGGGATGCCGCTGCTCGGCGAGACCGAGGTCAAGAACGTGTGGGCCGTCTCGGCGATCTGGATCAAGGAGGCACCCGGGATCGCGCGCGCGGTGGCCGAATGGGTCACCGACGGCGCCAGCGAGGTCGATGTCCACGGCGCCGACGTCTCGCGCTTCTGGAGCTACGCGCGCACGCGCCGGCACGTCGACGCGCGCTCCTCCGAGGGCTTCAACAAGACCTACGGGATCGTCCATCCGATGGAGCAGTGGGAGACGAACCGCCAGGTGCGGCTGAGCCCGTTCTACACACGGGAGCAGGAGCTCGACGCCGTCTTCTTCGAGACCGTCGGCTGGGAGCGGCCCTGGTGGTACGAGTCCAACGCAGACCTGCTTGCAGAGTACGGCGACCGTGTGATGCCGCGCGCCGCGGAGTGGGAGTCGCGCTGGTGGTCGCCGATCATCAACGCCGAGCACCTCGCGATGCGCGACCGCGTCGCGATGGTCGACCTCTCGGCCTTCTCGATCGCAGACGTCGTCGGCGGCGGCTCGCTCGACTACCTGCAGCGCGTTGCGGTGTCCGAGATGGACGTGCCGGTCGGCCGCGTCGTCTACACGCCGATCATCAACCACGAGGGCGGCTTCAAGGCCGACCTCACGATCATGCGGCTCGGCGAGCGGCACTTCCGCATCGTCACCGGCGGGATGGACGGGCCGCGCGACTGGAAGTGGTTCTCTGATCTGCTGCCCGAGGACGGTTCCGCCTCGCTCGTCGACGTCACCTCCGCGTGGTGCACGGTCGGTGTCTGGGGCCCGCAGGCCCGCAACGTGCTGGCCTCGATCACCTCCGAGGATCTCTCGCACGAGGCGTTCCCGTTCGGGCGCAGCCGCTGGGTCGACCTCGGCACCGTTCACACCCTGATGTCGCGGATCTCGTACGTCGGTGAGCTCGGCTGGGAGATCTACGCGCCGTTCGAGCAGGGCCGCGCCCTCTGGGACACGATCTGGGAGGCGGGGCAGCCGTTCGGCCTGCGGCCCGCCGGGATCGGCGTCTACGGCACCACGGGCCGGATCGAGAAGGGCTATCGCCTCTACGGCGCCGAGCTCGAGTCGGAGTACACCATCGTCGAGGCGGGGATGGCGCGGCCCACGGTGAAGGACACGGACTTCGTCGGCAAGGCGGCGTACCTGCGCCAGCGCGACGAGGAGCCCACCGCGACCTTGTGCACCCTCACCGTCGACGACAACACGTCCTCGAGCGGGGTGAAGCGCTACATGCTCGGTCGCGAGCCGATCCTGACTCTCGACGGCGAGCGGATCGTCGATGCGAAGGGCCGCCCGTCGTACGTGACGACCGCCGGGTCGGGCCCGTCCGTCGGCAAGCACATCCTGCTCGCCTACCTGCCGCCCGCGCAGGCGCGCGAAAGCGAGAAGCTGCTCGTGCAGTACATGGGCGAGCGGTACCCGGTCACGGTCGACGTCGTCGGCAGCCGCTCGCTCTTCGATCCGGAGAACGAGCGGATTCGCAGCTGATGGACGTCCTCGTCTGCGTGAAGCGCGTGCCCGAGACGGCCGCGCGGATCACGCTCACCGCCGACGAGCAGGAGATCGACACCTCGTACCTGGGCTTCACGATCAGCCCGCACGAGGAGTGCGCGATCGAGGAGGCGCTGCGGATCGTCGAGGCGCACGGCGGCTCGGCGACGGTGCTCACGCTCGGGCCTGCGGCGGCTGCGGAGCAGCTGCGAAATGCGCTCGCGATGGGTGTCGGCTCGGGGATCCTGCTCGAGACCGACGGCAACGAGCTCGATCCGGCCGCGACGGCCGCGGCGATCGTCGATGTCGTGCGCGGGCGCGGCTTCGACCTGCTCCTGTTCGGGAACGAGGCCGCGGACTCGGGCGACTACCAGGTGCCGGTGCGGGTCGCGGCGGCGCTCGACCTGCCGTGCGTGACCGGCGTGAAGGGAATCGAGATCGACGGCGACCGCGCCATCGCCCGCCGCGAGGCCGCAGGTGGCTGGGAGGTCTACGAGGTGCCGCTGCCGGCGGTGATCTCGGTCAAGGAAGGGATCAACCTGCCACGCTTCCCGTCGCTGCCCGGCCGGCTGCGCGCGAAGAAGGCCGAGCTGGAGACGCACGTGCCGGAGCGGCGCGCCGCGCGCCTCGAGAAGGTCCGGCTCGTCGTCCCGGTCGAGGAGCCGAGCGTGGTCGAGATCCTGGGCAACGGCCCCGAGGCGGCCCCGCGCGTGGTCGCGGTGCTGAAGGAGCTCGGGGTGGTCTCGTGATCCTCGTGCTGGTCGAGCCGGGTGAGCTGTCGCTCGAGGCGTTGACGTTCGCGCGAGGTTTGGGGCCGGTCGAGGCTGTCGCATTCGGCGAGGCGCCGGAGGGTCTCGGCGTCTCACGCGTCCACGTCGTCGCGCTCGACGAGTACGCGCCCGCCGCCTGGGCGCAGAGTCTCGCTGGGCTGGTCGAGGCGCTCCGGCCCGAGGCGGTGGTCGCGGCAGGCAGCGACCGCGGCCAGGAGGTGATGGCTCATCTCGCCGTCAAGGTCGACGAGCCGATGGCGGCGAACTGCGTCGCGGCGACGCCGGGCGACCCGTGGCTCGTCACGCGCCAGCGCTGGGGCGGGAGCCTGCTCGAGGAGGCGCGGCTGCACGGCACGACTCGCCTGCTGACCGTCGCCCCGCACGGCGTCGTGGCCGAGCCCGCGGCGAGCGGGGACCCCGAGCTCGTCGCGGTGGCGCCCGAGCTCCGCGACGAGGATTTCCGGGTCAAGGTGAGCCGCTACGAAGCGCCGGCGGCCGGAACCGTGCAGCTCGGCGACGCACGCGTCGTCGTCGGCGGCGGACGCGGCGTCGGGAGCGCCGAGGGGTTCGCCGCGCTTGAGGAGCTGGCCGCGTTACTCGGCGGCGCGGTCGGAGGCTCTCGCGTCGTGACGAACCTGGGCTGGCGGCCGCACTCGGACCAGATCGGCCAGACCGGCGCCCGCATCGCGCCCGACCTCTACATCGCCTGCGGCGTGAGCGGCGCGATCCAGCACATGGTCGGCTGCAAGGCCGCGAAGCGGATCCTTGCGATCAACAAGGACCCGCAGGCGCCGATCGTCGCGCGGGCCGACTACGCGGTGATCGGCGACCTGGCGGAGATCCTCCCGGCAGTCGTCGCCGAGCTGAAGCGGGCCTAGACCCGGCCGCCGTGGCGGCGACGCGCGCGGTGGGGCGCGTTGTACTCGACGAGGACGATGTTCTTCGCGACGCGCTTCCCCTCGGCGTCCTCGGCGATCTCGAAGGTCACCTCGAGCCCCTTGCAGCGGCCCTCGATGCCCTTGCCGCCCGGGAACGCGCTGCCGTGCGCGTACAGGCGCTCGTCTTCCTCGGTGAGGATGAAACCGTAGTTCTCGGTCTCGTTGAACCAGATCATCGACCCCTGCAACGCGCGAGCCTCAGCGATGACGGAAGACGATGCGGCCGCGGTTCAAATCGTACGGCGAGAGCTCGAGCGTGACGCGGTCGCCGGGCATGACACGGATGCGGTAGCGCCGCATCTTGCCGGCGATGTAGCCGAGCGTCTCGTGTCCATTGTCGAGAGCGATGCGGTGCATGCCGTTACGGAACGACTCCAGCACCTCACCCTCGACATCGATCTTCTCTTCCTTCTTGCTCACTCGCGCTCCTTCGCAGAAAAAGGGCGCGCGCCGCAGCGTTTCCGCTTGCGGCGCGCGCCGGGCACGTGCGTCTTAGACGCTGACGAGCGTGACGTTCTTCGCCTCAGGGCCCTTCGCGCCCTCAGCGGGCTCGAACTCGACCTTTGCACCCTCGGCGAGCGACTTGAAGCCGTCGCCGACGATGGCGCTGTGATGCACGAAAACGTCCTTGCTGCCGTCCTCCGGCGCGATGAAGCCGTAGCCCTTCGCGTCGTTGAACCATTTCACGGTTCCGGTTGCCATAGAAAAAACACCTCCTCTTACCACTTGCGAACGGGTAATGAAGGCGTTGTGCGCCACCGGTACTCGCTCTCGATTGCCCCCAGTCTAGCAGTGAGGCCCGGAAACTGGCGCCTAGCGCTCCGCCTTGACGGCCTGCTCGATCCGGTCGAGGCGGGCGTTGATCTCCCGCACGTAGTCCGGAACGCGCTTGGCGGCGTCAGCTTCGCGCGCGCGCGCGACGAAGGCACTCGTGATCGCCGCCGTGATCACCGTCACGAAGCCGATTCCGAGCAGCATCACGATCGCGGCGAGGATCTGGCCGGCCGCGTTCTCTGGCACGTGATCGCCGTAGCCGACCGTGGTCACGGTCTGCACCGCCCACCAGAGCCCCTGTCCCACGGTGTGGAACTGCGTGCTGTCGATCAGCCGCATGGCCAAGCCCGCGGCGACGGTGATCGTCGTCGTGACGATCGCGATCACGATCGCTGCGCCGCGCGGTGATCGGACCCGCCCGAGCTCGCGGTCGAGCCAGCGCTCCATCCTCGTCTCGTCGATCATCGTGGCCGAGTTCGCGCCGCTCGGACGCGCTCCTGCTAGTTCAACGTCGGATCGGGCGGCATCGTGGCGAGAATTGCGAACCGGCCGCCCTTGCGGCGGAGGACCGCGCCCCAGAGCTCGTCGGGGTCCTCGCCGAAGATGTCGTCCCGCTCGGCCGGGATCAGGATCCAGGCCGCCTCCTCGAGCTCCGCCTCGAGCTGGCCGGCGGTCCAGCCCGCGTAGCCCGCGAAGACGCGCAGGCGCCGTGTCGAGCCCGGCGACGGGTCGTCGGGTGGGAAGCCGATGTCGGCGAAGACGAGAGCCGTTGCATCTTCCGGGTTCTCGAGCTCGGCGAGCACGAGCGCGGCGCCCGGCTCTACGGGGCCGCCGACGTACACCCAGTCGTCGGTCTCGACGAGCTCTTCCAGGTCGGGCACGGCATCGGCGACCACGGTTGCCGACGGGCGGTTGAGCACGAGCCCCATCGCCCCGTCCTCGTCATGGTGGGTGACAAGGACGACCGAGCGATGGAAGTTCGGGTCGACGAGGCTCGGGCTTGCGATCAGCAGCTGTCCGCGCAGGGAGTCCATTCGAGCGGAACGGTACCGCCGCCTGCTCGTCACCGTTCCGTCACCAAACCGACGCCCCACTCCGGGGTCGCCGCGCGGACACTTTCGGGACGATGCGGTTCGCCATCGTGACCCACCGTGCCAGCTCGACGAATCTCGAGCTGGCCAGCCGGCCGCTCACCGGACGTCGTTCGGTGCTCCTGTCCCCCGTGGACGCGCTGCGCTCTCTGGCGCGCGGAGACGTGGCGCTCGGTCGTCTCGACGTGCGTGCGACGCTCGACGGCGTCGAGGACGGGCTCGCCGCGCTGGCGCTGCTCGCCGGGCGCGGCGTCACTGTGCTCAACCAGCCGAGCGCGCTCTTGGCTGCGCACGACAAGCTCCTCACCGCACGCGCATTGGAGCGCGCGGGGCTGCCACACCCCCGCACTGCGCTCCTGCTGCCGGGGGCCGCGCCCCCGGCACTCGAGATTCCGTGTGTGCTGAAGCCGCGGTTCGGCTCGTGGGGCCGCGACGTCGTGCTCTGCCGCAGTCGCGACCAGCTCGTGCGTGCGCTGGATGAGCTCGCGGCGCGGCCATGGTTCGCCGGTCACGGCGCGCTCGCCCAGGAGCTCGTGCCGCCGCTCGGCCACGATCTTCGGCTCGTCGTCGCCGGCGGCGAGGTCGTCGGGGCGATCCGGCGCACGGCCGCTGCAGGCGAGTGGCGGACGAACGTTGCGCTCGGGGCGACGCGGGAGCAGGTGCGTCCTCCGCCGGCCGCTGTTCGCCTGGCTCTTGCGGCGGCGCGCGCGATCGGCGCGGATCTCGTCGGAGTCGATCTCCTGCCGGTCGGCCCGGGGCGCTACTCGGTGCTCGAGTTGAACGGCGCAGTCGACTTCACCGCGGAGTATTCCCCGCGTTCCGACGTGTTCCGGGACGCGCTGTTCGCGCTCGGGCGAGTCGGCCGGGGCTGCGTGCCGGTGGCCTCGCGGCTCGCCCTCGTCGTCTAGACCGCGTCGATCGCGGCGCGCAGGGAGGCGACGTAGTCGCGTAGAGCCTCGGGGCCGTCCTCTGCGACCTCGACGGCGCGGGAGCCGACGACGATCCCGTCGGTGAGGGCTGCCGCGGCTGCCGCGTGCTCCGGGGTCGAGATGCCGAATCCGGCGAGCAGCGGCAGGTCTGTGAGCGCCCGCGTGCGTTCGACGAGCCCGGCGAGCACGGGGGAGAGCTCCTTCCGTGCCCCGGTCGTCCCGGTCACTGTGACGAGGTAGAGCCAGCCGTCGGTATGTGAGACGGCGAGGGCGATCCTCTCGTCGGTCGAGGTCGGGGCGACGAGCTCGATGCGGCGCAGGTCGGGGCGCTCTCCGGCGGGCAGGTCGGCGACGATGAACGACGTGGCGCCGGCAGCGCGCGCGTCGACGACGAAGCGTTCCCAGCCGTAGGCCTCGAGGAGCGACGCATAGGTCATCGGATTCAGCGGCACGTCGGTCAGCGCGTGCGTGTCGGCGAGGCAGGCGAGGCAGGCTTTGGTGCGCATCCCCTGTTGGAGCGCGCGCTCGGCGGCGCGGCGGACCACGGGGCCGTCGGCGAGTGGGTCGGAGAACGGGAAGCCGAGCTCGAGCATGTCGGCGCCGCCCTCGACCGCGGCCGCGGCGAGCGCAGGAGTCTCCGGGCCGGCCATCAGGTAGATCGAGAGGCGTTTGCGGCTCACCGGCGAACTCCGTGCGCGTGCACCGCGCTCAGCATGTCCAGCTCTCGATGCCGCATCCCGGCTGGCTGACGTCCGGCGCGATCCGCCTCGGCCTGCTCAGCGTGTTCATCGTGCTGGTTGAGATGCTGCGGCCGCGCCTGACCCAGGAGCGCGCGGCGTGGCTCGTGATCATCGGCGCCGCCGCGGTGGTCACCGGCGCGACGCTGTTCTTCCTGGCGACCCGTCGCATCGCGGCGCGTCTGCCGTTTCGCGACCGCTCGGCGCGCGTCACCGACGCGGTGCTGCAGCTGCTCAGGCGCACCGGTTTGCCGCTGCTTGCCCTGGCCTTCTTCCTGTTCTGGACGTTCGTGTACATCGGGATCTGGGCGGTGCATCCACATTCGGCGTTCGTGGGCCTCGGCCCGCACCCGCGCTTTGCCGACTTCTTCTACACGTCCGTTCTGACCGCGTTCATCTCGCCGCCGGGCGACATCCTCGCGCACTCGCGCGGCGCCAGGGCGGCGACGATGATCGAGATGCTGACGGCCTTCGCGCTCGTTACCGCGTACGCGTCGAGCTTCGTCGACTGGCGGCCGGCCGAACGCGAAGCCGCCGCGTCCGAGTAGCGCGCGGAAAGTCGGCACGACGTTGGCCCAGTCCGGTGCGCCGGGAGGCGCTACCGTTCTAAGCCCCGTGGGTGGGTGGGGGTTAGGGATGGGTCCTTCCTTTAGAGACTCGCTCATGACGCGGCCAGAACCGTGTCGAGATCCTTGTCCCCGCGGCCCGAGAGGCACACCAGCACGAGCTCCTCGTCCAGGTCGGCTGCCCGAGCGAGCGCATGGGCGGGCTCGAGCGCAGGGATGATGCCCTCCGTCCGCGTCAGTCGCTTGAGCGCCGCAAGTGCTTCCTCATCCGTCGCGCCGACGTAGCTCGCGCGGCCCATGTCGCGCAGGAACGCGTGCTCGGGCCCGACGCCGGGATAGTCGAGGCCTGCCGAGATCGAGTGCGCGTCGCCGATCTGGCCGTCCTCGTCGGCGAGCACCGAAGAGCGGGAGCCGTGCAGCACGCCGGTTCGGCCGCTGCCGAGGCTCGCCGCGCCCGCCGCCTCCACGCCGAGCAGCCGCACCTCGGGGTCGTCGATGAAGCCGGCGAAGATGCCGATCGCGTTCGAGCCGCCGCCGACCGCAGCGACCACCACTTCGGGAAGCCGGCCTTCGGCCTCGAGGATCTGCGTTCGCGCCTCACGGCCGATCACCGACTGCAGCTCCCGCACGATCTCGGGATACGGCGCCGGGCCGACGCACGAGCCGATCAGGTAGTGGGTCGTCTCGACGTTGGTGATCCAGTCGCGGATAGCCTCGCTCGTCGCCTCCTTCAGCGTCTTCGTCCCGAACTCGACGGGCACGACCTCGGCGCCGAGCAGGCCCATCCGCTCGACGTTGGGACGCTGGCGGCGCATGTCCTCGGAGCCCATGTACACCACGCACTCGAGGCCGAAGCGCGCGCACACGGTCGCCGTGGCGACGCCGTGCTGGCCTGCGCCTGTCTCGGCGACGATCCGCTGCTTCCCGAGGCGACGCGCCAGCACCGCTTGCCCGAGCGCATTGTTGAGCTTGTGCGCGCCGGTGTGGAGGAGATCCTCGCGCTTGAGGTAGACGCGCTTCCTGGGCGCGAATCGCTCCGCCAGAGTCAGGGGCGTCGGCCGGCCCGAGTACGTCGCCCCGAGATGATCGAGCTCCGCTTTGTACATCGGGTCCGCGAGGGCGTCGGCCCAGCCCTTTTCGAGCTCGTCCAACGCCGGGATCAGAGTCTCGGGCACGTAGCGCCCGCCGTAGTCGCCGTACGTTCTCGTCATCGGGCTGCCTCCACGAACGCTCGAACCTTGGCGTGATCTTTGACTCCGGGAGCCGATTCGAGCCGTGAGCTCGCGTCGACCGCCCACGGACGGACAGCTGCGATCGCCGCTGCGACATTGGACGCGTCGAGCCCGCCGGCGAGCATCAGCCGCCCCTCGATCTCCGCCGCTCGCCCGAGGTGGGTCGGATCGTCCTCGCCCCAAGGCAGGTCGATGACCCGCGCGACTTGCTCGTCGCCGCGGAGGAGCACCGCGTCGCGGCTCCTGTGGCCGTCCTCGCGCGCGTAGAGCTGGACCAGATCCGCGCCCGAGTCGGTGACCTCTGCGACGTGCACGGCCACGGCCAGCATCGTCTCCGGAACGTCGAGAACTCCCGGCGCAGTGCGCGGGCTCTCCTTCGCGAGGATGAAGCCCGCGAGGTCGGCGCCGGCTTCGGCTGCCGCCGCCACGTCCTCCTCGCGGGTAAGGCCGCAGACCTTGACGAGCGGGCGGCGCAGCAGGTCGGTGAGTTTCGCGGCGGGATCGGGCGCTCGCATCAGCGCGCTCCCGACGAGGATCGCATCGGCGCCCGCGAGCTCTGCGGCAGCGCCTTTCGCGCGCGAGTCGACGGCGCTCTCGGCCACGATCACGCGGTCGCGCGGAGCGCTCGCGACCAGCGCGAGCTGCGTCGAGCGGTCGATCGAAAAGGTGGAGAGGTCGCGCGCGTTGATCCCGATCACCGGCGCGCCGAGAGCGATTGCACGGCCCAGCTCCTCCGCGTCGTGCGCCTCGACGAGCGTCTCGAGCCCGAGCTCCTCGGCCAGCGCGAGCAACAGCGCCGCGCGATCGTCGTCGAGGTCGCGAAGCAGCAGGAGAGCCGCGTCGGCGCCGGCCTCCCGGCACTCGCGCAGCTGCGCCTCCTCGGTGAAGAAGCCTTTCGCCAGCAGCGGCAGCTCGGTCGAGGCTCGCGCTGCACGCAGGTCGTCGAAGGTGCCGCCGAAGCGCTCGTCGACCAGGATCGAGCACGCGGCCGCGCCGGCCGCCGCGAAGGCCGGCGCGAGGAGCGCGGGATCGGCGTCGGGACGGAGGTCGCCCGCCGACGGCGAACGGCGCTTCACCTCGGCGATCGCCTGGAGCCCCGGCGCCGCGAGTGCGTCACGGAAGCGGGTCATCCGTCACCCCGCGAAAAGGCGGCGAGCGCCTCGAGTCGTTCGCCGGCCGCGCCCGAGGTAACGGCTTCACGAGCGAGCGCGAGCCCCTCGGCGAGATCCTTCGCGTGGCCGCCCGCGGCGATTGCGCCGGCTGCATTCAGAAGGATTGCATCGCGCGCAGCCCCGTCGCGCCCGGCGAAGACCTCGCGGATCACCTGTGCGTTCTCCTCCGGCGTGCCGCCGCGCAGGTCGCCCGGGTCGCAGCGCGGCACGCCCATCTCCAGCGGATCGATCTCGCGCTCGTGCACCTCGCCGTCGACGACCTCACAGACGAGGTTCGCGCCGGCCGGCGACAGCTCGTCGATCCCGGCCGCGCCGTGGACGACGAACGCGCGCCGCGACCCGAGTCGCGCCAGCACCTCCGCGATCGTGCGGACGAGCTGGGGTGAGTAGACGCCCACGATCTGGGCGCGCGCGCCGGCGGGGTTCGTGAGCGGGCCGAGCACGTTGAACACCGTACGCGTCCCGAGCTCCCGTCGCACGGACGCAGCGTGCCGCATCGCGGGGTGATGCGACGGCGCGAAGAGGAAGCCGAAGCCGAGCTCGTCGATCGAGCGTGCGATCCGCTCGGGCTCCTGCTCGAGCGAGAAACCGAGCGCCTCGAGCACGTCCGCCGAGCCCGAGGCCGACGACACGGCGCGGTTGCCGTGCTTCGCGACCGCCGAGCCTGCCGCCGCCGCCACCAGCGCTGCCGCCGTCGAGATGTTGATCGTCCGCTGCCCGTCGCCGCCGGTGCCCGCCGTGTCGACGAGGTCGTCGCGGGCCGGGCGCACCTCGAGCACGTGCGCGCGCATCGCCTCCGCGCAGCCTGCGATCTCGTCGGCCGTCTCGCCCTTGAGCCGCAGCGCAACGAGGAAGCCGCCGATCTGCGCCTGCGTCGCCTCGCCCTCCATCACAGAGCCCATCACGTCGCGCGCCTCGTCGCGCGTCAGGTCGTGGCCGTCGATCACCTTCTGGAGCGCGGCCTGGATCATCCGAGGAAGTTCCTCGCGAGGTCAGGCCCGAGCGGCGTCAGCACCGACTCGGGGTGGAACTGGACGCCTTCGACCGGCAGCTCGCGATGGCGCACGGCCATGACCTCACCGTCGTCGGAAGTCGCGGTGACCTCGAGCACGTCCGGCACGCGCACGGCCGCCAGCGAGTGGTACCGGCCCGCCTCGAAGCCGTCGGGCAGCCCCGCGAAGACACCCTTTCCGTCGTGGTGGACGGCGCTCGCCTTGCCGTGCAGGAGCGCCCGCGCCTGGCCGACCTCGCCGCCGAACGCCTCGACGATGACCTGGTGGCCAAGGCACACGCCGAGCGTCGGCGTCGTCGGCGAGAGGCGGCGGATGATCTCGAGCGAAGCGCCGGCGTCGATGGGCCGGCCTGGCCCGGGGGAGATCACAAGGTGCGACGGTGCCAGCCGCTCGGCCGTGTCCGCGTCGATCGCGTCGTTCCGGCGCACGACGACTTCCGCCCCGAGCTCTCCGAACAGGTGGGCGAGGTTGTAGGTGAACGAGTCGTAGTTGTCGATGAGCAGGATCACGGGCTGTTCTCCGCCAGTTCGATCGCCGTTTCGAGCGCGGCCAGCTTGGCCAGGCATTCGCGGTGCTCGGCCTCCGGATCGGAGTCTGCCACGATCCCCGCGCCGGCCTGGAGCCGGGCGACGCCGTCGTGGAGCACGATCGTCCGCAGCGCGATGCAGGTGTCGAGCGTCCCGTCCGGCGTCGCGTAGCCGACCGCACCCGCGTAGGGCCCGCGCCGGTAGCCCTCGAGCTCCGTGATCAGCTGCATCGCCCGCACCTTCGGCGCTCCGGAGACGGTGCCGGCCGGGAAGCACGCGCGCAGGAGGTCGAACGGCGTCACCCCGGCCTGCAGCTCGCCGACGACCTCCGAGACGAGGTGCGTGACGTGCGAGAAACGCTCGGGCTCGAGGAAGCGCTCGACCTGGACCGTGCCGGGGCGGCAGACCCGCGAGAGGTCGTTGCGGCCGAGGTCGACGAGCATCACATGCTCGGCCCGGTCTTTCGCCGAGGTGAGCAGCCGCTCGGCGTCGCCGGGGCCGGGATGCGTGGTGCCGGCGATCGGGTTGAGGCTGGCGCGCCGGCCCTCGAGCTTGACGAGCGTCTCCGGCGACGAGCCGATCAGCGCGAGGCCGTCGAGCTCGAGCAGGAAGAGGTACGGCGAGGGGTTGACGCGTCGCAGCGCCCGGTAGAGCTCGACGGCACTCGCCGTGGTCGGCCGCTCGGCGCGCTGCGAGAGGACGATCTGGAAGGCGTCGCCGGCCCGGATGTGATCCTTCGCGACCCTGACGCGTCGTTCGTACTCCTCCTGCGACGGAAATCGACGTGTCTGGGGGTCAGGCGCCGGGACCCGGCTCGCGGGGACAGGCGCGGACGACGCGAAGAGCGACGCGACCTCGCCAGGGTTGCCGCGCAACACCTCCGCGACGCCGGCGGCATGGTCGAAGCGGACGAGGGTCTCCGCGATCACGAACCGGCTCTCGGGCAGGTCATAGCCGTCGGCGGGCAGCGGCACCGTCGGCTCGAGCTTCGCGATGTGGTCGTACCCGAGGTAGCCGACGACCGGCTCGCCGCAGGCCTCCGCCTCGTTGAGGTAGACGATGCGCGAGCCGCAGCCGACGAAGGAGTGGCGCCCGAGCCGGCCCTTGTCCACCGACTCGAGCAGGAACGCGCCGCGGCCGGCCTCGCGCAGATGGAGGTAGGCCCCGAGCGGGGTGATCAGGTCGGTCGAGATGTCGGTGGTCACGGTCATGCAGTCCTTCCGGGGACGCGAAAAAGCCCTCTACGAGGGCCGGGTGATGAGCGGAACGGGTTGTCGCTGTGCCTGAGTCAGCTCAGCCGCAGGCTCCCGCCCCGCTCGTGGCGCCAGAACCAGGCCCAGCTGCGAAGGACGGGGGACATCCCACTCAGAGTAGGCGTAGCGGACGCCGTTCGTCAAGATAGGCTCCGCCGCCGTGCCCATTCCCGATCTGCTCCTCCAGCTGCTCACCGCTCCCGCGCCGTCAGGGTCGGAGGAGCGGGCGGCCGCCGTCTGGCGCGCCGCGGCGGAGCCGTTCGCAGAAGTGTGGGGCGATACCCTCGGCTCGAGCTTCGCGCGGGTCACGGGCGCGGGTGGCGGCTCGGTGTGCGCGCTCGTCGGCCACATCGACGAGATCGGCGTGATTGCGACGCACGTCGACGAGCGGGGCTTCGTCGCGATCCGCCGCATCGGCGGCTTCGGCGCCGAGCCGCTCGTCGGGCAGCGGGTCGAGTTCCTCACCGGCGTCAAGGGCGTGATTGCACGGCAGCGTGACTCGTCGCCGCGCGGGACTGAGCGCAAGACCGCCGAGATCAAGGATCTCCACGTCGACATCGGCGCGCGTGACGGTGCTGAGGCGCGCAGCCTCGTTCTCCCCGGCGATGCCGCAGTCCTCAGTGCCGAGCCCGTCGAGTTGCCGAACGGGCGGATCGTCTCGCGCTCGCTCGACAATCGCCTGGGTGCCTACATCGCGCTGGAGACGGCGCGCCGCGTGTCCGATCCGCCGGGTGACGTTGTCGCGATCGCAGCGGCGCAGGAGGAGATCGGCTGCCACGGCGCGCGTACCGCGGTGTTCGCGCTCGAGCCCGACCTCGCGCTCGTCTTCGACGTCACCACTGCAAGCGATTCGCCGGGTGCCGATCCGAAGGACGACGGCGAGCACGCGCTCGGCAGCGGCCCGACCATCCTCCGCGGACCGCTGCTCCACCCGCGCCTCGTCGAGCTTCTCGTCGAAGCGGCCGAAGCGGACGGGATCCCGTTCACGTTCGAGGTCGCCGGCGGCAACACGAACACCGACGCCGACTACACGCACATCAGCCGGGGAGGCGTTCCGACCGCCGTCGTCTCCGTCCCGCTCCGCTACATGCATTCTCCGAGCGAGCTGGCCCAGCTCTCGGACGTCGAGGATGCGATCAGGCTCGCCGTCGGGTTCCTGCGGCGGCTCGTGCCTGGCCTCAACCTCGCGCGATAGCCTTCGGACATGGCCAGTTCGGTGATCGTCTCCGCTGTGCGGACGCCGTTCGGCAAGCTCGGCGGCGGGCTTGCCGGCTACTCCGCGACCGAGCTCGGCGCGATTGCGATCCGGGCGGGACTCGAGCGCGCCGGCCTCGAGCCGGGCGCGGTGGAGTACGTGATCATGGGCCAGGTGCTGCAGGCGGGAGCCGGCCAGGCTCCGGCGCGCCAGGCCGCGATCGGCGCCGGCATCCCGAAGGAGATCGGCGCCGATACGGTCAACAAGGTCTGCGCCTCGTCGATTCGCGCGATCCAGATCGCCGACGTGATGATCCGCGCGGGTGAGCACGAGGTGGTCGTGACGGGCGGCATGGAGTCGATGTCGAACGCGCCGTATCTGCTCAAGAAGGCGCGGTTCGGGTACCGCTTCGGGAACGGCGACCTCGTCGACGCGATGACCTACGACGGCCTCACGTGCACCTTCGACGGGCTCCTGATGGCGCAGCAGAACTCGCTGGTCGCGCGCGAGCTCGGGATCAGCCGCGAGGAGCAGGATGCGTGGGCGGTGCGGTCGCAGGAGTGCGCCGCGCGGGCGCAGGACGCGGGACGGTTCGCCGAGGAGATCGTCCCGGTGGGCGATGTCTCGGACGACGAGGCGATCCGACGCGACACGACGCTCGAGAAGCTCGCGGCGCTTCAGCCGGTGTTCGATCCCGAGGGGACGACCACGGCCGGCAACGCGCCCGGCGTCAACGACGGCGCCTCATGCGTTGTCGTGACGAGCGAGACGTTCGCGCGCGAGCATGGGCTCGAGATCCTGGCGCGGATCGTCGCGCAGGCCTACGTGGCCGACGACTTCGCGTACCTGCCACGCACCCCCGCCCGCGCCGGCGCGCTCGCGCTCGAGAAGGCGGGGCGGACCGTCGCGGATCTGAAGCGGATCGAGATCAACGAGGCCTTCGCCTCGGTCGCCTCGAACTCGACGCGGCTCCTCGGCGCAGATCCGGAGACCGTGAACGTCAACGGCGGCGCGATTGCGCTCGGGCATCCGATCGGCGCCTCGGGCGGGCGCATCGTCGGCACGCTCATCCGCGAGCTCCAGCGCGAGGGTGGAGGGCTCGGCCTTGCCGCGATCTGCTCGGGCGGCGGCCAGGGCGACGCGCTCCTGCTCGAAGTCTGAACCCTCGACTCTCGCTCGAGACTTCGTAGGCCGTCAGAACATGTCTCGAAGGTGCAGAACCTCCGCGAACCTCACAACTCTCAGAAAAGTGCCTGACCCCTTTGGGAGAGTTGAGGGTTGGTGGCCTCGCTACTTCGGGACTGCTTCGAGGCGGTAGCCGACGCCGTAGCGCGTCTGGATGAACGTGTGCGTCGACGCCCGGCGATCGACTTTCTCGCGCAGGCGACGGACGAAGACGTCGACGGTGCGGTCGCGATGCGCTTCGCGACGGCCCCAGATCTTCTGCAGCAGCTCGTCGCGCGTCGCTACCCGGCCGCGCTGGAGTGCCAGCTGGTAGAGGAGCCGGAACTCGGTGGGCGTCAGGTCGGCGCTATCGCCGTCGATGAACGCCTGCACCTGCGCGGGGTCGATCACGAGCTCCTCGATCTTGATCGGCTCGCCTCGGCGCTCGTCCTGCGCGCGCGTCCCGCGCCGCGCAGCCGCGCGTACCCGCGCGACGAGCTCCTTCATCGAGAACGGCTTCACGAGGTAGTCGTCGGCGCCGATCTCGAGCGCGTGCACCCGGTCGTGCTCGGTGCCGCGGGCGCTGACGACGACGATCGGCGTGCCGATTCCCTCGGCACGCGCCGTCTCGATCAGCTTCCAGCCGTCGAGGCCGGGGAGCATCAGATCGAGGACGCAGACGTCGGGCCGCTCGAACCGCAACCGCGCGAGTCCCTGCTCGCCGCGCTCGACCTGCAACGGATCGAAGCCGGCCGCGGCGAGGTGCCGGGCCATCCCCTGAGCGATAACCTCGTCGTCCTCGACGATGAGCACCTTGGCCATTAACTGGATTGTGACCGTTGTGCCGGGGCACGGGGGCTACGCTTGGTGACGGGGGGGTAAACGGGTGGTGAACGCAGATGCAGCCAGGGCGCGCACTCTGATCGAGGAGAGCCCCGAGCTCGTCCTCGTTCTCGACGCGGAGAGGCGCATCCTCGCCGCGAGCCGCCGCGCACGGGAGCAGCTCAGGGTGGAGGTCGGCGAGCTCGTGCCGCCGCGGCTGCTCGACGCCGAGCCTCGCTTCGTGCCCTACGAGGTGGAAGGCCGTCGCGAGGAGCTGCTCTTCCTCGGCTCGCCGGGCGAGCTCGCCGCCTACGAAGAGTTGCGGGCCGGTTTTACCGCCGCCGTCTCGCATGAGCTACGCACACCGCTCGCGCGACTGCTCGTGCTGCTCGAGTCAATGGAGCTGCCCGGGGAGGACCCGCACGAGCTCGCGCTCCAGGCCCGCGCCGAGGTGCAGCAGATCGGCGAGCTGATCGACGACGTCCTCTTCCTGAGCGAGCTCGAGACGGGCCGGGAGGTCGTCGCTCTCGGCTCCACGCCGGTGGAGCCGCTCCTTTCCGACGTCGCGGCCGCGCTGGCCGAGCGCGCGGCGCGTGCGGACCTCGAGCTGCGGTTCGCGGCCGACCCGGGGATCGAGCTGCCGCTGCGGCCCAGGATGTTGCGGATCGTCGTCGAGAACCTCGCCGAGAACGCGCTGCGCTACGCCGGGCCGCGTGCCCGGTTCTCGATCGACATCAACCGCAGGCCGGAGGGGATCGTGATGCAGGCCGTGGACAACGGCGCCGGAGTCGCCGAGGACGACTTGGCACGGCTGTTCGAGCGTTTCTATCGCGCCGACCGCGCGCGCTCCTCGCGCGGCACCGGGCTCGGGCTCGCGATCGTCAAGCACGTCGTCACCGCGGCCGGCGGCACGATCGAGGCGACCGGCGCCCCGGGCCAGGGCCTGCAGATCCGCTGCGTCTTCCCCCGCTAGAGCGCGAAGTAGAGCGAGAGCACGATGCCCTCGACGAAGCAGAACACCGCGAACGGTGTCAGCCGCTTCGTCTCGAAGTAGCGCATCAGGAAGCGGATCGCGAAGTACGCGGTGACTGCGGCGCACAACGCGCCGACGAGCGCCTGCCCGCGCACGCCGTTCCCCTGTGAGCCGATCAGCTCCGGCAGCTTCAAGACCGCGGCGGCGCCGATGATCGGCGTCGCGAGCAGGAACGCGAAGCGCGCCGCGTCCTCGTTCGAGAGCCCGACGAGCAGGCCGCCGCCCATGGTCGCGCCCGAGCGCGAGAGCCCCGGGATCAGCGCGAGCGCCTGCGCGGTCCCGATCGACGCGGCCTCCTTCCAGCCGACGCCGTCGGCGACGCGTTCGTTCGGGTCGCCCGTATCGGGAGCCGGCGCGCGCCGCCGCAGCAGTTCGGCGCCGTAGAGCAGGAGTCCGTTGATGATCAGGAAGAACGCCGCGGACTGGGCCGACGCGAACACTGCGCGGAGCCTGTGCTCGAGCAGGAGGCCGAGGATCCCGGCCGGAATCGTGCCGACGACGAGCAGCCAGCCGAGCTTCGCGTCCTTGTCGTCCGGGTCGATGCCACGGTCGCGCAGCGAGCGCCCGAGCCCCTTCACGATCCGCACCCAGTCACTCCAGAAGAACCCGAGCAGGACGAGCGCCGTCGCGAGGTGCGTCGCGACGAGGAAGGTGATGAAGTACGAGTCGTTCTGGTGGATGTTCCAGCCGAGCAGCTGTGGGAGCACCACGCTCTGGCCGAGACTCGAGATCGGGAAGAGCTCTGCGAACCCCTGCACCAGGCCGAGCAGGATCGCCTGGCCGTAGCTGATCAAGCCGGGTCGGCGTCCTTCTTCTTCGGCGCGCTGCGGAACCACGCGAACACGAGGCAGGCGCAGCCGACGAGGAAGGCAGCGATCCCGTGCTTGACGTGGTGGTGCGAGGAGCCGGCGGTGTAGCCGGGGAGCCAGCTCGGCAGCGAGCCCGCGGGCTCGACCCAGTAGTAGATCCCGAGACCGATCAGCAGGACACCGGCGACTGCGGCGACAACGACGAGGACGGTGTTCTTCGACATCGCGCGGCTGAGCCTAACGGAAGCGCGTACACCACCTCGGCGGCAAGCGTTCACAGCCTTGCGGCACGGAGCGGGTCGCCGGGCGGCGAACCTATCCGGTGCGATGCGGATCCGGACGACGCCACTGCTCTGCGAGCTGCACGCTCATACGACGTGGAGCGACGGCGACCTGAGCCTGACGCAGCTCGTCGACCTCCACGGGCGCAGCGGCTTCGACGTGCTCTGCATCACCGACCACACGGTTCGCACCGATGAGGACAGCGACGAGTCGGGGCCTCGCCACGTCCACGCCGCGAACCACGCCGCGTACCTCGACGCGATTCGCGCGGAGGCGGAGCGCGCCCGGGCCGAGTACGACTTGCTCCTCCTGCCGGGGCTCGAGCTCACCTACGACGACGTCGAGCCGACGCTCGCCGCACACGCGGTCGCCGTCGGCCTGGATCACTTCGTCGGCGTCGACCTGGGCATCGACGTCGGGCTCGAGCGGGCGCGCGCGGCGGGAGCGGCGCTGATCGCCGCGCATCCGTACACGGCCGACCAGGCCGAGGGCGCGTGGCGGCGGACCGCGAGGTGGGCGGCGGAGTGGCAGGAGCTCAGCCTCTTCGTCGACCGCTTCGAGCTCTTCAACCGGCACGAGTTCTTCGGCTGGGTCGTCGACGCGGGCCTGCCGGCGGTCGCGAACGGCGACTTCCACCGGCTCGAGCACCTCGCGACCTGGAAGACGATGATCCCTTGTGACAAGGACGCCGAGACGGTTGTCGAGTACCTCCGCTCGCCTCGGCCGACCTATCTGGTGCAGCTCGGCATGCCGGTCGAGGAGCCCGCAATCCGTGCTGCTTAGCCGTTGTAACCAACTGCTCACCAGTTGGAAGGGGACTGGTGGGCGGTCCGGGCAAGTGCCGTCAGGTGGCTTGTTGAGCCAAACGGGTGTGGAAGGGTACGTAGCCAAGTCGATGCGTTTCGGGACGTTTGGGCACTGAATGGGCACCAGGAGTAGTGTCCGCCGCATGACAGACGAGCCCGACACCCCCAATGACGGCGAGGACGCTGACTACGTCTACGCGCCAAGCGCGGGGGAGCTCGACGCGGCGGCCGAAGCGATGCTCACCAGAAACGCAGTCCTTCCGAGCAACGCGATAACGCTAGCCGGCATGCGTCCCAACCGGCATGGCGAGGGCAGAGGGCGATGGTCGTGGACATTTGCGCTGTTGTGCTCCGCGGGCGTGCTCGTCGTTGCAGCGAGTGCGGTGGCTGGTACGCAGGTGGCGGGGCCGCGAGTGACGGCAGTGGCTTTGGGTCCGACTTCTGCCGGGCGGTCGGCGGCGTCGGTGGCAAGTTGGCCGCAGTTTCGCTACAGCCCCGAGCAGCGCGGCTACAACCCGCTGGGGTCGAACCTTAACGCCGCGACTGTCCACAGGCTGACGCTTGCCTGGACGGCAGACACCGGCGGGGTAATCTTCGCGACGCCGGTGGTCGCGAACGGGGTCGTCTACGTCGGCTCTGGCGACAGCAGCATGTCCGCGTTCGACGCCGCCACCGGAGCTCTTCGCTGGAAGGTTGCGCTCGTCGGCGCCGTTGGCCAAGGCGGCTCGGCCGCGGTCGTGAACGGCGTCGTCTACACCGTCACTCGGCGGGGCTGGCTGTACGCGCTGAACGCCGCCACCGGCGAGGTGATCTGGAGCGATGGGCAGCTCAACAGTCCATTTGCTGCCGGCGTGTCGGCGCCGACGGTCACGGACGGAACCGTCTACATCAACATCGACCGCGGTATAGGTGGCACAGGCGGTGACGAGCACCTCGAAGCGTACAACGCCGCCACCGGCGCGCTTCGCTGGCGATCATCCGACAACTCGGACGCGTCGGATGCCTCGCCGGCGGTTGTGAACGGGACCGTCTACATCGACGGGAATTCTCCCGGCTCGGTGTACGCGTTCGACGCCACGAACGGCGCCCTCCGCTGGGTGACCAGCGTGCCTTGCGTTGACGAATCCTCACCGGCAGTCGCGAACGGAACCGTCTACGTCGGCTCGGCAGTGTTTGCCCCTGGATTCTGCGGCGGTGTGAGCGCGTTGAACGCCGCCACCGGTCGGCTGCTCTGGAGCACGCCCGTGAGTGGCGGCGTCCAGTCCTCGCCGGCGGTGCCCGGCAACGCCGAGCTCGTCTTCGTCAACACCGGCGACGAGGCGGTGGACGCGCTGGACGCCGCCACCGGCACGGTGCGCTGGTCGGTATCGACCGGCGAGCCGCCACCGTTCACCGACCTCGTCCCCTCTGCGGCTGTTGCAAACGGCGTCGTCTTCACCGCCCGCGAGCAGGTCGACTCCAGCGGCGCCTCCAGCGGCGCCCTCGACGCCTTCAACGAGTTCACCGGCGGCCACGAATTCAGGTACGCCGCCGACGGCCGCGGCTTCGAGTCCTCGCCGGTGGTGGTGAACACCCACGTCTACATCGGCGGTGTCGACGGCAAGCTGTACGCCTTCAAGCTGTCCTGAGTACGGCAATTGAGGTTGGTCCGATGGGCGAGCGGCTGTGCAGCGTCGCCGCATGCTGCAGGCCCGGCGCTGCGCGGCCCGAGACGCTCGCGCCGCGTAGTTCTTCCTAACCGACTAGCACTGAACAACCCTGTGGACGTCGAGGGAGTCACAGTTCGTTTGCCCGCGCGCGATGCTCGGCGTCGGGCAACAGGAAGCGATCGGGCTGCTCCGACCGTTGCTCAGGAAGGCAAGAACCGTCCCGAGAGGACACTAGGCGCTTCGAGCAGCGGCGCCGCGTGGTTCCCGGTTGGTCGTTGCCGTACGTAGTTCCGCGGATTGCAGCGGAACACACAAGCGTTACGGTGTCGATCACATATCTGCGGTTCTCACCTGCCGGTGAGTATCCGCGAGAAAGCAGGCTCACTCATGCGGCATATCCCTCGCGGGGTTTCTTGGAAGCTCGCTGCCATCGTTCTGACGCTCGCGCTCCCGAGCCTCGCTCTGGCTTCGCCGGCTAGTTCGCCCTCGACGAGCGGGAAGGTCTGTTACAAGACGGTCAAGGTCAAAGGGAAGCGAGTGCATAGGAGGGTTGCGTGCCCGAAGCCCAAGCCCGCGCCGCATCCAGTCGCGCCGCCGCCACCCTCTCCCCCGCCGCCACCACCTCCTGGTGCGACCCGCGCCAATCCGCTTCCGCTCGGCTCGGAGGGGATGGTTCCGAGCTGGCGCGTGAAGATCAATAGCGTCAACTTCGACGCTTGGCCGATCATCGCAGGCGCCAACATGTTTAACGATCCTCCGGCCGCTGGTTGGTCGGATGTCCTCCTCTCGCTGACGATGACCTACACGGGGACGAGCACGGGCACGCCGTGGCTCGACAACGAACTTCAGTACGTCGGTGCCGCCAACACCGCATACCCGCAAGGGGGCTTCGACCACTACTGTGGGGTGGCACCTGCCCCGGAGCTCTCGGACTTCAATTCCGTGTTCCCCGGTGGGAGTGTCACCGGCAACGTCTGCTTCCAAATCCAAACGGCGGACGCATCGACGCTCGTCGGGTATTGGAACACTTTCAACTCGTCCACCTTGGGGCCATGGTTCGCGCTTCGGTGACGGTGAAAGCGCATCAATCTCGCGCTTAGCTAGGTTCCCTAACAGCCAGGTTCCTGAGAGTGGTAGCTAGCACTCGAGCCCAGGTCGGGGAGAGAAAAAGTTCGACACTTGCGGGGAAACGCAATTCCGCTCGTCCCGTGAACGATGTGCCCCCGGGGCCGGGCTAGCGTTCGCGAGCGACGCGCCCCGGCGCGAGCTCATCTGCGTCGCGAGCCCTGTCTCAGGCTCGATAGAGGAACTGCCGATACGAGTCCTAGTGGACGACGTCGAAATCGTCGAGATCGTTCCTGCGGACATTCGCGGCGCTCACCTCGAGGCATATCGAGCGGGCTGGGCCGCAGCGCCAGAGTGGACCGACCTAGGCGAAGCGTTCTACGGCTCCTCGCTGGGCCTCCAGTTCTTGGAGGCGTTCCGACGCGGTTTCAACGACCGTAGTCGCAGCGTCAACCGCTCCGCCGAATCGGCCAACGACGAACAGGCCGGATAGCGTTCGCGAGTGACGCGGTTGCGGGCTCGTCTCATCTCAGCCTGGCAAGCAGGACAGCGAACCATGTAGCGGCGTGCGCCGAGGAACGGCTGCTCGCAGTCGACGCACTGGAGCTCGAACGGGCCTTCGCGCCTGGCCGCGTTGTAGCTCTCGACCTTCGCCGCATTGTCGGCCTTCCAACGCCGGCGATAGTCGCGTTCGCAGTCACGGCACCAAGAGTGCAGGCCGCCTTCGCCCTTTCAGGCGAGTCCCGCTCCGTCCGGAGCCGCTCGACATCAGCCAGCGAGATCGCCCAAAACCAGCAGGCCAGCTAGTCGGTAAAACGCGCGTAAAACGCGCCCCCGCGGACCTCAGTTTGGTCCACGGCCTTGCCGATATGGCCTTCATGAAGCCAGATGCGATTCCTGCGGGTCTCAGCGGTAACCAACTCGTGGCCTATCTCGAGGGCCGCGCCGCCGCGGCATCGGACGATGCTGGCCCGGCGCCCGCTCATGTTGGCTCGCTCTGTGCCGATCTTTGCGTCTCGTTTCTTCGAGGCTTCGACGACGGACGCTCCGAGCGCACCGGACGCGAGGGCCATACGGCTCGGCGGCAGCTCGTCACGACGCTTTCCCCGCGGCATCGGTAAGCCTGCACGCCCGGTCGATCTCCCGCGCCCATCGTTGATCCGGCTAGGACCGTTGCTTTAGGGTGCTTACCGCTCATGGACGCCCGTGAAGAGACGTCGATCCTGCGACGCCGGACAACGTGGGTGACCAGATGGCCGAATGAGCGCAACTAGCTTCGCGACGGGCCTCGACAGCTCCGGGCATTCCGCGACCTTCCCACCGCTAGCCGTCGTCGCCTCGCTCGTCGAGGATCTCGTGCGCCTCGAGGACGGCGAACTCGATGATCGTGGAGTCCGCGACCACTTCCTCGACCGTGTACCGCTCGGCAAGTATCTCGATCGCGGTCTGGCGAACGTCCCGCTCGCGGGGGAAGCGATCCGCGAGACCGAAGCGGGCTGGACAGCTTCAGCGCCCACGATCAGCGAGACACAGATCTGGGCTCTCCGTACAAATAGAGGCCGAACCAAGAACTGTCGCGCCGGGGCCTTCCTCGCTGAGTAATGTGGGATGTCTGGACAGAACGGCGAGGCTGTTAGCCCTCTACTACCTGCTTTAAACCGGCGAGCATCTTCTCCCAGTTGGCCTTCGAGTGCTGGGCCGCATCCTGGCTCGAGTTCTTGTCCTGGCTCAGGGCGACGCGAGTCGAGGCACCGCGCTGCTCGAGCTCATAGATAAGGGTGTGGTAGTTCGCGGGGACGTCCTCCTGGCCGCTGAGCGGGCTGAAGTGCGTCACCTCGAGGCGACGGGCAGTCTCGACCTTGATGACCTCGCCTTTGTCCTCGTATGCCCTGCCCTCATAGGTGCCTCTCCAGATGATCGGGCTGCCCGGCTTCCAGTCTGTCTCGACCCGCGAGCCGAACATGTACTGCTCGATTTCGTCTGGGTTAGTAAGCGCTTGCCACACGCGCGCGGCCGGAGCGTCGATCACCGTCTCAGCCTTAGCGACGTAACCGGTCAACGTTGCCTCCTCTCGACGAGTTGCTTCCTTCGTACCCATCCTGCCGAACTGTAAATCGTCGATAGGTGCATCACTCAGCGCCCGTGAGGCGCTCAGCGGTTGGTATAGGGGCAGTTTCTCTCCCAGAGCATTGGCGGGGTCACCGGATGCGTGCCTTGGCCCGTCAAGAGGCTACCCCCTACTCAAGGAGGCCCCTTGAGGTTTCACGTGGGCTGTGGATCTCTGTCATGGCTATCCAGCGTGTCGGAACGCTCGGACGTACGCGAGGGCACGCCAGCGCACTGATCGAACTCGCGGCGCCGACCGCGAGTTCGGAGGCCGCGACGCTAAATGAGCACCTTCCGCAGAACGGCCCGCGCGTGCGAGGAGTGATGCGTGCCGTGGCCCGGCCCGCTACCCCGCTCCCACGGTTACAGGCTTGAGCGTGTGATGGGTTGAGAAGGGACGGACGGCCGGGGAGATGCCGCCAAGGGTGGACACCTACCTCCTAAACGATGAACACGAGCCGACACGTATCGCGGACAAAGGAAGTCGTCGGGCTGCCTACCCGATCAGTAGGGTGCCGTGACCAACCCTCTCGCCGAAGAGAGGAAGCCAGTCGAGCCAGCCTCCGCTTGTCGAGCTGATGGCCGCGCAGTGAGACGACCTCTACGAGAGGGCCGCTCTGCGTTGGCACGGACGGAGGTACCGCGTTTATCGCTCGAGGAATCGGCGCTCGCGTTGAGCGCGCTCGTTGCCCTACGGCGAGTTCCGGGCGACGGGACCGCGAACGAGGCTCTGAGCGTGCTGCTTAGCCGTCACCACCTGAGGCCCGCCCGAGTCGTTCGAGTCTGACGCGGAGAACCGACCCCGGCCACTCCCTTGCTCAGTTCGGCAAGCATCGCCATCCCTCCAGGCTGTTACCGAGGTCAAATGACGAGTTCCCGAGAGCCTTTGTCAGCTGACGCTCATGCGTCCCGCTGCGATCCATCACCCAGACATCGACGGTTGGGTCGGTACTCCGCTCGAATGCGATGTGCGCCGCATCGGGAGACCAGGCTGGAGAGTCGTCATAGCCGTTGGTCAACCTGCGCAATCGCTTCCCGTCGATTCCGACCGTGTAGATGCCCTCGAAATCCGGGAGGTCAGACCACTCGGCGAACACAATCGTGCGGCCGTCGGGCGACCAGTCTGCATTCGCAGCGTCGAGATGCTCGAGCGGAATTCGAACCTTCGTCAGGCTCCCGCCGCTCGGGTCGATCGTCCAGAGGGAATGCGCGGCCGTCTGACTGCTCGCGCGCGAGATGAGAAGACGGTTACCGTCTGGAGACCAGGAGGCAAGGGTGTTGGCGCCGCTTCTACCTTCAGTGAGGTCGTGTAAGCGGCCATCGCTATCGACCACCCAAACGTCGGCGCGACCGCCAGTCAGTCCGGTCGAAAAGGCAATCCGCGTCCCGTCAGGCGACCAACGCGGCCCGCTGCTGTTGCCGGGCAGCCGAATCGTCCGCAACCGCTCACCAGCCCGATTCACAATCACAAGTGTGCTTGGCCCACCTTTCGCGGCGTCCCAGTAGATCGCAGCGGCACGGTGACCGTCCCGCGACCACGCCACCCCGCTGGCCGGCCCCGACGGCGACGGCCACGAGAGCCGCTCTCGTGAGCCACCGTTGGGAGACACCGAGAAGTAACGCCCCTGCTCATCCATGTAGACGACCGCACAACCGCTCGGCTCTCTGGCGGCTTTCGCGGCGATCCCCCAGCATGCGGCCGACCCGAGCAGTCCTCCGACAACGAGTATCCATAGAACACGTGCCACTCACGAATTATCGAACTTTGTTCAGGTGCAACGCGAGACACGCACGGTGGGTGACCGGCGTCGTGTCCGTCTGGCCGAGCGTTCCGTGGCGTCGCCTCTACGAACCTCGCGATGGCGTCGGGAAGACCATCCTCGGGTGATGGTTTTCCCGCCTAGGAGAGAAGGTGAAGGTAGTTGCGCGACTTGCCCCTGCGGCAGGGCTCGTCGTGCGGAGGTTTGCACGGCCTACCTGTCTCTCGACGGTGGAGCAGGCAACTCCTCTCGTCGAGCCCTTCTTCCGGGGTACAGGGTCGACTTGTTTCGTAATGCGGTGTCCTCATCGTGTAAGACGGTCGTAGACGCTCGCGATGGACTTCGGCGGCAAACCGCGGGCTTTACGGAGGGCTTACCGCGGTTTCGCGGTTGCGATTACGTACAGGGGAACAGTGTGGTGGGAAGAGGCTGATCCTCCTTGGGGTCGGGCCTCTCCTGGGCGCTGCGGTTGCGGGTGTTGCGGCACACTCGCACCGCGCGCCGTTCGGCTAAGCGAGCACCTTCCGAAGCAACGCCACGGGCGGGTCCGCGTTCTCCAGGACCGACTCAACGACATAACGAGTATCGCCATAGAGCTCGACGGTGCCTACGCGGATTGGAGCGTCCCGGTAGACGTGATCGGCAAGTGGCAGCTCGCCTGGGCCGACGAACTCGAGGCGGTAGCGGAGCATCGTCCTATGTTCGCACGTGCTACTCGTCCTCTCCGAACTCTCGCTCCGCAACAGGCACCGCAGTAGATGGCGTACTGATTCTCGACCGTGAACGGGCTGTCTCGCCGCACTCCTCACAGCTGAGGCGACGAGGCTTCAGGGCCGGTCTGTCGCTTGATCCGTCCGTCCACGATGCCACCACTTCAAGCTAACGCAGGCTCGGGTCAGATACACCGGTCAGAGGGGTAGGTAACGCTCCGCCTCTAGACAATGGGGGACGGCGGGTCCCCACTGCCGTCCCCCGGAACGAGGCCACAGGCCCTCGCCGCGCTGCAGCCCTCACGAACCGGGGTACCCAAACGACTCGTTTCTCTCACACTCAGCGACTCGTCTTGTGAATCGTGTCGTTTTTGCTGGCCCAGGAGAAGGGCCGCCTAATGCCCGATTGACGCGGTACGAGGGACCGAGCGGGGGAGAGACTAGGAGGGCTTGCCCCCCGAACCGCAGGCAGCAAGCGTAACGGGCTGGCACTACGAGCAATGTAAGGCGAGAGCACGCTGGCACAGCCGAGAGCGGGCCGCCATTCTCGATTCACTTCCCGTGGATTCACTTCCCGTGACCTGTTTAGGTCATGACAGTACGAATGACCTGTTTAGGTCAGGCAGTACGCCGGACCCTTGGTAGGTTTCGAGCCTTGTCGAGGCCGCTACTCGCGCTACTGACGCTTTGCTTCCTGTTGGCCGTTCTCGCGATCGGCGCCGCTGCGGCGGCGCCGTCGCGGCCGGTGTGGGGGGTGCCGGGGCTTGCCGGTCACCTTCCCCCGCAGTCAGCGCAAGCGACTGAACTCCTGACCGTCGACCTGAACGGCGACGGCCTGCTCGACGCCGTGGTGGGAGCCTGGAACTCGACGCCGACCGCCGACGACGTCCGCCCGGTGTTCTTGCTCAACCACGGAGACGGTCGATTCACCGACGCGACACAGCAGCTCTTTTCTGGTCCAGCGCCCACAGAAGAGGGGAACCCCGACCAGATCCTGTCGGCGGACTTCAACCGCGACGGCCGAGCCGACATCTTCATCGTTGACGGCGGTTACCACACGCCGACCGAATTCAAGTCTGGCAAGCAACAGCGTCTGATCCTGTCGACGGCCGACGGTCATCTTGTTGACGCTTCAGCGAATCTGCCCGAAGAGTTGACGTTCGCTCGGTCGGCTGCCGTCGGTGACGTCAACGGCGACGGTGCACCTGACATCTTCGAGAACAACCTGACCTGCTGCAGCCTCGGCCATGTCGGTTCGCAAGTTCTCCTGAACGATGGCAGCGGCCACTTCAGCGTCGAGCCGGACGGGATCCTCAGCAGAGTTCGCGATCAGTACGGAAATGACCACTCCTATTCCTGTCTGCTCGCGGACGTGAATGGAGATGGCTCGTTCGACCTCGTTCTCGGCGGCACCGAGGTCGTGGACTCATCACAGGTCCTGCTGAACGACGGCCACGGACGGTTCACGTTCTTCGAGCGACTGCCGCCGACGATCGGCCCGGCCGGCGACGGGATCGTCACCACCATGAAGGCCGCCGACGTTAACGGTGACGGCTCGCCCGACCTCGTCTTCGGCGAGACCCTCGCCCACCCCTCCTGGGCAGGGACGTCCGTCCAAGTCCTTATCAACGACGGGCACGGGCACTTTGCCGACGAGACCGCGACGCGTATGCCGGAAGAGCCGCAGGCGAGACGGGTCCCGCAGCGGGTCTTAATGGACGATCTCGACGATGACGGGCATCCGGATCTCACGATCGAGTTCACGAACAGGACAGACGTGCCCAAAGATCCGACCGCCGTCTACCTCAACCGCGGAGGCGTGTTCCGGCGAGTCGAATCGCCGGCGGAAGGGCCCCAGCCCGAAGACGGCGGGCCGGTCGGCTGGGTGAACGGCGACGGGCCGCACGCGTTGCTCTCGATCGAATACAGAGACAAAGGCCAGGCGTCAGCGTACTTCGTGACGCCGCAGCTCCTCGTGCCTACGGCCCCGACCCGCGTGCGAGCTACGCGAACGGCTGCAGGCGTCCGCATCACGTGGGCCGCGGTCGCGCAAGCGAGCCACTATCAAGTGCGCCGCGACAGCAAATTGATCGCCGTCACAACGGCCACGACCTACCTCGACCCGCATCCAAGAAAGCACATCGGATACACCATCAGAGCGACGAACGCCGCGGGCTCGAGCACCGACAGCCCACGCGTCAGGCCGCACAGCTAGGCACCCATCGCCCTCTGCCGGCCCCGCGTTCTCGTCCCGCTCGCCAGGCGTCATTCCGGAACACTGGCGCAGACCGACGTCACGTTGCCACTTTCGCGTGCCGGCGCCTCCTCGCCGGCGGCTCTCGCGTTCGGTGAATATTGTTCCAACGCCCGTGGGTCGAAGAAAGGAGCCTCGCATGGCCGGAAAGGCGCTCGTCAACCTCGCGACCGGTATGGAGGACGCGGAGCGGGTGACGGTCGCGTTTCTCGTCGCGACCGCTGCGCTCGACCAGGGTAAGTCCGTCGTGATCTGGGCGACGAAGGACGCCGTGCGTCTTGCGCTGCCGGGTGAAGCGAAAGGCGAGGCTTGCGACGGCTGCCCGCCGCTGGAGCGGCTGTTCCAGCAGTTCACCGACGGTGGCGGGGAGCTCTGGCTCTGCCCGATCTGCCTAAATGCCCGGGGGCTCACAGATACCGAGAAGGTCGGCAACGTGAAGGTCGCGGGCGCGACGCCGATGTGGGAGTGGGTCAGAGACGACGCGACCGTCTTCAGCTACTAACCGACGTATGTGCCCGCGCTACGTGTTCGGGGCACATTCCCGAACACTGGGGACAGCCTCAACAGGGTCGTCGTTATCGGGCTCGGCTACAACGGCTTTACGCGGCATGTGCGGCTACCTCTCCATCACTGTTGTTGATGAGCGCTTCGATCTCCTCGCCGCCCAATTCGCCCCGCTCAAACAAGACACGAACGACTCGCATCACCGGCCGGCGGAACCGCTGCGACAAAACCCAGGCGTCGACCTCAGAGCGGAACCACGACAGGAACAAATGCGAGTGCATCGTGGTGGGAGTCGCACACAGAAAAGAAGCCACCTTGTGCGACTCGACGAAGTCACTTTCCCAATCCGACGGGTCCTCGAACTTGGCGCGTGCCTCCTCGGGCAGTAGTCGCCGCCGTTCAAGAACTCCGATCGCGTGCGTCTCGTCAGGATCAGGGGCGTGATAGCCAAGCGGCGGATCGCAGCCATAGGCGAGCGCGCAGGCAGGCCCGGCAAGCGTGACGGCAAGGGTGGCCTCGAGCTCGGCGCGAACCTCGATCGAGGCGTCAAACAGCCCCCCGTAAAGGGCGCCACTGTCCACCGGGGTATCAGAGCGAGCACGCCAGCACGCGAGGCCGTTGATGTTGCGCTCGATCCCGACCTCGAGTGCTCCGAGCTCGATCGAGCCGCCGACCAGCTCGTGACCGAGCAGCGCCGCGGCGACAAGGTGGCCGGCCTCATGACACGCAGTTGAGTAACGACTCACCGTTCAACCTGCTGCGCGTTCTCGGTTGGTTTGCAGAAAGCGACAACAGCCTCCCGAGGGATTCTGATTGCGCCTTGGCCGGGGCCAATTCTGTAGCCGCGCAGGTCACCTCGAGCGAGTGCTCGATAGATCGTTACCGGCCTGACTCGAAGCCGCTGAGCCACCTCAGAGACCGTCATCAAGTTCGAGTCTTTTTCCGTCACAGTCGCGCTCGCCATAACCCAATTCTCATGACGGGACCGGACGCCACATACGACGCGACAAACTGGCGGGAATCGGCGAGGGCTAGATCTGGTCCGCAACCCCTGGGTGTGCAGCGACGTGAGCTCGAGCAGTAACGCCGCGGATCTCGACCGTATCGCCGATATAGCCCAGCCCGCGCATCAGCTCCCGTACTTCGATGCCGAGTGCTCTAGCGATCGGTCCGAGCTCGGCGGGATTGACCTTGCGTTGGCCGGCCTCGATCCGCTGGACCTTCTGCATTGTCGCCTGGTCCCAGCCGTGTCGCTGAAGCTCGTAAGCGAACGCCTCCTGGGATGTAAACCCGGCTGCGATGCGTAGCGCTCTTATTCGCTCACGGAGCCGCCTGTCCGGTTCTTCGATAACACGAAAATCGTGTGGCGGAGGTAGTGACACCCCTGCATATTCGGGTCCATGAGAGAACATTTCCGTACATCATCGACGGCCCCTCGGACACTGCTCACAATCAACGAGGCAGCCGCGTATCTATCGATCGGCAGAACGAGCGTCTACCAACTGGTAGCTCGCGGCGAACTGCGACCGGTCCGAGTCGGTAAGAGACTCCGCTTCCGGCCTGAGGAGGTCGACGTGTACCTCGAGCGGGAGTCGAAGCTATGAACGGCGAAGGGCGCCTCCACAGCGCCCCCGCCACCAGCCCTATCATCTACTCGAACTGTAGCCGTGATCTCGGCGAGCACCCGGCGCGCTGCGCCTGTGGGCGGTTGTTCCCGACCTCCTATTACCGCGATCGGCACATCCGGCGCGATGGCTGCCTGGGAGCGCGCGAGTACAGCCGGCTCGTCCGGCCGAGGGTGCGGTGGCAGCGATGAGCGACGACCTCGCCCACACCCTCGATGACCTCGCCGCCTACCTCCGACGCTACGTCGTCGTGACGAACGCACAGACCTGTGCCTGCTCGCTCTGGGTTGCCCACACCCACGCCATGGATGCAGCCGAGGCGACGCCGTATCTCGCGATTAACTCGCCGGAGCCGAGCTCGGGAAAGACCCGGCTCTTGGAGACGCTCGAGCTCGTGGTGGCCAAGCCCTGGCTCACCAGCCGGGTGACCGCAGCCGTGCTGCCGCGGAGGATCGCGAAAGAGGAACCGACGTTGCTGCTGGACGAGAGCGATGCGGCGTTCGCCGGTGATCGCGAGTACGCCGAAACGCTCCGTGGGGTTCTCAACTCGGGCTACCGGCGCGGTGGCAGCGTGAGCGTCTGTGTCGGGCAGGGCACGAATATCCAGTACGCCACCCTGTCGACGTTCTCGGCCAAGGCGATCGCCGGCCTCAACAAGCTCCCAGACACCGTGGCATCACGCTCTATCCCGATCCGGTTGAAGCGCAGAACGTCGAGCGAGCATGTCGAGCGGTTCCGACGCCGCGATGCCGAACATGTTGCTGAGCCGATCCGACAGAGCATCGAGTCTCTCGCGGCGTTCCATGTCGAGCGGCTGAAGGATGCGAGGCCGGTGATCCCAGAGGGGCTGAGTGACCGTGCCGCGGACGTATGGGAACCGTTGTTGGCGTTCGCCGACCTCGCCGCTGGAGGCTGGCCCGAGCAGGCGAGGCACGCAGCGCTGGGACTCGCGACAGGCGGCGAGGTCGAAGATCAGTCACACCGGATTCGTGTTCTCGCTGACCTTCGGACGGTGTTCGAGAACGCGAACGTCGACCGCCTCGCGTCGGCTGCACTTGTCGAGCGACTGAACGCGCTCGAGGATTCGCCATGGGCCGAGTGGTCACACGGAAGAGGACTCACCCAGGCAAAGCTCGCCGACCTGTTGCGCCAGTTCGAGGTTCGCCCGCGCTCGATCCGGCTGGCCGGTGGAGAGACTCCGAAGGGCTACCTCCTGGAGCAGTTCGTAGAGCCCTGGGAACGCTATTTGCCCGCTCCAACCCCCTCTCAAGACGCCACACCGCCACAACCCGCACCGTTGAGCCAAAAACCGGCAGGTCCGAGCCGCCACACGGAGGGGCTTGTGGCGGCTTCGAAAACAGGTTCAAACACGCATGGACAAACGGATGTGGCGGCTATGGCGGTTCAGAAGCCCGAATGAGAGAGAACGCCGAGGCCAAGGGACGTCGCTACCTCACCGAAGGTCGCTTGAGAGTGCTCCAGGTCGACGCCCAAACGGTCCGTGCAATCTGCCGCGGCGTGGGCGCCGCCTACGAGCTCGGGCACGGGGCCGAGCGATGGTATTGCAGCTGCGCTGCCCGCAGCACATGCGCGCATCTTGTCGCGCTTCAGCTGGTGGTCGAACGTGGCTGAGCCGCTCCTGACTGCCGCAGACGTCGCCGAGCTCTTGAGGTTCTCGCCGGCGACGATCGTTGACTGGGCCGAGCGTGAAGAGCTCCCGGCGTTCAAGGTCGGCGGCAGGTTGCGGTTTCGGCTTAGTGAGGTTCTTGACTGGCTCGAGGCGCGCCGGGTTTCCCGCTCTCCGGAGAGTGTGCAATGATCGGTAATGCCGAGTGATAGCGGCATCCTCACACTGCGTTACGGTTGCGCTGGCCCTGGGCCGCGCGTCTATCACCGCGCGTGTCTGGGGCCTTTACGCTGTGGAGGTGGATGACGATGCCTAGCGTTCAGCGTGGCAGCGTGGTGAAGCGCGGCGCGTCGTGGTCGGCGCGATGGTACGACGAGGCTGGGACCCGACGTAGCGCGGGCGGGTTCCCGACGAAGTCGGCAGCCAACGACCACGTTGACGCGAAGGTGAAGGAGGTTGCTGCGCTTCGGCGCGGCGACCTTCCATCGCCCGGTGAGATCCCTACCGTCAGGGCACTTGTCGAGGCGTTCCTGGTGTCGCATGAGGTTGACCAGGCGACGACGGACAGGTTGCGGAGTGAGCTCAAGCACGCGGTCCGGGAATTCGGGGATAGGCGAGCCGACAAGGTCACACCGCAGGAGTTGAGCGCGTGGCGGGTGACGCTTCCGGCGCGTTCCCGGCCGGGATTGTTCCGTGCGTTTAAGCAGGTGCTCGAGGACGCCGTCACGCTCGGCTTGTTGCGGGCGAACCCGGCCGCCCGGATCAAGAACAAGCAGGTGCGGGACGATGTTGACCGGGAGTTCCGGCCGTTCACGTCATGGGACGAGATCGACTCGATCGCCGCGGAGCTCTCACGCATCTACAAGCCGATCCCGCTCATGCTGGTCGGTACAGGGTTGCGACCGGAAGAGCTGTTCGGGCTCGAGTGGCGAGACGTTGATGTCAAAGCCGGTGTCCTCAACGTCGAGCGTGTCTACACACAGGGTCGGCTCAAGCCGTGCAGGAAGAGCGACCGGCAGAGGCGCCGCGTTCCGTTGCGCCAACATGTCCTGGAGGCCATTGACGGCCTCCCGCGACATCTTGACGGGACGGCGCCGGTGTTCCCCGCAGCTGATGGTGGCCCCATCCGCCTCGAGACGTTCAGGAACCGTAATTGGACGCCTGCGCTTGTCGCGGCGGGCATTCCTCACCGGCGGGTCTATGACTGTCGCCACACGTTCGCGACATGGTCGATACGGGCCGGGGTCGGCTTGTTCTACCTCAGCCGCATCATGGGAACCTCAGTCGCCCAGATTGACGCGACGTATGGGCACTTCGCGCCCGATTCCGAGGACTACTTGCGCGGTCTTCTGGACACGTTTGACGAGGGGTTTGGGCACGGAATGGGCGCCGCTACCGCCAATTAGTGCGGGTTCTTGCGGCTGTAACCAACTGCTCACCAGAACGTCACCACCCCTTCGCCCAACGAACAAACCCCTCTCGGCAATGTTCGTCCCAACGGCGGCAACACACCTTTGTGCGTCAACTTTTCCCTAGGAGGGACATGTTCATCAAGCTCGTCAATCACTGGAAGATCGGCGCGCTCGCAATCGCAGCGACGGCCGTCGTGGCCATGGGCGCCTTCGCCTCGGCCGCGAGCCCGGCCTCGCATACGAAGGCCGATTCGAAGATCACAGGGGCGGGTAGCTCGTTCGTCTTCCCGCTCGTCTCGCAGTGGATTCCGGCGGTGGGCTCCGCCCTCGGGATCAACCTCACGTACGCGGCCGTCGGCTCCGGCGCCGGCATTGCACAGATCACCGCGCGGACGGTCGACTTCGGTGCCTCTGACGCCCCGATGACCTCGGATCAGTTCTCGGCCTGCAAGGGCTGCGTTCAGATTCCGTGGGCGCTCGCGGCGACGTCGATCCCGTACAACCTGCCCGGCCTGACCAAGCAGGTGAAGCTCACCGGTCCCGTGATCGCCGGCATCTACCTCGGCCAGATCACGACCTGGAACGCCCCGGCGATCCGGAAGCTGAACCCGGGCGTCTCGCTGCCCTCGACGAAGATCACCCCCGTCTACCGCAGCGACAACTCGGGCACGAGCTACAACTTCACCGACTACCTCTCGACGGTCAGCCCGGCCTGGAAGGCCAAGATCGGCACGGGCGTCAACGCGAGCTGGCCGACGGGTGTCGGCGGCAAGGGCTCCTCGGGCGTCGCCGGCGTGATCAAGAGCACCGTCGGCTCGATCGGCTACGTCGACATCGCCTACGCCCTCAGCAACAAGCTGCAGGTCGCAGCTGTGAAGAACAAGTCCGGCGTCTACGCCCAGCCCGGGCTCCGCGGCATCGCGGCGGCCGGCGCGACGGTGAAGTCGGTGCCGTCGAACAACGAGCTCCATATCGTCGATCCGGCGGGCGCGCCTAAGGCGTACCCGATCTGCACGTTCACCTACGTGATCCTGCCGACGAGCTCGTCGAAGGCGGTGGATCTCCGCAGGCTCGTGTTCTGGGCGCTGACCAAGGGCCAGACCTTCGGCCCGAAGCTCCTGTTCTCGCCGATCCCGAAGATCGTCCTCGCGGCATCGGAGAAGACCCTCAAGCAGGTCCAGAGCTAGAGTCGCGCCAAGCGTGTCGACGCTCGATCCTGCACCGAATCGCGGAGGCCTCTTCGGAGGCCTCCGCGTTCGTCGTCCCGGGGACCTGATCTTCAGGCTCATGACCCTGCTCGCCGCAATCGCGGTGGTCGCGGTCGTGATCCTGATCGTCTACGAGGTGGTCCGGCAGGCCCGGCCTGCGATCCAGCACTTCGGGATCTCGTTCGTCTGGACGGACGTCTGGAATCCGATCTCGGGCGCGTTCGGCGCCTGGCAGTTCATCGTCGGCACGATCGTGAGCTCGTTCTTCGCGATCCTGCTTGCGACGCCGCTCTCGATCGCGATCGCGCTCTTTCTGACCGAGCTCGCACCGAAATGGCTGCGCGGCCCGGTCGCGACGCTGGTGGAGCTGCTCGCCGCGATCCCGAGCGTGGTGCTCGGTCTCTGGGGCATTCTCGTGCTCGGGCCGGTGCTCGACTCGACGATCGAGCCGTGGCTCAACAGCTGGTTTGGCTGGATACCACTGTTCTCGGGCGACCCGTCGCCGGTCGGGATGCTCAACGCGATCCTGATCCTCACGATCATGATCGTGCCGATCGTCTCTGCGATCACGCGCGAGCTGTTCCTGCGCGTGCCGAAGGAGCTGAAGGAGGGCTCACTCGGACTCGGCACGACGCGGTGGGAGGCGATCCGGGGCGTTGTGATCCCGTACTGCGCGCCGGGCATCGTCGCCGCGGTGATCCTCGGCATCGGCCGCGCCGTCGGCGAGGCGATCGCGATCGCTCAGGTCAGCGGCAACGGCACGACGATCCAGCGCTCGCTCTTCGCGCCCACGAACACGCTGGCCGCGAAGATCGCGAACAGCTACCAGGGCGCCGCCACCAAGCTCGAGGGCGATTCGCTGCTCTACCTGGCCTTGATCCTTCTCATCCTCGCTCTCTTCACGAACGGCGCTGCGCAGGTCGTGATCCGCCGCGCCGAGAAGCGAGGGGTGCTGTAGTGGCGACCGTCCCGCTCAGCCTCGAGCCCTCGAAGCGCCTGCGGCGGCGGAAGCGCACGGAGAAGGTCCTCGCCGTGCTCGCCACCCTCGCCGCGGTGCTCGCCGTCTCGGTGCTCGTGCTCGTCGTCTGGGCGGTGCTCAGGCGCGGCGCCGCGGCCTTCTCCTGGGACTTCTTCACGAAGTCGCAGGCCGTGTTCGGGCAGTCGGGTGGCGGAGTCGCGCCGGCGATCATCGGCACGCTCGTCCTCGTCTTCTGGGCAACGGTGCTCGCGGTGCCGATCGGGGTGCTCGTGGCGATCTACGTCTCGGAGTTCTCGAGCGCGAGCTCCGCGCGCGTGATCAGGATCACACTCGACATCCTGAACGGAGTGCCCGCGATCGTGATCGGCATCTTCGTTTTCGGGCTGCTCGTCGTCGGGCACGGCCAGAGCGGCATCTACGGCTCGTTCGCCCTCGCGATCATGATGATCCCGATGATCTCGCGCGCGACCACGGAGGTGCTCGCGCTCGTGCCTCGCTCGCTGCGCGAGGCCAGCCTCGGCCTCGGTGTCAGCCGCTGGCGCACCGTTGTCTCCATCGTCCTGCCGGCCGCGGTCGGCGGCATCATCACGGGCACGATCCTCGCCGTGGCGCGCATCGCGGGTGAGACCGCGCCGCTCCTCTTCACCTCGTCGATCGCCGCCAACACCGTGAGCTGGAACGCAAGCCAGCCCCTCAACTCCCTGCCGCTGACGATCTACCAGTACTCGGAGTCGCCGAGCCCGCAGGATCACGAGCAGGCCTGGGCCGCCGCCCTCCTGCTGATGCTGTTCGTCCTGATCCTGAGCGTCACGGCCCGCTCGCTGTTCGCGTGGCGCCAGCGCCGCACGGGCGCGACCGGCGGCTAGCCGCCACTTCGACGACTGTCGGATTCCCGACGACGAGCCGCACCGGGGGCGGCCTATGATCGGCTCTGTGGGCCTCCGACTTGAGACGGCCCGCCTGGTCATTCGCACCTTCGACCATGGCGACGCCGACGCGTGGATCGCGATGTTGAGCGACCCGGAGGTACGCCGGTTCCTTCCGCTCGGACCGGTCGCTACGACGGAGACGTTTGAGCGCGCGCTGGAGTCGCGGCACACGATGGAGCGCGAGATCAGCTACGCGATGTGGGCCGCGGAAGAGCGGACGACAGGCAGGTTCATCGGACAATGCGGCCTTCGTCCGGCAAACTCGATGGACGAGAACGCGGGGTCGGAGACCGACCTCGGATACCACTTCGCGCGAGCCTCCTGGAACAGGGGGTTTGCTACAGAGGCGGCAGTCGCAGTGCTCGCGCACGGTCTCGGGACGCTCGGTCTCGACAGCATCATGGCTGTCGCCGCGCCCGAAAACATCGGTTCGTGGCGGGTCATGGAGAAGGCGGGAATGCGCTATGAGGGTCGCGCCGAGTACTACGGGACGAAGGGCCTGAAGAAGTACGTCGCCGAGCGGGAATGGTGGAGCTTGCCATTCGTCCCGTGAGCCGCGTCCGTGTTCAGATGCACCCGCGGCTCGAGCCGGCCGCTAGCCCGTAGGGGGACGACCGTTGCCCCTTCCCCAGTGTTCAGGAATGCCCCAGAACACGAAGCGCGAGGCACGTTCGTCGGCTAGTAGCTGAAGACTGTCGTGTCGTCGCCGGCCCACTCCCACATCGGCGTCGCGCCTGCGACTTTCACGTTGCCGACCTTCTCGTCATCCGTGAGCCCCCGGGCATTGAGGCAGATCGGGCAGAGCCAGAGCTCCCCGCCACCGTCGGTGAACTGCTGGAACAGTCGCTCCAGCGGCGGGCAGCCGTCGCAAGCCTCGCCTTTCGCCTCACCCGGCAGCGCAAGACGCACTGCGTCCTTCGTGGCCCAGATGACGACGGACTTGCCTTGGTCGAGCGCAGCGGTCGCGACGAGAAACGCGACCGTCACCCGCTCCGCGTCCTCCATTCCGGTCGCGAGATTGACGAGCACCTTTCCGGCCACGCAGGCTCCTTTCTTCGGCGACTAAAGACGATAAAAACCTAATTGACAACCGCAAACCTACAACGCAGACGCGCCGACGCGGAGCACCTGGCAACGGGACTTCGGCCTGCCCCCAGCGTTCAGCTGACGATCTTGATCTTGTCCGATCGGTTCGGCCCCCGCCTGCTCGATCCAACCGCGCATTTCCTCGAGGTTGATCGCGCACCCGCAGCATTCCCCGGAACGGGGTGACGACCCTGATGCCGACGTACGGCAACTCGGGCCGCTCCTCGACTCTGGCCGACTGTACGATCTCCACGACGCGAAAGTCTACGACCACACCTCGTTAGATCCGGGGCCGGAAATCATCGCTTAAGGACGCACCGCTACTGAGACAACCGCGTCGCCTGCCCCAGTGTTCAGGAATGTCCTGAGCTATACCGGGCGCCGGGCGAGGAACACGAACTCGCGCCAGGGACGGTCGGGCGCGCTTCGGATCCCGTCCACGACGTAGCCGTGCGACTCGAGAGAGGCTTGGATTTCTTCACGCTCACGGAACCGGAGTGTCGAGTTGGACGTCAACACCGCCCCGTCCGAGGCGAAGATCCACGTCCACCGGAAGCTGACGAGTGGCCCGCTCACACGAGTCAATTCGACCCAGCTCTCGACTAGGCCGACATCGTCAATCTCGGTCAGCCGGTAGGACTCGGCCCGATTCCACCGCTGCCACGCTCTGTCGGTTGGGTCACGTGTTTCGAAAACGAGGTATCCGCCGGGGCGCAGGGCGGCGTGCACACCGCGCAGCGTTCGGCCCCAGTCCGCATCGTCAACGATCGCTTGAGCAACGTTACCGGTCATCGTGGTGAGGTCGACCTGCATCGGCGGTAGTGCCGTCGTGTCGCCGTGGATCCAGCGCACGCGGTCAGCGCCGTGCTTGGCGCGAGCCACGTCGAGTGAGCCACTCGCCGGGTCGACGCCCGTAACGTCGAGGCCACGGTCAGCCAGCATCAGCGCGAACGTGCCCGTCCCGCACCCGACGTCGAGGACACTGTGAGCGCCGACCTCGTCGGCGATCCCGACGTAGGCATCGAGGTCCGTTCGGTCAGGGTCTAGCGCGTCGTAGATCGCCGTCAATCGAGGGTGCTCGAAGATGTCATCGACCATCTCTCGAGCATAAGACGAGTTGAGGCGATGGTTGAGCCCACCCGGGTCTCGGGTCCCTCGTCTGCCCGAGTGTTCCGGAGTGTTCCCTTTGCGCGCGCTGTGGTTCGCGACGCGCGCCTACTCGCGCTTGAGCTTGAGTGCCAGGCTGGGTACGACGAAGGACAAGAGGAAGAGCAGCACAAACCTCTTTCCCGTACAGCGGAAGGCGACGGTTTCGCCCTCGGCGGCGTCGAAGGTCTCAGTGCCGCTGGACTTCCGGCCATCACGAACCTGCAGCGTGTGACGCCCAGGCTCGATTGGTAGCTCAACCGTTTCGTTCATCTTGACCGACCCGGCACCCTGACCGTCAACAAGAATGTCGTACGGGTGGCGTCGGACTTCGGCTCCGATTGCCTTGTGTGTCAGCTTCAGTGTGGCGGACACTGTTGATTCCCTCCTGATTCTCGAAGACTCTCTGGTTTCGTAGCTGAGGTGATCGAAGCGTATCGCCGAGTTCAAGCGCCCTCGCCTGCCCCAGTGTTCGGGAATGTCACCCGAGTACCCGTCTGCAGCGGCTGGGTCGACGCTCTGGGCGTATGGCTTCTCGGCGCGGGGATCACCTACGTTCATGCGCGGCCCCATCGTGGCGTGACATCGAGTTCGTGTATGCGTTCCGACCGAACGCCTAGTTCAACCGAGTGAGTCGGCGATGTTGCGTGTTATCGACTGTGCGGACGCGACTTGGCGTACATGCTCGACAGAGTGGCCGGCGTACATCGCCATGGCGTCAATGTCGCCTTCGGTCTGGGTGGTGGGCTGCGCGTCGCTGTAGCGCACGATCGGGGTGCCGCGTCGACTGGCGATCACCTCGCCTTCTCCCGGCCTTGTCCCGGGCTTTGGGCATCCGGCCTGCTCCCAGTCCGTCAGGGTGCGGTTTCGGATGACCCGGTGGGCCGCGTGCGGCCAGCCGATGTCGAAGAGGCCCGTCACGTGCGTATCCGAGGCATTGGCTGTGAGGATCCGGGCGAGATACCAGGGATTCACGTCCGCTTCCGACGCCGCGAGAAACGCGGTGCCGCATGCAACTGCTTGCGCACCTGCGGCGATCGCGTTCCGTGCAGCAACCGCGTCGGCAATTCCTCCAGCCGCGACGATCGGCAACTCAACGGCGGCGTGGATCATTCGCACGAGCGACAGAAGCGGCCTGCTGCCTTGCACGTGACCTCCTGCTTCGACGCCTTGCGCGATCAGCGCGCTGGCGCCGGCGGCGGCCGCTGTCTTCGCCTCGTACTCGTTTGCCACCTGCACGAGCACAGTGAGACCGGAATGGCGAGCCCGTCCGATAAGCGCGGCATCGATTCCCCACGAGAACGAGACCACGGGAACACCGCGCTCGAGCAAGAGCTCAAGACGCTCGCGCTGATCGAAGGCGAGCACAAGGTTTACGCAGAACGGGTTGACAGTCGCGGAAACGATCCGCTCGATTTGACCGCTCAGCTCGGCCAACTCCGTCCACGAAGCAGCGAGGGTGCCAAGTCCGCCGACCGCCGACACCCCGGCGACAAGTTCCCAGGTCGTCGCAGGTCCAATCGGCGCCTGCATCACCGGCAGATGCCATGGGAATAACGAATCGTCAGCCAAGCTCGTCGAGCGTACTATCGCCCGCCTGGGTGACCGTCACCACGCTTGCGGGATTACAGAGCGTTCGCGGCGTACCGGCTTCCTGGAAGTGACGCGCTGCTCGCCTGCCCCAGTGTTCGGGAATGTCCCCTGACTGATCGCGGCGGTCTAGCTGGGGTGCCGAGGCCGGAACCCCGAGCAGAGTAGGTCCGCATGCGCGATTCGATCCGCGTTCACCAAGCAGAAGAGGTGCTGCTCGACGAGGTAGGGCTCGCCTTCCTCGACTCCTCGGAAACGGTATGAGATATGGATTCTGTCTTCGACTTGGTCTGTCGTCGCGGCGACGAGGCTGAGTTCTGTTGAGTCTTTGAACCATCCCGCGATCAGCGAGGCCGCCTCGTCCGAGCCCGAACGCTCTCTCAGACCCGGAGGGGTGAGGCCGCGGAAATCAGCATCGGGCGTGAAGCATGCGGCGATTGCACTTGCGTCCTGTGCTGCGATGGCGGCGATCAGCCGATTCCCCAGCGACGTTTCCACGGACCGAAGCCTACGCGAGAGTCGCGCCCACTATGACGCGATCGACCTCTCAGTGTTCAGCAATGACGCTTGAGCCACGGTGCCAGCTGCTAGCCGTTGACGCGCGGGTCGCAGTCCCGCGACTATCTGTTCCGTGCCGACGGCGCCACCGCCAGGGCTTCCGTCACCTCTGCGACTCTGGCTGGCTGGCGAGATGACAAGCGAGAAGGAGATGAAATGGGAGCGATCCGGGTGCACGAGTTCATGAGCCTCGACGGTGTGATCGACGCGCCCACGTGGACCTTCGACTACGGCTTCGACCCGAAGATGGGCGAGGCAATCGGCGCCGCGGTGGAGGGCTGCCGAGGCATCCTGCTCGGTCGAACGACCTACGAGATGTTCGAACCCGCCTGGTCGCAGCGAACAGTCGAGGACGATCCAGGCGCGCCGTTCTTCAACGACACCACCAAGTACGTCGTCTCCGGAACGCTCACGACCGCGACGTGGAGGAACACACAGGTCCTCGGGCCGTACGACCCCGACGCGATCCGCCGCCTGAAGGACGAAGTCGACGGCGACCTCTACGTCAGCGGGAGCGGCACGCTCGTCCGTGGCATGATCGCCGACGGCCTCGTCGATGAGTTGCATCTGTTCGTCTTCCCGCTAACCCGCGCGACCGGGCCACGTCTCTTCTCCGAGGAAGCCGCACCACACAAGCTGTCGCTCCTGGCCAGCGCCTCGTACGACAATGGCGTCGTCTACCTCTCCTACCGACCGCAGCCATGAAGCAGCAGCTGGCGACATAACGGTCTGCTGCCCCAGTGTTCAGGAATGTTCCCCGAGCCGTGTGCCTCGGTGAGCTTGTGCGCTTGGCAGCAATCTGCTTTTCTCGAGAGCCAATCGCATACAGGGGAGGACGCAATGACTCTTCGCCTCTTCCTGCTGACCGGGTTCGTCGCGATCTGTGCCGCGCTCGCGGCGCAGGCAGCAGTTCCGGCTACGGCAGGCCCGCTCTGTCCGACGACGTTCAGCGGTCCGAACTGGAAGAACTCTCTGGCGGGTGTGTCCGGGAAGACCTACGAGGTGAGTACGATCGGGACGGCCTTTACCTGCAAGGCTGCGACCGGGTACGCGAAGAAGTTCGTAACCGAGCCGATCAAGGGTGGGAACATGCCGACGGTCCTCAAGGGCGGACCAAAGGGCTACACCTGCAAGGGCTCCGGCGAAGGGCAGAAACTCGCGGCAAGAGGCAGCTGCCTGAAGCTGACTGGGGCGGCGCCGTCGGGTTTCGGATGGTCCCCTACCAAGTAGCAGCGGCGTCGTCTGGGCCAGTGCTCAGGAATGTCATCCGAAGTCTGCTGGTGCATCTCTGACGGGGCTACGCCTTTGGTCTCCGAGCTCGCACGTGCGCGGGGCTAAGTGCGCCGGACGAGAGGGCCGCCACTAGGACCTCCCAGAACTCGATTTCGGCGTGCGCTGCGTCGTCTCCCCAGCGCTCGACGAACTCTCGCCCCATGTCTCCGCGAAGTCGCTCCAACTCCGCCGCAGCTTCCACGAGATACCACGACCGCCTGTCTTGCGACTCGATGTTGGCGAAGCCCACCCGTTCGACGATTGCCTCGATGTCACGCAGGGACGCCATGACGAACCCATGTCCGGCGGCTTCGACGAAGGCGTCGACCTGTGCGGTGAGCTCGTCTGCTTGCCCTCGCAGCCAATCGCTGACAAGCAGGCGCCCAGCCGGGCGCAGCACCCGGAAGGCCTCCCGGTACAGCGCCTCCTTGTCCCGCACGTGGATTATCGCGTCTTTGCTGAAGACGACATCGAACGTCGCGTCGTCGAACGGAAGCGGCCCCGAGTCGACAATGTGGTAGCTGATTCGGTCGCCGACGCCCGCAGCCACGGAACGGTCGGTCGCCAAGTCGACGAACTCCTTCTGGACGTCGACGCCCATCACGGTGGCGGCACCATGGTCACGCACGAGTGCGATATCAACACCGCCCGCACCGCTCCCGATGTCCAGCACCGCACATCCAGCGATGTCGTGTCCACCCAAAACGCGCGTGACCTCCGCAGGCCCGCCAGGTGACAGGAACCCGTCACCCCAGATCAGCTCTAGCCGACCTGTCTCCTCCTCGGAGTAACCGGCATCCTTGCCGCCGGCGACAGTGCCGCTTACGGTCTCGTCGTCCTTCACGACCGCCGCAGCCTAAGTTGCATGGAAGCCACAGTCCAGTACCCAACCAACGAGCCGCTCACCTGCGCCAGTGTTCAGGAATGTTCCCATTGAGTGACGTCAGATCAAGGAAGACGATCGTGGTGCGGAGGTTCGTAACCTGCTCGGGGGTCGCCCTCGCCTTCGGTGTCCTGGCGGTTGGTTGCGGCACGTCTCAGCCGAAGGCAAAGCCCGAGGCGATGATGGCGCGGGCCTACAAGTACTACTACCTCGGGCAGTGGGGGCGAATGTACGACCTCCTCCATCCAGGGCAGCAGCACCTCGTGTCACGGAGGCAATTCATCCAATGCGAGAAGGATCAGAACCCGACCGCAGGCTATGACCTTCTCTCCATCAAGAAGGTGAACACCATCCGCCGCCCGATCCATGACACCGGTGTCCCCCAGCACATGGCGGTCACGGTCACCTTCCACTTGACGGATGGCCTTCACGCGACCGCAACGAGAGTCTCCGGAAATACAACGGGTGCCGCCGTCTGGACGGGAACCCGATGGACTTGGGTCATGCCGTCAGTGGCCGTTGCGGCATATCGAGCAGGACAGTGCCCGCCCCAGCAGTAACCTCCCACGCAACGAGAATCGGAGTTCGGTCGGACCTTCGGCTCTGAGGTACCGCAACCACCAAGCGCTGGGAGAGGCGGAATGGAAACAGCAACGGTTCGGCTTCCGCCGCACGCCGCAGAACACGCGATGAGCAGCTGCGCCAAGCGTTGCTGCAAGTGGTGGTGGCATCGGTCGAAGTAGCGCGACCGAGAATGCTGGTCTGCGCGAGCGTGCTGTCGCTCGAGCCGCGAACCTCTGAAGAGAGACGGCAGGCCGGAGCGGCTAGCCGAAGCGTCCGGTGACGTAGTCCTCGGTGCGCTGATCGGTGGGGTTGGTGAAGATCTTCGAGGTCTGGTCGAACTCGACCAGGACGCCCTGCCGGTGGTCGCTTGCATCGCTCACGCTCTCGACGCTGAAGAACGCCGTCTTGTCGGCGATGCGAGCCGCCTGCTGCATGTTGTGCGTCACGATCACGATCGTGTACTCGTTCTTCAGGTCGTGCATCAGGTCTTCGATGCGCGCGGTGGAGATCGGGTCGAGCGCGGAGGCAGGCTCGTCCATCAGGATCATCTCGGGCTCGACGGCGATCGCGCGCGCGATGCAGAGGCGCTGCTGCTGGCCGCCGGAGAGCCCCAGCGCGGTCTTCTTGAGCCGCGTCTTGACCTCGTCCCAGAGCGCAGCCTGCTGGAGCGCGCGCTCGACGCGGCCGTCGAGGTCGTCCTTCATTCCGTGGATGCGGAGCGCGAAGGCGATGTTGTCGTAGATCGACTTCGGAAACGGGTTTGGCTTCTGGAAGACCATCCCGATCTGGCGGCGCAACTCGACCGCGTCGACGGACGAGCTGTTCACGTCCTCGCCGTGGAACAGGAGCTCGCCGTGCACCTTCGCCGAGGGGATCAGGTCGTTCATCCGGTTCAGGCTGCGGAGCACCGTCGTCTTGCCGCAGCCCGACGGGCCGATCAGCGCGGTGACTTCCTTCTCGCGGACGCCGAGGTTGACCCCCGCAACGGCCATCACGCCGCCGTAGCTGACGCCCATGTCTTTGAGGTCGTAGACGATCTCGTGCGGGACGCCCGTGTCCGGCCCCGCGTTCGCGAGGGCGATTTCCGCGAGCTTGGTGTCGGTCCTCGGCTCGGTCACGGGTGCGATCCTAGTCGTCTCAGGCATCTAGCAGTGACAGTTTCCCGTTCTCGGGCCCTGCGGCGGGTTGGAGTTCCGTGACGTTCGGGTGACAGGCTGGTGAACGTCTTCTCAGTGTCCGAGCTTGTGCGAGAATCAGGCCCCATGAGCATCTCGTTGCAGGAGGGAATCGGCCAGCTCGAGCAGTCGCTCGCCCTCGAGGGTGAGCTCGTGCTCCGCTCGCTGCGCGGCTGCATCAACGCGCTCGCGGAGCGTGACGTCGAGCTCGCCGACGAGGTGATCGCCTTCGACGACGACGTCGATCGCGTCTTCTTCGAGCTTCAGGAGGGCGTCCACACGCTCCTCGCGCGCCAGACGCCGGTCGCGGTCGACCTGCGCCACGTGCTCGCGATGCTGCACGTCAATTTGCACCTCGAGCGGATGGCCGACTACTGCGTGACGATCGCGAAGATGACGAAGCTGAGCGCCGACCTGCCGCCGCACGAGGAGCTGCTCTCCGGCTTCGAGGAGATCGGCTCGCGGGCCGAGGAGATGATCCGCGTCGCGCTCGACTCGTTCATGCACCGCGACCTCGACGGCGCCGAGCGGCTGGTCGACCTCGACGAGCTGATCGACAACGCGAACCGTCGCATCGTCGGCAACGTGCTCGAGATCGGCAACGACGAGGCGCTGCGCGAGTGGGGCCTCTGGATGATCGTCGTCTCCCGCTGCTTCGAGCGGATCGGCGACCACGCCGTCGACATCGGCGAGCAGACGTACTACTACGTCACCGGCGAGTTCCGCGAGTTCACCGACGCGTCGCATCCGGAAGGCACCGACCCGATCTAGTACCGTCCGCGCGATGGACTTCTCGCTCAGCGAGGACCAGCGCGAGATCCAGGCGCTCGCACGCGAGTTCGCCGAGGCCGAGATCGTTCCGAATGCGGCGGCCTGGGATCGCGAGCATCGCTTTCCGGTCGAGCTCTTCGCGAAGCTCGGCGAGCTCGGGCTGATGGGGGTCTGCGTGCCCGAGGAGTACGGCGGCGCGGGAGCGGACTTCCTCTCGTACATCCTCGTGATCGAGGAGCTCTCGCGCGCCGACGCGGGGGTGGGGGTCACCGTTGCGGTGCACACGGGCGCGGCGACGCTGCCGGTGCTCGCGTTCGGCACCGAGGAGCAGCGCGCACGGTTCGTGCCGCCGCTCGCGCGTGGCGAGACGATCGGCGCGTTTGCGCTCACCGAGCCCGGCTCCGGCTCCGACGCCGGCGCGCTTCGCACCGCGGCGACCGCGGACGGCGACGGCTGGACGCTCAGTGGCTCGAAGCAGTGGATCACGAACGGCTCCCACGCAGGCACCTTCCTCCTGTTCGCGCGCACCGATCCGGCGACGACGAGCGCCCGCGGCGTCTCGGCCTTCCTCCTCGACGCCGAGCACGTGCGCGTGACGCGCGAGGAGGAGAAGCTCGGGCTCAACTCCTCGTCGACCGCCGACCTCGCGCTCGAGGGGGCGCGCGTCGGGCCCGACCGGCTGCTCCACGAGCTGAACAAGGGCTTCGCGGTGGCAATGGCGACGCTCGACGGCGGGCGGATCGCGATCGCGGCGCAGGCGGTCGGGATCGCGCAGGCCGCGTACGAGGTCGCTCGCGCCTATGCGCTCGAGCGCGAGCAGTTCGGCAAGAAGATCTCCGAGTTCCAGGCGATCCAGTGGAAGCTCGCCGACATGGCGACCGAGCTCGACGCGGCGCGGCTCCTCGTCTATCGCGCCGCCTGGCGCAAGCAGGAGGGGCTCCCGCACGCGGCCGACGGGGCCAAGGCCAAGCTGTACGCGTCGGAGATGGCGCGGCGGCAGACGGCCGAGGCGATCCAGATCCTCGGCGGCTACGGCTACACGAAGGAGTTCCCGGTCGAGCGCTACTACCGTGACGCGAAGATCACCGAGATCTACGAGGGCACGAGCGAGGTACAGCGGCTCGTGATCGCACGGGAGCTGCTGCGGTGAGCCCGCGCGAGCGCGACGAGCCGGTGCGGCTCACGCGGATCTACACGCGCACGGGCGATGCGGGGGAGACGCATCTCGGCGACGGCTCGCGGGTCTCGAAGCTCGACGCGCGGATCGGTGCCTACGGCGCAGTCGACGAGCTCAATTCGCAGCTCGGCGTCGTTCTCGCCGGCGACTGCCCGGAGCCGTTCGTGGCGCCGCTGCAGCGGATCCAGAATGAGCTGTTCGATCTCGGCGCCGATCTGTCAGTGCCATTCGACGTGCCCGACCGGCTTCGCGTGACCGACGACCAGGTCGCCGCGCTCGAGCTGCTCTGCGACGGCTTCAATGCGGACCTGCCCGAGCTGAAGAGCTTCGTGCTCCCGGGCGGTAGTCCCGCCGCGGCAAGCCTCCACGTCGCGCGCACGGTCTGTCGGCGGGCCGAGCGCGAGGCGCTGTGCGCGGAGCACGAGACGGGTGTGAACCCCGCCGCGCTCGCGTATCTGAATCGCCTCTCCGACCTGCTCTTCATCCTCGCGCGCGCCGCGAACGCGGGCGCCGGGGACGAGCCCGTGTGGAAACCCGGAGGCTAGCTCGAGGCGAGGCGCGCGGCCATCTTCGCGACCTGCGCGGCCGAGGTGGTCGAGGCGACGGCGATCGAGGCCCCGGCGTGTCCGGCGATGGCGAGGACGGCCGGGTTGCTCGAAAGCACGATGATCCGCACGTCCGGGAAGGTCGCGTGCAGGTCGCGGATCGTGGAGATCCCGACCTGGTCGGCGTCGATCACGATCACGACGACGTTCCGGTTGAAGTCGGCGGTGGCCCGGAAGGTGTTGTCGGCGCCGCCGGCGACGACGTTGGTCTGGAGCCCGGGGAGCCAGGCCGCGATCGCGCTGCCGCCCGGCGCGGCGAGGACGACGGTGCGCCCCTGCGTCCTCCGTGCCGGCGAGAGCTTCACCGTCGGCAGCACGCGCACCCTGATCGACTGCTTGGCGGTCGAGCCCTTGGCCCGCGCGATGAAGCGGATCGAGTACGTCCCCGGCTTGCGCGCCGAGTTCGGCAGTTTCAGCTTGAGCACCGAGTTGCCGGCGCGGGCAGGGCGCACCCACGTCGTCAGCTTCCGGCCCTTCGAGTTGTAGAGCCTCGCGGTGACGAGCGCGGCCTGCGTCAGCGAGATGCGCGCGCCCACGTACTTGTCGACGCCCCACGTGTAGCGCACGGTGCCGTAGACCTGGAAGGAGAGCTTGGTCGCCGACGGTACGAGCAGCCCGAAGTAGGTGAGGTGATGGGTGAGGATGTGGACGGTGTTGTTGGAGTCGCGGAACCACCCGTCGGGCTGTCCGTCAGGCAGGCTCAGCGAGGTCAGCGCAGGCACCGGGCCCCAGTCGAGGCCGTTCTCGGAGACCGAGGCGACGCCGTCCGCCGGAGCGTTCTTGAACTGCACGTCGAGCACGCTGCCGAGGTTGTGCACGGGTGAGCCGTCGCGGAGGCGGGTCGCGGTGACCTGGTAGGCGGGGCTGCCGGGCGGAACGCTGACGCCGGCGGTGGCCTGCGCCAGGTCGATGCGGACGATCACCGGGTCGGGGAACGTGCCGGGGCCCCAGCTCGCGCTACCGATGCCGTCGCCCGCGTCGACGCTGCCGCCTGCGGACGGGACGCCGATCCCCGGGATGCCCGAGCCGACGATCGTGAACGTCGCGTGGATGTACTGGCGCGGGTTGTAACCGTCGTCCAGCGTTGCGCTGATCGTGTAGGTGCCCGGCGCGGTTGCCGTGAAGGCCGCCGTGTACGAGGCGCCCGAGCCCGGGGCCACGTCCTGCGACACGCCGTTCAGAGTCACGGTGATCGCGTACCAGCTCGTGTCGTGGCTGGCATTGAAGGTGATCGAGCCGACCGAGCCGAGGATCGCGCCGTCGGCGGGGGTCGTGCCGAGGAACTGGATCGGCGGCGGCGGCGGGCGCGGCGTGACGCAGGCCGTGCCGGCCGGGTTCGCGATCTGCGGCGGCGTGCAGGTGATCGGACCGGGCGTCGGGACGCCGCCGACCGTGACCGGCTGGCCCGTGAAGGTCGGCGCAGGCAGCCCGGCGAGGTTCTTGATCAGGGTGCCGGTGTAGTCGATCGTGACGACGTCGCCCGGGTTGACCGGTGCGGCGAGCGAGATCGTGACCGTCGTGCCGGAGATCGAGATGCCGGTGGGCGTGCCCTGCGGGATCAGGTTCTGGACGACGGTGAAGTCGCTCAGGCCCGGCACGGAGGTGCCGTCGAGCGTCTGGTCGTAGGTGAGCACGAGGGTCGAGCCCGTCACGGTCGCGTTCACGAGCGACGGCGGCGAGCCGGGAGCGGTGAACGTGACCGAGGCGGTGCTGGTGATCGCCGCGCTGTTGACGGTGCCGCTGATCGTCGCGCTGCCGGCGCCGACGGGCGAGGTCAGTGTCGCCGAGTAGGTGCCGTCGGCGTTGTCGGTGACCGCCGAGAGGGTGCCGCCCGTCGTTGCGAGCGCGACCGTGTCGCCGCCGGAGCCGAGGTTCGTGCCTGACGCGTCCTTGAGCTGGACGGTGACCGTCGAGGTCGTGGTGCCGTCGCCGACGATCGTGGCCGGCGCGGCGGAGATCGTCGAGGTCGCGCCCGACGCGGGGCCGGGAGGACCGGACGAGAAGGTGACGACTGCGGTGTCGATGATCGCCGAGCCGTTGACGGTGCCGCTCACCGTGGCGCTGCCCGGGGAGGCCGGCGAGGTCAGGGTCGCCGTGTAGGTGCCGTTGGCGTTGTCGGTCGCGTGCGCGGGCGCCAGCGGCACGAGCGTGCCGCCCGTGGTGGTCAGCTCGACGTCGTCGCCGCCGGTCGAGAGGTTCAGGCCCGCGGCGTCCTTGAGCTGGACGGTGATCGTCGAGGTGCTGGTGCCGTTGGCGATGATCGTGCCCGGGCTGGCCGAGATCGTCGAGGTGGCGCCCGAGGCCGGGCCAGGCAGGATCGCCGAGAAGTTGACGGTGGTGGTGTTCCCGAGCGGAGTGCCGCTCAGCTTGGCGCTGACGACGGCGCTGCCCGGGCTGGCCGCTGAGGTCAGGGTGCCCGTGTAGGTGCCGTTCGAGTTGTCGGTCGCGGAAGCCGTGATCGAGCCGTTCGTCGTCGCCAGGGTGACGGCGCCGGCGCTCGAGTCGAGGTCGTTGAAGTACGCGTCCTTGAGGTGGACGGTGATCGTCGAGGTGCTGGTGCCGTTGGCGGTGATCGTGGACGGCGCGGCGGTGATCGTCGAGTTGGCGACGGAGGCCGCAGCCGGGGTGACGGTCAGGCTCGACGTCGTCGTGTGGCCGGCGTTGGTTGCGATCACGGTGTGCAGGCCCGCGACGGTCGCGGTGCAGGTGGCGCCGACACACGTGCCGTCCGGGTTGATCGAGAGCGAGGTCGCCGGGGTCACGTCGCCGAGGTCGTGGCCGAAGGCGTCGAAGCCGCGGACGGTGTAGGTCTGGCCGACGCCGGCTGCGACCGTGGCGGTCGACGGGTTGATCGTGATCGAGGCGAGCGGGCCCGCGGTGAAGTTCACCGTGGCGGTGTCGGTGAGCGGCAGCGCATCGGAGGTGTCGGTCGCGTTGTAGACGACGTTCTCCACCGTGGCGTCCTTGACCGCGAAGCTCGCGACGCCGCTCCCGTTCGTGATGTCGGTGAGCGGAGTCCACGACGAGCTGCCGCCGCCGGCGCCGAGGGTGACGGTCTTGCCCGGGACGGTGTTGCCGAAGGCGTCCTTCAGCGTGACGTTCACCGCGGAGGTGGTCGCGTTGTCGGCGGGCACTGCAGCCGGGCTCGCGGTCACCGTCGAGGTGGTGCCGCTGACGGCGCCCGGGCTGACCGCGATCGAGCCGGTTGTGCCGTTGATCGAGGCCGTGACGGTGTCGGTCGCGGTGACGCTCTGCGAGCCCGCGGTCTTCAGCGTCACCGGGAAGGTGTTCACGCCGTTGTCCGCGCCCGTGAAGGTGTAGTTGGCGGGCAGCGTCGCCGAGCCGTCGCTCGACGTGAAGTGGACGGTGCCGAGGTAGCCGGTGGCCGTGTTGCCGTACTGATCCTTCGCGGTCACGGTGACCGTCGTGCCGGTGCCCGCGGTCGCGGAGCCGGGTGAGGTGACGATGAACTGCGTCGCCGCGCCGGGGACGAAGAGGACGGTCGTCGAGCTCGCGAGGGCGACGGCGTTGAGCGTGCCGGTGATCGAGGCCGTGCCGGCGACGGTGGACTTCACGGTCGCCGTGTAGGTGCCGTTGGCGTTGTCGGTGACCGCGGAGAGCGTGCCGAGCGTGGTGGAGAGCGCGACGGTGCCGCCCGAGATCGGGATGTTGTTGCCGGCGGCGTCCTTCAGCCGGACGGTGATCGTCGAGAGCGTGTTGTCGGCGACGACGGAGGCCGGGCTGGACGTGATCGTCGAGTTCAGCGTCGACGGCGCGCCCGCGTTCACGGTCAGCGTCGCGGTGTCGGTGAAGCCCGAGTTGTGGGCGGTGACGATGTGGACGCCGGCGGTCGTGGCGCTGCAGGTCGCGGTCGCGTTCACGCACGAGCCGTCGGGCGTGATCGTGAAGGTCGAGGTGGCGGTGAGGTCGCCGAGCGAGTGGTTGGTCGCGTCGTAGCCGGTGACCGTGTAGATCTGGCTGCCGCTGTCGGCGCTGATCGTCGAGCTCGACGGGCTGATGCGGATGTGGTCGAGGACGCCCGTGCTGAACGTGACGACGCGCTGCTGGGTCAGGGCGATGCTGTCACCGGTCGCGCTGAAGGTGACGCTCTCCGGGGTGGCGTCGGTGGCGGTGAAGGTGGCCGCGCCTGCGCCGTCGCTCGTGCCGGTGCCGCCGGAGGAGATCGAGGCGCTACCGGTCTGGTTGACCGCGATCGACTTGCCGGCGACCGGGTTGCCGTACTGATCCTTCAGGGTGACGGTGATCGTCGTGCTCGCGGTGCCGTCCGCGACGACCGTGGTCGGGCTCGCGGTCACCGTCGAGGCGCCGGCATCCACGCCGAGCCCGCTGACGACGACGCCCGCGCTCGTGCCGGTGATCGACGGGGTGATCGTGTCCGTTGCGGTCACGGTCTGGCTGCCCGCGGTCTTGAGCGTCACCGCGTTGAAGGTGTGCCCGCCCGCGTCGCCGCCGGTGAAGGTGAAGTTGGCGGGCAGGGTCGCCTGCGCGTCGGAGCTCGTGAAGTGGACGGTGCCCGTGTAGCCCGTGGCGACGTTGCCGAAGGCGTCGCGCGCCGTGACGACGTAGCTGCCGGCGGTGCCCGCGGTCGCGGTGGCCGGGCCGGTGACCGTGAACGTCTGGGCCGGGCCGGGGTGGAAGGTGACGGTGGTACCGATCGCGATCGGGGCGAGGTCGACGGTGCCGCTGACGGAGGCGACGCCGGCGACGGTCGACGAGGTCAGTGTCGCGGTGTAGGTGCCGTCGCCGTTGTCCGTGACCGCCGAGAGCGTGCCGCTCGTCGTCGCGAGCGCGACTGCGTTGCCGCCGGCAGTGAGGAGGTTGCCGGTCACGTCCTTGAGCTGGACGGTGATCGTCGAGGTCGTGACGCCGTTCGCCAGGATCGAGACCGGCGCGGCGGCGAGCGTCGAGTTCGCACCCGAGGCGGCGCCGGGCGTGACGTTGATGAACGGGCTCGTGCCGGTGACTGCCGGGCTGAGCGTGTCGGCCGCGCTGATCGTCCGCGCGCCGGTGGTGAAGAGCGTGTAGCCGTTGGTGAACGCGTGCACGCCCGCGTCGCCGCCGGTGAAGGTGTAGTCGCCCGGCAGCGATGCGGCGCCGTCGTTGCTCGAGAAGTGGACGGTGCCGGCGTAGCCGGTGACGGTGTTCGCGAACGCGTCCTTCGCCGTGACGGTGACGCTCGCCGGGACGCCCGAGACGACCGAGGCCGGGACGCCGGTCAGCGTGAAGCTCGCGACGGCGGCCGGGACGACCGTGATCGTCGGCGTGGTGCCGGTCACGCTGCCCTGGGTCGCCGTGATCGTCTGCGGGCCAGCGGTCGTGAGCGTGGCCGGGAAGGTGTGCGCGCCCGAGTCGCCGGCGACGAATGTGTAGTCGGCCGGGAGGGTCGCGCCGCCGTCGGTCGACGTGAAGTGGACGGTGCCCGTGTAGTTGGTGTCGACGTTGCCGAAGGCGTCCTTCGCCGTGACGGTGACGGTGAAGCCGGTGCCGGCCGTCTCCGAGCCGCCGCTCGAGGTGACGGTGAACGTCGTCGCCGCGGCCGGATTGACCGTGATCGCCTTCGAGCCCGTGATCGTCGCGGCGACGGTGTCGGTCGCGGTGACCGTCTGCGAGCCCGCCGTCTTCAGCGTGACCGAGAAGGTGTGCGCGCCGTTGTCGCCTGCGACGAACGCGTAGTTGGCAGGCAGCGTCGCCGCGCCGTCGGTGGAGGTGAAGTGGGCGGTGCCGACATAGCCGGTCGCGACGTTGCCGAACGCGTCCCTGGCGGTGACCGTGACGCTCGCTGCGACGCCCGCGGTCGCCGAGGCGGCGCCCGTGACCGTGTACTGCGTGGCGACGCCGGGGGTGAACGTGACGGTGGCGGTGCTCACGATCGCGACGGCGTCGAGGGTGCCGGTGATCGTCGCGGTGCCGACCGACGTCGCCGAGGTGAGCGTGGCGGTATAGGTGCCGTTGCCGTTGTCCGTGACGGCCGAGAGCGTGCCGGCGGTCGTCGAGAGCCCGACGATGTTGCCGCCGCTCGTGCGGTTGTTCCCGAAGATGTCCTTCAGCTGGACGGTGACCGTCGAGGTCGTGACGCCGTTCGCCGTGATCGAGCCGGGCGCTGCCGAGATCGTCGACGCGGACGCGTCGGCGGGGGCGGAGATGACGGTGAGCGTCGAGTTGGCGGTCTTGCCGGCGTAGGCGGCGGTGACCGTGTGTGCGCCGAGAGCGGTGGCGGAGCACGAGGCGCCGGTGCACGAGCCGTTCGGGGTGATCCCGAAGCTCGAGCCGGCGGTGACGTCGCCGAGCGAGTTGTTCGTCGCGTCGAACGCCTCGACGGTGTAGCTCTGGGAGGTGCCCGCGGCGACGGTCGCGCTCGTCGGCGTGATCGCGATGTGGTCGAGGCTGCCGATCGCGAAGGCGACGTTCGGCGTCTGCGTGAGCGTGACCGAGTCGGTGGTGTCGGTCGCCGTGTAGGTGACCGTCTGCGCGGTCGTGTTCGTGACGGTGAAGGTCACGACGCCGGCAGCGCTCGACGGGCCGCTCGCCGGGGAGATCACGGACGCGCCGGTCTGGGCGAGCGTGACGGTCTTGCCGGCGCGCGGGTTGCCGAATGCGTCGGTCAGGGTGACGGTGATCGTCGAGGCGGTCGAGCCGTCGGCCGGCACCGAGGACGGGCTGGAGACCGCGGTCGACACGGTGCCGCTGACGGCCGCCGCGTTGACGGTGATGCCGGCGCTTGTGCCGTTGGTCGAGCTCGTGACCGTGTCGGTCGCGGTCAGCGTCTGCGAGCCGGCCGTCCGCAGCGTCGACGAGAAGGTGTGGGCGCCGTTGTCGCCGGCGACGAAGGTGTAGTTCGTCGGCAGCGTCGCGGAGCCGTCGGTGGACGTGAAGTGGACGGTGCCGGTGTAGCCCGTGGCGACGTTGCCGAAGGCGTCCTTGGCGGTGACGGTGACCGAGGCCGAGCCGCCGGCGGTGACCGAGGCGGGGGTGCCGGTGAGCGAGAAGCTCGCGGCGCCGGCCGGGTTCACCGTGATCGACGGGCTGGTGCCGGTGATCGTCGCGGTGACCGTGTCGGTTGCCGTGACAGTGCGCGCGCCCGTGGTCTGCAGCGTCGCCGAGAAGGTGTGGGTGCCTGCGTCGCCGGCGACGAAGGTGTAGTTCGTCGGCAGCGTGGCTCCGGCGTCGGTGGAGGTGAAGTGGACGGTGCCGAGGTAGCCCGTGGCGACGTTGCCGAAGGCGTCCTTGGCCGTGACGGTGACGTTCGCCGAGTTGCCGGCGGTGACCGAGGCCGGGGTGCCGGTGAGCGTGAAGATCGTGGCGGCGGCGGGGTTGACGGTGATCGGGGCGCTCGTGCCGTTGATCGAACCGGTGCCCGTGTCCGTGGTGGTCAGGCTCTGCGAGCCGGCGGTCTTGAGCGTCGACGAGAACACGTGGACGCCGTTGTCGCCGGCGACGAACGCGTAGTCGCCCGGCAGCACGGCTGCGCCGTCGGTCGAGGTGAAGTGAACGGTGCCAGTGTAGCCGGTGGCGATGTTGCCGAACGCGTCCTTGGCGGTGACGGTGACCGAGGCCGAGCCGCCGGCGGTGACCGAGGCCGGGGTGCCCGTCAGCGCGAGCGTGGCGGCGGCGGCCGGATTGACGGTGATGCCGGCGCTCGTGCCGTTGATCGTGCCGGTGACCGTGTCGGTGGCGGTGAGGGTCTGCGAGCCGACGGTCTTCAGCGTGTAGGCGCTGCTGAAGATGTGGACGCCGTTGTCGCCCGCGACGAACGCGTAGTTGGCCGGCAGCGAGGCGGCGCCGTCGGTGGAGGTGAAGTGGACGGTGCCGAGGTAGCCGGTGGCGACGTTGCCGAAGGTGTCCTTGGCGGTGACGGTGACCGAGCCGGTGGTGCCGGCGGTGACCGAGGCGGGAGTCGCGGAGAGCACCAGGGTCGTCGCGGCCGCCGGGTTGACGGTGATCGTCGCGCTCGTGCCGTTGATCGTCCCGGTGACGGTGTCGGTCGCGGTGATCGTGCGCGAGCCGGCCGTGACGAGCGTGTAGGCGTTGGAGAACGTGTGGACGCCCGCGTCGCCCGCGACGAAGGCGTAGTTGCTCGGGAGGCCCGCGCCGGCGTCGGTGGAGGTGAAGTGGACGGTGCCGAGGTAGCCCGTTGCGACGTTGCCGAAGCTGTCCTTCGCGGTGACCGTGACGGAGGCGGCGGTGCCGGCAGTGACCGAGGCCGGAGTCGCCGAGAGGACGAGCGTCGAGGCGGCGGCCGGATTGACCGTGATCGGCGCGCTCGTGTCGGTGATCGTGGCGGTGACGGTGTCGGTGGCGGTGATCGTCCGCGAGCCGGCCGTCTTCAGCGTGGCCGAGAAGGTGTGGGCGCCGTTGTCGCCGCCGACGAAGGCGTAGTTGCCCGGCAGCACGGCCGCGCCGTCGGTGGAGGTGAAGTGGACGGTGCCGCTGTAGGCGGTGGCGACGTTCCCGAAGCCGTCCTTGGCGGTGACGGTGACCGAGGCCGATCCGCCGGCGGTGACCGACGCCGGCGTGCCGGTGATCGCGAGCACCACGGCGGCCGCCGGGTTGACGGTGATCGTCGAGGTCGTGCCGTTGATCGAGCCCGTAACGGTGTCGGTCGCCGTGACCGTCTGCGAGCCGACGGTCTTCAGCGTGTAGGCGCTGCTGAAGGTGTGGATGCCGTTGTCGCCCGCGACGAACGCGTAGTTGGCGGGCAGGGTCGCGATGCCGTCGGTGGAGGTGAAGTGGACGGTGCCGGTGTAGGCAGGCGTCGTGTTCCCGAAGGCGTCCTTCGCCGTGACGGTGACGGAGGCGGCGGTGCCGGCGGTGACGGAGGCCGGGTTGCCCGAGAGCACCAGCGTCGAGGTCGCAGCCGGGCTCACCGAGATGGCGGCGGTCGTGCCGTTGATCGAGCCCGTGACGGTATCGGTCGCCGTGACGGTCTGCGAGCCGGCGGTCTTAAGGGTGGCCGAGAAGACGTGGACGCCCGCGTCGCCGCCGGTGAAGACGTAGTTGCCCGGGAGCGTCGCGGAGCCGTCGGTCGAGGTGAGGTGCACCGTGCCGACGTAGCCGGTCGCGACGTTGCCGAACGCGTCCCTGGCGGTCACGGTGACGCTGGTCGAGCCGCCCGCGGTGGCCGAGCCGGGCGCCGAGACCTGGAAGGAGACGGCGGCTGCCGCGTTGACGGTGATCGAGGCGCTCGTGCCGTTGATCGAGCCGGTGACGGTGTCGGTCGCGGTGAGCGTCTGGCCGCCGGCGGTCTTCAGCGTATAGGCGTTCGAGAAGGTGTGGATGCCCGCGTCGCCGCCGGTGAAGGTGTAGTCGCTCGGCAGCGAGGCGGCGCCGTCGGTCGACGTGAAGTGGACGGTGCCGGTGTAGCCCGTGGCGACGTTGCCGAGCGAGTCCTTGACGGTTGCCGTCACGCTCGCGGCCGTGCCGGCGGTGACCGAGGCCGGCGTGGCGGAGAGGATGATCGTCGAGGCGGCGGCCGGGGTGACGGTGATCGCGGCGCTCGTGCCGGTGATCGTGGCGGAGACCGTGTCGGTGGCCGTGACCGTGCGCGAGCCGGTGGTCACGAGGTTGTAGGCGTTGGTGAACGTGTGGACGCCGTTGTCGCCGCCGACGAAGGTGTAGTTGCCCGGCAGCGTGGCGGCGCCGTCGGTGGAGGTGAAGTGGACGATGCCGGTGTAGCCGGTGGCGGTGTTGCCGAAGGCGTCCTTCGCCGTGACGGTCACGCTTGCGGCGCTACCGGCGGTGACCGAGGCGGGCGTCCCGGAAAGCGTCAGGGTCGCGGCGGCGGCCGGGTTGACGGTGATCGACGGGCTCGTGCCGTTGATCGAGCCGGTGACGGTGTCGGTCGCGGTCAGCGTCTGCGAGCCGACGGTCTTCAGCGTCGCTGCGAGGACGTGCACGCCCGAGTCGCCGGCGACGAAGGTGTAGTTGACGGGCAGCGAGGCGGCGCCGTCGGTCGAGGTGACGTGGACGGTGCCGAGGTAGCCCGTGGCGACGTTGCCGAAGGCGTCCCTGGCGGTGATCGTGACCGAAGCGGAGTTGCCGGCGACGACCGAGGCGGGGGTGCCCGTGAGGCTCAGGGTCGCGGCGGCCGCCGGGTTGACGGTGATCGAGGCGCTCGTGCCGTTGATCGAGCCGGTGACGGTGTCGGTTGCGGTGAGCGTCTGGCCGCCGACGGTCTTGAGGGTGTAGGCGCTCGAGAAGGTGTGGATGCCCGCGTCGCCGCCGGTGAAGGTGTAGTTGGCGGGCAGCGAGGCGATGCCGTCGGTCGAGGTGAAGTGCGTCGTGCCGACGTAACCCGTCGCGACGTTGCCGAACGCGTCCTTCGCGGTGACCGTCACGCTCGCCGAGGTGCCGGCGGTGACCGAGGCCGGGGTGCCGTTCACGACGAGGGTTGCGGCGCCGGCCGGGCTGACGGTGATCGCCGCGGTCGTGCCGGTGATCGTCGCCGTGACGGTGTCGGTCGCCGTGACCGTCTGCGAGCCGGCCGTCTTCAGCGTCACCGAGAGCACGTGCGCGCCGTTGTCGCCGGCGACGAACGTGTAGTTGGCGGGCAGCGTCGCGGCGCCGTCGGTCGAGGTGAGGTGGACGGTGCCGACGTAGCCGGTGGCGACGTTGCCGAAGGCGTCCCGCGCGGTGACCGTCACCGACGTCGAGCTGCCGGCGGTGGCCGAGGCGGCCGCGCTGACGTCGAACGTCGCGGCGGCTGCCGGGTTGACGATGATGCCTGCGCTGGTGCCGTTGATCGAGCCGGTGACGGTGTCGGTGGCGGTCAGCGTGCGCGAGCCCGCCGTCTTCAGGGTGTAGGCATTGGTGAAGGTGTGGACGCCCGCGTCGCCTGCGACGAACGCGTAGTTGGCGGGCAGCACGGCGGCGCCGTCGGTGGAGGTGAAGGCGACGGTGCCGAGGTAGCCCGTGGCGGTGTTGCCGAAGGCGTCCTTGGCGGTGACGGTGACCGAGCCGGTGGTGCCGGCGGTGACGGAGGCCGGGGTGGCGGAGAGGACGAGCGTCGAGGCGGCGGCCGGGTTGACGGTGATGCCGGCGCTGGTGCCGGTGATCGTTGCGGTGACGGTGTCGGTCGCGGTTAGGGTCTGGGAGCCGACCGTCTTGAGCGTGTAGAGGTTGGTGAAGGTGTGGACGCCCGAGTCGCCGGCGACGAAGGTGTAGTTGCCGGGCAGCACTGCGATGCCGTCGGTGCTCGTGAAGTGGACGATCCCGAGATAGCCGGTCGCGGTGTTCCCAAACGCATCCTTCGCCGTGACCGTGACCGAGCCCGTGGTGCCAGCAGTGACCGAAGCCGGAGTCCCGTTCACAGTCAGCGTCGCGGCCGCGGCCGGGTTCACCGTGATGCCGGCGCTGGTGCCGTTGATCGAGCCCGTGACCGTGTCCGTCGCGGTCAGCGTCTGCGAGCCGACGGTCTTCAGCGTGTAGAGGTTCGTGAAGGTGTGCACGCCCGCATCGCCCGCCACGAAGGTGTAGTTGCTCGGCAGCACGCCCGCGCCGTCGGTCGAGGTGAAGTGCACCGTCCCGAGGTAGCCGGTCGCCGTGTTGCCGTTCGCGTCCTTCGCGGTCACCGTGACCGAGCCCGTGGTGCCGGCGGTGACCGAGGCCGGGGTGCCGTTGACCGTCAGCGTCGTGGCCGCGCCGGGAACCGAGGTGATGTTGCTCGAGGTGCCGCTGTGGGTCCCGTCGTTGCCGGTGACGGCGTAGACGGTGCCGGAGGTGGTCGAGGTGGTGAAGGTCGTCGTGGCGATGCCCGAGGCGTTCGTGACCGAGCTGGTCGGGGCGAACGAGCCGCCGGCCCCGGTCTTCGACCAGGTCACCGTGAGTCCGGCGGTCGTGACCGGGTTGTTGTTGGAGTCGGCGAGCTGAGCGGAGATCGTGACCGAGGCGCCGGCGACCGGGCTGTACGAGCTCGAGGTCACGAGGTACTGCGTCGGGCCCGCGGGCACCGTCGTGATGTTGCTCGTGGTGCCGTTGAACGTCCCGTCGTTGCCGGTGACGGTGTGGACGGTGCCGGCGGTGCTCGAGGTGGTCAAGCTGACCGTGGCGACGCCGGAGCCGTTCGTGGTCGACGTGCCGGACGCGAGGGAGCCGCCGGCGCCGGTCTTCGACCAGGTGACGGTGAGCCCGCTCGTCGAGACGGGGTTGTTGTTGACGTCGGCGAGCTGCGCCGTGATCGTCACCGCGGTGCCGGCGATCGGGCTGTACGAGCTCGACGTCACGAGGTACTTCGTCGCGGGGCCGGCGGTGAAGGTGACGGAGGCCGAGCTCGCGATCGCGGCGGCGTTGAGGGTGCCGGTGACCGTCGCGGTGCCGGCGGTGGTCGACGAGGTCAGCGTCGCGGAGTAGGTGCCGTTGCCGTTGTCGGTGACCGAGCCGAGCGAGCCGCTCGTGGTCGCGAGAGCGACGGTGCCGCCCGAGCCGCCGAGGTTGTTGCCGAGCGCGTCCTTGAGCTGGACGGTGATCGCCGAGGTCGAGCTGCCGTTCGCCGTGATCGAACCAGGCGAGGCGCTGATCGTCGAGGTCGCCGTGGAGGCGGCACCCGCGTTGACGGTGATCGCCGCGGTGGTGCCGGTGATCGTGCCGGTGACGGTGTCGGTGGCGGTGACGGTGCGCGAGCCCGTCGTGTTGAGTGTGACCGAGAACGACTTGAGGCCTGAATCGCCGGCGACGAAGGTGTAGTTGCCCGGGAGCGTCCCGGCGCCGTCCGTGGAGGTGAAGTGGACGGTGCCGAGGTAGCCAGTGGCGGTGTTGCCGAACGCGTCCTTCGCCCGGACGGTGACGTTGAACGAGGTGCCGGCGGTCTGCGTCGTTCCGGCCGGGGTGACCAGGAGCGTCGTCGCGGCAGCCGGGTTGACGGTGATCCCGGCCGTCGTGCCGTTGATCGAGCCGGTGACCGTGTCGGTCGCGGTGACGGTCTGCGAGCCGGCGGTCTTCAGCGTCACGGCCGAGGAGAAGGTGTGGGTGCCGGAGTCGCCGGCGACGAAGGTGTAGTTGCCCGGCAGCACGGCGGAGCCGTCGGTGGAGGTGAAGTGGACGGTGCCGACGTAGCCGGTGGCGGTGTTGCCGAAGGCGTCCTTTGCCGTGACGGTGACGCTCGTGGCGACGCCCGCGGTGATCGAGCCGGGGCCGCTCACGACGAAGGTGGTCGCCGGGCCGGGGGTGTACGTGACGGTGGCCGAGCTCGCGATCGCCGCGGCGTTGAGCGTCCCCGTGACCGACGCGGTGCCCGCGGTCGTGGAGGAGGTCAGCGTGGCGGTGTAGGTGCCGTTGGCGTTGTCGGTGACCGAGCCGAGCGACCCGCTTGTGGTCGCGAGCGCGACGGTGCCGCCCGAGGTCGTCAGGTTGTTGCCGAGGACGTCCTTGAGCTGGACGGTGATCGTCGAGGTCGTGCTGCCGTTCGCCGTGATCGAGGTCGGGGCGGCGTTGATCGTCGAAGTCGCCGCGGAGGCTGCGCCGGCGTTGACGGTGATCGCGGCGGTGGTGCCGGTGATCGTGCCGGTGACGGTGTCGGTCGCCGTGACGGTGCGCGAGCCCGTGGTGTTGAGCGTGACCGAGAACGTCTTCGAGCCCGAGTCGCCGGCGACGAACGCGTAGTTGCCGGGGAGCGTCGCGGCGCCGTCGGTCGAGGTGAAGTGCACCGTGCCGAGGTAGCCCGTGGCGGTGTTCCCGAACGCATCCTTCGCGGTGACCGTGACGTTGAACGAGGTGCCGGCGGTCTGCGCCGTCCCCGCGCTGACCGTGAGGGTCGCGGCGGCGGCCGGGTTGACGGTGATGCCGGCGCTCGTGCCGGTGATCGTCGCGGTGACGGTGTCGGTCGCGGTGACCGTCTGGCTGCCGGCGGTCTTCAGCGTGTAGAGGTTGGTGAAGGTGTGGACGCCGGCGTCGCCTGCGACGAAGGTGTAGTTGCCCGGGAGCACGGCGGCGCCGTCGGTCGAGGTGAAGTGGGCGATGCCGAGGTAGCCGGTGGCGGTGTTGCCGAAGGCGTCCTTGGCGGTGACGGTGACCGAGCCGGTGGTGCCGGCGGTGACCGAGGCCGGGGTGGCGGAGAGCGTGAAGGTCGCCGCGGCCGCCGGGTTGACGGTGATGCCGGCGCTGGTGCCGTTGATCGAGCCGGTGACGGTGTCGGTCGCAGTCAGCGTCTGGGAGCCGACCGTCTTGAGGGCGTAGGCGTTGGTGAAGGTGTGGACGCCTGCGTCACCCGCAACGAAGGTGTAGTTGACGGGCAGCACGGCGGCGCCGTCGGTCGAGGTGAAGTGGGCGATGCCGAGGTAGCCGGTGGCGGTGTTACCGAAGGCGTCCTTCGCGGTGACGGTGACCGAGCCGGTGGTGCCCGCGGTGACCGAGGCGGGAGTCCCGTTCACGGTCAGCGTCGCTGCGGCGGCCGGGTTGACGGTGATCGCTGCGCTCGTGCCCGTGATCGTGGCGGTGACCGTGTCGGTGGAGGTGATCGTGCGCGAGCCGACCGTCTTCAGCGTGTAGAGGTTCGTGAAGGTGTGAACGCCCGCGTCGCCGCCGGTGAAGGTGTAGTTGCCCGGCAGCACGGCGGCGCCGTCCGTGGAGGTGAAGTGGGCGATGCCGAGGTAGCCCGTGGCCGTGTTGCCGAAGGCGTCCTTGGCGGTGACGGTGACCGAGCCCGTGGTGCCCGCGGTGACCGAGGCCGGAGTGCCCGAGAGCGTGAAGGTGGCGGCGGCGGCCGGGTTGACGGTGATGCCGGCGCTCGTGCCGGTGATCGTCGCGGTGACGGTGTCGGTCGCGGTGACCGTCTGGCTGCCGGCGGTCTTGAGCGTGTAGAGGTTGGTGAAGGTGTGGATGCCGTTGTCGCCTGCGACGAAGGTGTAGTTGGCGGGCAGCACGGCGGCGCCGTCGGTCGAGGTGAAGTGGGCGATGCCGAGGTAGCCGGTGGCGGTGTTGCCGAAGGCGTCCTTGGCGGTGACGGTGACCGAGCCGGTGGTGCCGGCGGTGACCGAGGCCGGGGTGGCGGAGAGCGTGAAGGTCGCAGCGGCTGCCGGGTTGACGGTGATGCCGGCGCTGGTGCCGTTGATCGAGCCGGTGACCGTGTCGGTCGCCGTCAGCGTCTGGGAGCCGACGGTCTTCAGCGTGTAGAGGCCCGTGAAGGTGTGGACGCCTGCGTCACCCGCGACGAAGGTGTAGTTGACGGGCAGCGAGGCGGCGCCGTCGGTAGAGGTGAAGTGCACGGTGCCGAGGTAGCCCGTGGCGAGGTTGCCGAACGCGTCCTTCGCAGTGACCGTGACGTTGCCGGTGGTGCCGGCGGTGACGGAGGCGGGGGTGCCGTTCACGACGAGCGTCGAGGCGGCGGCCGGGTTGACGGTGATCGCCGCGCTGGTGCCGTTGATCGAGCCGGTGACGGTGTCGGTCGCGGTGAGCGTCTGCGAGCCGACCGTCTTCAGCGTGTACGCGTTGGTGAACGTGTGGACGCCGTTGTCGCCGGCCACGAAGGCGTAGTTGCCGGGCAGCACGGCCGCGCCGTCCGTCGAGGTGAAGTGGACGGTTCCGAGGTAGCCGGTCGCGACGTTGCCGAAGGCGTCCTTGGCGGTGACGGTGACCGAGCCGGTAGTGCCCGCGGTGACCGAGGCGGGAGTGCCGTTCACGACGAGGGTCGAGGCGGCGGCCGGATTGACCGTGATGCCGGCGCTGGTGCCGTTGATCGAGCCGGTCACCGTGTCGGTCGCGGTGAGCGTGCGGGAGCCGACGGTCTTGAGCGTGTAGGCGTTGGTGAAGGTGTGCGCGCCCAGGTCACCGGCGACGAAGGTGTAGTTCGCGGGCAGCGAGGCGGCGCCGTCGGTGGAGGTGAAGGCGACGGTGCCGAGGTAGCCCGTGGCGATGTTGCCGAAGGTGTCCTTCGCGGTGACCGTCACGCTCGCGGTGGTGCCTGCCGTGACGGAGGCCGGGGTGCCGTTCACGGTCAGCGTCGTAGCGGCGGCGGGGTTGACGGTGATCGCCGCACTGGTGCCGGTGATCGTGGCGGTGACGGTGTCGGTTGCGGTGACGGTGCGCGAGCCCGCGGTCTTCAGCGTGTAGAGGTTCGTGAAGGTGTGGGCGCCCGAGTCGCCGGCGACGAAGGTGTAGTTGCTGGGCAGCACGGCCGCGCCGTCGGTCGAGGTGAAGGCGACGGTGCCGAGGTAGCCGGTGGCGGTGTTGCCGAACGCGTCCTTAGCGGTGACGGCGACCGAGCCGGTGGAGCCCGCCGTGAGCGAAGCCGGGGTTCCGGAGAGCGTGAAGGTCGCGGCAGCGGCCGGGTTCACGGTGATCCCGGCGCTCGTGCCGGTGATCGTCGCGGTGACGGTGTCGGTCGCCGTGATCGTCCGCGAGCCGACGGTCTTCAGCGTGTAGGCGTTGGTGAACGTGTGAACGCCGGCGTCGCCCGCGACAAACGTGTAGTTGGCGGGCAGCACGGCGGCTCCGTCGGTGGAGGTGAAGGCGACGGTGCCGAGGTAGCCGGTCGCGGTGTTCCCGAAGGCGTCCTTGGCGGTGACCGTCACGCTCGCCGTCGTGCCGGCGGTGACCGAGGCCGGGGTGCCGTTCACGGTCAGCGTCGAGGCCGGCGCGGGGTTGACGGTGATTGCTGCGCTGGTGCCGGTGATCGTGGCGGTGACGGTGTCGGTCGTCGTGACGGTGCGCGAGCCTGCGGTCTTCAGCGTGTAGAGGTTGGTGAAGGTGTGGGCGCCCGAGTCGCCTGCGACGAAGGTGTAGTTGCTCGGCAGCACGGCCGCGCCGTCCGTCGAGCTGAACGCGACGATGCCGAGGTAGCCCGTGGCGATGTTCCCGAACGCGTCCTTGGCGGTGACGACGACCGAGCCCGTATTGCCCGCGGTGAGCGAGGCGGGAGTGCCGGAGAGGGTGAAGGTCGCGGCGGCGGCGGGGTTGACGGTGATGCCGGCGCTGGTGCCGTTGATCGACCCGGTGACGGTGTCTGTGGCGGTCAGCGTGCGTGAGCCCGCCGTCTTCAGCGTGTAGGCGTTGGTGAAGGTGTGCACACCCGAGTCGCCTGCGACGAACGTGTAGTTGCTCGGGAGCACGGCGGCGCCGTCGGTGGAGGTGAAGGCGACGGTGCCGAGGTAGCCGGTGGCGGTGTTGCCGAAGGCGTCCTTGGCGGTGACGGTGACCGAGGCGGTGGTGCCGGCGGTGACCGAGGCCGGAGTGGCGGAGAGGACGAGCGTCGAGGCGGCGGCCGGGTTGACGGTAATCCCGGCGCTGGTACCGGTGATCGTCGCCGTGACGGTGTCGGTCGCAGTCAGCGTCTGGGAGCCGACCGTCTTGAGCGTGTAGAGGTTGGTGAAGGTGTGGACGCCCGAGTCACCCGCGACGAAGGTGTAGTTGCCGGGCAGCACGGCGATGCCGTCAGTCGAGGTGAAGTGGACGATCCCGACATAGCCGGTCGCGGTGTTCCCGAACGCATCCTTCGCCGTGACCGTGACCGAACCCGTGGTGCCGGCCGTGACCGAGGCCGGAGTCCCGTTCACGGTGAACGTCGCCGCAGCGGCGGGGTTGACGGTGATCGCCGCGCTGGTGCCCGTGATCGTCGCGGTCACCGTGTCGGTGCCGGTGATCGTGCGCGAGCCCGCCGTCTTCAGCGTGTACAGGTTCGTGAACACGTGTGAGCCCGCGTCGCCCGCGACGAACGTGTAGTTGCCCGGCAGCACGGCCGCGCCGTCGGTCGAGGTGAAGTGAACGATGCCGAGGTAGCCCGTCGCCGTGTTCCCGAACGCATCCTTCGCCGTCACCGTGACCGAGCCCGTGGTGCCGGCCGTGATCGAGGCGGGAGTGGCGGAGAGCGTGAGCGTCGCGGCGGCGGCAGGGTTGACGGTGATCGCCGCGCTGGTGCCGGTGATCGTGGCGGTGACGGTGTCGGTCGCCGTGACGGTGCGCGAGCCCGCGGTCTTCAACGTGTAGAGGTTCGTGAAGGTGTGGACGCCCGCGTCGCCGGCGACGAAGGTGTAGTTGCCCGGCAGCACGGCGGCGCCGTCCGTCGAGGTGAAGGCGGCGGTGCCGAGGTAGCCCGTGGCCGTGTTGCCGAATGCGTCCTTGGCGGTGACGGTGACCGAGCCCGTGGTGCCGGCCGTGACCGAGGCGGGAGTGCCGGAGAGCGTGAACGTCGCGGCGGCCGCCGGGTTGACGGTGATCGCTGCGCTCGTGCCGGTGATCGTCGCGGTGACGGTGTCGGTCGCCGTGACCGTCCGCGAGCCGACGGTCTTCAGCGTGTAGGCGTTGGTGAAGGTGTGGACGCCAGCGTCGCCCGCGACGAACGCGTAGTTGCCCGGCAGCACGGCGGCGCCGTCCGTCGACGTGAACGCGACGGTGCCCAGGTAGCCGGTGGCGACGTTGCCGAAGGTGTCCTTCGCCGTGACGACGACGGTCGCGGTGGTGCCGGCCGTGACCGAGGCGGGAGTCCCGGAGAGGGTGAGGTTGACGGCGGCCGCCGCGTTGACGGTGATCGCGGCGCTCGTGCCGGTGATGGTCGCGGTGACGGTGTCGGTCGCGGTGACCGTCCGCGAGCCGGACGTCTTCAGGGTGTAGAGGTTCGTGAAGGTGTGGGCGCCCGAGTCGCCGGCGACGAAGGTGTAGTTGCCCGGCAGCACCGCGGCGCCGTCGGTCGAGGTGAACGCGACCGTGCCGAGGTAGCCGGTGACGGTGTTTCCGAAGGCGTCCTTGGCGGTGACGGTGACGGAGCCGGTGCTGCCTGCGGTGAGGGAGGCGGGCGTGCCGGTCAGGCTCAGCGTCGCAGCCGCCGCCGGGTTGACGGTGATCGCCGCGCTCGTGCCCGTGATCGTGCCGGTGACGGTGTCCGTCCCCGTGATCGTGCGCGAGCCCGCAGTCTTCAGCGTGTACAGGTTCGTGAAGGTGTGGACGCCCGCGTCGCCGGCCGTGAACGTGTAGTTGCCCGGCAGCACGGCGGCGCCGTCGGTCGAGGTGAAGTGGACGATCCCGAGGTAGCCCGTCGCGGTGTTGCCGAACGCGTCGAGCGCGGTGATCGTGACCGAGCCGGTGTTGCCCGCGGTGACCGAGGCCGGAGTGCCCGAGAGCGCCAGCGTCGCGGCGGCGGCCGGGTTGACGGTGATCGCCGCGCTCGTGCCGGTGATCGTGCCGGTGACGGTGTCGGTGCCGGTGAGCGTCCGGGAGCCGGCGGTCTTCAGCGTGTACGCGTTGGTGAACGTGTGCACGCCCGCGTCGCCCGCGACGAAGGTGTAGTTGGCCGGAAGCACGCCCGCGACGTCGGTCGAGGTGAAGTGGACGGTGCCGAGGTAGCCCGTCGCGGTGTTGCCGAACGCGTCGAGCGCGGTGACCGTCACCGAGGCCGTCGTACCGGCGGTGACCGAGGCCGGCGTCGCGGTAAGCGTCAGCGTCGCGGCGGCGGCCGGGTTGACCGTGATCCCGGCGCTCGTGCCGTTGATCGTGCCGGTGACCGTGTCGGTGCCCGTGAGCGTGCGCGAGCCGGCGGTCTTCAGCGTGTACGCGTTGGTGAACGTGTGGACGCCGTTGTCGCCGGCGACGAACGTGTAGTTCACCGGCAGCACGGCCGCGCCGTCGGTCGAGGTGAAGTGGACGGTGCCGAGGTAGCCCGTCGCGGTGTTCCCGTAGGCGTCCTTCGCCGTGACGGTGACCGAGCCGGTATTGCCCGCGGTGACCGAGGCCGGCGTCGCCGTCAGCGCGAGGGTCGCCGTCGCCGCCGGGCTCACGACCACGCTGAGCCGGTCGCCGCCGGCGGCGGTGATCGTGCCGTCGTTCGCGACGATCAAAGCGGTCTCGACGTTGTAGAGCTTCATCAGGCCGGATGCGACGCCGTTCGTGAACGTGAGCGAGGTGTTGGCCGCGCCGAAGGGCTGGTCGACGGCGAGGCGGTCGCGGAACGTCGGCGCGGTGACCGGGCCGGGAGAGATGCTCGCGCCCGTGAAGGTCAGCGTGTGGTTGCCGGTGTAGGCGGTTGCCGTGTTGCCGTACGGGTCGGTCGCGGTCACGGTCACGGTCTGGGAGCCGCCCGCAGTCTGCGCGCCGGTGCCGGTCACGACCAGGCGGGAGGCGGTCGCGGGGCCGACCACGAGCGATGCGTTGCCCGACAGCGTGCCGTCGCCGACCGCGACGGTCGGGCTCTCGACCTTGTAGAGCTTCATCACGCCGCCCGCGGTTGCGACGCCGTTCGTGAACGTGATCGTGGTCGCCGTGCCGAAGTTCACCGGCGTGGCCGTCTTGTCGGTCACGGTCGGGGTGGTGGCCGGGTTGGTCGAGTTGTTGGCGCCGCTGAAGGTCAGGATCTTGTCGCCCGTGTACGTGGTGACGGTGCGGCCGCCGGCGTCCACTGCGGTGAGCGTCAGGGTGTCCGCGGCACCGGGTGCAGGCGTCCCCGACGCGGGCACGATCGTGAGCGCGGTCGCCGGGCCGAAGATGTCGACGTTCGCCGCCGGGCTACCCGGCGCCGTGTCCTTGATCGTCGCAACGTTGAAGCTGGCTGCGGGGTATGTGGCGGCGACCGGGTTCGTGACGCCGCCGATCGTCAGTGTTCCGGCGCTCGAGGCCGCGAGCGCGCACCCGGCGCCCGCGAGCGTGATCGTCACCGTCGTCCCGTTCGTGGCCCCGGTTGCCGTGCAGCTCGTGTAGCCGGCGCCCGTGAGGGTGATCGTCGGCGCTGCCGTGATCGTGAACGCGGCGGGGAAGACGACCGCGATGGTGTCGCCGGCCGCGAGCGGAGCGCCGGCGGTCGTGGTGAACGCTGCCGTCCAGGTCACGCCCAGGGCGAGCGCGGCGCGGGTCGTCGCTGTGAACGTCACGGCGGTCGGGGCGGTGGCCGGAGCGATCACGACGTTCGAAGCGGGGCTGGCCGGAACCGTGTCGGCGCTCGTGACGACGGACATGTTCGCGGCGGCGATCGTCTGCGCCGGCGGGTTCGTGACGCCGGCGATCGTGAGCGCGCCGTTGCCGCTCGCCGCGAGCGCGCACCCGGCGCCGACGAGCGTGATCGTCACCGTCGGGCCGGTGGAGGAGCCACTCGTGTCGGCGGCCGTCGCCGTGGCGGTGCAGCCCGAGTATCCGGCGCCCGTGAGCGTGATCGTCGGGTTGGACGGGATCGAGAAGCCGGCAGCGAAGTTGACCACGATCGTGTCGCCCGCCTTGAGCGCGCCGCTGGCGCTTGCGGTGTAGCCGACCGTCCATGTGCCGCGCGCAGTGCCGGTCTGCGGCGCACCCGTGAAGGAGACGGCGCTCGGGCTCGTGGCAGGGGCGATCACGACGTTGGCGGCCGGGCTCGCGGTGGCGGTGTCGGCGCTAGTCGTGACCGTGAAGTTGGAGGCGGTGATCGTCCCGGCAGGCGGGTTGATGATCCCGGCGATCGTGAGCGCGCCGTTCGCGCCGTTGGCGAGTGCACAGCCGGCGCCGCCGAGCGTGACGGTGACCGTAGGCCCGGTGCTCGAGCCGCTCGTCGTCGTCGTGACGGCGGTGGCGGTGCAGCCCGCGTAGGCGCCGGTGAGCGCAATCGTCGGGTTCGTCGGAATCGAGTAGCCCGCCGCGAAGCCGATCGTGATCGTGTCGCCTGTCTTGAGCGCACCACCGGCGCTGGCGGTGTAGCCGACCGTCCACGTCGCGCGGGAGTTGCCGGTCTGCGGCGCGCCGGTGAACGAGACTGCCGCCGGGGCGGTGGCGGCGGCGATCACGACGTTGCCGGCCGGGCTCGCGGGCGTCGTGTCCGCGCTGGTGGCGACCGTGAGGTTGGCGGGCGTGATCGTCTGAGCCGGCGGGTTGGCGATGCCTGCGACGGTCAGCGCGCCGTTGCCGGCCGCGGCCAGCGCGCAGGTGCCGCCGTTGTTGGCGAGCGTGACCGTGACCGTTGGCCCGGACGATGATCCGTTCGTTCCTGTGGTGACGGCGGTCGCGGAGCAGTTCGCGTAGCCGGCGCCTGTGAGCGCGATGGTCGGTGTGGCGGGGATCGAGAAGCCGCTTGCGAAGAGGAGCGTGATCGTGTCACCGGTCTTGAGCGCGCCGCCGGCGCTCGCGGTGAAGCCGATCGTCCAGGTCGAGCGGGCGTAGCCGCTCTGCGGGACACCGGTGTACGAGACGGCAGTCGGCGTGGTCGCGGCCGAGATCACGACGTTGCCGGCCGGGCTCGCGGGGATCGTGTCGGCGCTCGTGGCGAGGGTCAGGTTCGCCGCCGTGATCGTCTGCGCCGGCGGGTTCGTGAGCCCGACGATCGTGAACGCGCCGTTGCCGCTGTTCGCGAGGGCGCAGGCGCCGCCGTTGTTGGCGAGGGTCAACGTAACCGTGGGGCCTGTCCCCGAGCCCGTGGTGTCGGCGGTGACTGCGCTCGCGCTACAGTTCGAGTAGCCGGCGCCGGTGAGTGTGATGGTGGGCGTCGCCGGGATCGTGAAGCCGGTGGCGAAGACCACCGAGATCGTGTCGCCAGCCCGTAGTGAGCCGGTCGCGGTGGCTGTGTAGCCGATCGTCCAGGTTGAGCGGGCGTTGGCGCTCTGAGGTGTGCCCGCGAAGGAGACGGCGGTTGGAGCCGTTGCGGCGGCGATCACGACGTTGGCGGCAGGGCTTGCGGCCACCGGGTCCGTACTTGTCAGGAGCGTCAGGTTGGCGGCGGTGATCGTCTGGGCCGGCGGGTTCGTGATTCCATCGATCGTCAGCGCGCCGCTGGCGCCGGTCGCGAGTGCGCAGGTGCCGCCGTTGTCGGCGAGCGTGACCGTCACGGTCGGCCCGGTGCCTGAGCCGCTCGTCGAGGCGGTCGACCCGGTGGCAGAGCAGTTCGTGTATGCACCAGTCAGCGTGATCGTCGGCGTGAGGGGAACCGTGAAGCCGCTCGAGAAGGCGATCGTGATCGTGTCGTCCGCGCGCAGCTGGCCGGTGCCGCTCGAGGTGAAGCCGACCGACCAGGTCGAGCGGGTGTTGGCCTTCTGCGGTGAGCCCGCGAACGTAACGGTCGTCGGGGTGGTGCCGGCGGCGATTACGACGTTCGCGGCGGGGCTCGCCACGACGGTGTCGGCGCTCGTCTTCACGGTCAGCTGGTTCGCGGTGATCGTCGTGGCGATCACGTTCTGCACCCCGGCGATGGTCAGCGCGCCGCTCGCGTTGTTGGCGAGGGCGCAGGTGCCGCCGCTGTCGGCCAGCGTGATCGTGACGGTCGGGCCCGAGTTGAGGGCCTGCGTGCTGGTGGTGTTCGCGGTCGTCGCCGTGGCCGAGCAGTTCACGTAGGCGCCGGTGAGCGCGATCGTCGGGGTGGCCGGGATCGCGAAGCGGGCGGAGTACCCGACGGTGATCGTGTCGCCGGTCCTGAGCGCGCCGGTCGCGCTGGTGGTGAAGCCGATCGTCCAGGTCGAGCGGGCGCGGTCGGTCTGCGGTGAGCCGGAGAAGCTGACCGCGGTCGGGGAGGTGGCGGCGGCGATCACGACGTTGCCCGCGGGGACGCCGGGCGCCGTGTCGGTGCTCGTCGCGACCGTCATGTTGGCGGCGGTGATCGTCTGTGCCGGCGGGTTGATCACTCCGGCGATCGTGAGCGCGCCGTTGCCGGCGTTCGCGAGGGAGCAGGCGCCGCCGTTGTTCGCGAGCGTGATCGTGACCGTCGGCCCGGTGGCCGAACCGCCGGTGGGGGCGGTCGTCGCGGTCGCGGAACAGTTCGTGTAGCCGGCGCCGGTCAGCGTCACGGCCGGGGTGTTCGGGAGCGAGAAGTCTGCGCCGAAGCCGAGGTTGATCGCGTCGCCGGCCCTGAGGGTGCCGCTCGCGCTGGACGTAAACCCGACCGTCCAGGTCGAGCGTGCGCCTCCGGTCTGAGCCGAGCCGGCGAACGAGACGGCGGTCGGCGTCGTCGCGGCGGCGATCACGACGTTGGCGGCGGGGCTGGCCGGAGCGACGTCGTCACTCGTCACGACGGTGAAGTTCGTGTTCGCGAACGTGGCGGCCGGCGGGTTGACGACGCCGGCGACGGTGAAGGCACCGGACTGCCCGGCGGCCAGGATGCAGGACGCGCCCGAAAGCGTGACGGTCAGGGTCGTGCCCGACGCCGCTCCGGACGCCGAACAGGTCGTGTAGCCCGCGCCGGTGAGTGTGATCGTCGGCGTGGCCGGAAGCGAGAAGCCCGCCGGGAAGGTGGCCACGATCGTGTCGCCGTTGAGCAGGGCGCTGGTCGCGGTGAAGCCGACCGTCCAGGTGGAGCGGGCGCTTCCGGTCTGCGGCGAGCCTGTGAACGACACGGCGGTCGGAGTGGCGGCCGCGAGGATCGTGACCGGGGTCGCGCTTGCGGCGATCGAGTCGTTGCTCGTCTTGACGGTCTCGGTCGACGAGCCGGGGGACGAGTTCGTGATACCCGCGATCGTCAGCGTCGCCGGCGTCGTGCCGGTGAGCGAGCAGGTGCCGCCGTTGTTGGCGAGGGTGATCGTCACGACGGCTCCGGCGCCTCCCGTGGCGGTGGCCGAGCAGTTCGAGAAGCCGGCGACGAGGTTGACCACGGGGACCGCCGGAATCGAGAAGCCCGTGGTGAAGGTGGTGGTGATCTGGTCGCCGCTGCGAAGCCCGCCGGTCGCGGTCGGCGTGAAGTTCACGGTCCAGGTTGCGCGGGCGTACGCAACCAGCGTCGTTGCGCTGACGGTGACCCCGGTCGGCGACCCTGCGGACAGGATCGTCACGACGGCCGCGTTGGCGGCTGTCGTGTCGGCGCTCGTCTTGATGGTCTCGGTAGACGGGCCGGTCGTGGCCGTGTTCGTGATCCCGGCGATCGTGAAGGTCGCCGGGATGATGTCGCCGACGTTGCACGTGCCGCCGAAGTCGGCGAGCGTGATCGTCGCAACGGTGCCGACGCCGTTGACGGTCGCCGAGCAGTTGCTGAAGCCGCCGAGCAGCTGGACGGTCGTCGCCGTCGCGGTGTTGAACCCCGCGGAGTACGTGACCGTGATCGTGTCGCCCGTCTGGAGCGAGCCCGTCGCGCTCGTCGTGAAGTTGCCTGTCCAGGTTGCGACCCGGCTTGCGATCAGCGTGCTGGCGCCGACGGTGACGGCGGTCGGAGTCGTCGTCGCCGAGATCACCGGGGCGACGCCGACGTTGGCGGCGGCGGTGTCGGCGCTCGTCTTGACCGTCCAGTTGGCCGCGGCGGGTGCGCCCGCGGCGCCGGCGGTGACGCCGAGCACCTGGATCTGGGCGACGGCGCTGTCGGCCAGGGTGCAGACGCCGCCGTTGTCGGCGAGGGTGATCGTGACGGTGGTGGACGCGCCGACCGCGGAGCCGATCGCGCAGTGGGCGAAGCCGTGGGTGAGGAGCACGGTCGGGCTGGCGGGGATGGTGAAAATCGAGGTCGCGTTCGGGAAGGCGATCGTCATCGTGTCGCCCGCCTGGAGGGAGCCGTTCGCCGTGGTGGTGAAGCCGACCGTCCAGGTTGCGCGCGCGTTCGCGGCGAGCGTGGTGGCGCTGAAGCTGACGGCGGTGGGGGAGGTCGCGGCGCCGATCACGGGCGCGACGCCGACGTTGGCGGCCGCGGTGTCGGCGCTGGTCTTGACCGTCCAGTTGGCTGCGGCCGGGGCACCGGCGGCTCCCGCGGTGATCCCGAGGATCTGAACCTGGGCCACCGCGGTGTCCGGCAGGGTGCAGATTCCGCCGCTGTCGGCGAGAGTGATCGTGACGGTGGTTGACGCGCCGACCGCGGAGCCGATCGCGCAGTTGGCGAAGCCATGGGTGAGGAGGACGGTCGGGCTGGCCGGGACGTTGAAGATCGAGGTCGCGTTCGGGAATGCGATTGTGATCGTGTCGCCCGTCTGGAGGGAGCCGGCCGCGGTGGCGGTGAAGCCGACGGTCCATGTCCCACGCGCGTTGGCGGCGAGTGTGGTGGCGGCGAAGCTGACGGCGGTGGGGCTGGTCGGTGCCGCGATCACGGGCGCGACGCCGACGTTGGCGGCGACGGTGTCGGCGCTCGTCGTGACGGTCCAGTTGGCGGCGGCGGGGGCACCGGCTGCGCCGGCGACGATTCCAAGAACCTGAACGCTCGTGGCGGTGCCGGCGGACACGATGCAGACACCGCCGCTGTCCGCGAGAGTGATCGTGACCACGGTGGCTGTCCCGGTCGCCGAGGCGATCCCGCAGTTGGTGAAGTTCTTCGTGAGCAGGACCGTCGGGCTGGCCGGGACGGTGAAGATCGACGTGGCCGCCGGGAAGTGGATCGCGATCGTGGCACCTGCGCGGAGCGACCCGCTGGCCGTTGTGGTGAAGCCGACGACCCAGGTCGCCCGAGCGTTGGCGGACAACGTCGTGGCGCCGAAGGTGACGGCGGTGGGAGTGGTCGCTGCACCGATCACGGGCGCGACGCCGACGTTCGCGACGGCGGTGTCGGCCGTGGTCTTGACCGTCCAGTTGGCTGCCGTCGGGGAGCCTGCCGCGCCGGCCGTGATGCCCTTGATCTCGAGCGTCGCCGGGGTGGCGTTCGGCAGGGCGCAGGGGCCGCCGTTGTCGGCGAGGGTGATCGTGACCACCGTGCCGGCCCCGGTCGCGGTTCCGATCGCGCAGTTCTTGAAGCCCGACTTTAGGGTGACGCTCGGGCTGGCCGGGACGGTGAAGATCGAAGTGACGGCGGGAAAGGCGATCGTGATGGTGTCGCCGGCCTGCAGGTAGCCGCTCGCGGTCGGCGTGAAGCCGACGGTCCAGCTCCCGCGAGCGTTCGCGGCCATCGTCGTGGAGGTGAACGTGACGGCGGTCGGGGAGGTCGCGGCGCCGATCACGGGGGCAGCGGCGGGGTTGGCCGCCGTCGTGTCGTTGCTGGTGCTGACCTTCCAGAGGTTGGCGGCGGGGGCTCCGGCGGCGCCGGAGGTGACGCCGAGAATCTGCACCGAGACGTTGACGGTGCCGTTGGCGATGAAGCAGGAGCTCGTGCTGTCGGCGAGCGTGATCGTGACGGTCTGACCGGCGCCCGTCGCCGTTGCCGCGCAGTGACTGAAGCCGCTGACCGGGATGATCGTCGGTGTCGCCGGAACGCTGAAGACGGACGTCGCGTTCGGGAACGTGATCGTCATCGTGTCGCCGCTGCGAAGGTTGCCTGTACCACTCAGGGTGAAGCCGACGGTCCAGGTCGCGCGGGCGTTGGCGGCCAGCGTCGTCGAGCTGAACGTCACTCCGCTCACCGCCGTCGCTGCTGCGATCGTGATCGCGGCCGGGTTGCCGGCGGTGGTGTCGGCGCTCGTGCTGACCTTCCAGAGGGTGGCGGCGGGAGTTCCGGCGGCGCCGGCGGTGACGCCGATGATCTGGAACGTGGCGGCGGTGCTGGCAGGAACGGAGCATGTGCCGCCGTTGTCGGCGAGCGTGATCGTCACCGTCTGCCCGGCGCCGACCGCGCTCAGGGAGCAGTTGTTGAAGCCCTTGGTCGGCAGGATGATGGGAGCCGCCGGCACGGAGAAGATCGACGTGGCGTTCGGGAACGTCGCGGTGATCGTGTCGCCGTTGCGCAGCGCCCCGGTCGCCGTCGAGGTGAAGCCGACCGTCCACGTGCCTCGCGAGTTGGCGTGTGTCGTGCTCGTATCGAACGTGACGGCGGTCGGCTGGGTCGCAGCGGTGATCGTGATCGCGGCGGGGTTGGCGACCGTCGTGTCGGCGCTCGTGCTGACCTTCCAGAGCGTGGCGGCCGGCGTGCCCGCGGCGCCTGCGGTCACACCGAGGATCTGGAGGCCCGCGGCCGCGCTGTTCGGCAGGGAGCAGGAGCCGCCGTTGTCGCTGAGTGTGATCGTGACGGTCTGGCCGGCGCCGGTCGCGGCGGCGGCGCAGTTGTTGAAGCCCTTGGTCAGCAGCACGGTCGGCGTGGCCGGGACGGAGAAGACCGAAGTGGCGTTCGGGAAGACGACGGTGACCTTGTCACCGCTGTGCAGCGAGCCGGTCGCCGACGAGGTGAACCCGACGGACCAGGTCCCGCGCGCGAGGGCGGCGAGCGTGGTGGAGGCGAACGTGACGGCGGTCGGCGTCGTGGCGGCGGCGATCACGACGTTCGCGCCGGGGCTGACCGCGCTCGTCGCGTCGACCGACGTCTTGACGCTGAAGGTGGTGTTGACCAGCGTGCCCGCGGCCGGGTTCGTGAGCCCGGCGAGCTGGAAGGTGGCGGGCGTGCTCGGCGCGACTGCGCAGGTGGCGCCGGAGAGGGTGACGGTCACCGTCTGCGCGACGGCGGCGGCCGCGGCGCCGCAGTTCGCGAACGCGGAGCCGAGGGTGATGGCCGGCGAGGCGGGGATGGTGAAGCCGGCGTTGAAGACGGCGGTGATCGTCGAGCCGCCCGTGAGCGTGCCGGTCGAGCTCGTGGTGAAGCCGACCGTCCACGTCGACCGGGCGAGCCCGGTCTGCGGCGAGCCGGTGAAGGTGACGGCCGAGACCGACGGGTCGATCGTGTACGGCACCGGGAGCGTCGAGTCGTCGAGGCGGAGCTCGAGCAGCCAGCCGCTCTTGGTGCGGTGGATCGACCAGTGCGCCCCGGCGGGGGTGACGGCGTTGCTCGAGGCGTCGTAGATCTGCACCGGGTTGACGCTGAGGCCGACGCGCTTGCCCTTGCTCCGGAAGCCGACGCTCCCGTCAGACCTCAAGTACGGGTTGAGGTTCGGCGCGTCGAGATGCCATTGCCACGTCTTGACGCCGTGGTGGGCGACGATCGTGTCGAACTCCTCGACATTGCCCGGCGACATGGTGATCGTCTGGGTGCCGAACGACGCGCTGCGGGAGACGCCGTGCTTGTAGTGCGTCCAGTCCGCGGAGGACCCGGCGGCGTTCGTGACGGTGAGGAACTTCGAGCGCCCGTCGGAGGCGGTGAAGCCCTGCGGACTGACCGTTGCATGCAGCCCTGCGCTGGCGAGCGAGGTGGGCTGCTTGGCGCTTGACTGGGCGGCGCCGAGCTCGTGGGTGACGAACCTGGGCACGGTGTGGGTGGGCTGGAAAAGGGCGGTGGCGAGGACGGCGATTCCGGCGATCGCGAAGCCGGCGAAGGTCGCCAGCGTGACACGCGGTGCGCGTGCGCTCCAAAGCCGCAGATTTCGGTAGCTCGCCATATTTCTTTCCCGCGCGTAACACCCGTTTACGCACGCTGTAGTTGGCTCATCGGCCGCCCGCTCCTATCTTCTGAAGGGTTTATGCTCCAGAAGTTGGAAAAGCCGCACGAAATCCCCCATTTGGTTACCGGGGTTTCCATGTCTTGTCGAGCCCGCTTCCCGCGGCGATCGTACGGACCGGGTCGGTCGGCCTACCCCTCGAACCAGGGACTAAGGCTCGAGTCGAGGGTTAGCCTGCGGAGAGCGTCGTGCGCGGCTTCACGATCGTCCTCGCGAGGACGGGAAGGTGCTCGTGCGCGCCGCGCGGGCCGGCGCTCCTACAATGCTGCGCGATGGAGCGTGAGGGCGAGCTGTTCTCGACGATCTCGGGAGTCGAGAACCAGCCGCTGTACACGCCCGACTCGGTCGAGGTCGACTACGAGCGCGACCTGGGCCTCCCCGGCGAGTATCCGTTCACGCGCGGCGTCTACCCAACGATGTACCGCGGCCGGCTCTGGACGATGCGGCAGTTCGCCGGCTTCGGGACGGCCGAGGAGACGAACGGACGCTTCCGCTACCTGCTCGAGCACGGGCAGACCGGACTGTCGACCGCCTTCGACATGCCCTCGCTGATGGGCTACGACTCGGACCATCCGCGGTCGCTCGGCGAGGTCGGCCGCGAGGGCGTAGCGGTGGACTCGCTGGCCGACATGGAGACGCTCTTTCACGGGATCCCGCTCGGCGAGGTGTCGACGTCGATGACGATCAACTCGCCCGCGGCGATCTTGCTCGCGTACTACCTCTGCGTCGGCGAGCAGCAGGGCGTGCCCCGGGCCGAGCTGCGCGGCACGATCCAGACCGACATCCTCAAGGAGTACATCGCGCAGAAGGAGTACATCTTCCCGCCGGAGCCGTCGATGCGGCTCGTCACGGACATGGTCGAGTTCTGCGCGCGTGAGATGCCGCTGTGGCATCCGATCTCGGTGAGCGGCTACCACATCCGCGAGGCCGGCTCGACGGCGGCGCAGGAGCTCGCGTTCACGCTCGCCGACGGCTTCACCTACATCGACTGGGCGCTCGAGCGGGGGCTCGCGATCGACGAGTTCGCGCCCAGGATCTCGTTCTTCTTCAATGCGCACCTCGACTTCTTCGAGGAGATCGCGAAGTACCGCGCCGCGCGGCGGATCTGGGCGCGCGAGCTGCGCGAGCGGTACGGCGCACAAGATCCGCGCTCGTGGCTGATGCGGTTCCACACGCAGACCGCCGGCGTGTCGCTGACCGCGCAGCAGCCGGAGGTGAACATCGTGCGCACCGCGCTCGAGGCGCTCGCCGCGGTGCTCGGCGGCACGCAGAGCCTGCACACCAATTCGTTCGACGAGGCGCTCGCGCTGCCGACGGAGGACGCGGTTCGCCTCGCGCTGCGCACTCAGCAGGTGCTCGCGCACGAGACCGGCGTCGTGAACACGATCGATCCGCTGGGCGGCTCCTACTATGTCGAGGCGCTCACGAACCGGCTCGAGGCGGAGGCGTACGAGTACTTCGACCGGATCGAGCAGCTGGGCGGCGTCGTCGCAGCGATCAAGGAGAACTTCTTCCAGCGCGAGATCGCCGAGGCCTCGTTCCGCTATCAGCAGGAGGTCGAGCGGGGGCAGCGGATCGTCGTCGGCGTGAACCGCTACCAGCTCGACGAGGAGCACCCGATCGACCTGCTCAAGATCGACCCGGCGCTCGAGCGCGGCCAGATCGAGCGAGTCCAGGCGATCCGGGCCGGCCGCGACACCGCGGCGGTCGAGGCGGCGCTCGACGAGCTCAGGCGTGCGGCCGCGCGCGACGACGTCAATCTGATGCCGTTGCTCGTCGACGCTTCGCGCGCGTACGTGACTATGGGGGAGATCTGCGATGCGTTCCGCGAGATCTGGGGCACCTGGCGCGAGACGCCGGTCTTCTAGCTAACTCCGGTGGTGAAGTGTCGTCTAACGTTTCTGGCAGGATGAGCTCTGTGGCGAACAGCAAACCGGCGAGGCGGCCCGACACGCCCTGGTGGCATTACGTGCTTCCCGTGGTCGCGGGGATTCTCCTGATCGTCGGGATCGCGGCGGCGGTGCAGCGCTGGGCGTTTCATCCCTCGAAGAACGCTCAGGTCTTCACGAAGGCGCCGGTCGTCGACAACTCCGGCACGCCGAAGAGCGTCAAGCTCGAGCCGGCCGTCAAGGACCTCGCGCGTGACTTCATCAAGACGGCCGTCGCGCGGAGGAACCTCGCCCACGCCTTCACGCTCGTCGGCCCGCAGATCAAGCAGGGCCAGACGCTGAAGCAGTGGATGACCGGGAACATCGCGGTGATCCCGTACCCGGCCAACGACATCGCCTTCGCGCCGTTCCGCATCGACTACTCGTACCCGCGCGAGGCGCTGCTCGAAGTGATGCTGCTGCCGAAGCCGAACGCGAAGATCCGCCCGACCGACTTCTATCTCGGCGTCAACAAGGTGGGCACGGGCGCCAAGGCGCACTGGGTCGTCACGTCGTGGTCGCCGCACGTGTCGCCGATGGTCCCGAGCGACAACGCAAACAGCTCCTAGGAGGCGGCATGGGGAAGCGGCTCTCGTCGCCGCGGTTCCGCCGACGTGTTTTCTGGGTCACGGCTGCCGGTCTCCTGGCGGGGGCGGTCGCCGGGGCTGTGATGCTGCTGCCGAGCAGCAAGCCGAAGCCCCAGGTCTTCACGAAGACGCCCCCGCAGGTGATCAAGGAGCCGCATCCCGTCAAGCTCGACAACAAGGGCCGGGCCGAGGTCGTCTTCGCCGCGTCGAGCTTCATCCAGACCGCCGTTCGCCGCCGCCATGTTGCCGCGTCCTGGGACATGACCGACCCGAGCCTCCGCTCCGGCTTCACCAAACGCCGTTGGGCGACCGGGAACATTCCCGTCGTCCCGTACCCGGCCGCGGGGATCCGGCAGCTTCAGTTCGACTGGACGTACCAGGATGACGTGGCGATGGACATCGTGCTGGTCCCGGTTCGCGGCAGTGCACTGCCGCTCAAGTCGTTCACGATCGAGCTGAAGCGCTCCGGTGCGAAGGCACAACGGCGCTGGCGCGTCTCGTCCTGGGCGCCGCAGGGTGTCTCCGAGTCGTCGATGATCGCCGACGCGACGAAGACCCAGGGTGCGATTCCGAGCGCAATCGGGCTCTCGACCAAGTGGCTCCTGCTGCCGCTCTTTCTGGTGCTCGGGACGATTGTGCTGCTGCCGCTCTACCTGGCTGTCCGCGAGCGCACGCGCGTGGCCCGCGCCGAGAAGGAACATCGCCGCGCGACCGGGAGCTAGATGGCTGACGCCACACCGGCCCGCGTCTGGCTGGTGGTTCAGACACGGCGCAGGATCGTCCGGCTAGGCCTTGACCAGGCCCACCGGCCTGGCCTGCGGACTATCCGAACGCCCTGCTTGGTCTGAACCATCCCCAGACGCAAACGGGCATGGCGCCAACCATCTAGACTGGCCGCCGCATGGCGCGCAAGATCCGAGTCGTGATCGCGAAGCCCGGCCTCGACGGGCACGACCGCGGCGCCAAGATCATCGCGCGCGCCCTCCGCGACGCGGGCATGGAGGTGATCTACACCGGGCTGCACCAGACCCCGGAGCAGATCGTCGAGACTGCGATTCAGGAGGACGCCGACGCTGTCGGGATCTCGATTCTCTCGGGCGCGCACATGACCCTCGTGCCGCGCATCCTCGACGGGCTCCGCGCGTCCGGGGTCGACGACGTGGTGGTCGTCGTCGGCGGGACGATCCCCGGCGACGATGCCGAGACGCTCAGGGCGCAGGGAGTTGCGCAAGTGTTCACGCCCGGCGCGCCGACCTCGGAGATCGTCGACTTCCTGCGCGCGGCGGTTCCGGTGTGAGCATCGTCGTCTCCGTCGAGGACGCCGTCGCGCTCGTCACGATCGACCGGCCCGAGGCGCTGAACGCGCTCGACGTGCCCACGCTGACGGAGCTTCGGGATCGCCTCGCCGAGCTCGCCGGCGACCCGGAGGTTCGTGCGGTCGTGCTCACGGGCGCGGGCGAGAAGGCGTTCGTCGCAGGCGCCGACATCAAGTACATGAGCGGCCTCGATGTCGAGCAGGCGAAGGCCTGGGGTGCACTCGGTCACGAGGCCGGGCGGCTGCTCGAGACCATGCCGAAGGCGACGATCGCCGCGATCAACGGCTTCGCGCTCGGCGGCGGCTGCGAGCTCGCGCTGGCCTGCGACATCCGCTACGCGTCGACCCGGGCCAAGCTCGGCCAGCCGGAGATCAATCTCGGGATCATCCCCGGCTGGGGCGGCACGCAGCGTCTCGCGCGCACGACGACGCTCGGGTTCGCGAAGGAGCTGATCTTCACCGGCCGGCTCGTCGACGCGGACGAGGCGCTCCGCCGCGGCCTGGTCGACGCCGTCGTCGAGCCCGACGAGCTGCTGGGCAAGGCGCTCGACACGGCGCGGCTGATCGCCTCGAAGAGCCCGCTCGCCGTCGCGGTTGCGAAGGAGGCCTGCAACCGCGCACTCCAGGGAGACCACGCCGCGAACCTTGCCAGCGAGGCCGACCGGTTCGGCGTCCTCTTTGCGAGCGAGGACGCGCGGGAGGGGCTGCTCGCATTCGTCGAGAAGCGCGAGCCGCGGTTCACCGGCCGGTAGCGCCGTCGCCTCGTTAGAGTCCTGTCCGGGATGAAGATCGCGGTCTGCGTCAAGCAAGTGCCCGAGGGCACGAAGCGGATCGACCCTGCCACGAAGCGGCTGGACCGCTCCGGCGAGGGCGCTCTGAACGGCTTCGACGCCAACGCGGTCGAGGAGGCGTTGCGGGTGAAGGAGGCCTCGGGCGACGGCGAGGTGGTGCTCGTCTCGCTCGGCCCCGTCTCGGCGCTCGACGCGATCCGCAAGGCGCTCGCGATGGGCGCGGACCGGTCCGTTCTCGTCTGCGACGACGGCGCCGTCGGCTCCGACCTCGTCGCCACCAGCTACGTGCTCGCCGCTGCGCTCGAGCGGGAAGGCGCCGACCTCGTTCTGTTCGGCCAGCAGGCCGCCGACTCCGACGGCGCCGTGCTCTGGGCCGCCGTCGCCGATCGCCTGCGCCGGCCGCTGATCTCGCAGCTCGCCGACCTCTCGATCGAGGGCGGCAGCGTGCACGGGAAGCGGCAGACCGAGTTCGGCTACGACGTGATCGAGGCGCCGCTGCCAGCTGTGGTCGCCGTCTCGGATGCGATCAACGAGCCGCGCTACCCGTCGCTGAAGGGGATCATGGGCGCGAAGAAGAAGCCGCAGGAGACGCTCACGCTCGCCGAGCTCGGCGTGGATGCCGCTCGCGCCGGCGAGGCCGGCTCGCGGACGACCGTCCTCGCGCTCGGCGCTCCGGCTCCGCGCGGCGACTCGCGCAAGCTCGAGGACGACGGCAACGCGGCCGCCGAGATCGTCGCCTACCTCGAGGAGAAGCGTCTGCTGTGACGACGCTCGTCTACCTCGAGCATCACGGCGGCGAGCTCCTCAAGGGCGCACTCGGCGTGCTCGCCAAGGCGGCCTCGCTCGGAGAGGCGCACGGCGTCGTGCTCGGCTCCGGCGTTGCAGGTCTCGCGGCCGAGGCCGGCCGCTTCGGCGCGGCGAAGGTCTACGTCGTCGACGATCCTGCGCTGGAGTCGCCTCTGCCGCAGCCGCGCGTCGACGCGCTCGCGCAGATCGTGCGGGAGCACGGGATCGAGAACGTCCTCTTTGCGAACTCGGTGCTCGCCTCCGACATCGCCGCGGCGCTCGCCGCGCGGCTCGAGGCCGGGCTCAACTGGCAGCTGGCCGATCTCGTCGCCGACGGCGATGGGCTCGTCGGCAAGCAGCCGGCGCTCGGCGACTCCGTGATCGTGGACGTCGGTTGGACGCAGGCGCCGCGGCTCGCGCTCTTTCGCACCGGCGCCTTCGATCCGGTCGAGACCGGCGGCCAGGCCGAGGTCGTGGCGGTGAGCATCTCCTTCGAGGACTTCTCGCTTGCGGCGCACCTGCTCGAGCATCTGCAGGAGGAGTCCACGGGCCCGTCGATCGAGGAGGCCGAGATCATCGTCGCGGGCGGGCGCGGCCTCGGCGGCCCTGAGAACTTCACCGTAGTCGAGGAGCTCGCTGCCGCCCTCGGCGGCGCCGTCGCCGCGACGCGCGCCGTCGTCGACGCCGGCTGGTACCCGTACTCGACGCAGGTCGGCCAGACCGGGAAGACCGTGACGCCGAAGCTCTACATCGCCTGCGGAATCTCCGGCGCGATCCAGCACAAGGTCGGGATGCAGGGCTCGGCGGTGATCATCGCGATCAACAAGGACCCGAACGCGCCGATCTTCGAGTTCTCCGACCTCGGCATCGTCGGCGACCTCAATTCGGTCGTGCCGAAGCTGACCGAGCTCGTGAAGGCGCGCAAAGCGGGATGACGGTCCGGCCGCTCGACTACCCACCGCCGTTCGCCGCCGCGGAGGCGATCGCTTCGCCGAGCGATCCCGTCGACGAACGGATCGAAGTCGGGGTCGCAATCGTCGGTGCCGGCCCTGCCGGGCTCGCGTGCGCGATCCGCTTCGGGCAGCTGCTCGAGGAAGCGCCGGAACTGGCCGAGCGGCTCGGCGAGGTGCCGTTCGCGGTCCTCGAGAAGGGCAAGCAGCCCGGCTCACATCTTCTGTCCGGCGCGGTGATCAACCCGCGCGGCCTGCGGCGTCTGTTCCGCGACCGGCCGCAGGCCGAGGAGTTCCCGAGCTTCGGCGAGGTGCCCGGCGAGGCGGTCTACGTCCTCTCCAGCGGGAGCTCGGTCAGGATTCCGCCGCCGCCGACGATGCGCAACCACGGCAACGTGATCGTCTCGCTCTCGCAGCTGGGCCGCTGGCTCAGCGAGCAGGCCGAGGAAGTCGGTGCGACCGTCCTGCCCGAGACGGCGGCGACGAAGCTGCTCGTCGACCACGGCGCCGTCCGCGGTGTCCGCACCGGCGATCGCGGGCGCGGTCGCGAGGGCCAGGAGCTAGGCAACTTCGAGCCCGGGTCCGACATCGTTGCCAAGGTCACAGTGCTCGCCGAGGGGACGCAGGGGTACCTGACGGGCGCCGCCGTCGAGCAGTTCGGGCTCGAGGGCAGGAATCCGCAGGTCTACGCGCTCGGGGTCAAGGAGGTCTGGAAGGTCGCGAAGCCGCTCGACCGGATCATCCACACGATGGGCTGGCCGCTGCGCGCGGGCGCCCGCTACCGCGAGTTCGGCGGCTCGTGGATCTATCCGCTCGGCGAGGACATGGTCTCGATCGGCTTCGTGGTGGGCCTCGACTATCGCGACCTCGAGCTGTCGGCGCACGACCTTCTCCAGGAGTTGAAGACCCACAAGCTCGTGCGACGGATTCTCGACGGGGGCGAGCGGCTCGAGTGGGGCGCGAAGACGATTCCCGAGGGCGGCTTCTACTCGCTGCCGAAGCAGCTGCACGCGCCCGGGCTCCTGATCTGCGGCGACGGCGCCGGCATGGTCAACGTGCCCGCGCTGAAGGGCGTCCACTACGCGATCGAGTCGGGACGGCTTGCGGCCGAGGCCGCCTTCGCGGCGCTTCAGCCCGGCGAGACGCCGGCGCGGGTGGGCGCGCTCGCGAGCTACGACGAGGCGGTGCGCCAGAGCTTCATCTGGAAAGACCTCGAGGAGGTGCGCAACCAGCGCCAGGCGTTCGGGCGAGGCTTCGTCGTCGGCGGTGCGCTCGCCTCGGCGATGACGGTCACCAAGGGCCACTTCCCCGGAAAGGCGCGCGCGACCGAGCCCGACGCCGAGCAGCCGCTGCTCCGAAGCGGCCGGGCCGAGCGGTATCCCGCGCCGGATGGTCAGCTCACGTTCGACAAGCTTTCGTCGGTCTTCCTGTCCGGCAACAAGACGCGCGACGACCAGCCGAATCACATCCGCATCGCTGAGCCGGTGCCGCGCGATGTCGCCGAGCTCTGGGTGCACATGTGCCCCGCGCAGGTCTACGAGCTCGGCGCCGATGCAGGCGACGGAAACGTGACCGTGAAGGTTGCGCCGTCCAACTGCGTCCAGTGCGGCGCGATCACCGCGAAGGGCGGCCGCCTCACCCCGCCCGAGGGCGGATCCGGGCCCGAGTACCAGCGCACGTAGGCGCGGCGCGAGTTCACAGTCTCGGCACTCTTCCGTGACAGTCCCATGCGCCCGCGCTCGATAGGGTCGAGCCATCGGGGCGGGAGGTGGGGGGTTCCCGGAGTCTGACGCGTCTATCTATAGGCCGCCTGGCCGGCTCGGCGCTACGGCTACGATCAGCCGATGGCCGGTCTCGTCACGCTCGACGACGTCTACCAGGCGCGCGAGCGGATCGCCGGGCGCCTGCACCGCACGCCGATGCTCGGCTCGCGCACGCTCTCCGACCACACGGGCGCCGACGTCGTCTTCAAAGCCGAGCTCTTCCAGCGCACCGGCGCGTTCAAGCCCCGTGGCGTCCTCAACAAGCTCGCCACGCTCACCGACGAGGAGAAGGCGCGCGGAGTCATCTCGATCTCGGCCGGGAATCACGCACAGGCACTCGCCTTCGCGTCGGCGATCGAGGGGATCGACGCCCTCGTCGTGATGTGGCAGACCGCGAGCCCGATGAAGATCGCCGCCGCACGGGCCTACGGCGCGACGGTCGACGACAGCCCGCTCGACATCCCTGCGGCCTTCGAGCACCTCGACCGCCTGGCAGAGGAGACCGGCCGCACGCTCGTGCATCCATATGACGATCCGTACGTGATGGCCGGCCAGGGCACGGTCGGCCTCGAGATCCTCGAGGACGTTCCCGACACGGACGTCATCCTCGTGCCGGTCGGCGGCGGCGGCCTCGTGTCGGGCATCGCGGCAGCGGTCAAGGGGATGAAGCCCGGCGCGCGTGTGATCGCCGTCGAGCCCGAGCTCTCATGCGCGCTCGCCGAGAGTCTCAAGGCCGGTCACACGGTCACCGTCGAGCCGGCCTCGATCGCCGACGGGCTCAACGGGCCGTACGCGGGGCCGAATTGCGTCGAACTCTGCCTCGAGCTGGGTGTCGAGTCGGTGCTCGTCTCCGAAGACGAGCTGCGGGAGGGCTTCCGCTTCATGTACGGCCGGATGAAACTGGCCTGTGAAGTCGCCGGCGCCGCCACCGCGGCGGCGCTTCTCGCGGGCCGCGTCGAGCTCGAGCCGGGCACCACTGTCGCTGCAGTCGTCAGCGGTGGCAACGTGGCCCCCCAAACCGCCTCTGCTATCCTGGCCTCCGCATGAAGACCGACATTCATCCCGATTACGTCGCCTCCAGCGTGCACTGCGCGTGCGGAGCGTCGTTCGAGACCCGGTCGACCAAGCCGGAGATCCACGTCGAGGTCTGCTCGCAGTGCCACCCGTTCTACACCGGCAAGCAGAAGCTCGTCGACACCGGCGGCCGCGTCGAGCGCTTCCAGCGCCGCCTCGAGAAGGCCGGCGGCGAACGCCGCGGCTAGCTGGTTCCTTGTCTAGTCCCGTAGGAGGCCAGGCCGTCCTGGAGGGCGTGATGATGCGTGGTCCGAAGAACTGGGCCGTCGCCGTCCGCAAGCCCGACGGGCAGATCGCCAACGTGAGCCGCGTGCTCGAATCGACGATGGCGCGCCACCGGCTGCTGCGCCTGCCGATCATCCGCGGGGTCGTCGCGCTCGGCGAGTCGCTCACGATCGGCTTTCGTGCCCTCGCGATCTCGGCGCACTACGCCGCAGCCGAGGAGCCGGAAGAGGGCGCCACGGAGGAGGAGATCGCCGCCGCGAGCGGCGAGCTTTCTCGTACGCAGCTCGTGATCGCCTTCGCAGTCGCGATCGGCTTTGCGCTCGCGCTCTTCAAGGTGACGCCCGTCGTGCTGACCGACCTGCTGCCGATCTCGAGCACGATCTGGTTCGTGGTCGTCGAGGGTGCGATCCGCGTCTCGATCTTCATCCTCTACCTGGTGCTGATCTCGATGCTCCCCGACCTGAAGCGCGTGTTCCAGTACCACGCCGCCGAGCACAAGGCGATCAACGCCTACGAAGCCGGCGACGATCTGACCCCGGAGCGCGTGCAGCGGTACAGCCTGATCCACCCGCGCTGCGGCACCGCGTTCCTGCTCTGGGTGATGGTGATCGCGATCTTCGTGTTCGCATTCGTCGGGCGCCCCGCCTGGTACTGGCTGATCGTCAGCCGCATCCTGCTCCTGCCCGTGATCGCCGGCCTCGCATACGAGCTGATCCGCTTCGCCGGCCGGCACTCGCACAACCGCGCGCTGCGGATCCTGCTCGCGCCCGGGCTCTGGCTCCAGCGGCTGACGACGCGCGAGCCGAGCCTCGACCAGCTCGAGGTCTCGATCCGCGCGCTGAAGGAGGTCCTCGAGACGGAGGGCCCGCTGACTCACGAAGAAGAACTGGTGGAGGTGATGGCGTAATGCCCAGGATCGAGCGCACGGCCGATGTGTCGTGGGAGGGGAACGTCGCCCGGGGGACCGGCGCGATCAGTGCCCGCACAGGCGCGTTCACCGGCCTGCCGTACTCGCTGCCGACCCGGATCGGCGCGGCCGAGGGGAAGACGAGCCCGGAGGAGCTGCTCGCAGCCGCCCACGCGGCGTGCTTCGCGATGAGCCTCGCCTCCGAGCTGACGGGCGCCGAGAATCCGCCCGAACGACTCGATGTGAGCTGCACGATCACGATGGACGAGGTCGAGGGGCAGGGCCACCAGATCGTCGCCTCGGCGATCGAAGCCGTTGCCAAGGCGCCGGGCCTCGATCCTGCGGCGTTCGACGGGCTCGTCGAGGCCGCCGATGCCGGCTGTCCGTTCAGTGCGCTGCTGCGGAACGCAGGCGTCGCCGGAACGGTCAACGCGACCCTCCAGCCCTAGAGCTAGGCTAGATCCCGGCATGGCCGGGACAGAACAGCTCGTCGAGGAGCTCGAGCGCTCGTACCTCGAGGCGCGCGACCGCATGAACGACCCGTCGGTCTACAACGACCGCCGCGAGGGCGCCGATGCCGGTCGCCGGTTGAAGGAGCTCGAAGGCCCGTACAAGCTCGCCATGGAGTGGCGGCAGATCAACGCCGACCTCGAGGCCGCGCAGGGGGACAGCGACCTGAAGGAGCTCGTTCCCGAGCTCGAGCAGCGACTCGAGGAGCTCGAGGAGGAGCTACGCGTCTCGCTGATCGAAGCCGATCCGGTCGACCGGAAAGACACGATCGTGGAGGTGCGCCAGGGAGTGGGAGGCGACGAGGCAGCGCTTTGGGCCGCCGACGTCGTCCGCATGCTCACGCGCTACGCGGAGCGGCGCGGCTTCAAGTGGGAGCAGCTCTCCGTGAATCCGAACGAGGCGGGCGGGATCAAGGAGGCCGTGTTCGCGGTCAAAGGCGACGGCGCGTACTCGGTGTTCAAGTGGGAGGCGGGCACCCACCGGGTGCAGCGCGTCCCCGAGACCGAGTCGCAGGGCCGGATCCACACCTCGACCGCCACCGTCGCCGTGATGCCCGAGGCTGAGGAGGTCGAGGTCGAGATCGACCAGAACGACCTCAAGATCGACGTCTACCGCTCGACCGGCCCCGGCGGCCAGAGCGTCAACACGACCGACTCCGCAGTCCGCATCACCCACGTTCCCACCGGCGTCGTGGTCGCGATGCAGGACGAGAAGTCGCAGCTCCAGAACAAGGTCAAGGCGATGCGTGTGCTGCGTGCGCGGATCTACGAGCTCGAGCGCGAGCGCCAGCAGGCCGAGCAGTCGGCGACGCGTCGCGCGCAGATCGGCGGGGGTGAGCGGGCCGAGAAGATCCGCACCTACAACTACGCAGAGAGCCGCGTCACCGACCACCGGATAAAGCTGACCGTGCACCGCCTCGACCAGGTGCTCCAGGGCGAGCTCGAGGAGTTCACCGAGGCGATCGCCGCCGAGGAGCGCCGCCGCGCCCTCGAAACTGCTTCGGCTTGACACTCGGCGAGGTTCTCAAGCGCAGCACCGTGTTCTTCACCGAGCGCGGGATCGACTCGCCGCGACTCGACGCGGAGTTCATCCTCGCCCACGCCCTCGGGCTCGCCCGGCTCGATCTTTACCTCGAGTTCGATCGCCCACTCACAGAGGAGGAGCTCGCCCGCTGCCGTGCGCTGGTCGAGCGACGCGGGAAGCGCGAGCCGCTCGCCTATGTGCTCGGTGAGTGGGGCTTCCGGCGGCTGATCCTGCACTGCGACAGTCGCGCGCTCGTTCCACGGCCCGAGACCGAGGTGCTCGTCGAGCGCGCCCTTGCGCTCCTCGAGGGCGTCGAGCGGCCGCGGGTGCTCGACATCGGCACCGGCACGGGCGCGGTCGCGCTCTCACTCCTGGCCGAGCGCGCCGGCGTCCGCATGACGGCGTTCGACATCTCGGCCGGCGCGCTCGCACTCGCGCGCGAGAACGCGGAGCTGCTTCGCCTCGAGCCGGCCTTCGTCGAGGGCGACTTCCGCGTAGGCCTGCCGGAGGGGCCATTCGATCTCGTCGTCTCGAACCCGCCCTATGTGAAGCACGACGAAATCGACGGGCTCGAGCCGGAGGTGCGCGACTGGGAGCCGCGCGAGGCGCTCGTCGCGGAAGACGGCCCGGCCGAGGTCGCCCGCGCCGCGCTCGCCGCACTCGAGCCGGGCGGCGCGGTCGCGCTCGAGGTCGGCGACGGCCAGGCGAGCGAAGTCGCCGGGGCGCTCGAGGCGCTCGGCTACCACGATGTCACGATCACCCTCGATCTCAACGAGCGCGAGCGGGTTGTCGAGGGGAGGGTCGCGCGTGTCGATTGAGGAGGCGGTCGCCGCGATACGGGCCGGGCGGCCGGCGATCGTTCCGACCGATACGGTCTACGGCCTCGTCACGGTGCCGCAGCTCGAGGAATCGGTGCGGCGACTGTCGGAGCTCAAGCGTCGCAGCGCGAACCAGCCGATTGCGCTGATCGCGGCCGATCTCGACCGTCTCTTCGACTGGGTGCCAGAGCTGCGTGCCGGCCGGATCGCAGCGGCCGTGCTCCCGGGCCCGTACACGCTCGTGCTCCCGAACCCGGCGCGACGGTTCCCCTGGCTCGCGGGCGCGAACCCGGATGCGATTGGCGTGCGCGTCCCGTCGCTCTCCGGTGATGCGAAGGCGCTGCTCGACCAGCTCGGCGCCGTGGCCGGAACGAGCGCCAACCTCCATGGCGGTCCCGAGCCGCGGCGCCTCACCGATATCGCCGCGGAGCTCCGCGCCGCCTGCACGACCCTCGACGGCGGCGAGCTCCCGGGCATCGCCTCGACGGTGATCGACTTCACCGGGCCTGAGCCGGTCGTCCTGCGCGAGGGCGCCGGCAGCGCGGCCGAGGCGATCGCGCGGGCCGCCGCCGCGGTCGGCTGACCGCGGAAGTACGATCTTCGGAACCCTGGAGAGGAGAGCCCGAATGGCAGTCGCGCAGTACACGCTCGCCCAGCTTCGCACCGCAGGCCTCGACGAGGTCGATCCCGAGATCGCCGGCCTGCTCGGCAAGGAGCTCGAGCGCCAGCGCGGCCAGATCGAGCTGATCGCGTCGGAGAACTTCACCTGGCCTTCTATCCTCGAGGCGGTCGGCAGCGTCCCGACCAACAAGTACGCCGAGGGCTATCCGGGCAAGCGCTACTACGGCGGCTGCGAGGTCGTCGACGAGATCGAGGTGCTCGCGATCGAGCGGGCGAAGGAGCTCTTCGGCGCCGAGCACGCGAACGTCCAGCCGAACGCCGGCGCCGCGACGAATACGGCGGTCTACATGGCGATGCTCGATCCCGGAGACACGATCCTCTCGCTCCGTCTCGATCACGGCGGCCACCTCACGCACGGGCTCAAGGTCAACGTCTCGGGCCGGCTCTACACGATCGCCCACTACGGCGTTGACCGCGAGACGAACCTCGTCGACTACGCCGAGGTGCTGAAGCTCGCGCAGGAGCACCGGCCGAAGCTGATCGTCTGCGGCGGCTCCGCGTATCCGCGCACCGTCGAGACGTGGGAGTTCCGCAAGATCGCCGACGAGGTCGGTGCGCTGCTCCTCTGCGACATGGCGCACTTCGCCGGGCTCGTCGCCGCCGGGCTCCAGCCGAACCCGGTCGAGCACTGCGACTTCGTCACCTCGACCACGCACAAGACGCTGGCCGGGCCGCGCTCCGGCTTCATCCTCTGCCGCGAGCAATACGCGCAGGCCGTCGACCGCGCGATCTTCCCCGGGCTCCAGGGCGGACCGTTGATGCACACGATCGCCGCCAAGGCCGCGTGCTTCCGGATCGCCGCCAGCGACGCGTTTCGCGAGTACCAGCAGCAGATCCGCGCCAACGCCGACGCGCTCGCCGAGACGCTGCAGGAGGGCGGGCTCTCGGTGCTCACAGGAGGCACCGACACGCACCTGCTCCAGCTCGATCTGCGCGGCACCGATTGGACGGGGAAGGACGCCGAGGAACGACTCGACGAGGTCGGCCTCACCGTGAACCGCAACACGGTGCCCTTCGACGAGCAGCCGCCGACGATCGCCTCAGGTGTCCGCATCGGCACCCCGGCGGCGACGATGCGAGGGTTCGACGCCGACGACTTCCGCGAGGTCGGCCGGATCATCGTCGGCGCGCTCACCGCCGACGCGGACATCGCCGCGCTCCGCGCCCGCGCCGAGGCGCTCTGTGATGCAAACCCGCTCTACCCGGGCTTCCGCGGCTATCCGACGTACGTGGCATGAGCGGCTCGGTCGTCCAGGTCGATCATCCGCTGGTGCAGCACAAGCTCGGCCTACTGCGCGACGCGAACACCGACACGCAACTCTTCCGCCTCCTCGTCAACGAGCTGACACTCCTCCTCACCTACGAGGCGACGAAGGACTTCGCCACCGAGGACGTCGAGGTCGACACGCCGCTCGAGCGCACGACCGTCCGCCGCATCTCGGGCAAGAAGGTCGCCGTCTGTCCGATCCTCCGCGCCGGGATGGGGATGCTCGACGGCGTGCTCTCGCTGATCTCCGGCGCGCGGGTCGGCTTCATCGGCCTCTACCGCGACGAGGAGACGCTTCAGCCGGTCGAGTACTACGTGAAGCTTCCGTCCGACATCGCCATGCGCGACGTGATCCTGCTCGACCCGATGCTCGCGACCGGCAACTCGACTGCCGCCGCGGTCGGGCGCGTCAAGGAAGCGGGCGCGATGTCGATCACGCTGATCGGGCTGATCGCAGCGCCGGAGGGGCTCGCCAACATCCATGAGAACCATCCCGATGTGCGCATCGTCGTCGCCGGCATCGACCACGGCCTGAACGAGAAGGGCTACATCGTCCCGGGCCTCGGCGACGCGGGAGACCGGCTCTACGGCACGAAGTAAGGCACCGCCATGTGGGAGACGCTGACCGACAATCCAGAAGTCCTCTACTCGGCGATCATCGCCTGCGTGATCGTGGTGATGCTGACGCCGGCAGTCGGCGGGATGGCGCGGAGGCTCGGCGCGGTCGACGAGCCGGACGGACGCCGGCTCAACGTCCTGCCGATCCCGCGCCTCGGCGGCCTTGCGCTCTTCCTGGGCATCTTCATCCCGGCGCTCGCGTTCCTGCACCTCGGCCGCGAGATGCGCGGGCTCCTGATCGGAGCCGCTATCGCGACGGTCGTCGGAGCGGTCGACGACGTTCGCGGCCTGCGCTGGTGGCAGAAGCTCGGCGGCCAGTTCCTCGCCGCCGCGATCCCGGTCAGCTTCGGCGTCTGGATCTCGCACTTCACGTTCCCGTTCCTCGGCGTCAACACGCTGTCGCCGTGGATCGGCGCGCCGCTCAGCCTGCTCTGGATCGTCGCGATCATGAACATGGTCAACTTCCTCGACGGGATGGACGGGCTCGCCGCGGGCGTCTGCGGGATCTCGGGCTTCACCTTTGCCCTGATCGCGCTCTCGGTCGGCAAGATCGACCCGGCGATCCTCTCCGCCGCCGTGTTCGGCGCCACGTTCGGCTTCCTGCGCCACAACTTCTATCCGGCGCGGATCTTCATGGGCGACTCCGGCGCGCTGTTACTCGGCTTCGTGCTCGCGACGATCTCGGTGCAGGGTCTACTGAAGACGGCGTCAACGGTCACCCTGTTCCTGCCACTGCTCGTCCTCGCCGTGCCGATCCTCGACACCTCGTTCGTGGTCGCGCGGCGCCTCAAGCATGGCACCCCGATCTACACCGCCGACCGCGGTCACCTGCACCACCGCTTCGTCGACATCGGCTTCTCGCAGCGGCGCGCCGCGCTGACGATCTATGTCTGGACGCTGACGCTCGCGCTCGCCGCGATCGCGACCCGCTTCGTCCCCTTTCGCGCCCACGGCGTCTGGCACCCGTGGTGGACGGCGCTCGCGGTCGGGATCGGCCTCGTCGCGCTCGGCACGTCGATCTACATCGTCTACCTGCTCGAGATCGTGAAGCTCGCGAACCCTCGCATCCGCCGCCGCGAAGAGGCGGAGCGGCTGCGCAGGTCCGCCTAGCTCGACCAGTCGACGAAGTCGGCGAGCGCCTCGTTGAAGCCGGGCGCGAACTGCGGGTCGTGACCGGCGCCGCGGATCACGAGCCGCTCCGCGTCGAGCTCCTCCTCGAGCACGTCGCAGACCCGCTCGAAAGCCGCACCGTGCCCGCCGGACACGACGAGCTTCGGGAACGGTGCAGCGGCGAGCGGCTCGAACGGGATCTCGGCCTCGCTCGGCAGGCGCTCGACCATCAGCATCCGCGCGCCCTGCTCGAGCTCCGGCGGCAACGGGTCGGGCAGCGTGGGAGGCGAGCTCGAGACGAACGAGAAGAACTCGACGAGGAACGTGCGCGGGTCGTTCGACCGAGAACGCGCGTGCTCCTCGAGCGCCGCGATCGCCGCCTCGGCGTCCGGGTCTCCGCGCGCGATTCCGAAGCACGGCGGCTCGATCACGGTCAGCGAGCGCACGAGGCCGGGCCGTTCGGCGGCCGCGAGCAGCGTGACGATGCCGCCGTACGAGTGGCCGGCCAGGTGGTCGCCCGGCTCCAGCTGCTCGGCCAGCCAGCGGCCGTGCTCTTCGAAGTCGATCGCCGCGACCGGCGGCCCCGGCGGGAAGCCCGGACGGTTCAGGATTGCGAGCTCGAACCGCTCCGCAAGCGGCGCCTGCGCGCTCCAGGTCGCCGCCCCGTTGCCGACGCTGCCGTGGACGAGCACGAGTCGCGGCCGTGTGGGCACTCCACGATCCTATCGGACACAAACTTGTGACGAAATGGGCCACTTTCCGCCTGCCTGCGGGGATTTGCAGTGTTACAAACTGGCACCCCTGCTCTGGTATGCTCGCCGCGGGATGGAGCACGCCCCCCGTAAAAGCCGAAGCGGCGTGTCCGCCGGGATGCTGCTCGCAAGCGCGATCGTCCTCTGCATCGCGATCGGCGCAGCCATCGGCGCTGCTGCAGGCTCGGTCGGGTACGGCATCGTCTTCGGCGCCGTGCTCGGGATTCCGGTCGGCACCGCAGTCGTCGTCGTCGTGTATCGGGACGCTCGCTGATGAAGACCCTCGTCTCGACGCCGAGACCCGTACCCGGACGTTTTCTCCCCGCGGCCGGAGCCGCGCTCGTCCTCCTGCTCGCGCTGCCGATCTTCCTGCTCGCGGGCTGGCCGCTCGCAGGCTGGGCTCTCGGCACGGTCCTCTGGGTCGCGGTCGAGGCGATCGGCCTCCTGGTGACGCGCGCCGCGGCGAGCGGCGGTAGGCTCGCATCTTCAGGCGTGCAGGCGTTTGGACTTTTCTTCAAGACGGTGGGCGTGCTGGTCGTGCTCGTCGCCGTCGCAGTATCGAATCCCCACCTCGCGGTGGCGGCAACCTTGGTCTACGCACTCGCATACACCTTCCAGCTCGGCCTCTCGCTCCTGGCGTACTTCGGGGCGTCGCAGTGAGGCGCCTCACGCTGCTTTTCGGCGCGCTGGCGCTCGCCCTGCCGCAGGCCGCGTTCGCCAAGGGCCATTTCGATCCGTCCGAGGAGTTCAACCAGCATCCCTGGCTCCCGATCCACCTCGGCCCGCTCGATCTCTCGGTGACGAAGGCGGTCGCCTATCTCTGGCTCGGCGCGTTGCTGACGATGGCGCTCGGGATCTTCGTGATGCGCGTGAAGTTCACCGGCAAGGCGGTCGGCCGGCGCCAGGCGATCGGCGAGACGATCTACGAGGTCGCGCAGGTTCAGGTCGCGGAGCAGGGCCTGCCGACGAAGGGCATCAAGCGGTGGTTCCCGTACGTCGCCTCGCTGATGCTCTTCATCTGGGTCGTCAACCTGATCGGCTTCATCCCGCTCCCGCTCTCGGACCAGAAGGTGACGATCTTCGGCGTGAAGCTGCCGGCGCTCGGGATCTACGCCGCTACCTCCTCGCTGTCGGTGACGCTCGCCCTCGCGCTGATGACCTTCGTCTTCACGCATGTCGAGGGCGTCCGCAACAACGGCGGCTGGGGCTACCTGAAGAGCTGGATCCCCGATGTGCCGAAGGCGCTGCTGCCGCTGATCGTGCCGCTCGAGGTGCTCGGGCAGTTCATGCGGCTGATCTCGCTCTCCGTCCGTCTCTTTGCCAACATGCTCGCCGGCCACATGCTGATCTTGACCTTCATCGGCCTGATCTTCGTGCTCCAGTCGCTCTGGCTCGTGCCGTTCGCGGTCGGCTTCGCGACCGTCTTCTACCTCTTCGAAGTCGTGATCGTCGTCTCGATCCAGGCGTTCATCTTCGCGGCCCTGTCAGCCATCTACATCGGCTCGGCGATCGAGCCGCAACAACACTAGGAGGAACCGCTCCATGCTCACCACGATTCTCGCAGCCACCACGAACGGCACCACCGATGCCGGAAAGGCGATCGCACTCGCGCTCGGCATCGGCCTCGGCGCGCTCGGCGCCGGCGTCGGGATCGGCAACATCTTCGGCTCGATGATCCAGGCAGTCGCCCGCCAGCCGGAGCTGCGCGGCGAGCTGCAGGGAATCCAGTGGCTCGGCTTCGCACTCACCGAGGCCGTCGTCTTCTACGGCCTGATCGGCGGCCTGCTCGCCTACGTCCTCGTCTGAGCCGATGATCGTCGCCTCTTCACAGCTGATCAAGGTCGTTCCGGGTCTGATGATCTGGACGCTGGTCGCGTTCGGCTTGACCTTCTTCGTCCTCAGGCGCTTCGCGTTCAAGCCGATCCAGAAGGTGATCGACGAGCGGCGCGCGCGCATCATGGAGAGCCTCGACGAGGCCGACAACGCCCGCGACGAGGCACGCCGGCTGCTGGAGGAGCACAAGCAGCTGATGGCGCAGGCCCGCACCGACGCCGAGGCGATCCTCGCCGAGGCCCGGCACATCGCCGACTCGCAGCGGGAGCGCGTCAAGGAGGAGGCCGAGACCGATCGCAAGCGGCGGCTCGAGGAGACGCGGCGCGAGATCGCCGCCGAGACCCAGCGCGCGCTCGAGCAGATCCGGCTCGAGGTCGCCGAGCTGACGCTCGTCGCGACGACGAAGGTCACCGGCAAGGTGCTCGACGACGACGACCAGCGGCGGCTCATCTCCGAGGCGATCGCCGGCCTCGACTTCTCCGTGCTGGAGGCCTCCGAGAACTAATGGGCGTCGCGCAGCGCATGTACGCACGGGCTCTGTTCGAGGCCGCGCTCGAACAGGGGAAGCTCGCCGAGGTGCATGAGCAGCTCGGCGACTTCGTCGCGATGGTCGAGGAGGTGCCCGAGCTCGGCGCCGTGCTCGGCAACCCGGAGCTCGACTCCAAGACCAAGGCCGCCATCCTCGACGACCTCCTCGGCGGCGCCGACGAGCTCGTCCGGAACTTCCTCCGCCTGATCGCCGAGAAGGGGCGCACCGGCGAGATCGTCGAGATCGCGCGTGAGCTCGGCGAGCTCGTCGCCAAGCAGGCTCGCGTCCTCCAGGTCGAGCTGACCACCGCCTTCGAGCTCTCGGACGACGAGGCGCGCGGAATCGTCCAGCAGATCGAGCAGGCATCCGGCCGCACCGTCGAGGCGAGTCGCTCGGTCGACGCGGACCTCGTCGGCGGCATCGTCCTCCAGGCCGGGTCGCTCCGTCTCGACGCGAGCGTCCGTGGCCGCCTCGAAAGACTTCGACACGAACTCGTAACCAGAGCATGAGAGTGACCCTGATGCAGCGACTCGTTCCGAGGCGAAGCCGGCCTTGGCCCGGCGAGAGCCGACGACTTGTCCTGTCCAGCCGAACTGTGAAGGAGGGGGCTCGTGGGGGAACCACGGGTTCCCCCACGATGAAGGAGCTGATGTGAAGCTACGCCCTGAAGAGATCACCTCGATCCTGAAGCAGCGGATCGAGCACTACGACGTCGCGACCGACCTTTCCGAGGTCGGCACCGTGCTCTCGCTCGGCGACGGCATCGCGCGCGTCCACGGCCTGGAGAACGCCGTCGCGCTGGAGATGCTCGAACTGGAGCACGGCGTCGTCGGCCTCGCGTTCAACCTGGAAGAGGACAACGTCGGCGTCGCGCTGTTCGGCGACTGGCAGGAGGTCAAGGAGGGCGAGCCCGTTCGCCGCACAGGCAAAGTCGCGAGCGTCCCTGTCGGCGAGGGCCTCCTCGGCCGCGTCGTCGACCCGCTCGGCAACCCGCTCGACGGCCAGGGCCCGATCGAGTCGTCCGAGTCGCGTCCGCTCGAGTGGAAGGCGCCGGGCGTGATCGAGCGCCAGCCCGTGAAGGAGCCGCTCCAGACCGGGATCAAGGCGATCGACTCGATGACGAACGTCGGCCGCGGCCAGCGCGAGCTGATCATCGGCGACCGCGGCACCGGCAAGACGGCGATCGCGATCGACACGATCCTGAACCAGAAGGACACCGACGTGATCTGCATCTACGTCGCAATCGGCCAGAAGGGCTCGACCGTCGCGCAGGTGTACGACCGGCTCAAGGACGAGGGCGCGATGGAGTACACGATCATCGTCTCGGCCGCCGCGTCGGAGGCCGCGCCGATCAAGTGGATGGCGCCGTTCGCCGGCGCCGCGATGGGCGAGTACTTCCTCTACAAGGGCCAGCACGCGCTCGTGATCTACGACGATCTCTCCAAGCACGCCGACGCGTACCGCCAGCTCTCGTTGCTGCTGCGCCGGCCGCCGGGTCGCGAGGCGTTCCCCGGCGACGTCTTCTATCTGCATTCGCGGCTGCTCGAGCGCGCGTGCAAGCTCTCCGACGAAGAGGGCGGCGGCTCGCTCACCGCGCTGCCGATCATCGAGACCCAGGCGGGCGACGTCTCGGCGTACATCCCGACCAACGTGATCTCGATCACCGACGGGCAGATCTTCCTCGAGTCCGACCTGTTCTACTCGGGCGTCCGGCCCGCGGTTAACGTCGGAATCTCGGTGTCCCGCGTCGGCAGCGCCGCGCAGACGAAGGCGATGAAGAAGGTCGCCGGACGCCTGCGCCTCGACCTTGCGCAGTTCCGCGAGCTGGAGGCGTTCGCGCAGTTCGGGTCCGAGCTCGACCAGGGAACGCAAAACGCGCTGGCCCGCGGCGAGCGGATGGTTGCGACGCTGAACCAGCCGCAGTACGCGCCGTGGCCGATGCAGGAGCAGGTGGTCGCGCTCTACGCCGGCACTCAAGGCTTCCTCGACGAGATCCCGACCGCCCAGGTACCGCGCTTCCACGAGGAGCTGCGTGAGCTCCTGCGCACCGAAGGCACGATCTATGCGGCGATCCGCGACTCGAACGACCTCACCGACGAGACCACCGCCAAGCTGGATGCCGAGCTGAAGAAGTTCGTCGGCTCGTTCAACGTCGCAGAGTCAGGCTCGATCACGTAACTCGATGGCCTCGGTTCAGGACATCAAGCGGCGCGTTCGCTCGGTTCGCAACACGCGCAAGATCACCAAGGCGATGGAGCTCGTCGCCGGCGCCAAGCTGCGCCGGGCGGCGACCCGGATCGAGCAGATGCGCCCGTACGCCGATCGGATGCTCGAGCTGATGACCGGCACCGCGCGCGCGAGCGCCTCGGTGCGGGGCCTGCCGCTGCTCCAGCGGCGCGAGGTCAAGACAGTGCTGATCGTCCCGTTCACCGCGGACCGCGGGCTCGCGGGCGGCTTCAACGCGCAGATCATGCGCCACGCCTTCGCACTCGAACGGAAGCTGAAGGCCGAGGGTAAGACCGTGCGCTTCGCGGTCGTCGGCAAGAAAGGCGCCTCGACCCTGCGCTTCCGCCGCTACGAGCTGGACGGGGTCTTCCAGGGCTTCACCGATCGTCCCGGCTACCGCGATGCCCAGGCGATCGGGCACCGGCTCGCCGAGCTCTACACGGGCGAGGAGGTCGACGAGGTGATCGGGATCTACAACCAGTACATCTCGGCGCTCGTCCAGCGGGTCACCGAGCAGGTCATCCTGCCGATCTCGCCGGAGGTGCTCACGCCCGGCGCCGAGGAGGCCGAGGTCGAGGAGCGCGCGCAGGTCGGCGACTTCCTCTACGAGCCGGAGCCGGAGGAGATCCTCGCGCGGCTCCTGCCCGTCTACCTCGAGACCGAGCTGTACCGCGCGCTGCTCGAGTCGGCAGCGTCCGAGCAGGGCGCGCGCATGACCGCGATGCGCAATGCGTCCAGCAACGCGGGCGAGCTGATCGACCGGCTCACCCTGGCGATGAACCGCGCGCGCCAGTCCGAGATCACGCAGGAGATCCTGGAAGTCGTTGCAGGAGCCGATGCGCTCACCGGCTAACTTTCAGGACACCACTCGGTCATAGTTTTTGTCCAGGTCCGTCGCTATAGTCCGGAGCCTCCTGTGGCTACAACGGAAAATCCAGAGCTAGCCCCGCAAGCGCCAATCTTCCCGCTCGACGTGGAGCTCGAGGAGCAGCCACTCGACGGCATACCGGTCCACGCGCGTGGCTACTGGGAGGGCGTCTGGCTGCGGCTCAGGCGGGACAAGGTCGCGATCGCGGGCGGCATCTTCATCATCCTGCTGATCCTCGTCGCGTTCATCGGCGCGCCGCTGGCGAAGAAGATCCTCGGCCACGGCCCGAACGACATCTTCCCCTATCCCGGAACCGGTGGCGTCGACGCCAACCTGGTTCCGAAGGGCCCGATGTCGGTGGTGCAGGATCCGATCACCGGATCGAAGGGGCTCTTCATCCTCGGTGCCGACGGCTCGCTCGGCCGCGACGAGTTCCTGCGCCTGCTCTTCGGAGCGCAGGTCTCGATCGAGGTCGCGTTCGGAGCCACGTTCCTGTGCATGCTGCTCGGCACGATCATGGGCTCACTCGCCGGCTTCTACGGCGGCTACACCGACACGCTGATCTCGCGCATCACCGAGATCACGATGTGCTTCCCGTATCTCCTCTTCATCATCGCCGTCGCGAGCACGGTCGGTAGCCGCGTCGACCAGATCACGTTCGGCTTCCTGGGCCAGGGGGTGATCACACTGGTCCTTGTGTTCGGCTTCCTGAGCTGGTTCTACGCCGCGCGCGTGTTCCGAGGCATTGTCCTCTCGCTGCGCGAGAAAGAGTTCGTCGAGGCGGCGCGAATGGTGGGGTCGAGCAACTTGCGGATCATCCGTTCCCACATCGTCCCGCACCTCGTCGGCCCGCTGATCGTGCTCTCGACCCTCAACATCGCGGCATTCGTCCTCTTCGAGGCGGGCCTCTCGTTCCTCGGTCTCGGGATCAAGCTGCCGACGGCGAGCTGGGGCAACCTGCTCTCCACGGCGCCCGACTACTACGCAACGGACCCGTGGCTGATGCTCTGGCCGGGGCTGGCGCTGATTTTCACGACACTCGCTTTCAACCTGCTCGGTGACGGCCTGCGGGACGCGTTCGACCCGCGTACAACCCGCTGAGGTCGTCCATTTCCTTTTCCGACACGTCTAACTAAACTCCCCGCGCGCCCGTCAAAGGGGATCAAAGGGTGCGGTTTACCTCGGAGTCTTCGCGCACTGCGGAGAGTCCGGACATTCGAAAGGAGTCCGATGCACAAGAAGCTCTGGCTTTCCATCGCTGTGGCGATCGTGGGGGCCGGCCTGCTCGTGGCGGCCTCGTCGGCCGGCACGGCGACCAAGGCGGCCCCGGTGAGAGCCGGTCACGCTGTCGCAGGCGGAACGTTCAACGTCGAGCTCTCGACCGACGTGGACTATACGGATCCCGGTCTCGACTACCTGTCGAGCGGCTGGGAGATCCAGTACGCGACCGCGTGCAAGCTGTTCAACTTCCCGGACAAGAACGCCCCTGCGGGTGCCCAGCTCGTCCCCGAGGTTGCGGCAGGCTTCCCGACCATCTCGAACAACGGGAAGCTCTACACCTTCACGATTCGCCCCGGTTTCAAGTTCGACACCGGCCAGGCCGTGACGGCCAAGAGCTTCGCCGACGCGCTCAATCGCGACGCCAACCCGAAGCTGCAGTCTCCTGCTCAGCCGTTCATGGACGTGATCACGGGCGCCAACGCCGCGATCAACGGCCAGGCGAGCACGATTTCGGGCGTCAAGGTCGTCGGTAGCAACAAGCTGACGATCGCGCTCGACAAGCCGTCGCCGGATCTCCTCGCGCGGCTGGCGATGCCGTTCTTCCAGGCCATCAACCCGCAGCTTGCTGCGAGCCTCGACCCGAACGGCGCTGACACGCCCGCCGGTTGCGGCCCGTACTACATCGCTGCGCGGACGGCCAACAAGTCGATCACGATCAAGCGCAACCCGTACTACAAGGGCAATCGCCCGCACAACGTGAACGAGATCGACTACAAGATCGGCAACACGCTCGACGTCATCCAGCAGAACGTTGACAACGGCTCCACCGACTATGCGGCTCAGGGTCTGAACCCGCAGTCGTGGGCCCCGCTCGCGGCCAAGTACGGCGTGAACAAGAGCCGCGTGTGGATCAAGCCGTACCTCAGCGTCCGCTACCTGGCGATGAACAACGACCGGCCGCTGATCAAGGGCAACCTTGCGCTCCGGCAGGCCGTGAACTGGGCCATCGACCGTCGTGCCCTGATCAACGTGGGTGGCTTCGGCTCCGGTGACCGTGCGGTGCAGATCCTGCCCCCGGGCATGGCCGGCTACCGCCAGTGCAAGACGGGTCCGGCTCCGTGCTACCCGATCAACGTGACGGCTGCAACGGTCAAGAAGGCGCAGGCGCTTGCGAAGGGTCACACGGGCGACGGCAAGGCGGTTCTCTACACGTCGAACCGTGGTGCTGCTCCGCTGCAGGCCCAGATCTACCAGTTCAACCTGAAGCAGATCGGCCTCAACGTCGAGGTTGACCAGTTCGCTCGCGCGGTTCAGATCGAGAAGGAAGGAACCCGCGGCGCTGCGTTCGACTTCACCACCGAGGGCTGGATCGCCGACTACGCGGATCCGTTCGACTTCATCAACGTGCTCCTGTCCGGTGACAGCCTGCACGCGTCGAACAACAACAACGTCGCGTACTTCAACGATCCCAAGTACAACAAGGCGATGCTCGCGGCTTCGCGGCTCGTCGGCAGCTCGCGCTTCAACACCTACGGAGCGCTGGATGTCGATATCACGAAGAACGCAGCTCCCTGGGCAGCTCGTGCGACCATCAACGACCAGATCTATGTGTCGGCTCGCACCGGTTGCTTCACGTTCAACCCGACCTACGCGGTCGACCTCGCGGCGGTCTGCATCAAGTAACGCCGTACTGACGAGATGTGTGGCGCCGGCCGTCCTGGTCGGCGCCACACTCTCTTCTCCTCGGCTAGAATCCACGCCTCGTGTTCCGCTACCTCATCCGCCGTTTGCTCTGGGCAGGAGTGCTGTTCATAGCGGTCACGATTGTCACGTACGTCATCTTCTTCATCATCCCGGCCGACCCGGCGCGACTCGCCGTCGGGCAGCGCGCGACACCTGACGAGGTTGCCCGCGCGCGTCACTTCCTCGGGCTCGACAGGCCCGTGCCGGTGCAGTACCTCCTCTTCATGCGGCGCCTCGTGATCCACCATTCGCTCGGACGCTCGTTCACGAACCGCCAGGACGTGAACAAGGTGATCCTGAGCGCGGCACCCGTCACCGCCTCGCTCGTGCTCGGCGGCGTCATCCTCTGGATGGCGATCGCCTTGCCGATCGGGATCCTTTCGGCCTTACGGCCGCGCTCGCTCTTAGATAGGACGTCGATGATGTTCGTCCTGATCGGGATCTCGGCCCCGGTCGTCTGGATCGGCCTGATCCTCCAGTACTTCATCGGCTACAGGCTCGGCTGGACGCCGAATGCCGGCTACTGCAACCTGCTGAACACCCAGGGCGGCTGCGGCGGGCCGATCGACTGGGCCTACCACCTCATCCTGCCGTGGATGACCTTCGCGATCCTGTTCGCCGCGATCTACGTCCGGATGATCCGCGCGAACGTGATGGACACGATGAACGAGGACTACGTGCGCACCGCGCGCGCCAAGGGCGCGCCCGAGTCGCAGGTCATGCGCTCGCACGTGCTGCGCAATGCGCTGCTGCCGGTCGTGACCATGCTCGGGATGGACATCGGCATCGCACTCGGCGGCGCGATCTTCACCGAGGCGGTCTTCGGACTGCCCGGTCTCGGCCGGCTCGCCGTGCAGAGCATCGAGGGCTTCGACCTGCCGATGATCGAGGGCATCGTGATCTTCTCGACGCTCTGCATCATCATTTTCAACGTGTTCGTCGACGTGCTCTACGCCTGGATCGATCCGAGGATTCGCCTCAGCTGATGGCGCTCCTCGAGGTTCGGGATCTCAAAACCCATTTCGCCACCGACGACGGGATCGTCAGGGCGGTGGACGGCGTGTCCTTCTCGATCGAGAAGGGCAAGACGCTCGGCATCGTCGGCGAGTCCGGGTCGGGGAAGAGCGTCACGTGTCTCACGATCATGGGGCTCAACGCCAGCAAGGGGACGACGACGACCGGCGAGGCGCTCTTCAACGGCGAGGACCTGCTCACCGCCAGCTCGAAGCGGCTGCGCGAGATCCGCGGCAACGACGTCGCGATGATCTTCCAGGACCCGATGACGTCGCTGAACCCGGTGCACAAGATCGGTGATCAACTCGGCGAGGCGATCCTGCTGCACCGCGACGTGACCAAGCGCCAGGCTCGCGCCCGCTCGACGGAGCTCCTGAAGGCCGTCGGGATCCCGCATGCCGAGCGACGGCTCGACGACTTCCCGCATCAGTTCTCGGGCGGAATGCGCCAGCGCGTGATGATCGCGATGTCGCTCGTGAACGACCCCGACCTGCTGATCGCCGACGAGCCGACGACCGCGCTGGACGTGACGACGCAGGCGCAGATCCTGAACCTGCTCGACCGGCTCCAGGAGGAGTTCGGCAGCGCGATCATCATGATCACGCACGACCTGGGCGTCGTCGCGGAGATCGCCGACGACATCGTCGTGATGTACGCGGCCAAGGTCGTCGAGCAGGCTCCGGTCGACGAGCTGTTCAAGCGGCCGCGACATCCCTACACGTGGGGTCTGCTCGGCTCGCTGCCGCGACTCGACACCGACGTGGAGCGGCTCGTCCAGATTCCCGGCTCGCCGCCCTCGCTGCTGAACCCGCCGCGCGGCTGCCGCTTCCATCCGCGCTGCAGCTACGTCTTCGACCGCTGCAAGAGCGAGGAGCCGCAGCTCGAGCACGGGCCGGGCGACACCGCCCATTACCAGGCGTGCTTCCTCGACGAGGAGACGAAGGATCGCGAGAACGAGAAGCTCGCCTCGGGGCGCCTGGCGGAGGAGATGTCCTAATGGCCGAAGAGCTGCTCGTCGTCGAGGACCTGAAGAAGCACTTCCCGATCACGCGCGGGATCATCTTCCAGAAGCAGGTCGCCTCGGTGAAGGCAGTGGACGGCGTCTCGTTCACGGTCAACCGCGGTGAGACGCTGGGAGTCGTCGGCGAGTCCGGCTGCGGCAAGTCGACGATGGCGCGCTGCATCATGCGCCTCCTCGATCCGACCGGCGGCAAGATCACGTTCGACGGGCGCGACATCACGACGATCAGCCAGGCGGACATGCGCCCGATCCGGCGCGAGATGATGATGATCTTCCAGGATCCGTACGCGTCGCTGAACCCGCGCAAGCGCGTCGGCTTCATCATCGGCGAGGCGCTCGAGGTCAACAAGATGGGCTCGCATGCCGAGGTCAAGCGCCGCGTCCAGGAGCTGCTCGACATCGTCGGCCTCAACCCGGAGCACTACAACCGTTTCCCGCACGAGTTCTCGGGCGGGCAGCGCCAGCGCATCGGAGTCGCACGCGCGCTCGCCGTGAACCCGAAGCTGATCGTCTGCGACGAGCCCGTCTCGGCGCTGGACGTCTCCGTGCAGGCCCAGGTCCTGAACCTGCTCAAGGATCTACAGGACGAGTTCAACCTCACCTACATCTTCATCGCGCACGACCTGAACGTCGTCCGTCACATCTCGAACCGCGTGATGGTGATGTACCTGGGCTCGATCGCCGAGGAGGCCGGCCGCGACCAGCTCTACGACACGCCGAAGCACCCGTACACCGGCGCGCTCCTCTCGGCAGTGCCGGTGCCCGATCCCGTGCTCGGCCGACAGCGCAAGCGGATCGTGCTCGAGGGAGACGTGCCGAGCCCGATCAACCCGCCGACCGCGTGCCGCTTCCATCCGCGCTGCCCTCGCTTCCACGAAGGCGTCTGCGATGTGATCGACCCGCCGGTGCGGGAGTTCCCGAACGGCCAGTCCGCTGCGTGTCACTACCCGCTCGAAGGGTGGCCGCTGACGGAAGCCCAGATGCGCCGCTCCGGCGAGCCGGTCGCCAGCTAACCTGCGGGCATGGTCAGGGCGGCACTTCGCCGCATCATCGTTCTCCTCGGCGGCCTGCTCATCGTCGTCTCGGGGATCTCGGTCGCGCTCGGGCTCCTGCTCGGCGCGTCGATCGCCCGTTCTGTCTCGCTCGGCCTCACGGTCGCCGGCTCGTTCCTGCTGATCTCCGGCTTCTTCGTCGGCAACCGCGGCCCGGTGCGGGTCAAGAGCGAGGATGCGCAGCTGTCGGGGCCGCTCGTCTTCGGGAACCGCATCGTGCGCTGGGCGACGCCGAGCGAGCGTGACGAGACGATCAATCTCTCTGCCGTGTTCGTCTCGGTGGGGTTCACCCTTGTCCTGATCGGGCTCGCTGCCGATCCTAGATATGCGCTTTTCTAAGGAATCGCTAACGTCGCTAACTATCTGCCGGGACAACCGTCGAAACGCATAGATGGCCACGCTTCCTCACAACTGTGATCGCGCTCGCGCCTGGGTTTCCCTGAGGCTCGACGGTGAGCTCTCGGAGCTCGAGGGCTTCATGCTCGAGTCTCACCTGGCGCGCTGCGACGACTGCCGCGCGTTCGCCGCCGACTCGACCGGCTTCACGCAGGCGCTGCGGACGGCGGAGCTCGTACCGCTCGAGCAGCCCGTCTCGCTGCCCGTGGCGCGGCGTTCGGCGCGTCGCGCCGTGCAGTTCGGCGCCGCCGCGGCGCTCGTCGCCGCATCGGTCGGGCTCGGCTCGCTGTTCGGCGCGGCCGGCACCGGTCGCAGCCACGCGCCGCAGCGTCCACGCCTCAACGAGGGCGAGCCGTCCTTCGTCACGCCCGTTCCCGTCTCGTTCGACAGCGACTCGCAGGGGCGGCCGCAGCTTCCTGCCGCCGTCCGCGCCGTGCGCCACAAGGGCCTGACCCTGACGCAGGGCGACTTCTAGCTTCTAGAGCAACTCAGCGAGCGGAAACGACCGGTGTCGCCGCGGCGGCACGAGGAAGTTCTGCCGGTGCGTCGTCAGCAGCACCGAGTTGAAGCCCTGCTGCGCCGAGCCCGGCGCGACCGGGATCACCGTGCCGTCCGCGTAGTGGCCGTCCATTGCGAGACGCGCGCGGTGGAACGTGTCGCTCGTCGGCGCGTACGCGACGAAATGGAGACCCGCGGAGGGGTGCGACGACCAGCGGTCCCGGAACGGGTTCGACGTCCACGCGAAGGGGCTGTCGAGCGTGTCGAAGTCGGGCCGCTGGATCACCGGCGTCCCCTTCGGATAGAGCGCGCCGTAGTTGTCGACGGTGTCCGCCAGGAGCCGCGTCGCCGGCTGCAGGGCGGCGCTGTGACCGGTGAGCCCGAGCTTCGTGATGTCCGAGACGACGTCCGCGACGCCTTCGACGTCGGCCGCGCCTTCCGGCAGCGTGCGCGTTCCGACCGGCATCTTCAGGCCGGGACGGAAGGCGGCCCAGATCCGCTCGTCGAAGTCGAACTCGCCATACCACTGGACGAGATCGAGGTAGACATGGGACACGTGCATCGTCGTGCCGTTCGCGAAGTAGCCGTTCGGCCACTGGTCGGTAAGGCCTGGAAGCGTCTCGAGGTTCGCGATCGAGTCGGGCCCGAGTGCGGCGCGCTGCGTCGAGGTGAAGCCGAGGAAGAGCTGCGCCGTGTCGGGAATCCGGTCGGCTCCGGGGATGTTCGCCCTCACCGCCATCTGCTTGGGGAGGCTCTGCTTCCCGCCGCCGCCGACGAAGCCCTTGCGGATGCTAGTGATCTCGACTGCGCCGTCGAGGTGGTCGAAGATCGCGCGTGAGCCCTGCGCGATGTGGGCCAGGCTGTCGCTGCGGAGCTGGAAGATGACGTCGTTCCCCTCGAGGATGGTGGCTGCCGGGTCGCTCGGAAAGCGAATCGCGTCGAGGAGCGCCGGCGCGTTGGCGCGGAGGTCGCGCGGCCCGAGGCTGAGCCACGGCTTCGCGACGTAGCGGCGGAAGTACGGGAGGCCCCAGCCCACGGTGACGCCGAGCCCGGCGGGAGTGGGGGCGAACGCCGCGTCGACCGCGTGGAGCTCCTGCGCGAGCCCGCGCTGCGCGTCGAGGAGAGCCGCCTTCTTGTGCCCGACGCGCAGCCTCGCGGTGACGAGCTCGTGGTGGAGCGGCGGCACGAGGATCTCCACGCCGTTGTCGATCACGATCGGCACGTCGCGGAGCAGGTGCTGCTCGGGCGGGACGCCGGCCCCGACGGCTGCGTTCGCCCGCTCGGGCCGCGCAAGCGTGTCGACGAGCTCGTACAGGCCGCCGGCAGCGAGCACCGCGGCCGCGCTCAGGCCGAGGAAGTCCCTCCTCGTGACGTCGCCGGCCACCGGCTCAGAGCCGCGTCACGCGGAGCGTGCCGCTCCAGGTGAGGAGGTCCTGGCACTGGTCGAACGAGCGGTAGCCGTCGTACGGCTTGGCCGCGTGCATGCAGTTCTGCTGCGGGGTGTACGCGCCGAAACGTGTCACGCTCGAGCCGACCGCGTAGGTCCTGGAGGCGCCCCTGGCCAGGCGCGCCAGGTCGTTGAGCTTGAGCGGGAGCCGCGCGTGGAGCTGGTCGGCGCGCGGCTCGGCAGTGCACTGCGCGTCGGGCGAGACGGCGTACCCCGGCGTCGCGACCTGGACGATCACGGTTCCCGCGCGCCGCGTGAGCGTGAGCGCGCCGCCCCCGTCCGGCTGGAGCGGGTCGTTGCACTGGAGCGTCGTGAGCCAGTCCTGCGGTGCGTCGGCCGGCAGGTCGGCGGGCGCGATGTCGCACGAGTCGCGCACCTCGGTGCCGGCGACGTTCCCCTGCGAGGAGGGCGGGGCTGCGGCAACCACCCGCGCGCCGGGTGCGCCGCGCCACGCGAGCGACCACGTCAGCGTCGTCGCCTCGTCGCGCGCCCGTCGCAGCACGCACTGGTTGCTGGACAGCGACGTCCATCGCTCCACGTCGTTGAACTGCTCCCGCGCCGTGCCGGCGAAGGTCACCTGCAGGCGCACCGGCGCGGTAGTGGCACCCGCACGGGCGCCGATTGCCGCAACCATTACGAAAGCGAGAACGAGCGCTGCGATTCGCACGGCACAAGGTGTAGCACGACTATCCTGGGGAGCATGTATCCAGCGCTTGCCTCGCACTGCTGAGCGCTCGACCACGCCGACCGCGTTGCGGACGGTCTCGAGCAGCATCGGCTCGCCGGTCACGGCGTTCACCGCGGTCCGGCCTTCGATACGATACGGCGGCTCCGGCAGGCGCTTGAGCGCAGACATTCCACGCCCGAACCACCCCTTCAGGAGACGCATGCCTAACGCGAAGAACGGCCAGAACGTCGGCAAGGTGATCGAGATCAAAGGCGTCGTGATCGATGTCGCCTTCGTCGGCCAGCTGCCGAAGATCTACAACGCGCTCGCGATCGAGGTCGCGGACGGAGGGACGCTGATCGCAGAGGTGCAGCAGCATCTCGGTGACGATCGCGTCCGCGCAGTGGCGATGGATTCGACCGACGGGCTCGCGCGCGGGCTCGACGTCGTCGACACGGGCGGCCCGATCTCGGTTCCCGTCGGCAAGGAGACGCTCGGCCGGATCTGGAACGTGCTCGGCGAGCCGGTCGACAACAAGCCGGCGATCGAGGGCGTGCAGCGCATGTCGATCCACCGCGACCCGCCGACGTTCCGCGAGCTGTCGCCGACGGTGGAGATCTTCGAGACCGGGATCAAGGTGATCGACCTGATCGCGCCGTACATCAAGGGTGGCAAGGTCGGCCTGTTCGGCGGCGCCGGCGTGGGCAAGACGGTGCTGATCCAGGAGCTGATCCACAACATCGCCAAGCAGCACGACGGCGTGTCCGTGTTCGCGGGCGTCGGCGAGCGCACGCGCGAGGGCAACGACCTGATGCTCGAGATGCAGGAGTCCGGCGTGTTCAGCCAGGTCGCGCTCGTCTACGGCCAGATGAACGAGCCGCCGGGGGCGCGCCTGCGCGTCGGCCTCTCCGGCCTGACAATGGCGGAGTACTTCCGCGACGAGGGGCAGGACGTGCTGCTCTTCATCGACAACATCTTCCGCTTCGTCCAGGCGGGCTCCGAGGTGTCGGCGCTGCTCGGCCGGATCCCGAGCGCCGTCGGCTACCAGCCGACGCTCGCCACCGAGATGGGGCAGCTGCAGGAGCGGATCACCTCGACGAACAAGGGCTCGGTCACCTCGGTGCAGGCGATCTACGTGCCGGCCGACGACCTCACCGACCCGGCGCCGGCGAACACCTTCGCGCATCTCGACGCGACGACGGTGCTGTCGCGCGCGATCGTCGAGAAGGGCATCTATCCGGCGGTCGACCCGCTCGACTCGACCTCTCGCGCGCTCCAGCCGCACATCGTCGGCGAGGACCACTACAACACCGCGACGCGGGTGCAGGAGGTGCTCCAGCGCTACAAGGACCTCCAGGACATCATCGCGATCCTCGGCATCGACGAGCTCTCCGACGAGGACAAGCTCGTCGTGACGCGGGCGCGCAAGATCGAGCGCTTCCTCTCGCAGCCGAACTTCGTGGCCGAGCAGTTCACCGGGACGCCAGGCGAGTACGTCAAGCTCGAGGACACGATCGCGGGCTTCGGCGAGATCCTCGACGGCAAGCACGACGAGCTGCCCGAGCAGGCGTTCTACATGGTCGGGACGATCGAGAGCGCGGTCGAGAAGGGCCGCAAGACGGCCGAGGCGGTTCCGGCCTAGCGTGGCCGACGAGACGAAGCAGTTCGACGTCTCCCTTGTGACCCCGGACGGGGCCGTCTACGAGGGACCCGCCGAGATGATCGTGGTGCCGGGCGCCGCGGGCGAGATCGGCGTGCTCGCGCGCCACGCGCCGCTCGTCGCGACGCTGAAGGCGGGCTCGACGCGCGTCTACCTGGACAGGGCGAGCCAGGAGCTGATCGAGTTCGCGACCGGCCCCGGCTTCTTCAAGGTCGAGACCGACCGCGCGATCGCCCTCGTCGATCACGCCGTGAAGGCGAGCGAGATCGACGACGACGAGGCCCAGCGCCAGCTCGCGGAGGCGACCGCGGAGCTCGAGCGGGTCGACGCGGGCGAGTCGACAGCGGACCGCTGGCAGCTCGAGCAGCGGATCAAGCACGCCGAGCACCAGCTCCAGGTCTCCGGCCACAGCGGGTAGCCCTGGTACGCTCTCCGAACCTGGAGAGCTTTGAAGGCAGCTTGGCGACCAGGAGAAAAAACGCCTAAAGAGCCCTCGGTGCACATCCGCACCGGACCTCTCTAGGCGAGACGAGGGAGGCGGCGGTTGACCGAGGCCGAGACGAGACTGAGGGCACTGCTCGACGAGCGGATCGTCGTGCTCGACGGCGCGTGGGGCGTGCTGCTCCAGGGGCGCGGGCTCAGCGAGGAGGACTTCCGCGGCGAGCGCTTCCGCGACCACGGCCGCGAGGTCAAGGGCGATCCCGACCTGCTCAATCTCACGCAGCCGCAGATCATCGCCGAGACGCACCGCGCGTACTTCGAGGCGGGGGCCGACATCACGACCACGAACACCTTCACGGCGACCTCGATCGGGCAGGCAGACTACGGGCTCGAGGCGGCCGTCTACGACATGAACGTCGAGGGCGTACGGCTCGCGAAGGAAGCGGCGGCACTCGGGCCGGACCGCTTCGTCGCCGGCTCCGTTGGCCCGCTCAACGTGACGCTCTCGCTCTCGCCGAAGGTCGACGACCCATCGTTTCGCACGATCGACTTCGACGGGGTCTACGAGTCGTACTGCGAGCAGATCCGCGGCCTGCGAGACGGCGGCGTCGACCTGCTCCTGGTCGAGACGATTTTCGACACGCTCAATGCGAAAGCCGCGATCGCCGCCGCGAAGGACGTCGCGCCCGAGCTGCCGCTCTGGATCTCGGTCACCGTCGTCGATCGCAGCGGGCGCACGCTCTCCGGACAGACCGTCGAGGCGTTCTGGCTCTCGGTCGAGCACGCCGAGCCGCTCGTCGTCGGCGTCAACTGCGCGCTCGGCGCGTCAGAGATGCGCCCATACGTCGCCGATCTGGCGCACATCGCGCCGACCTACGTCAGCTGCCATCCCAACGCGGGCCTCCCGAACGCCTTCGGCGGCTACGACGAGGGGCCGAAGACGACGAGCCACCTGCTCGGCGAGTTCGCGCAGGAGGGGCTCCTGAACATCGTCGGCGGCTGCTGCGGCACGACACCGGAGCACACGAGGGCGATTGCGGACATTGTCCAGGGCCTGGCCCCGAGATATGTCCCCGAGAAGCGCCACGAGACGGCGTTCAGCGGCCTCGAGCCGTTCCGGATCGGCCCCGACACGAACTTCGTGATGGTCGGCGAGCGCACGAACGTGACGGGCTCGGCGCGCTTCCGCGACCTGATCAAGGGCGGCGACTACCAGACGGCGCTCGAGGTCGCGCTCGAGCAGGTGCGCGGCGGCGCGAACCTCCTCGACGTGAACATGGACGAGGGGATGCTCGACTCCGAGCAGGCGATGACCACCTTCCTGAACCTGATCGCGACCGAGCCCGAGGTGGCGCGGCTGCCGATCATGATCGACAGCTCGAAGTGGTCCGTGCTCGAGGCCGGCCTCCGCTGCATCCAGGGCAAGGGGATCGTCAACTCGATCAGCCTCAAGGAGGGCGAGGAGGCGTTCCTCGAGAAGGCGCGCGTCGTCCGGCGCTTCGGCGCGGGCGTCGTCGTGATGGCCTTCGACGAGGAGGGCCAGGCCGAGACGGTCGAGCGCAAGGTCGCGATCTGCGAGCGCGCCTACAAGCTGCTGACCGAGGAGGCGGGGTTCGCGCCCGAGGATCTCGTCTTCGACCCGAACATCCTGGCCGTCGCGACCGGGATCGAGGAGCATGCCCGGTTCGCCCGCAACTTCATCGAGGCGACCTCCGAGATCAAGCGCCGCTGCCCGGGCTCGAAGGTCTCGGGCGGGGTCTCGAACCTCTCGTTCTCGTTCCGCGGCAACAACGTCGTCCGCGAGGCGATGCACTCCGCGTTCCTCTACCACGCGATCGCCGCCGGTCTCGACATGGCGATCGTCAACGCGGGGCAGCTCGCGGTGTACCAGGACATGCCGCCCGACCTGCTCGAGCGGGTGGAGGACGTGATCTTCGACCGCCGCCCCGATGCGACCGACCGCCTCGTCGCGTTCGCCGAGACGGTGAAGGGGGAGGGGACGAAGCGCGAGCTCGACCTCGGCTGGCGCGAGGCGCCGGTCGCCGAGCGGCTCGCCCACGCGCTCGTGCACGGGATCGTCGACTTCATCGAGGAGGACACCGAGGAGGCGCGGCAGGCTTTCGAGCGCCCGCTCGACGTGATCCAGGGGCCGCTGATGGACGGGATGAAGATCGTCGGCGACCTGTTCGGCTCGGGGAAGATGTTCCTGCCGCAGGTCGTGAAGAGCGCCCGCGCAATGAAGCGCGCCGTCGCCTACCTCGAGCCGTACATGGAGGCCGAAAAGGCGGGCAGCGCGGGGCAGGGCAAGATCGTCCTCGCCACGGTCAAGGGCGACGTCCACGACATCGGCAAGAACATCGTCGGCGTCGTGCTCGGCTGCAACAGCTACGAGGTGATCGATCTCGGCGTGATGGTCTCCGCCGACCGCATCCTCGACACCGCCGCGGAGGAAGGCGCGCATGCGATCGGGCTCTCGGGCCTGATCACGCCGTCGCTCGACGAGATGGTCTCCGTCGCCCAGGAGATGGAGCGCCGGGGGCTCGACCTGCCGCTCCTGATCGGCGGCGCGACGACCTCGAAGCAGCACACGGCGGTGAAGATCGCGCCGGCCTACACGGCCCCGACGGTCTACGTCCTCGACGCCTCACGCGTCGTCGGCGTCGTCTCCGACCTGCTCGACCCGGTCCGCCGCGCCGATCTCGAGCGCGCGAACGAGACGCTCCAGGATCGCCTCCGCGCCGAGCACGCCGAGCGCACCGCGCGGCCGCTGCTCCTCCAGCGCGACGCGATCGCCAACCGCGCTCAGCTCGACTTCTCCGACCTGCCCGTGCCCGCGTTCACCGGCACCCGTACCGTCGAGCCCGACCTCGCGACGCTGCGCGAGTACATCGACTGGACGTTCTTCTTCGCAGCCTGGGAGCTGAAGGGCCGCTTCCCGAAGATCCTCGACGACCCCGAGAAGGGCGAGGCGGCGCGCGAGCTCTATGCCAACGCGAACGAGCTGCTCGACGAGATCGTCGCGGGCGGGCTGCTCCAGGCCCGCGGCGTCTACGGCTTCTGGCCGGCGCGCGCCGACGGCGAGGACATCGTTGTCGAGAGCGCCCGCTTTCCGATGCTGCGCCAGCAGACGGTGCATCCCGACGGCCGTCCGAACCTCTCGCTGGCCGACTACATCGCGCCGTCGGACGATCACCTCGGCGCCTTCGCCGTCACGATCCATGGCGCCGACGAGCTTGCCGGGCGCTACGAGGCGGAGCTCGACGACTACCGCGCGATCATGGTCAAGGCGCTCGCCGACCGGCTCGCCGAGGCGTTCGCGGAGCACCTCCACGAACAGGCGCGCCGCGACTGGTACGAGACCGAGGCGGCGCAGCTCACGGCCCACGAGCTGGCCGAGGAGCGCTATCGCGGGATCCGGCCCGCCTTCGGCTATCCGGCCTGCCCGGACCACTCCGAGAAGGGCGCGCTCTTCGCGCTGCTCGACGCGCCGTCGATCGGCGTCGAGCTCACCGAGAGCTTCGCGATGCTGCCGGCGGCATCGGTGAGCGGCCTCTACTTCGCCCATCCGGATGCGCGCTACTTCGCGGTCGGCCGCGTCGGCCTCGACCAGGTGCAGGACTACGCGCGGCGTATGGGCGAGGACGTCGCCGAAGCCGAGCGCTGGCTGCGACCGAGCCTGGCGTACGAGCCCGACTGACACTACGATCGGCGCCATGCTGAGGACGCTCTTCGTCGTGATCTCCGCCGGGCTGATCGTGGCCGGTACGGCGCTCGCGGGCGATCCGCAGCAGAAGCACACCGCCGCCGACATGGCGAAGGCCCGGTCGATCGGCTTCGTTCGCTCCGACTTCCCGGCCGGCTGGACGGCGAAGCCCAGCACGCCGACCACCGGCGCCGATTCGAGCACCTGCAAGGACTTCGATCCCGACCAGTCCGACCTCGTCGAGACGGGCAAGGTCGACTCGGCCGAGTTCACGGCACCGGACGGTGTCTCGCAGGTCGCCTCGTCGGTCGGCATCTTCCGGACACTCGCCCAGGCGAAGACGAGCTGGAGCCGCGTCGTCCGCCCCACGATGCTCCGGTGCTTCTCCGACCTGATCACGCAGATCTCGCCGAAGGACTCGACGGTCGCCGAGCTCGCAAAGGGCACGCTCGCGTTTCCGAAGGTCGCGGCCCGCACCGCGGCGTACCGGCTCGTGCTGAGCGTGACCGCCAAGGGTGCGACGACGTCCGTGAACCTGTACGTCGACCTCGTCCTGCTCGGTGCCGGACGGGTGAACGTCGCGACGATCATGTTCAGCGTCACGAAGCCGTATCCGGCTGCGTTCGAGCAGAAGCTCGCCGCGGCGATCGCGCACCGCCTCGCCTAACCCAGGGCACCGCGACCGCCCGCCGCCGATCCCGGTATCCTGCCCCCCGCAGGCGCCTTCCCGGGCGCCCATTTTTCGATGCGGACGACGCTAAAAAGAGGAATCGGCCGGAGCGGGGTCTCGGGCGACGGGAACGGCAACGGCTCGCCGACGCTCCCGCCCGCCGCGGTCACGCCCGTCTCGCGCTACCGCCAGCCGGACCCGCCCTCGCGGACCAGGCTCGGCTGGGCGGGGCGGATCCTGCTCTGGATGCTCGCGGCGGTCGTGATCCTCGCGGCTGCGGCGGCCGGCGGGGCCTACCTCTACTTCAATCGTGAGGTGCAGGCCGTCAGCGCGCACACGGCAGACGTGAAGATCGCGCAGAAGCGCCTCTCGATCCCGCTGCCCGGCGCGCCCGCAATCGCGCTCATCGCCGGCTACGACTACCGCGCCAACGAGGCGAAGGGCACGCCGTCGCGCTCCGACACCGTGATGCTGCTGCGCGCCGACCCGCAGTCGAAGGCGATCTCGATGCTTTCGTTCCCGCGCGACATGATCGTCAACGTCACGTGTCCGGGGAAGCCGACGTTCCGGGGCAAGATCAACGCGGCCTACACCGAGTGCGGCGCCCGCGGCACGCTCGAGACCGTGAAGGACCTGACCGGCCTGCCGATCAACTACCTGATCACGGTCAACTTCCATGGCTTCAAGCAGATCGTCGACAAGCTCGGCGGAGTCTGGATGGACATCGACCGCCGTTACTACAACAAGAACACCGGCTCCACCGCGACGAACTACGCCGACATCGACCTGCACTCCGGCTACCAGCGGCTGAACGGCAGCGACGCGCTCAGCTTCGTGCGCTTCCGGCACACCGACTCCGACTTCTACCGCGTGATCCGCCAGCAGATGTTCGTGAAGGCGCTGAAGCAGCAGATCCAGAACAACTTCTCGCCGTTCAAGCTGCCGGGCATCGTCGGCGCGATCACGAAGAACGTCGAGGTCGGCGTCGGCGGCGGCGACGGGCTCACGGGCAAGACGGTGCTCTCCTACGCGCTGTTCGCGTACGGCCTCCCCGCGGGCCACTTCTTCCAGGCGAAGATCGCCGGGCTCACCGGCTACTCGAGCGTGACGACCTCGGACCAGAACCTCCAGGACGCGATCCGCGAGTTCACGACGCCGGATGTCCAGGCGCCGACGAAGGCGACCGACGTGACGCTCGGGCGGAAGATCAAGTCGACGGCTCCGAGCCCGGCGCAGACGACGATGCTAGTGCTCAACGGCAACGGCGTCCTCCACTCGGCGGCGACCGCCGGCTACGCGTTCGCGCGGCGCGGCTACCAGATCGTCGTGCCGCCGGCGGGCCAGCCGGCCAACGCGCCCAACTTCAGCTACTTCCACTCGACCGTGTACTACGACGCCGCGCGGCCGGGGGCGAAAGCGGCGGCGGCAGCGGTCGCGAATCTCTTCGGCGATGCCGACGTCGCGCCGCTCCCCGTGACGATCCCCGCGTACGGCGCGATGCTGGTCGCCGTCGTCGGTCAGACCTTCCACGGCTCGATCGCGCCCGCGCCCGTCGACCAGACGCCCAAGCCCGAGAAGGCGAACGTCGACTTCGACCCGGCGCTGTCGCACGACCTCGTCCGCGACGCGCAGCGCCAGCTGCCCTTCAAGGCGATGGTGCCGACGGTGATGGAGCGCTCCTCGGTGCCCGACCTCGAGGAGGCGAACCGCGTCTACTGGCTCGACAAGAAGCATCGTGCGCTGCGGCTCGTCTACCGCACCGGTGGCACGCAGTACTGGGGCATCGAGGAGACCAACTGGCTCGACGCCCCGATCCTCGCAGGCAAGAACTCCACGCACGTGCTCAAGGGCCGCCCCTACGACCTCTACTACTCCGGCCCGAATCTCCACATGGTCGTGCTGCGCTGGAACGGCGCGAGCTACTGGGTCGTGAACACGCTGCAGGACTCGTTGTCCAACGAGACGATGCTCGCGATCGCTAAAGGTCTCCGAACATACGGCCGCTAAGCTGGCCGCCGTCATGGCGGTGACCAAAAAAGCAGGCATCGGGATCTTCGGCGCAGGCTGGGTCGGACTCGTCACCGGCGCGTGCTTCGCCGAGCTCGGCCACAACGTCACGATCCGGGACGTCGTCTCCGAGCGGATCGAGGCGCTCCGCTCCGGCACCGTGCCGATCCACGAGCAGGGGCTCGACGAGCTGCTCGAGCGCAACCGCGAGCGGCTCTCGTTCACGCTCGACGCGCGCGAAGTGGCGGCGCAGGCCGAGCTGCTCTTCGTCTGCGTCGGCACGCCGCCGACGTACTCCGGCGACGCCGATCTCACTGCGATCTGGACCGTCCTCGACGAGCTGCCCGCGGAGACGCAGGCGACCGTCGTGATGAAGTCGACGGTTCCGGTCGGCACGGGCGACAGGGTTCGCGCCGCGCTCGAGGCGCGCGGGCTCGCCCACGTCGGCTATGTCTCGAATCCCGAGTTCCTCGCCGAGGGCAGCGCCGTGCGCGACTTCATGAAGCCCGACCGCGTCGTCGTCGGCGCGTTCTCCGAGGCGGACGGCGCAGCGGTGGCGGCGCTCTACGACGGCCTCGACACGGAGGTCGTACAGACCGACGTCCACTCCGCGGAGATGATCAAGCTCGCGTCGAACGCCTTTCTCGCGACCCGCATCAGCTTCATCAACGAGATCGCCAACGTCTGCGAGGTGACCGGCGCCGACGTCGAGGAGGTCGCTCGCGGGATGGGCCTCGACCGGCGGATCGGCCCGCACTTCCTCCGCGCTGGGATCGGGTACGGCGGCTCGTGCTTTCCGAAGGACGTCTCCGCGCTGAAGCAGCTCGCCGGCAACTCCGGCTACCACTTCCAACTTTTGAACTCGGTGATCGAGGTCAACGAGCTCCAGAAGCGACGCGTCGTCGGGAAGCTCGAGAAGCATCTCGGCCCGCTCGCGGGAAAGCGCATCGCGCTGCTCGGCCTCGCGTACAAGGCCGGCACCGACGACCTGCGCGAGGCGTCGTCGATCGTGCTCGCGGCGCGCCTGCTCGCCGAGGGTGCCGAGGTCACCGCCTGGGATCCGGTCGCCCGGCCGCGCGACGAGCTCCGCGGCGCCACGCTCTGCGCGACCGCGCTCGAGGCCGTCACGGGCGCCGACGCTGCGGTGATCGTCACGGAGTGGGAGGAGCTGCGCGACCTCGTCAACGCCGACGTCCGCGCGCTGATGCGGAACCCGCTCTTCGTCGACGGGCGCAACCTGCTCGACCCGAACGCCGTCCGCGCCTCAGGCTTCGCCTACGAAGGCGTCGGCCGGCCGACCTCCCCGTTCTCGGCGCTGCCCGAGACGGAGGAGCTGCGGGTCCGGCGCTGATGGAGGCGCTCGTCCTCGCAGGAGGCAAGGCGGAGCGTCTCGGTGACGCGGCGGGCGGCCTGCCGAAGCCGCTCGTTCCCGTCGGCGGCCGGCCACTTGCCGAGTACCAGGTTTTGCGCCTCGTCTCAGCCGGCGTCTCACGCGTGATCGTCAGCTGTCGCGTCGGCCACGAGCAGCAGTTCACGGAGGCGCTCTCGGGCCTCGGCGCCGAGATCGTGGCTGTCGGCGAGCCCGAGCCGCTGGGCCGTGGCGGCGGGCTCCGATTCGCCGCCGCCCATCGCAAGGAGGACGGCCCGGTCTACGCCCTGAACGGCGACGAGCTGCTCGACGTCGACCTGCGCACGCTGCTCGCCGCCCACAACGGCTACGCCTGCGCGGCGACCGTCGTCGTCGCGCAGGTCAACTCGCCGTTCGGCGTCGTCGACCTCACGGAGGGCGACCGCGTCACCGGCTTCAAGGAGGCGCCGAAGCTCCCGCACTGGGTCAACTCGGGCGTCTACATCCTCGGCGAAGAGGCCCTCGCGCGCCTGCCCGAGCGCGGCGACCACGAGACGAGCACGTTTCCCGAGCTCGCCGAGGAAGGAAAGCTCTACGCGTACCGGCACGAAGGCCGCTGGCTGACCGTGAACACGCCGAAGGACCTGCGCCGCGCCGAGGAGTTCCTCGCCGCGCACCCCGAGTGGCAGGCGGCACCGGCGTGAGCCTCGAGGAGTTTGCGCACCAGTCCAAGCGCATCGAGAAGCCGTGGGGGTACGAGCTGATCTGGGCGAACACGGAGCGCTACGTCGGCAAGGAGCTCTTCGTCCGCGAAGGCCATGCGCTCTCGCTCCAGTACCACGAGCGCAAGGACGAGACGATCTACGTGCAGCAGGGGCGCGTCGAGTTCCAGATCGGGCCGCAGGACGGCGAGCTCCAGACCGAAGTGGTCGGCCCCGGCCGCGCGTTCCACCTCGTCCCGGGCACCGTCCATCGCATGCGCGCGCTCGAGGACTCGCTGCTGCTCGAGGTCTCGACCCCGGATCTCGACGACGTCGTCCGGCTCGAGGACCGCTACGGACGAGCTTGACACGTCTGTGGTAAGGTTTGGCCATGGACGGGCTCACAGTCGGAGAAGCAGCTGCGCGCACGGGTTGGTCGGCGCGGATGCTTCGCTATCTCGAAGGCGCGGGGCTCGTCGTCCCGCAGCGCGCGAGCTCCGGCTATCGCCTCTACCGGCTCCGCGAGCTGAACCAGCTTCGCTCACTGCTCGAGCTGCGCACACGCTTCGGGCTCGAGCTCTCGGACGTCGTCTTCGCCTCCCGGCTACGGCGCGAGCCGGAGCTGCGCCAGGCGGTCGACGCCTGGCTCGGCGGCGCCGACGACACGGCCTGGGTGGAGTGGGAGCAACGCAAGCACGAGCGGCTGCTGGCCGCCTGATCACACCGACACGGAAGAAGGCATAGATGGCAACGACCAAGAAGCACGACGTAAAGGATCTCGGGCTCTCCGTGGAGGGAGTGCGGCGGATCGAATGGGCCGACCGGCAGATGCCGGTGCTGTCCGCGATCCGTGAGCGGTTCGCGAAGGAGCAGCCGCTCGCGGGTTACCGCGTGTCGGCCTGCCTGCATGTGACGACGGAGACGGCGAACCTCGCGCGCACGCTCAAGGCCGGCGGCGCCGACGTGGTGCTCGTCGCCTCGAACCCGCTCTCGACGCAGGACGACGTCGCCGCGGCGCTCGTCGACGCGTATGACATCTCGACGTTCGCGATCAAGGGCGAGGACAACGACACCTACTACTCGCACATCGAGGCCGCGGTCGACCACAAGCCGCACCTGACGATGGACGACGGCGCCGACGTGATCGGCGTCCTCCACTCGGCGCGGCGCGAGCAGCTCGGCGACATCATCGCCGGCACCGAGGAGACGACTACGGGCGTGATCCGCCTCAAGGCGCTCGAGGCCGAGGGGAAGCTCGGCTTCCCGGTGATCGCCGTCAACGACGCGAAGACCAAGCACCTCTTCGACAACCGCTACGGCACGGGCCAGTCGACGATCGACGGGATCATCCGCGCCACGAACGTCCTGCTCGCGGGGCGCAAGTTCGTCGTCGCCGGCTACGGCTGGTGCGGCCGCGGCGTCGCGATGCGGGCCAAGGGGATGGGCGCGCACGTGATCGTGACCGAGGTCGACCCGATGCGGGCGCTCGAGGCCGTGATGGACGGCTTCGAGGTGCTGACGATGGACGCCGCCGCCAGGATCAGCAACATCTTCGTGACCGCGACCGGCGACAAGTCGGTGATCGCCGAGCAGCACTTCGACCTGTTCGAGGACGGCGCGATCCTCGCGGACACCGGCCACTTCAACGTCGAGATCGAGATCCCCGCACTGCGGTCGCTCGCAGTGGAGACTCGCGAGGCCCGCGAGTTCGTCGAGGAGTTCACGCTCGAGGACGGGCGGCCGCTCGTCCTGCTCGCCGACGGCCGGCTCGTCAACCTGTCCGCCGCCGAAGGGCACCCGGCCTCGTGATGGACATGAGCTTCGCAAACCAGGCACTCGCGACGGAGTACGCCGTGCAGAACGCGGCGTCGCTCGAGAAGAAGGTGTACCCGGTGCCGACCGCGATCGACGAGGAGATCGCACGCCTCAAGCTGGCGACGATGGGCGTCGACGATCGACCAGCTGACGCAGGAGCAGGCCAAGTACCTCGCCTGGTGGGACGAGGGCACGTAGCCCCGGCACCGGGTCGCCCGTCGGAGGCCGACGCTCGGTCTCTCGACCAGCGGCGCCTGCCGCTCGAGGAGATCGAGATCGAGTGCCGGACGCCCGCCGAGGTCGCGGCTGCGATCCACACGCTGGTCGTGCGCGGCGCGCCGGCGATCGGTGTCGCAGCCGCGTACGGGATTGCCCTGGCGGCAGCCCGCGGCGAGGATCTCGCGGCCGCAGATCGTGTCCTGCGAGCGTCGCGGCCCACTGCCGTCAATCTCGCTGGGCTCTCGACACCATGCGCGACGACCCGTCGTACGAGCACGCTCGACGTCTTCACGCCGACGAGGTCGAGCGCTGCCGGCGTATGGCCGCGCACACCGCCGAGCTGCTCGCTCCGGGGACTCGCGCACTCACTCATTGCAACGCGGGCGGTCTGGCGACCGGCGGCTACGGCAGCGCCGTCGGCGCCCTGCTGACGGCCTGGGAACGCGGTCTGCTTCAACATGTCTGGGTGGACGAGACACGGCCGCTCCTGCAAGGCGCCCGCCTGACGGCGTGGGAGCTCGAGACCGCAGGTATCCCGCACGCCGTCATCGCCGACTCGGCAGCCGCCTCGCTCATGGCGGCGGGCGAAGTCGACTGTGTGATCACGGGCGCCGACCGCATCGCGGCCAACGGCGATACGGCCAACAAGATCGGTACGTACTCGCTCGCAGTGCTCGCACGCCACCACGACCTCCCGCTCTATATCGTCGCGCCCAGCTCGACCGTCGACCTCGACACTCCCGACGGCGCGCGAATCCCGATCGAGGAACGCGACCCGGCGGAGATCACGGTGCGTTTCCGGCTCGCAATCCTGCCTTCGACGTGACGCCCGGGGGCCTGATCGACGCGATCGTCACCGAGGCCGGAGTGCATCGCTCGCCGTACCTCGACTCGCTCGCCGTGAATGCGGTCATCCTCGCCGGCGGGTATGCGACGCGGCTCCGGCCTCTCACCGACACGATCCCGAAGCCGCTGCTGCCCGTCGGCGGCAGGCCGATCGTCGACTGGATCCTCGAGAACGCTCGCGAGGTCCCGCGGTGGACGAGATCCATCTGGTCACGAACAGCCGCTTTGCCGACGAGTTCCGCCGCTGGGCGGGGCCTGCCGGCGTGAGTCGTCCACGACGACGGCACGTTCACCAACGAGGACCGGCTCGGTGCGGTCGGAGATCTCCAGCTGGCCGTCGAGCGCGGCCGGATCGACGACGACCTGCTCGTCGTCGCGGGCGACAACCTGTTCGAGTATCGCCTTGGCGATTTCGTCGCCGCCTGGCGAGCGCGCGGCGCCGGGGGCGCTGTCGCGGTCTACGACTGCGGCGACCTCGAGCTCGCGACGCAATACGGCATCGTCGAGCTCGACGACGACGATCGCATCACGTACTTCATCGAGAAGCCGGCCGATCCGCCGTCGACGCTCGCGGCGACCGCGACCTACCTGTACGGGCGAGCGCAGCTTCCGCTTGATCAGCCGGTACCTCGGCGAGGGTCACGCCCCCGATCAGTCGGGGAGCCTCGTCGCCTGGCTCTACCAGCTCGAGCCCGTCTACGGCTACCGGTTCGACGGCGAGTGGTTCGACATCGGCAACCACGACCAGCTCCTCGAGGCCGACAATCGCCTGCGCGCCCGCCACGGGCTGGCGGTCCGCGGCACGTACTCACCCGCGTAGCACTCTTTTCACGAAGTCGGCACAGACACGTCACACCGTCCCCCGTAGCGTGGACCGCGTGGCTCGTCGACCTTCTCTTGCCTCGGCGCTGCGTCTCCTGTGGTCGCTTCGGCCGACGCGTTGTGCCGCGAGTGCCGCTCGCTGCTCCGGCCACTCGTCGCGCCGCGGTGTGCTCGCTGCGGCGCGCCCACGGCGTGGGAGGTCGAGCGCTGTCGCGAGTGCGCGGGCCGCAGGCTTGCGTTCGCATCGGCGAGGGCTGCGGTCGCGTACGCCGGTCCCGGCCCGGCCGCTCCTCCGCGCCTGGAAGGAGCACGGGCTCCGCCCGGCCGCGGGCCTCGCCGCCGACCTCGTGGTCGCTCAGCTCGAGCGGCCGGCGGCAGACGTCATCGCGTATATCCCGCCCGACGGAGCCCGGCAGCTGCGGCGAGGCCGGCACCCCGCGGAGCACCTTGCGCTGGAGCTCGGCCGCCGCTGGAGCCTCGAAACGGCGCCGTTACTCGACCGTGTCGGCCCCGGGGTGCGCCAGACCGGGCTTGCCCGGCCCGCCGCCTGGCGAGCGTTCGCGGCGCCTTCAGGGCGCGAGCCGAGGCGTGGGGGACGGTCCTGCTCGTCGACGACGTCTACACGACCGGCGCCACGACCGCCGCGGCGGCGACCGCCCTGCGGGCGGCCGGAGCAGCCCGGGTCGAAGTGGTGACCTTCGCGAGAACGGTGCGCTAACCTCAAGGACAGGTTCGACCACCAGCAATGGAGGCGAAGATGAGGCTTCAGGTGAAGGGGAACAACGTCGAGCTAGCCCCGTCGATCCGCGAGTACGCCGAGCGCAAGCTGGCGAAACTCGACAAGGTGCTTGCCGAGCAGACGCAGGTCGAGGTTGAGCTCTCGGAGCAGCGCAATCCGTCGATCGCGGCCAGCTACGTCGCAGAGGGGACGATCTTCGCGAAAGGCACGACGCTCCGGGCCCGCGAAGCGTCGGCCGACATGCGAGCCTCGATCGACCAGCTCGTCGACAAGCTCGAACGACAGGTGAAGCGCTATCGCGAGAAGCGGAACAAGCACCACGCGCGCGGTCAGAAGCGCGCCGACGCACCGGTCGAGACAGGGCTGCCCGAGCCGAGGCTCGTGAAGACGAAGCGGTTCGCGATGAAGCCGATGTCCGCCGAGGAGGCGAGCCTCCAGCTCGAGCTCGTCGGCCACGACTTCTTCGTGTTCGAGAACGCGGAGTCGGGCGAGACCAACGTGGCCGCTACCGCCGCCGCGACGGCGACTACGGCCTGATCGAGCCCGGCGTGCTCGACGCCTAGTCTCGACCTGCCCCTTCGCGCGTTCCTCGGGCGTGCGCTGGCGGTGCGGGGCCGGAGGTCACAGTGTGAACAACACGGCGCCGGAGAGCACCGGGCCGTCAGCGGCGCCAGGCGGTGGCAGAGCCGGGCTCCGCCCGGCGGGAGCCACCGCCGGCGAGGGGCGCGCGTGAACGACCCTTTTCCGGGGCGATACCAGCTCCCCGTCGGCATCACCGGTCTCCAGCGGCCGAGCGAGTGGAGACCGTCGTCCTGGCCGAGGCGCCCTGGCTTCGCGGCCGACGAGGTGGACCTCGTCGTGCTCGCCGACGGCACGCTGCTCGGCGACCCGGCCGCCGAGCCGCTCGTCCGCGCCGTGCCCCTGGAGCCGCCGTTCAGGGCCCAGGCGGTGCGCCAGGACGGCGCGCTCTACTCGGTGGGCGCCAACACGATCGACCTCGTCGAGCTCCCCGGCGACGTCGCGGGCCAGGAGATCGAACTGGCCGTGCGCGGCGAGGAGCACATCCTCACCGTGGACGGGATGCGGTCGTTCGAGGCGATCCCCGAGCTCGAGGCGCTGGGCGGCCGCCGCACCGACTTCGTCGTCCGCGCCCAACGCGTCGGCGGGCGCTCCTGGCAGGTCGACGTCGAGGCGCTGTAGCTACCCTTGAGGGTATGAGCTCAGCACTTGGCGGTTTCGAGAAGGTCCTTCGCATGGGCGAGGGGCGCCGCCTGAAGCGGGCGCAGGAGCAGGCCGTCTACATCGCCACGCTCGAGCCGACCTACGAGGCGATGTCCGACGAGGAGCTCCGCAACGTCACCGTCGGCTTCCGTGAGCGGCT
>CAVQZA010000011.1:0-25695 GCA_963718355.1 uncultured Actinomycetes bacterium
AAGGTCGACTCGGCCGAGTTCACGGCACCGGACGGTGTCTCGCAGGTCGCCTCGTCGGTCGGCATCTTCCGGACACTCGCCCAGGCGAAGACGAGCTGGAGCCGCGTCGTCCGCCCCACGATGCTCCGGTGCTTCTCCGACCTGATCACGCAGATCTCGCCGAAGGACTCGACGGTCGCCGAGCTCGCAAAGGGCACGCTCGCGTTTCCGAAGGTCGCGGCCCGCACCGCGGCGTACCGGCTCGTGCTGAGCGTGACCGCCAAGGGTGCGACGACGTCCGTGAACCTGTACGTCGACCTCGTCCTGCTCGGTGCCGGACGGGTGAACGTCGCGACGATCATGTTCAGCGTCACGAAGCCGTATCCGGCTGCGTTCGAGCAGAAGCTCGCCGCGGCGATCGCGCACCGCCTCGCCTAACCCAGGGCACCGCGACCGCCCGCCGCCGATCCCGGTATCCTGCCCCCGCAGGCGCCTTCCCGGGCGCCCATTTTTCGATGCGGACGACGCTAAAAAGAGGAATCGGCCGGAGCGGGGTCTCGGGCGACGGGAACGGCAACGGCTCGCCGACGCTCCCGCCCGCCGCGGTCACGCCCGTCTCGCGCTACCGCCAGCCGGACCCGCCCTCGCGGACCAGGCTCGGCTGGGCGGGGCGGATCCTGCTCTGGATGCTCGCGGCGGTCGTGATCCTCGCGGCTGCGGCGGCCGGCGGGGCCTACCTCTACTTCAATCGTGAGGTGCAGGCCGTCAGCGCGCACACGGCAGACGTGAAGATCGCGCAGAAGCGCCTCTCGATCCCGCTGCCCGGCGCGCCCGCAATCGCGCTCATCGCCGGCTACGACTACCGCGCCAACGAGGCGAAGGGCACGCCGTCGCGCTCCGACACCGTGATGCTGCTGCGCGCCGACCCGCAGTCGAAGGCGATCTCGATGCTTTCGTTCCCGCGCGACATGATCGTCAACGTCACGTGTCCGGGGAAGCCGACGTTCCGGGGCAAGATCAACGCGGCCTACACCGAGTGCGGCGCCCGCGGCACGCTCGAGACCGTGAAGGACCTGACCGGCCTGCCGATCAACTACCTGATCACGGTCAACTTCCATGGCTTCAAGCAGATCGTCGACAAGCTCGGCGGAGTCTGGATGGACATCGACCGCCGTTACTACAACAAGAACACCGGCTCCACCGCGACGAACTACGCCGACATCGACCTGCACTCCGGCTACCAGCGGCTGAACGGCAGCGACGCGCTCAGCTTCGTGCGCTTCCGGCACACCGACTCCGACTTCTACCGCGTGATCCGCCAGCAGATGTTCGTGAAGGCGCTGAAGCAGCAGATCCAGAACAACTTCTCGCCGTTCAAGCTGCCGGGCATCGTCGGCGCGATCACGAAGAACGTCGAGGTCGGCGTCGGCGGCGGCGACGGGCTCACGGGCAAGACGGTGCTCTCCTACGCGCTGTTCGCGTACGGCCTCCCCGCGGGCCACTTCTTCCAGGCGAAGATCGCCGGGCTCACCGGCTACTCGAGCGTGACGACCTCGGACCAGAACCTCCAGGACGCGATCCGCGAGTTCACGACGCCGGATGTCCAGGCGCCGACGAAGGCGACCGACGTGACGCTCGGGCGGAAGATCAAGTCGACGGCTCCGAGCCCGGCGCAGACGACGATGCTAGTGCTCAACGGCAACGGCGTCCTCCACTCGGCGGCGACCGCCGGCTACGCGTTCGCGCGGCGCGGCTACCAGATCGTCGTGCCGCCGGCGGGCCAGCCGGCCAACGCGCCCAACTTCAGCTACTTCCACTCGACCGTGTACTACGACGCCGCGCGGCCGGGGGCGAAAGCGGCGGCGGCAGCGGTCGCGAATCTCTTCGGCGATGCCGACGTCGCGCCGCTCCCCGTGACGATCCCCGCGTACGGCGCGATGCTGGTCGCCGTCGTAGGTCAGACCTTCCACGGCTCGATCGCGCCCGCGCCCGTCGACCAGACGCCCAAGCCCGAGAAGGCGAACGTCGACTTCGACCCGGCGCTGTCGCACGACCTCGTCCGCGACGCGCAGCGCCAGCTGCCCTTCAAGGCGATGGTGCCGACGGTGATGGAGCGCTCCTCGGTGCCCGACCTCGAGGAGGCGAACCGCGTCTACTGGCTCGACAAGAAGCATCGTGCGCTGCGGCTCGTCTACCGCACCGGTGGCACGCAGTACTGGGGCATCGAGGAGACCAACTGGCTCGACGCCCCGATCCTCGCAGGCAAGAACTCCACGCACGTGCTCAAGGGCCGCCCCTACGACCTCTACTACTCCGGCCCGAATCTCCACATGGTCGTGCTGCGCTGGAACGGCGCGAGCTACTGGGTCGTGAACACGCTGCAGGACTCGTTGTCCAACGAGACGATGCTCGCGATCGCTAAAGGTCTCCGAACATACGGCCGCTAAGCTGGCCGCCGTCATGGCGGTGACCAAAAAGGCAGGCATCGGGATCTTCGGCGCAGGCTGGGTCGGACTCGTCACCGGCGCGTGCTTCGCCGAGCTCGGCCACAACGTCACGATCCGGGACGTCGTCTCCGAGCGGATCGAGGCGCTCCGCTCCGGCACCGTGCCGATCCACGAGCAGGGGCTCGACGAGCTGCTCGAGCGCAACCGCGAGCGGCTCTCGTTCACGCTCGACGCGCGCGAAGTGGCGGCGCAGGCCGAGCTGCTCTTCGTCTGCGTCGGCACGCCGCCGACGTACTCCGGCGACGCCGATCTCACTGCGATCTGGACCGTCCTCGACGAGCTGCCCGCGGAGACGCAGGCGACCGTCGTGATGAAGTCGACGGTTCCGGTCGGCACGGGCGACAGGGTTCGCGCCGCGCTCGAGGCGCGCGGGCTCGCCCACGTCGGCTATGTCTCGAATCCCGAGTTCCTCGCCGAGGGCAGCGCCGTGCGCGACTTCATGAAGCCCGACCGCGTCGTCGTCGGCGCGTTCTCCGAGGCGGACGGCGCAGCGGTGGCGGCGCTCTACGACGGCCTCGACACGGAGGTCGTACAGACCGACGTCCACTCCGCGGAGATGATCAAGCTCGCGTCGAACGCCTTTCTCGCGACCCGCATCAGCTTCATCAACGAGATCGCCAACGTCTGCGAGGTGACCGGCGCCGACGTCGAGGAGGTCGCGCGCGGGATGGGCCTCGACCGGCGGATCGGCCCGCACTTCCTCCGCGCCGGGATCGGGTACGGCGGCTCGTGCTTTCCGAAGGACGTCTCCGCGCTGAAGCAGCTCGCCGGCAACTCCGGCTACCACTTCCAACTTTTGAACTCGGTGATCGAGGTCAACGAGCTCCAGAAGCGACGCGTCGTCGGGAAGCTCGAGAAGCATCTCGGCCCGCTCGCGGGAAAGCGCATCGCGCTGCTCGGCCTCGCGTACAAGGCCGGCACCGACGACCTGCGCGAGGCGTCGTCGATCGTGCTCGCGGCGCGCCTGCTCGCGGAGGGTGCCGAGGTCACGGCCTGGGATCCGGTCGCCCGGCCGCGCGACGAGCTCCGCGGCGCCACGCTCTGCGCGACCGCGCTCGAGGCCGTCACGGGCGCCGACGCTGCGGTGATCGTCACGGAGTGGGAGGAGCTGCGCGACCTCGTCAACGCCGACGTCCGCGCGCTGATGCGGAACCCGCTCTTCGTCGACGGGCGCAACCTGCTCGACCCGAACGCCGTCCGCGCCGCAGGCTTCGCCTACGAAGGCGTCGGCCGGCCGACCTCCCCGTTCTCGGCGCTGCCCGAGACGGAGGAGCCGCGGGTCCGGCGCTGATGGAGGCGCTCGTCCTCGCAGGAGGCAAGGCGGAGCGTCTCGGTGACGCGGCGGGCGGCCTGCCGAAGCCGCTCGTTCCCGTCGGCGGCCGGCCACTTGCCGAGTACCAGGTTTTGCGCCTCGTCTCAGCCGGCGTCTCACGCGTGATCGTCAGCTGTCGCGTCGGCCACGAGCAGCAGTTCACGGAGGCGCTCTCGGGCCTCGGCGCCGAGATCGTGGCTGTCGGCGAGCCCGAGCCGCTGGGCCGTGGCGGCGGGCTCCGATTCGCCGCCGCCCATCGCAAGGAGGACGGCCCGGTCTACGCCCTGAACGGCGACGAGCTGCTCGACGTCGACCTGCGCACGCTGCTCGCCGCCCATAACGGCTACGCCTGCGCGGCGACCGTCGTCGTCGCGCAGGTCAACTCGCCGTTCGGCGTCGTCGACCTCACGGAGGGCGACCGCGTCACCGGCTTCAAGGAGGCGCCGAAGCTCCCGCACTGGGTCAACTCGGGCGTCTACATCCTCGGCGAAGAGGCCCTCGCGCGCCTGCCCGAGCGCGGCGACCACGAGACGAGCACGTTTCCCGAGCTCGCCGAGGAAGGAAAGCTCTACGCGTACCGGCACGAAGGCCGCTGGCTGACCGTGAACACGCCGAAGGACCTGCGCCGCGCCGAGGAGTTCCTCGCCGCGCACCCCGAGTGGCAGGCGGCACCGGCGTGAGCCTCGAGGAGTTTGCGCACCAGTCCAAGCGCATCGAGAAGCCGTGGGGGTACGAGCTGATCTGGGCGAACACGGAGCGCTACGTCGGCAAGGAGCTCTTCGTCCGCGAAGGCCATGCGCTCTCGCTCCAGTACCACGAGCGCAAGGACGAGACGATCTACGTGCAGCAGGGGCGCGTCGAGTTCCAGATCGGGCCGCAGGACGGCGAGCTCCAGACCGAAGTGGTCGGCCCCGGCCGCGCGTTCCACCTCGTCCCGGGCACCGTCCATCGCATGCGCGCGCTCGAGGACTCGCTGCTGCTCGAGGTCTCGACCCCGGATCTCGACGACGTCGTCCGGCTCGAGGACCGCTACGGACGAGCTTGACACGTCTGTGGTAAGGTTGGGCCATGGACGGGCTCACAGTCGGAGAAGCAGCTGCGCGCACGGGTTGGTCGGCGCGGATGCTTCGCTATCTCGAAGGCGCGGGGCTCGTCGTCCCGCAGCGCGCGAGCTCCGGCTATCGCCTCTACCGGCTCCGCGAGCTGAACCAGCTTCGCTCACTGCTCGAGCTGCGCACACGCTTCGGGCTCGAGCTCTCGGACGTCGTCTTCGCCTCCCGGCTACGGCGCGAGCCGGAGCTGCGCCAGGCGGTCGACGCCTGGCTCGGCGGCGCCGACGACACGGCCTGGGTGGAGTGGGAGCAACGCAAGCACGAGCGGCTGCTGGCCGCCTGATCACACCGACACGGAAGAAGGCATAGATGGCAACGACCAAGAAGCACGACGTAAAGGATCTCGGGCTCTCCGTGGAGGGAGTGCGGCGGATCGAATGGGCCGACCGGCAGATGCCGGTGCTGTCCGCGATCCGTGAGCGGTTCGCGAAGGAGCAGCCGCTCGCGGGTTACCGCGTGTCGGCCTGCCTGCATGTGACGACGGAGACGGCGAACCTCGCGCGCACGCTCAAGGCCGGCGGCGCCGACGTGGTGCTCGTCGCCTCGAACCCGCTCTCGACGCAGGACGACGTCGCCGCGGCGCTCGTCGACGCGTATGACATCTCGACGTTCGCGATCAAGGGCGAGGACAACGACACCTACTACTCGCACATCGAGGCCGCGGTCGACCACAAGCCGCACGTGACGATGGACGACGGCGCCGACGTGATCGGCGTCCTCCACTCGGCGCGGCGCGAGCAGCTCGGCGACATCATCGCCGGCACCGAGGAGACGACTACGGGCGTGATCCGCCTCAAGGCGCTCGAGGCCGAGGGGAAGCTCGGCTTCCCGGTGATCGCCGTCAACGACGCGAAGACCAAGCACCTCTTCGACAACCGCTACGGCACGGGCCAGTCGACGATCGACGGGATCATCCGCGCCACGAACGTCCTGCTCGCGGGGCGCAAGTTCGTCGTCGCCGGCTACGGCTGGTGCGGCCGCGGCGTCGCGATGCGGGCCAAGGGGATGGGCGCGCACGTGATCGTGACCGAGGTCGACCCGATGCGGGCGCTCGAGGCCGTGATGGACGGCTTCGAGGTGCTGACGATGGACGCCGCCGCCAGGATCGGCGACATCTTCGTCACCGCGACCGGCGACAAGTCGGTGATCGCCAAGCAGCACTTCGACCTGCTCAAGGACGGCGCGATCCTCGCGAACACCGGTCACTTCAACGTCGAGATCGAGATCCCGGCGCTGCGCTCCCTCGCAGTCGACACCCGCCTCGCGCGGGAGTTCGTCGAGGAGTTCACGCTTCCCGACGGGCGCCGCATCAACCTGCTCGCCGACGGCCGGCTCGTGAACCTGTCGGCTGCCGAGGGCCATCCCGCCTCGGTGATGGACATGTCCTTCGCCAACCAGGCGCTCGGGGCCGAGTACGCGGTGCAGAACGCCGCGAACCTCGAGAAGAAGGTGTACCCGGTGCCGGCGGACATCGACAACGAGATCGCCCGCCTCAAGCTGGCCACGATGGGCATCGACATCGACCAGCTGACCGAGGAGCAGGCCAAGTACCTGGCCTCGTGGGACGAGGGGACCTAACCCCGGAACGGATCGCCCGGCTGGAAGCCGACCGCGTGGTCTTTCTCGACCAGCGGCGGCTTCCGGCCGAGGAGATCGACCTCGAGTGCATGAGCTCCGCCGAGGTGGCGGAGGCGATCCGCACGCTGGCCATTCGAGGCGCGCCTGCAATCGGCGTCGCTGCGGCCTACGGCTACGCGCTCGCGGCGGCGCGCGGGGAGGACCTCGAGGAGGCCTACCGCGTGCTCGCCGAGTCGCGGCCGACTGCGGTGAACCTCGTCTGGGCGCTCGAGCAGATGCGCCCCGACCCGTCGCCCGAGCGGGCGCGGCAGATCCACGCCGACGAGGTCGAGCGCTGCTACGCGATGGGCGAGCATGCCGTCGAGCTCTTCGCCCCGGGCACGCGGGCGCTCACGCACTGCAACGCGGGCGGGCTCGCGACGGGCGGCTACGGCACCGCGGTCGGCGCGCTGCGCTCGGCGTTCGGGCACGGCTTGCTCGAGCGCGTGCTCGTCGACGAGACGAGGCCGCTGCTCCAGGGCGCCCGGCTCACCGCCTGGGAGCTCGAGAGCGCCGGGATCCCGCACGCGGTGATCGCCGATTCCGCGGCCGCGTCGATGATGGCCGCCGGCGAGGTCGACCTCGTCGTCACCGGCGCCGATCGCATCGCGCGCAACGGCGACACGGCCAACAAGATCGGCACCTACGGGCTCGCCGTGCTCGCCGCGCATCACAGCATCCCGCTCTACGTCGTCGCGCCGACCACGACGCTCGACCGGGCGATCGCGACGGGCGCGGAGATCCCGATCGAGGAGCGCGACGGCGCCGAGGTGACCGAGCGCTTCCCGGCGCGGAACCCGGCGTTCGACGTCACGCCTGCGGCGCTGATCGCGGCGATCGTGACCGAGCTCGGCGTGCACCGCGCGCCGTACGTAGAGTCGCTGCCGTGAATGCGCTCGTCCTCGCCGCCGGCTATGCGACGCGTCTTCGTCCGCTCACCGACGACGTGGCGAAGTCGCTGCTCCCCGTCGGCGGCCGGCCGATGCTCGACTGGATCCTCGACAAGCTCGAGGAGGTCGACTCGCTCGACGCGATCCACGTCGTCACGAACAGCCGCTACGCGCACGACTTCGACGAGTGGGCGGCCGCCTCCGAGCAACGGCTGCCGATCGTCGTCCACGACGACGGGACGAGCTCGAACGACGACCGGCTCGGCGCGATCGGCGACATCGAGCTGACGGTCGAGCGCGCCGGGCTGGGCTACGACGACCTGCTCGTGGTCGCGGGCGACAACCTCTTCGACTTCTCTCTGGCCGATCTCGTCGCGTGGTGGCGCGAGAAGGAGACCGCGAGCGCGCTCGCGCTGTACGACTGCGGCGACCTCGAGCTCGCAACGCACTACGGCGTCGTCGCGGTCGACGACGAAGGGCGTGTGCGCTCGTTCGTCGAGAAGCCGTCGGACCCGGCGAGCACACTCGTCGCCACCGCGACCTACGTCTACCACCGCGATCACGTGGCGCTCGTCGGCACCTACCTCGCCGAGGGCGGCACGCCCGATGCGCCGGGAAACTTCCTTGCCTGGCTGCACAAGCGCGAGCCGGTGTACGGGTACACCTTCGACGGCTCCTGGCTCGACATCGGCAACCACGCCCAGCTGCTCATGGCTGACAACCTGCTGCGACGACGCGAGGGCATGGTCGAGGTCGCCCGTTACGAACTCAATCCAGAGTAGGCACAGAGGAGCGCGGATTGCGCAAGTAGCGTCGGTGCCGTGCTCGACCTGCTGTTGCCGCAGCGCTGCCTGGGCTGCTCCCGCCCCGGATCACAGCTCTGCGATGCCTGTCGCGTGACGCTGCCGTGCCTGCGCGCGCCGCTCTGCGCGCGGTGCGGCGCGCCGACCGCATGGCCGGTCGAGCGCTGTCGCGAGTGCGCCGGGCGACGGCTCGCGTTCGCCTCGGCCCGTGCTGCGGTCGCCTACGAGGGCGCGGCCCGGCGGCTCGCGACGAGCTGGAAGGAGCGGAGCCTGCGCCGCCTTGCCGCCCTGGCCGCCGATCTCGTGGTCGAGTCGGTGCCGCGCCCGGACGCCGCGGCGCTCGTCTTTGTCCCGGCCGACGGCGACCGCAGCCGCAAGCGAGGCCACGACCCGCCTGCACAGCTCGCGCGCGAGCTCGGCGAGCGCTGGGAGCTGCCGGTGCTCGTCGCGCTCCGGCGCGCGCGTCCCATCGAGCGACAGCGCGGGCTCGGGCTCGCCGAGCGCAGGCGCAACGTCGCAGGCGCGTTCGCGCCCCGGCTCGAGGTCCCGGCCCGGGTCGCGCTCGTCGACGACGTTTATACGAGCGGCTCGACGGCAGCGGCAGCCGCAAGCGCCCTCCGACGCGCCGGCGCCCGCCGGGTCGAGGTCGTCACCTTCGCGCGGGCGATTCGTTACCCTCAGAGGTAGCGAACCTTAGGGGGCTTCCATGAGACTTCAGGTGAAGGGGAAGAACGTCGAGGTCAGCGAGTCCGTCCGGAGCTATGCCGAGAAGCGACTGGGCAAGCTCGAGAAGCAGCTCGCCGATCCCACGCAGGTCGAGCTCGAGCTGGCGATGGAGCGCAATCCCGCGATCGCCGACAACCATGTCGCCGAGGCGACGATCTGGACGAAGGGCCCAACGCTGCGCGCGCGCGAGTCCGCGCCCGGCTGGGAGGCGTCGATCGACCAGCTCGTCGACAAGCTCGAGCGCCAGGTTGTGCGCTATCGCGAGAAGCGGAACAAGCACCACGCGCGCGGTCAGAAGCGCGCCGACGCACCGGTCGAGACAGGGCTGCCCGAGCCGAGGCTCGTGAAGACGAAGCGGTTCGCGATGAAGCCGATGTCCGCCGAGGAGGCGAGCCTCCAGCTCGAGCTCGTCGGCCACGACTTCTTCGTGTTCGAGAACGCGGAGTCGGGCGAGACCAACGTGGTCTACCGCCGCCGCGACGGCGACTACGGCCTGATCGAGCCCGGCGCTTGATGCCTAGTCTCGATCTGCCCCTTCGCGCGTTCCTCGGGCGTCGCTGGCGGTGCGGGGCCGGAGGTCACAGTGTGAACAACACGGCGCCGGAGAGCACCGGGCCGTCAGCGGCGCCAGGCGGTGGCAGAGCCGGGCTCCGCCCGGCGGGAGCCACCGCCGGCGAGGGGCGCGCGTGAACGACCCTTTTCCGGGGCGATACCAGCTCCCCGTCGGCATCACCGGTCTCCAGCGGCCGAGCGAGTGGGAGACCGTCGTCCTGGCCGAGGCGCCCGGCTTCGCGGCCGACGAGGCGGACCTCGTCGTGCTCGCCGACGGCACGCTGCTCGGCGACCCGGCCGCCGAGCCGCTCGTCCGCGCCGTGCCCCTGGAGCCGCCGTTCAGGGCCCAGGCGGTGCGCCAGGACGGCGCGCTCTACTCGGTGGGCGCCAACACGATCGACCTCGTCGAGCTCCCCGGCGACGTCGCGGGCCAGGAGATCGAACTGGCCGTGCGCGGCGAGGAGCACATCCTCACCGTGGACGGGATGCGGTCGTTCGAGGCGATCCCCGAGCTCGAGGCGCTGGGCGGCCGCCGCACCGACTTCGTCGTCCGCGCCCAACGCGTCGGCGGGCGCTCCTGGCAGGTCGACGTCGAGGCGCTGTAGCTACCCTTGAGGGTATGAGCTCAGCACTTGGCGGTTTCGAGAAGGTCCTTCGCATGGGCGAGGGGCGCCGCCTGAAGCGGGCGCAGGAGCAGGCCGTCTACATCGCCACGCTCGAGCCGACCTACGAGGCGATGTCCGACGAGGAGCTCCGCAACGTCACCGTCGGCTTCCGTGAGCGGCTCGAGAATGGCGAGACGGTCGACGAGCTGCTGTTCGAGGCCTACGCGGCCGTGCGCGAGGCGCGAAAGCGCGAGTCGGGCCAGCGGATCTTCGACGTGCAGGTGATGGGGGGGATCGTGCTCCACGAGGGCGACATCGCCGAGATGAAGACCGGTGAGGGCAAGACCTTCGTCGCCTCGATGCCGCTGTACTTGAACGCGCTCCCGGGCACCGGCGTCCACCTCGTCACGGTCAACGACTACCTCGCCAAGCGCGACGCCGAGTGGAACCGCGGCGTCTTCGAGCGGCTCGGCATGACCGTCGGGCACATCGAGAACATGATGCCGTTCGACGAGCGGAAGATCGCCTACGAGGCCGACGTCACCTACGGCACGAACTCGGAGTTCGGCTTCGACTATCTCCGCGACAACATGGCGGTGCAGCTCGACCAGCTCGTCCAGCGCGGCCACTCCTACGCGATCGTGGACGAGGTCGACTCGATCCTCGTCGACGAGGCGCGCACGCCGCTGATCATTTCCGGCGAGCCCGAGACGGCGGCCCAGCTCTACTACGACATGGCCCGCATCGTGAAGGCCTTCCAGGGCCAGCGCACCACGGGCAAGGCGACAAAGGGCGAGGACGAGACCGAGACCTCGGGCGCCGACTTCGTCTACGACGAGAAGCACAAGACCGTCTCGCCCGCGCAGACCACGATCGAGGCCGTGGAGCGCGCGCTCGGGATCGAGAACCTCTACGACCCGCGCAACTCGCAGATCGTCAACCACCTGATCCAGGCGCTGAAGGCGCAGGCGCTCTACCAGCGCGACGTCGACTACGTGCTCGAGGACGGCGAAGTGAAGATCGTCGACGAGTTCACGGGCCGCATCATGGAGGGCCGCCGCTGGAGCGAGGGCCTGCACCAGGCGATCGAGGCGAAGGAGGGCGTGCGGATCCAGGAGGAGCACCTCACGCTCGCCACGATCACGCTCCAGAACTACTTCCGCCTCTACGACAAGCTCGGCGGCATGACCGGTACGGCCAAGACCGAGGAGAAGGAGTTCGTCGAGATCTACAACCTGAACGTCGTCGAGATCCCGACGAACGTGCCCGTCACGCGCATGGACAAGAACGACCTGATCTTCAAGACGGTCGAGGCCAAGTTCCAGGCGGTGATCACCGACATCAAGGAGCGCCACGAGAAGGGGCAGCCCGTCCTCGTCGGCACGATCGCCGTGGAAACCTCCGAGTACCTCGCGCAGCTACTGATGCGCGCCGGGATCCCGCACACCGTCCTCAACGCGAAGGAGCACGAGCGCGAGGCCGAGATCATCATCAACGCGGGCCAGCTGGGCGCGGTCACGATCGCGACGAACATGGCCGGCCGCGGCGTCGACATCAAGCTCGCCGACGGCGTGACCGAGCTCGGCGGCCTGTACGTGATCGGCACCGAGCGCCACGAGGCGCGCCGGATCGACAACCAGCTCCGCGGCCGCTCGGGCCGTCAGGGCGACCCCGGCGAGACGCGCTTCTACCTGTCCGGCCAGGACGATCTCGTGCGCCTGTTCGCGGGCGACCGGATCTACAACATCATGAATCGCTTCAAGCTCCCGGACGACCAGCCCATGGAGGCGAAGATCCTCTCCAACCAGATCGAGGGCGCGCAGAAGAAGGTCGAGGAGCAGAACTTCGTGATGCGCAAGAACGTCCTCAAGTACGACGAGGTGATGAGCAGGCAGCGCCTCGTGATCTACAAGCAGCGCCGCGACGTGCTCGAGGGCGAGGACCTCTCCGACGAGGTGAGAAGCTGGATCGACGAGGTGATCGAGCGGCTCGTCGTGCAGTACACGGAGGAGCAGTACGGCGAGGAGTGGGACCTCGATGCGCTCGTCGAGGCGATGCGGTCGCTGTACGGCACCGAGATCACCGTCGACGAGCTGCGCGACGAGGTCGCCCTCACGCGCGAGGCGCTCACCGAGGAGTTCACCGAGGACGCGCAGGAGGAGTACAAGGCCAAGGAGGAGGAGCTCGGCTCGGAGCTGATGCGCGAGCTCGAGCGGTTCGTGATCCTCCAGGTCGTCGACACCCGCTGGCGCGAGCACCTCGAGAACATGGAGTACATGCGAGAAGGCGTCCACCTCCGGGCCATGGCCCAGAAGGACCCGCTCGTCGAGTACACGGCCGAGGGTCACCTGATGTTCGAGGAGCTCGCACGGCTGATCCGCGAGGAGGTCGTGCTCACGCTCTACCACGCCGAGCTGACGCCCGAGGACGCCGAGGAGGTGCTCCAGCAGCCCGAGGCGCCGCCGGCGAACGGCGGCCTCACCTACGAGCACGGAACGCTCGCCGGCGCCGAGGCGATCGCGGCTGCGGGCGGCGGCGCGACGGCAACCGCGGCGATCGCCGGCGGCGCGTCGGTCTCCACGACGCAGGTCGTCAAGGACGAGCACACCGACGTGGGCCGCAACGACCCGTGCTGGTGCGGCAGCGGCAAGAAGTTCAAGAAGTGCCACGGCGCCTAGAGCGCCAAATGCTCATGAGCACAAGCTCGTTTTTGTTCGTGTTTTGACACGAACAGGTGCGTCGAGGACGGCGATGCTTGTGCCATGCATCCGCGGCCGCTCGACCCGAGACTCGCCGAGGCCCTGGCGCGACTCGGGCGTCGTGGCGTGAGCGCTGCGGAGGCTCGACGTCTCATCGGCCCATTCGCAGGTTGGCTTCACGTCTCGCGTCCGAGCTATTCGACGGTGCGCGCGATCGTCGCGGCGTCGAGGCTCGAGCCGTACGAATCGACACGGATCTCGCCGCTCGATTCGCTCGTCCGGGGGCGAGTCCCGACTCCCACCGAGCTCGAGGCCGCCTTCGAACGGCGACACAAAGGGCGCTAATGCTCATGAGCACAAGGACGGTGTCGCGCTGGCTTCAGGGCGCTGAGCTAGCATCGGGTCGTGGCTGAGCCGCAGACACTCTCGCTCGACCAGCAGCTCGAGGAAATCAGGGTCCAGCTCGGCTGGGTCCGTGATTACCTTTGACCCCGATCAGGTAGCGACCCGCATCGCCGCGCTCGAGGAAGAGCTCGCGGCGCCCGGGTTCTGGGACGACCAGCAACACGCCGCCTCGGTCTCGGCCGAGCATGCGCGCCTGCAAAAGCGGCTCGACCGCTACCAGCGGCTCACCCGCGAGTACGAGGACGCCGTCGAGCTGCTCGAGATGGATCCGGAGATGTCCTCCGAGATCGAGACCTCGATCGCGCCACTTCGCCGCGAGCTCGACCGGCTCCAGGAGGACGCGCTGTTCTCGGGCGAGTACGACGGGGGCGATGCGGTCGTCACGATCCACGCCGGCACCGGCGGCACCGACGCGCAGGACTGGAACGAGATCCTGCTGCGCATGTACCTGCGCTGGGCGGCCGACCGCGGCTTCCAGACCGAGCTCCTCGAGGCGAGCCCCGGTGAGGAGGCCGGCCTCAAGTCGGCGACGCTCACTGTGAAGGGCGAGAACGCCTACGGGATCCTCAAGGCCGAGCGCGGCGTCCACCGGCTCGTCCGCCTCTCGCCGTTCGACTCCGCGCACCGCCGTCACACGTCGTTCGCCGAGGTGATCGTCGCGCCGCTCCTGCCCGACGACGCTGCGGTCGAGATCGACGAAGGAGACCTCCGCATCGACACCTACCGGGCGAGCGGCGCCGGCGGCCAGCACGTCAACAAGACCGACTCTGCGGTGCGGATCACCCACCTGCCGACTGGCATCGTCGTCCAGTGCCAGAACGAGCGCTCGCAGACCTCGAACAAGCAGACTGCGATGCGGATGCTCCGCTCGCGCCTCGTCGAGCTGGCCGAGGAGGAGCGCGAGGCGGAGCTCGCCCGCGAGCGCGGCGCAGCGCAGGACATCGGCTTCGGAAGCCAAATCCGGAGCTATGTGCTCCATCCGTACCAGCTCGTCAAGGATCACCGGACGAACTACGAGGTCGGCAACGCACAGGGCGTCCTCGACGGCGACCTGGACGGCTTCATCCACGCCTACCTGCTCGCGAAGGCGGCCGGTACCACTGTCTAGACGTCAGGCCCCTCCGCTACACTGCCCCTTCGCCAACGCAACCGGCGCAGCCCAGCTGCTGCCTTCCCCCCTCGTGCACCGGTGACTGACGTGAACCTCCAGCCAGACCCGCTTTCGGCACTCGCCGACCCCGAGCTCGAACTCGCTCCGCCGCCGTCACCCGGCGCGGGGGCGATGATCGTGTTCGACCTCGTCTCGAAGGTCTACGAGCCGAACGTCGAGGCGCTCAAGGACGTCTCGTTCGTGATCGAGAAGGGCGAGTTCGTCTTCGTCGTCGGCGCGTCGGGCTCCGGCAAGTCGACGCTGATTCGCCTCCTGCTCAAGGAGATCGAGCCTTCGGACGGGCGGATCATGGTCGGCGGCCGCGATCTCACGCGGCTCAAGCGCTCGAAGGTGCCGCAGCTCCGTCGCAACGTCGGCTGCGTGTTCCAGGACTTCAAGCTGCTCCCGAACCGCACCGCGGCCGAGAACGTCGCCTACGCGCTGAAGGTGCAGGGCGAGTCGAAGGTCAGCATCCGGCGCAAGGTGCCCGAGGTGCTGAACCTCGTCGGTCTCGCGCACAAGATGAACTCCCTCCCGAACGAGCTCTCCGGCGGCGAGCAGCAGCGCGTCTCGATCGCGCGCGCCTTCGTCAACCACCCGCCGCTGCTCATCTGCGACGAGCCGACCGGGAACCTCGATCCGGACACGTCCGTCGGGATCATGCAGCTCCTGTACCGGATCAACCGCGCCGGCACCACGATCCTGATGGTGACCCACGACCGCGAGATGGTCGACAAGATGCGCAAGCGCGTGATCGCACTCGAGGACGGGCGTCTGTCGCGCGACGAGCGGCGCGGGGGCTACACCTCGGAATGAGGCTCCGGCTCGTCATCTCCGAGGCGCTCGGCTCGCTCGGCGCCAACCTCTCGACAACGGTCGCGGCGACGATGACCGTGCTGATCGGGATGTTCCTGCTCGGCCTGTTCATCGCGCTCGGAACGTGGGTCGTGTCCTGGTCCGACCATGTGAAGCGCGAGCTCGTGGTGAAGGTCTACTTCGCGCCCGACGCGACCCAGAAGCAGATGAACGCGGTCGCCAATCGCCTCTCGCCGTCGAACGACCCGGACGTGAAGACCGTGACCTTCATCTCGAAGCAGGAGGCGCTGAAGCAGATGGCCAAGCGCTTCCCGGCGCTCGTCCAGAACCTGCCCTCGAACCCGCTGCCGGACTCGCTGGAGGTCGTGCCGAAGCGCGGCGAGCAGACCGAGGCGATCGCGCAGAGCCTGTCACCGCGGCCGCCCGGGGTCGGCAACGTCAAGTACGGGCGGAAGACGGCGCACCGGATCCTCAGCGTCGCGAAGGTGATCGAATCGTTCTTCCTGATCGCCGTGCTCGTGTTACTCGCGGCCTCGACGCTGCTGATCGCGAACACGATTCGCCTCTCGATCTTCTCGCGGCGCCGTGAGATCGAGGTGATGAAGCTCGTCGGCGCGACGAACTGGTTCGTCCGCGGCCCGTTCATGCTCGAAGGCCTGATCTGCGGCGCCGGCGGCTCGCTCCTCGCGGTGGTCCTGCTGCTGCTCGGCAAGGAGCTCGTGATGCCCTCGATCCTGCCGCACATCAACGCGGGCTCCGACGTGCAGGCCATCTCGTTCTCGCTGAACGCCCTGATCCTGATCGGCGTCGGCCTGCTCCTCGGCGCCGCGGGCTCGGGCCTGACGCTTCGCCGCTTCCTGAAGGTCTGACGGATCTCGTCGTAGTCGAGGTCGCCCGGCGCGGGAAGCTCGTCGTCGGCGAGCCGTTCTTCACGCCAGGGTCGGCGCTTCTGCTCGACCGCCACGGGCTCGGCGGTGCCGGGCCCGGTGACCTCGCCGTCGTGCGACCCGGCCGCGGCCGCGCGCGGCTCGAGCGCGTGCTCGGCCCGGCGAGCTCGATCGAGCCCGTGCTGGAGGGGCTCCTCGTCGAGCGCGGGTTGCGCGAGCCGTTCGAGGACTACGAGCCGCCCGAGCCGAGCCTCGAGGGCCGCGTCGACCTCCGCGAGCTGATGACGTTCACGATCGACCCCGACACGGCGAAGGACTTCGACGACGCGATCTCCGCCCGGCGCGAGGGCGACGGGATCCGCGTGTGGATCCACATCGCCGACGTGTCGTGGTTCGTCCCCGCCGGCTCGCCGCTCGATCGGGGCGCGGCGCGGCGCGCGCTCTCGACGTACGTCCCGGGGATGGTCGCGCCGATGCTCCCGCACGAGATCGCCGACGACCTCTGCAGCCTGCGTCCGCACGAGGACCGGCTCACGGTCACGGTCGAGATCGGGCCCGACGGCGAGCCGAATTTCTACCGTTCGGTGATTCGCAGCGCCGCCCGGCTGACGTACGGGCAGGCGGAGGCGATCCTGGCAGGCCGCGAGAAGGCGGAGCCCGAGCTGGCCGAGGCGCTCCGGCTCGCGAACGACGTCTCCACCGACCTGCGCCGCCGCCGCTTCGCCCGCGGCGCGCTGCGGATCGAGAGCCCCGACACGAGCTTCGAGTTCGACGGCAAGGGTGGCGTGGCGCGGGCCTGGAAGGAGTCGGAGCCGGCGGCGCATGCACTGATCGAGGAGTTGATGATCCTCGCCAACGAGGCGGTGGCGGAGTTCCTTTCGAGCCGCCGCCGCGAGGCGCTGTATCGCGTGCACGAGCGCCCCGATCCGCAGTCCGTCTCGCTCCTGCTCGCGAAGCTCGCCGCCCTCGAGATCCCGACCCCGCCCGAGCCCGATCAGCTCACCCCGCAGACCGCGGCCGAGGTCGCCGCCGCCGCGGCGGAGCTCGTGTCCGCCTACGTCGCCTCCTCGGGACGAGGCCGCAACGCCTTCCCCTCGCTCGTCCTGCGCGCGCTGAAGCAGGCTCGCTACGACCCGGCGAACCTCGGCCACTCGGGTCTCGCGAGCCCCGCGTACTGCCACTTCACCTCGCCGATTCGCCGGTACCCGGACCTCGTCGTCCATCGCGCGCTCCTGCGGGAGCTCGGCGTCTCCGACGACCCGCCAGCGGAGGATCTCCACGAGCTCGCCGACCACTGCTCGGTGACGGAGCGCGACTCCGCCAAGCTCGAGTACCTCGCCGACGAGATCTGCCTCGCATGGCTGCTCGAGGCACGGCTCTATGAGCGTGGCTGGGAGGAGCCGTTCGAGGGCGAGATCGTCGGCGCGATCGGCTCGGGCAATCTTCGTCCTCTTCGAGGACGTCTTCGAAGCGTTTCTGCCGGCGCGCCGCCTGCCCGGCGACTACTTCGAGCTGAACGCCACCGGCACCGCGCTCGAAGGCCGCCGCGGCGGCGGCGGGTACCGGCTCGGCGACCAGATCAGGGTCCGCGTGGAGCGGATCGAGCGAGCCGAGGGCAAGGTCGAGGTCTCTCCCTACACTTCCTGAGTCATGGCTCGCGCCAAGGGAGAGAAGCTGATCGTCGACAACCGCCGTGCGCGGCACGACTATCAGCTGCTGGACCGCTTCGAGGCAGGGATGGTGCTTACGGGCACGGAGGTGAAGTCGCTGCGTGACGGTCGTGTCCAGGTGCGACAGGCCTACGCCGACGTCCGCGACGACGCGGTGTGGCTGATCGGGTTGCACATCGCGGTCTACGACAAGGGCAACATCGCGAACCATGACCCCGACCGCGACCGCAAGCTACTGCTCCACTCGCGCGAGATCGACGAGCTCCACGCGCAGGTGCGCGAGAAGGGGCTCACGATCGTGCCGACGAGGCTCTATTTCAAGGACGGGCGCGCCAAGGTCGAGCTCGCGGTCGCGAAGGGCAAGGACCTGCACGACAAGCGCCGCGACATTTCGAGGCGCGACGCGGATCGCCAGATCCAGCGCGAGCTCTCACGGCGTCGCTAGGCCGCGCACGGTGATGGTGCCAGGCTCGAGCTCGTAGCCGTACTGCGCGTTGAGCTTGCGGATCGGCTCGTTGCGCTCCTCGTTTCCCGTCACGAGCCGCACGTAGCCGTTCTGCTTGGCCCAGGCGATCTCGGCCCGCTTCAGCGCGCCGGCGATCCCGTGCCGCCGCCACGCGCGCAGCACCCCGGTCATGTCGTGGCTGGCCACGTCCGGCCGCGTGCTCGAGAAATGGAACTTCGCATAGCCGACCACCTCGTAGCCAGCCAGCGCGACGAACGTCCCTTCGGGGCGATCGCCCGCGCCCTGCATGTCCATCGAGAGCCAGTCCTCGAACGACGGCATCACCGCGTCCTCTCCGTCCGGGACATCGGCGTACGCCTCGCAGGCGACCGCGTAGATCCCGCGCGCAAGCTCCGGGCGCTCGGCCCAGGTCACGATCTCGATTCCGTCCGGCGACGCCACCTCGGGCACGTCGACTCCGGACAGGTCGAGGACGAGACGCGGGTGCCGTGCCACCTCGACGAAGCCGCGCTTCGCCGCCCAGGCGAGGCTCGCGACATCCGTCTCCTTCATCTCGCACAGCAGCTCGCCGTAGCCGAGCGCCACGGCCCAGGAGCCGAGGCCTGCAAGGAGCGAGCTCCCGACTCCGCGCCCACGCGCTTCAGGCAAGACCCCGAGCTCGAATCGCGCAACTCCGGGCGGCTCGTGCCAGCCGCCGACGCCGACTGCGCCGCCCGCGTCATCGGCCAGCAGCCAGACCGTCTCGCGGGCCTGCCGCTTCCAGTCCAGGAACTCCACGACGGTGCCGGGCCGCGCGAAGGCGAGGTTCGTCACCGCGACCCAGCGCTCGAGCTCGTCCTCGTGAATCTCGCGGATTTGCGCGCCTGTCATGGAGGAGTAGGCTAGTCGAGCTGGTTCCAGCCGAGTCAGGAGGCCGCCCGATGCGACGCAGCATCTCGCTCACCGTCAACGGCAAGCACCACGAGCTCGACGTCGAGCCGCGAGATCTTCTGGTCTACGTCCTCAGGGAACAGCTCGGGTTGACCGGGACGAACGTGGGCTGCGACACGACCTCCTGCGGCGCCTGCACGATCCTGCTGAACGGCGAATCGGTCAAGTCGTGCACGCTCCTCGCCGTCCAGGCCGACGGGCAGGAGCTGACGACGATCGAGGGACTTGCAACGAACGGAGAGCTGCATCCCATTCAGCAGGCCTTCCACGAGCAGCACGGCCTGCAGTGCGGCTACTGCACGCCGGGGATGGTGATGGCGACGGTGAGCCTGCTCGCCGAGAACGCCGATCCGACTGAGGACGAGATCCGCAGCGCACTCGAGGGGAACCTCTGCCGCTGCACCGGGTACCACAACATCGTCAAGGCCGTTCAGGCCGCGGCGGTGGCGTGATGGCCGCCACCGAGACGACCACCTACATCGGCGCCCCGGTTCCGCGCCGCGAGGACAAGAAGCTCCTCACCGGTAAGGGCTCGTACGTCGACAACCTCACCCTGCCCGGAATGCTCTGGATGGCGCTCGTGCGCAGCCCGTACGCGCACGCAAGGGTCGTCTCGGTGGACGTGCAGGGCGCGATCGGCGCGCCCGGTGTCGTCGCCGCGTACTCGGGCCACGACCTCGCCGAGGAGTGGGGCGGGTCGCTGCCGTGCGCCTGGCCCGTGACCGAGGACATCGAGCTGCCGCCGCACTGGCCGCTCACACCGGACACGGCGCGCTACGAGGGAGACGCGGTCGCCGTGGTCGTCGCCGAGAGCCGCGCCGAGGCGCTCGACGCCGCGGAGCTGATCCAGGTCGAGTGGGAGCCGTTCCCCGCGGTCGTCGACGTCGCCAAGGCGCTCGACGACGACGCGCCGCTCGTCCACGACAACCTGCCGTCCAACAAGTGCTACGTCTGGCCGCTCGAGGGCGGCGACGTCGCCGGCGCATTCGCGAACGCCGAGGTGACCGTGAGCGAGCGCTACCGGCAGCAGCGGCTGATCCCCGCGGCGATCGAGCCGCGCGGCGTTCTCGCGCAGTCGGTCAACGCGACGGGCGAGCTGACGCTCTGGTCGGCGACGCAGGTGCCGCACATCCTCCGCGTGACGCTCTCCGGCGTGCTCGGGATGCCCGAGTCGAAGCTGCGCGTGATCGCGCCCGACGTCGGTGGCGGCTTCGGCTCGAAGCTGAACGTCTACGCCGAGGAGGCGCTCGCGCTACTGCTCTCCCGCCGGCTCGGCCGTCCGATCAAGTGGATCGAGGAGCGTACCGAGGGCTTCCAGGCGACGATCCACGGCCGCGACGTGATCCAGGAGATCGAGCTTGCCGCGACCAAGGAGGGGAGGGTCACCGGCGTGCGCGTCAAGCTCACCGCGGCGATGGGCGCCTACCTCCAGCTCGTCACTCCGGGGATTCCGCTGCTCGGCGCCTGGATCTACAACGGCGCCTACGACATCCCCGCCTACGGGTTCGAGTGCACCGGCGTCTTCACGCACACCACGCCGACCGACGCGTACCGCGGCGCCGGCCGTCCCGAGGCGACCTACGCGATCGAGCGCGCGATGGACGCGCTGGCCCGCGCGGTCGGCAAGGACCCGGTCGAGATCCGCCGACTCAACTTCATCAAGGAGTTCCCGCACACGATCGCCTCGGGCCTGACGATCGACTCGGGCGACTACGACCGGACGCTCGACCGCGTGCTCGAGCTCGCGGGGTACGAGACGCTGCGCGCCGATCAGGCCGCGCGGCGCGAGCGCGGTGACGTCAAGCAGCTCGGGATCGGGCTCTCGACCTACAACGAGATGTGCGGGCTCGCGCCCTCGCGGATCCTCGGTGCGATCCGCTACGGCGCCGGCGGCTGGGACGCGGCCACGATCCGGTGCCTGCCGACCGGCACCGTGCAGGCGCTGATCGGCACCTCGCCGCACGGCCAGGGCCACGAGACGGCATTCTCGCAGATCGTCGCCGATCGCCTCGGCTGCACACCGGACGAGGTCGAGGTGCTCCACGGCGATACCGCTGTCGTCCCGCTCGGCATGGACACCTACGGCAGCCGCAGCCTCGCCGTGGGCGGCGTCGCGCTCTACCAGGCTGCCGACAAGATCCTCGAGAAGGCGAAGAAGATCATCTCCCACCAGCTGGAGGTGTCCGCGGACGATCTCGAGTACGTCGCGGGCCGCTTCCAGGTCAAGGGCTCCGATCAGGGCATGTCCGTGAAGGAGGCGGCGTTCCACGCGTGGACGGCGCACAACCTCCCCGACGGGCTCGAGCCGGGCCTCGAGGAGACCGCGGTCTACGACCCGCCGAACTTCAGCTGGCCCGGCGGCGCGCACCTCGCCGTCGTCGAGGTCGACACCGAGACGGGCGACGCGCGCCTGATCCGCTACATCGCGGTCGACGACGTCGGCAACGTGATCAACCCGACGATCGTCGACGGCCAGGTGCACGGCGGCATCGCCCAGGGCGTCGCGCAGGCGCTCTACGAAGGTGTCGTCTACGACGACGAGGGCAGCCTGCTCACCGGCAATCTCACCAACTACCTCGTCCCCTCGGCGGCCGAGCTGCCGTCGTACGAGCTCGACCGCGAGGTGAGCGCGAGCCCGACGAATCCCATGGGCGTGAAGGGCGTGGGCGAGACGGGCACGATCGCCTCGGTCGCGGCGACGATGAACGCCGTGATCGATGCGCTGTCCGCGCACGGCATCACGGATCTGGACATGCCCGCATCGCCGGAGCGAGTCTGGCGCGCGCTCGAGGAGGCGAAATGATCCCGGCTGCGTTCGACTACGAGGTCGCCGACTCCGTTGCCGGCGCGGTGGAGCTGCTCGGCTCGCGCGACGACGTGAAGCTGCTCGCCGGCGGCCACTCGCTGGTGCCGCTGCTGAAGCTCCGAGTCGTGCGGCCCGCGCTGCTCGTCGACATCGGTCGGCTCACGGAGCTGAGCTATGTCCGCGACGACGGCGACACGCTCACGATCGGCGCGCTGACGCGCCACCACGAGCTCGCCACCGACGCGCTCGTCGCCACACACGCGCCGCTGCTCGCGGCCGCGGCGGCACAGATCGGCGATCCGCAGGTTCGCCACCGCGGCACGATCGGCGGCTCCGTCGCCCACGGCGATCCCGCCTCCGACCTGCCCGCCTGCCTGCTCGCGCTCGATGCGGAGCTGCTCGTCGTCGGCAAGGGCTCGGAGCGCTTCGTCCCGGCCGCCGACTTCTTCCAGGGCGTCTTCCAGACGGCGATCAGCCCGCAGGAGATGCTCACCGCGATCCGCGTCCCCAAGCACGGCGACGCGGGCACGGCGTACCTGAAGTTCAGCCGGCGGGCCCAGGACTGGGCGACGGTCGGCGTGGCGGTGGTGACACGGAACGGCAGCGGTGCGATCGCCCTCACGAACATGGGCGCGACCCCGCTCCGCGCGAGCGCGGCAGAAGCGGCGCTGGCGAGCGGCGCGGCCGCGGCGGGGGAGGCGGCGGCCGAGGGAACCTCCCCGGTCGACGACGTCGCGGCGAGCGCCGAATTCCGCAGGCATCTCGCGCGCGTGCTCACGAAGCGCGCGGTCGAGCAGGCTCAGGCGGGCTGAGATGGCGTATCTCAAGCCCGGTGCGATCACGCGGAAGGTCTTCAACCCGCTCGTGATGATGTTCAACCCGTTCGGCACGGCGACGATCGTGGTGCGTGGGCGAAAGAGCGGCGCCGAGCGGTCCGTCCCGGTTATCCCGATCGAGCACGGGGGCGCGCAGTACCTCGTCTCGACGCGCGGCGAGTCGGACTGGGTCAAGAACCTCCGCGCCGCAGGAACGGCCGAGATCCGGCGCAAGGGCAAGGCGGACAAGGTGACCGTCGTCGAGCTCCCGGTCGAGGAGCGGCCGCCCGTGATCGCGGCCTACCGCGCGAAGGCCGGCCGCGAGGTCGACCGGTACTTCAAGCAGCTGCCCGAACCGGCCGACCACCCGGTCTTCAGGCTCGGCTAGACCTCCGGCGGACCTTCGGCGATCTGACGAACCTCGATCGGCCCGTGGGTGAACGCGACCATCTCCTTGGCGAACTCGATCGCGCGCGCCTCGGTGACCTCGAGGATCCAGTAGCCCGCGATCGACGCCCTTGCTTCGGAGAACGGACCGTCGACAGCGACCGGGGCGCCGTCCACATAGGTGACCGTGGTGGCCTGGCCCGGATCGGCCAGCCCCTCGGCCGACACGAGCTCGCCGGCCGCGCGCAGGTCCTCGTCGACCTGAACCATGAAGGCGATCATTTCGCGGATCCAGTCGGTGGGCATCGTCTCGCGCATCTCGGCGGCGTCGCCGAACATCATCACCATGTACTTCATCCCGTCCCTCCCTGGAGTGGCCCTCGCAGCAGCAGCGAGCCGCCGGCGGGCCGGTAGCCGAAGCGCTCGTTGAGGCGCCGGATCGGCGCGTTTCGCTCCTCGTTGTTCGTGACGGCGCTCGTGTAGCAGTTGTGCTGCGCCCAGGCGAGCTGCGCGCTCTTGAGGGCGCCCGCGATCCCGCGCCCGCGCCAGGCGCGCTTGACCGCGGTGAGGTCGTGGTGGGCCGTATGCGGCTGTGCGGTCGTCAGCGACCACTTCGAGTAGCCGACCACCTCGTTCCCCGCGACCGCGACGAACGTCGACTCCGGGTCGTCGCCCGACCCGGACATGTCGTGGGCGATCCAGTCGTCGAACGACTGAACCTCGGCGTCTTCCTCGCCGGGGATGTCCGCGACGCCTTCTCGGTACACCTCGTAGATCCCGCCGACGAGCTCGGGGCGCTGCGCCCACGTGACGATCGTGACTCCTTCGGGCGGATCGAGCTTGAGCAGCGGCGCGAGGAGATTGAGCTCGACCTTGAGGGTGCGGCCGACCTCGGTGAAGCCGCGGCGCTCGGCGAAGGCGAGGCTCGCCTCGTCGCCGAGCTCGACCTCCGCGAGCAGCGCCTCACCGCCGTTTGCGGAGGCCCAGCGCGAGAGCGCGGCGAGCAGCGCGGAGCCGAGCCCGCGGCCTCGGTTCGCGAACGGTACGAGCGGCCCGACTCGCGGCTCGGGTTGCCACGGGTCCCTGATGCCGAGACCGGCCGCGACGAGCTCGCCGTCCTCGAAGGCGAGCAGGTGAGATGCCCGGGCAGCCTTCGCCTCGCCACGCACGTCCTCGATCGCGATCTTGTCGTCGGGGAGCACCTCGTTGCGGATCGCGAGCCAGCGCTCGAGCTCGGCGTCGTCGCGGGTGGGGTGAATCTCGGCCATGCGGCAAGGATACGACCTGGGCAGTTGAGTAGCCTGTGCCGCGATGGATGCCCGCGTGCGTGAGCTGCTTCGGGTCGGCCGCTGTGGGCCGGTGTCGCGCTCCCTCGGCCGTGGGGCGGCGCGCGTCCCGGTTCCCGGCTCCGAGCTGGTCGCGTTCGGGCTGCTCGGCAAGCCCCGTCACGGGCCGGTCGAGGTCGAGGTCGAGCGCGATGGGAGCCGCTGGGCGCTCGACCTCCGCGACGACGCGCACCGGCTCATGTTTCTCGACCTCTACGAGCGCGACCTGCGGCGGCGTGCGCTCGCTCTGGTTCCGGCGGGAGGCGTCGTCGTCGACGTCGGCGCGAACGTCGGCTTCTGGACGATTCCCGCGGCGCGGGCGCTCGGCCCCGGCGGGCGGGTGATCGCGTTCGAGCCGAACCCGTGGGCGGTCGGCCGCCTCCGACGCAATCTCGCGCTGAACGACGACGGGACGCTCGCCGCAGTCGAGATCGTCGCGGCCGCGGTGGGCGAGGCGCCCGGGACGATGGAGCTGTTCTCCGACGACCTCGAGGCGGGGGCGAGCCAGGCGACGTTGTACGCGGCGGCGCACGACGGGAGCCCGCAGCACGTCGAGGTGCCCGTGACAACGCTGGACGACGTGGTCACCGGCCCCGTCGACCTCGTGAAGATCGACGTCCAGGGCCACGAGATGGCGGTGCTCGACGGCGGCCGCCTCCTGTTCGAGGGAACTCCGCCCGCCCATGTCGCGATCGAGGTCGCGGGAGACCTGCTGGAGAATGCGGGCGCGACTCCCGAGCTGCTCGTCGCGCGTCTGGAGGGCCTGGGCTACCGGGCGGTCGACGGCGACGGCCGCCTGGGCCGCGAGCCCGTCGAGCGTCCGCTGCCGGTCGGGTTCTACGAGACGATCATTTTCGCGGCCGGCAGCTAGACTGGGAGGGAACACATACGGGGGCGACCTGGTTTCGACGTGGTCGGTTCTCCGGCAGAGCTGCAAGCCGAGGTCCCCGGTCGGCCTCGTAAATCCACCGGGAAACCAAGTAAGTGCGGATAACGAACTCGCACTCGCTGCGTAACCTAGTTACCTAGCGCGTCGCTCCGGATTCGGCCCGTGGTTCGGGTAGCGGCGTCAACTAACGGGCTTCGCGCCAAAGGAATGCCAATCGCCGGCGGCGCAAGACTTCAGGATGGCTGGTCCGTCGGTTGGGCGTTCGCACTCCGGCCGCCGGACGAGACTCAAGTGCGGACTACGCTTGTAGACGCTTTGTCGGTGCGTCCGCGGACGCGGGTTCGATT
>CAVQZA010000012.1:0-141428 GCA_963718355.1 uncultured Actinomycetes bacterium
TCGGTGCTGCGACCGGCGGCTTGACGATCAGGCCGCGGAGAGTCAGAACGCCCGCGGTGTCGACGCAGGCCGTCGCGCCCACCGTCGAGCCGGCGGGAATGGTCAGCGTGACCTGCTTGCCGACGAGGGACGAGCCGCTCTTGCTCGCGCCGGTCACGGTGAAGGCGACCGAGCCGGAGCCGTTCGTGCCACGCAGCTCGACGCGCTGGCACGAGGCGTTTCCGTGGCCGTGGTGGCCGTCGCCGTCGTCGCCCTTCTTCCCGGTCGTCGTGCCCGTCGTCGTCCCGGTCGTCGTGCCTGTCGTCGTCCCCGTCGTCGTGCCCGTCGTCGTCCCGGTCGTCGTGCCGGTGGCCGTGGTCGACCCGTGCTTTCCGTCGCCGGCCTGAGTCGGCGACGCGAGCGCGAGGGCGGATGCCAGCCCTGCGAGCGCGACGAGTCCAAGGAGCAGTTTCAATTTCATATCGAACAACCTCTTTCCCGATTGCGGTATCTCTCACTAGTTGTCCGCCTCGGTAAGAACTTGCGCTGCGGTGTGTAAACGGGACGCAAAACGAGTGAAGGCCGCTCGCGCGGCCCTCACCAACTCCTGCTCGGGCTTTCGCCCGCTACTTGATCTCGACGGCCGCGCCGGCCTCGTCGAGCTGGGCCTTGATCGAGTCGGCCTCCTCCTGGGCGACGCCCTCCTTGACGGGCTGGGGCGCGCCGTCCACGAGGTCCTTGGCCTCCTTGAGGCCGAGACCCGTGATCGCGCGGACGACCTTGATCACCTGGATCTTCTTGTCGCCTGCACCCGTGAGGATCACGTCGAAGGTGGTCTTCTCCTCCGCCGCCTCGCCGCCGCCGCCGCCGGCTGCGGGAGCCGCAGCGACCGCGACCGGAGCAGCGGCGGTGACGCCCCACTCCTCCTCGAGCGCGTTCTTGAGCTCGACCAGCTCGAGCACGGTCATCTTGCCGAGCTGCTCGACGAGCTTCGTGGTGTCCGTTGCTGCCATTCCTCAGTCCTCCTGTGCTTCGTCAGATTCGTCGGATGTCGGTTCTTCTTCCACTGCTTCCGGCTCGGGATCCGGCTCCGCGACGACTGCCTCGGGCTCGGGCTCGGGCTCGGGGACGGTCTCGCCCTGGGCCTTCAGCTGCTCGATGCGGGCGTCGATCACGCCCACGAGATCGCGCAGCGGCGCCGTGAAGATGCCGACGACGCTCGAAAGCGGGCCGGCGAGGGCACTCACGAGCTGGGCCCGCAGGACATCCGTGGGCGGCAGCTTCGCGAGGTTGTCGACGTCGTCGGCCGTGATCGCCTTGCCGTCGAGGACGCCGCCGCGGATCACGAGGATCTTCGTCGACTTCACCGCGTCGGACAGCGCCTTCGCGACCGCGACCGGATCGCCGTCGGCCTCCAGGAACGCGATCGCGGACGGGCCTTCGAGCATCGCGAGCACCGCGTCGGAGCCGGTGGCCTCCGCCGCGCGACGGGTCAGCGTGTTCTTGACGACCGAGAAGCGGGCGCCGTGCTTGAGCAGCTCACCGCGCAGGCCGTCGATCTCGGGCATGGTCAGCCCGCGATAGTCGGTGACGATCAGCGTCTGCGAATTCTGCAGCCGCTCGGTCAGCTCGGTGATCACTCGTTCCTTCTCGCTCTTGTGCATCTCTCACCTCCTTGAAAAAACAGTCGAGCCCGCACATGGGCGGGCTCGGAGGGAGATGCGCGCGAGGCGCTCTCGTCCGGTCCGCCTCGGCCGGTCTTCTGCCCCGTGGGGCTGCCGGCTGTCTCTGGCGACGGGCGTGGATACGGGAAACCTAGGCCGGGACCTTCTCCTCGGAGAGCTCCTCGGTGATGCCCTTCGTCTTCTGCGAGTCGACGTGGACCCCGGGGCCCATCGTGCTCGCGAGCGTGATCTGCTGGATGTAGCGCCCCTTCGCGGCGGCCGGCTTGACGCGGACGATCTCCTCGACCAGCGCGGCGTAGTTCTCGAGCAGCTCCTTCTCGGGGAAGCTCTTCTTGCCGATCGCGACGTGGACGTTCGCGGTCTTGTCGGTGCGGTACTCGAGCTTGCCGGCCTTCGCGTCCTTGACCGCCTTGGCGATGTCGAACGTGACCGTGCCCGTCTTCGGGTTCGGCATCAGGCCGCGGGGACCGAGCACGCGCCCGAGCTTGCCGACGTTGCCCATCTGGTCGGGCGTGGCGATCGCGACGTCGAACTCGGTGAAGCCCTCCTCGACCTTCGCGGCGAGATCGGCCGAGCCGACCACGTCCGCGCCGGCCTCCTCCGCCTCGCGCGCCTTGTCGCCCTCGGCGAATACGGCGACCCGCACCTCGCGGCCGGTGCCGTGCGGCAGCATCAGCGTGCCGCGCAGCTGCTCGTCGGCGTGGCGGACGTTGAGGCCGAGGCGGAAGTGCGCCTCGATCGTCTCGTCGAACTTCGCCGTCTGGAGCTCCTTGAGCAGCCGGATCGCCTCGAGCGGCGTGTAGTCGCGCTCGCGGTCGACCGCTGCCTTCGCGGAGCGATATGCCTTGCCGTGTGCGCTCATGCCTCCACCTCCACGCCCATGGACCGGGCGGTACCGGCGATCACCTTCATCGCCTGCTCGACGTCACGCGCGTTGAGGTCGACCAGCTTCATCTCGGCGATCTGGCGGAGCTGAGCCTTGCTGATCTTGCCGACCTTCTCGCGGTTGGGCTCGGCCGAGCCCTTCTCGATCCGCAGCGCCTCCTTGATCAGGACGGCCGCCGGCGGCGTCTTCGTGATGAAGGTGAACGAGCGATCCTCGTAGACGGTGATCTCGACCGGCGTGATGCGGCCGTTCTCCTGCGCGGTCTGCGCGTTGAAGGCCTTGCAGAACTCCATGATGTTGACGCCGTGCTGGCCGAGCGCAGGACCGACCGGCGGCGCAGGGTTGGCCTGCCCGCCGGGGATCTGCAGCTTGATGAGTGTGAGAACCTTTTTTGCCATTTTGCGTGTGTCCGTTTCAAATGTGCGAGCCAGACTGAAGTCTGGCACGCGATTACTAATCGAGCTTCTTGACCTGGTCGAATCCGAGCTCTACCGGCACTTGGCGTTCGAAGATGTCCACCAGCACTTTGAGCTTCTGCTGGTCGGGATTGACGTCGACGATCTCGCCGTCGAAGTCGGAAAGCGGCCCTGAGGTTACCTTCACCGACTCGCCGAGGGTGAACTCGACCGTCGTGCGTGGGCGGTCGCCGGTCGCGGCGCCCGTGTGCAGGATGCGGTCGACCTCGGGCTGCGAGAGCGGCACGGGCTTGGAGCCGGCGCCGACGAAGCCGGTGACGCCGGGCGTGTTCTTCACGACCGACCAGGCGTCGTCGTTCAGGTCCATGTTCACGAGCACGTAGCCCGGGAGCACGCGCTTCTCGATCTGCACCTTCTGCCCGTCCTTCGTCTCGATCACCTGCTCGGTCGGGACGACGACACGGCGGAAGCGCGGCGCCTGATTCATGGACATGATCCGGTGCTCGAGATTGGCCTTCACCTTGTTCTCGTGGCCGGAATACGTGTTGATCACATACCAGAGGAACATGTCTACCTGAGCAGAGCTCCCTTCAAGACGTGCTTCCAGAGGAGGTCGTTCGCCCACAGGTAGGTGCCGACGATCACGCACGCGATGATCACGACGGCGGTCCCGGTCAGGAGCTGGTGCTGCGTGGGCCAGTCGACCTTCTTGAGCTCGCCCCACGACTCTTGGATGAAACGCTTGGTGCCGCCGCCGGGCACGCGCCGGCCGCCGCCCTGGGTCTTGACGGGCTGCGCGGAGGGACGCGCGGCCGCTGCACGCGACTGCGTGCGCTGGGCGCTGGACGACTGCTCGCGCGCGGCGCGCTTGGCGCGCCGTTCGGACCGGGTCTCTTTGGCCACGGGTCTAGCGGGTCTCCCGGTGCGGGGTGTGCTTCCCGCACCAGCGGCAGAACTTCGAGAACTCGACGCGGTCGGGATCGTTCCGCTTCGACTTCTGCGTCTGGTAGTTGCGTCGCTTGCAGTCGTTGCAGGCGAGCGTGATTGCGACTCTGACTCCGGTGGCCATGTTGAATTCTCTTTCTTGTTCCTGGGGCGCTGAAGAGTAGCGGCGGCAGGACTCGAACCTGCGACACGCGGATTATGATTCCGCTGCTCTAACCAACTGAGCTACGCCGCCGCGACTCGCCGGAGTTTAGCAGCCGTCTCAGGGAAGCGGGACGAGCAGGCCCCGGCCTGCGAAGCCGACGAGATGATCGAGCGTTTCGAGGTAGCGGCGCTCGAGGAAGCCGGTGCTGCGCAGCGCCCAGAGCGCTTCGCCCTGCACCCACGCGGCATCGCGCGCGCGGGAGACGTTCCACATCGCGATCCGGTCGTCCGCGGGGCCGAGTGTCGCGTCGACGATCCCGACGAAACCGGTGTCGAACCAGTGCTTCACCGCCGTCTCGGTCTTGGCCAGCAGGACGTTGACCTTCACGTAGTCGTCGTGCTCGGGGCTCGGGTCGGCGAGCTTCAGCTTCAGCGCCTGCCAGGTCGTCACGATCGCGACCGGGAGATCGCGATTGATGTGCGCGTTCATCCCGGCGAGGGCGAACTGGATCGGCGCGATCCGCGGCGTCGAGCGCGCAGCGAACAGCGGCAGCCAGGCCCTCGGCGCCTTCGCAGGGGACGAGGCCCAGGCGCGCAGCGCGTCGAGATAGAGGTTCACGAAGACGACATCGAGGTGGGCCAGGCACTTCGGGTCCGCGAACTTCTGGCCCGCGAGCTCGGCCTCGACCGCCTCGGTGACGGCGCGGTAGAGGCGCGTGAACCAGACGATGCCGTCATTCGGTGGGAGGGCGGCCTCGATCGCGTGGAAGCGGGCGATCGCTTCGGCCACGTCCTGAACCGCAGGTGCCGAGAGGATCTTCGGCAGCGCGCTCACGGCTCGAGCACGACGTGCACCTCGCGGGGCCCGTGGACGCCGACGGCCAGCTTCTGCTCGATGTCGGCGCTGCGGCTCGGCCCCGTCACGATCGCGAGCGCGCTCGGCAGGTCGCCGCCGAGCTGCGCGAAGAGCGTGGCGAGATCCGGCAGCACGTCCGCCTCGCGCAGCAGCGAGATGTGGACGTCGGGCAGGAGCGAGTTGGCGCGCGGCTCCTCGGGCGAGGCGGAGAGGACGACGCTGCCGGTGTCGGCGAGGCCGCAGAGGGCGCGCGAGACACCGGCTCCCTCGATCTCCGGCGGACTGCCACGGTGGACCGTGAAGCCGGCGGCGCTCGCGTTCTCGACGAACTGCTCGATCACCGGCGATCCCGGTAGCGGCGCCCGAGCTTCGGGAATGCGCGGCCCTGCGCCCAGACCTTGCCGGGCCCGGCGACTCCGGAGAGCGGCTGCCCGAGCCGGCCGAGCGCGGTCGAGAGCCGGTAGCCGAGCGGCGAGCTCCACGCGAAGGACCAGGCGGTGAACGCGAGGCGCTCCCAACGGGAGGAGATCCCGCCCTCGGTCAGGTCCGCGCGCAGGTCGAGCAGCAGGTCGTGGAGCGGGATCTTGACCGGGCACGCGTCGGTGCAGGCGCCGCAGAGCGAGGAGGCGTGCGGCAGCGCCGGCGCCTGTTCGAGCCCGACGAGCAGCGGCACGAGCACCGCGCCCATCGGCCCGGAGTAGACCGGCCCGTAGGCGCCGCCTCCGGCCTTGCGGTAGATCGGGCACACGTTGAGGCAGGCGCCGCAGCGGATGCAGTTCAGCATCTCCTCGTAGCGCGTGCCCCGCAGGTTCGAGCGGCCGTTGTCGAGGATCACGATGTGCAGCTCGTCAGGCCCGTCCACCTCGCCGGGGCGGCGCGGGCCCGTGATCAGCGTCGTGTAGCTCGAGAGCTTCTGCCCGGTGGCGCTGCGGGCGAGCAGCCGCAGCAGCACCGAGAGCTCGGCCGTCGTCGGCACGAGGCGCTCCATCCCGACGAGCGAGATGTGCACGCGCGGGAGTGACGAGACGAGGCGCGCGTTGCCCTCGTTCTCGATGATGCAGATCGAGCCGGTCTCGGCAACGGCGAAGTTCGCGCCCGTGATCCCGACGTCGGCCCTGGTGAAGACCTCCCGCAGGCGCCCGCGCGCGAACAGCGTCAGGGAGGCCAGGTCGTCCGGGACATCGCTGCCCTCGAGCTGCGAGAAGAGCTCGGCTACGTCGCCGGCGGTCTTCTCGATCGCGGGCGCGACGATGTGCACCGGATGCTCGCCTGCGAGCTGGAGGATCCACTCGCCGAGATCCGTCTCGACGACCTCCATCCCCGCGCCCTCGAGCGCGTCGTTGAGGCCGATCTCCTCGGTCGCCATCGACTTCGACTTGGCGACGAGCTTTGCGTTCGTGGCTTTGCAGATCTCGGTGATCGTGGCGCGCGCCTCGGCGGCGTCGGCGCAGCGGTGGACATGGCCGCCGCGGGCCTCGACCGCGGTCTGGAAGGCGTCGAGGTACTCGTCGAGCGCCTTGATCGTGCGGGTCTTGATCTCGCGGCCCTGCTCGCGCAGCGCCTGGACATCGTCGAGTGCGCCCCACGCCTCGAGCCGGTGGCCGTAGAGACGCGCGGTCGCGGTGTCGAGCGCCTCCTCGACGTGGTCGTTCGCAAGCGTGGTCTGCGCGACGGCGCGGAACCGGCCCGGCGGCTGGGTCAGCTCGCTCATCCGAGCCCCTGCGCGAGCGCCGTGGCGAGATGGACGACGCGCGGGCCGCCGGTCTTCTCGGAGCGGCCGCGCAGGTGCGTGATGCAGCCCGGGTCGGCGGTGACGAGCGCCTCGGCTCCAGCGGCGCCGGCCAGCTTCTCGTCGGCCATCGCGAGCGAGATCTCCGGCTGGCGGACCGAGAACGTCCCGCCGAAGCCACAGCAGAGATCAGGCCGCGGCAGCGCCATGACCGTCGCGCCGGACGCCTCGAGCAGGCGGCGCGGCTCGTCGGAGATCCCCAGCTCGCGCAGCATGTGGCAGGACTCGTGATACGCAACGGTCCGGCCCTCGTTGAGCCGCCGCGGCTCGAAGCCGACCGAAGCGAGGAAGGCCGAGAGCTCGAAGACCTGCCACGGCTCCTCACCGAGCAGCTCGGGCAGGCGGTGCGCGACCATCGCGGCGCAGGAGCCCGAGGGCATCACGACCGGCGCCGAGCGCGAGAAGGCTTTCGCGAAGGTGCGGCCGACCCGCCGCGCCGCCTTGCGATGGCCCGCGTTGAAAGCCGGCTGGCCGCAGCAGACCTGCGAGCGGGGAAACTCGACATCGAAACCGGCCTCGCGCAACAGCGTTTCCGCATCCGCGACCGCGTCCGGAAAAGCGATGTCGCCGAGACACGTGGCGAAGAGCTGAACGGTGGGCATCAGGCGCTGCGCAGCTCAGCGAAGCGTGTGGCGACGTGCGTCTCCTGCTCGCGCGTCAGCTCGGCGAGCGGCGGGCGCACCGCCGAGCGCGCGATGCCGCTGACGAGGTGGAGCAGGAGCTTCAGGGTCGCCTGGGTCGGCAGCGAGAACGCGAGCTCGCGCACGGCCGCGACATACGTCTGCGGCGATTCGTCTCCCGCACGCAGTGCCTCGAGCTCGATCGGCAACACGTTCGAGCATGCGGTGATCACCGCGTGGCCGCCGCCCGCGAAGAAGGCGCCGGCATGCGCATCGTTGCCGTTGGCGACGGTCAGGTCCGGGAACTCGGCCTGCCAGCGAAGCGCGTGGTCGAGGTCGCCGCTCGAGTCCTTGATCCCCGCGAGCATCGGCCCGAAACGGTCTCTGAGCAGGCGAATCGTCTCGTCGGCAATCGGATAGGTGAGACGCGGGATGTGGTAGAGCATAACGCGCGCATAGTCCGGCAGCGCCTCGAACAGCGCCGTGAACCAGCCGGTCAGATCGCCGGGGTCGAAGTACGACGGCGGCACGACGAGCGCAGCGCGAGCGCCGTGCTCGACCGCGTAGAGAGAGAGCGCGATCGTCTCCGGGAGCGCGAGGCAGCCGGTGCCGGCGATGAAGTCGAGCTTCGAATCGGCCAGGAACCGGATCAACCGCTCCCGCTCCTCGAACGCGAGCGACTGGCCCTCCCCGGTCGTTCCCATCAGGTTGACGCAGCGAATACCGCGGGCATGAAGCCAGTCGACGTGGTCACCCAGCAGGCCGAGGTCGACCGCGCCGCCGGTGAACGGGGTCAGGATCGCCGGCAGGACACCGGTGACGGCGGGATTGCCCATCAGCGCCTTATATCCGACAATCCCGACGACCGTGGCGCCGACGTCGATCGAGGAGCTGCTCGCCCGGGCGCGCGCGCGGCTGCAGCGGCTCGGGCCCGAGCAGGCGGCGCAGGCCCAGGCCCGTGGTGCGCTGCTCGTGGACACGCGCGCCGACGACGACCGCCGGCGCGAGGGCGTGATTCCGGGCTCCCTTCACATCCCGCTCTCGCTGCTGCCGTGGCGCGCCGAGTTGCTCGGCCCGGCGGACGGCGAGCTCGTCGTCGTCTGCAACGACGGCTACTCCTCGAGTCTCGCGGCGGCGCTATTACAGGAGCTCGGATTCGAGCGCGCTACCGATCTCGACGGCGGCTTTCGGGCGTGGGCCGCCGCCGGCTTGCCTGTCGACTAGCGGCCTGGTTGCCGGCGGTCGAGGAACATGCTCGTCGTCCGGCGCGTCTCGTGCGTGCTTTGCGCCGGCAGCCGCGGATCCTGGCGAGAAGGCTTCTTCGCCTTGATGGTCACCTCGGGCTCAACGGTCGTTCGCATACGGCTCACCTCCCAGCACCCTGATCATGCTCCTCTGGCGCCGTCTGCGCAAGCGAGCTCCCAGGCCGCTTCGGCGAGCCTCGGGACGCCGACGTCGAGCTTCGCGTAGTACGGGTCGTCGGTCGTGCCGGCGAGAAAGCGCTTGTAGTTGCCCTCGAGGAAGATCGATGCCTTCCACAGCGCGAGCGCCTGGTACCAGGCGAGGCGCTCGACCCGCCGGCCGCTCACCTCCTCGTAGCGGGCGACGAGCTCGGCCTTCGTCGCGAAGCCGGGGAGCGCGGTGACCGGTGAGACGCCGAGCGGCGAGGGCGCACCGGGCTCGGTCCAGGTCGCGGTGAGGTAGCCGATGTCGGCCAGCGGGTCGCCGATCGTGGCGAGCTCCCAGTCGAGAATCGCGAGCAGGCGCGCGGGCGCCTCGGCGCCGAACATCGTGTTGCCGAGCCGGTAGTCGCCGTGGACGATCGTCGCGGGCGGCGATTCAGGCCTTGTGTCCGCGAGGCGGCGGTGCACTTCCTCGACGACGGGCAGGTCGCGCGTGCGCGTGAGCTCCCAGAGACCGGCGAAGCGGCGGAGCTGGCGCTCGAGGTAGCCGTCCCGAGGCTCGGGCGGCGGCACCGCGTGGAGCTCGGCGAGCGCGTCGACGAGATCCACGCCGATTCGTCCGCGCTCGGTCGGAGTGTCGAGCGCGGACGGCAGCTCGGTGTCGAAGACGACGCCGTCGACGACCTCCATCACGTAGAAGGGCACGCCGAGCGCGGAGGAGTCCTCGTGGGCGAGCAGGACGCGCGGCACGCGCACCTCGGTGCCCGCGAGCGCGCTCAGCAGGCGCGCCTCGCGCATGACGTCGTGGGCCGACGGCGGCAAGGGCGGGCGCGGCGGGCGACGGAGCACGAAGCGCTCCTCGCCGCGGCGGATCAGGAAGGTGACGTTCGAATGGCCGGCGCCGATGCGACTCGCCTCGAGCGGCCCCGTGCCGAGCCCCGCCGCGTCGAGCACGGCCTCGACCGTTTTCAAAACGAGGAGCGGCGCCAACGGCTCTGCCGCGGCCTGCTCCGGCGTCTCGACCACATCGCGCATCCCGTAACGCTACGCGTGATTTGCCACGAAGACCGTGTTAGCCTCCGCCGACACTCGGGCGTGAAAGGGGATGGCTGTGCCGGGAATCGACGCAAAATCGGACGCGATCTACGAGCTCCTCGAGGAGGGCTCAGGGGTCGAGAGCCTGGCGACGGGCTTCACGTTCACCGAGGGGCCGATCTGGCACCCGACGGAGCACCACCTGCTCTTCTCGGACATGCCCGGCGACGTCAGGCGCAAGTACACGCCTGCCGACGGCGCCGTGGTCGAGGTGATGCGGCCTGCGAACAAGTGCAACGGGATGACCTACGACCACGACCTGAACCTACTCGTCTGCGAGCACGTCTCGAGCTCGCTCGTCCGCGAGCGGCGAGACGGTGCCCGCGAGACGCTCGCCTACCACTACGAGGGCAAGTACCTGAACAGCCCGAACGACGTCTGCGTCCGCTCCGACGGCTCGATCTACTTCAGCGACCCGTGGTACGGGCGCTTCCCCGGCTTCGGCATCGAGCGCGCGCGTGAGCTCGGCTGGCAGGGCGTGTTCCGGATCCCGCCCGGCGGCGGCCAGGCAGAGCTCGAGCTGTGCCTGCCCGAGGACGAGTTCGACATGCCGAACGGCATCTGCTTCTCGCCCGACGAGTCACTGGTCTACATCAACGACACGCCGCGCGCGCACATCAAGATGTGGGACGTCAACCCGGACGGCTCATTCTCGAACGGGCGGATGTTCTTCGACGGCGTCGGCACCGGAGTGATCGAGGAGGGCATCCCCGACGGGATGAAGTGCGACGAGCGCGGCAACATCTGGGTCACCGGGCCGAAGGGCGTCTGGGTGATCAGCGCCGCGGGCGAGCACCTCGGCACGGTCGAGGTGCCGGAGAACGTCGGCAACCTGACCTGGGGCGGCGACGACTGGCACACGCTCTACATCCCGAGCACCTCGTCTCTCTACTCGATCCGCACCAAGGTCGGCCCGCGCCGCGAGCCGTACATGCGCTAGGAGGACAAGATGAATGATGAGCTGAAGCTCGATCCGAAGCGCACGGCGCTCGTGATCCAGGACATGCAGAACGACGTGATCAGCGAGGGGGGCGCGTTTGCCGAGTCCGGCTCGCCGGCCCACGCGAAGGAGCAGAACGTGATCGAGAACGTAGTCCACCTGGCCGCGGCCTGCCGGGCCAAGGGTGTCCCGGTGATCCATGTCTGGTACGTCGTCGAGCCCGGCGCGCCCGGTCTCGCGCTCAACGCACCGCTCTTCAACGGGGTCAAGGACGCGAACGCGATGGTGCGCGGCACGTGGGGCGCGGCGCCGGTGGACGGGCTCGAGCCGCAGCGGGGTGACCACGTGGTCGAGAAGACGCGGATGAGTGGCTGGCAGGGGACGAACCTCCAGAACCTGCTGATGGGCCTCGGCTGCGACACGGTGATCGTCTCGGGCGCCTGGACGAACATGTCCGTGGAGCACTCGGCCCGGACCGGCGCGGACATGGGCTACTCGATGGTCGTCCCGGAGGACGGCTGCTCGACGATGAACGCCGACTGGCACAACGCGTCGATCAACTACGCGCTGACGAACGTCTGCGTCGTCACCGACTGCGCGACGGTGAAAGCTGCGTTGAGCTGAAAACCCGCGCGGCGCTCTTCCGTGCGGTGGGCGAGCCGTTCGACGTCGTCGAGGTCGAGCTGCGCGAGCCGCGCCCGGACGAGGTCGTCGTCGCGATGACCGCGGTCGGGATCTGCGGCACCGACCTGCATCAGGTGAAGGGCGAGTTCCAGCGGCCGGTGCCGATGGTGCTCGGCCACGAGGGCGCAGGCGTGGTCGAGCAGATCGGGAGCGCGGTGACCGGGCTCGCGCCGGGCGACGAGGTCGTGCTGTCGTGGGCGCCGTCGTGTGGGGTGTGCGGCGACTGCCGGCGCGGGCGGCCGGCGGCATGCTCGCCGTTGCACGCGGCGATCGGGGCGGGAACGCTCGTTGACGGGACGACGGGGATCTCGTTCGAAGGCGAGACGGTGTACCGCGGCACCGCTACCGGCGCGCTCGCCGAGCACGTGGTCGTCGCGGCGAAGGTCGCTCTCCCGACAGGCGGGATCCCTCTGCGCGAGGCGGCGCTGCTCGGCTGCGCGGCGCTGACCGGCGTCGGCTCGGTGCTGTTCCTCGCGCGCGTGGCGGCGGGCTCGTCGGTGCTCGTGCTCGGCGGCGGCGGAGTCGGCCAGTTCCTGGTTCAGGGCGCACGGATCGCGGGTGCGACGACGATCGTCTGCGCCGACCCGATCGAGTCGCGGCGCGCGCAGGCGCTCGAGCTCGGAGCGACGCACGCGTTCGACCCGGACGAGCTGGAGGCCGAGCTCCGCAAGCTCGTGCCCGACGGCGCCGACTACGCCTTCGACGCGGTCGGCTACCCCGCGACGAGCGTCACGGCGCTGGAGCTGACGCGGAGCGGCGGCACCTGCGTGATCGTCGGGCTGCCGCCGACCGGCTCGCGACTCGACCTCGACCCCGCGTTGTTCACGCGCCGCGAGAAGTGGCTGACCGGGACGATGTACGGCTCCGAGGATCCCGCCGTCGCACTGCCGGTCCTGATCGAGCACGTCAGGGCGGGCCGGCTCGACCTCGCCTCGCTCGTCGGCCCGAGCTTCCCGCTCGACGAGGTCAACGAAGCGGTCGAGCTGAGCCTATCCGGCTCACCCGGACGCGTCCTCGTGACGCCGTAGCTCGAGCTGGCGCAGCTCGACGCGGCGGATCTTGCCGCTTCTCGTCTTCGGCAGGCTCTCGACGAACTCGATCTCGCGCGGGTACTTGTACGGCGCGGTGACGCGTTTGCAGTGCGCCTGCAGCTCCTCGGCGCTCACCTCCGCGCCAGGACGCAGCACGACGAAGGCCTTCACGATCTGACCGCGTTCGTCGTCCGGCTTGCCGATGACCGCGCTCTCGGCCACCGCCGGATGCTCGAGCAGCGCGCTCTCGACCTCGAACGGGCCGATCCGATACGCGGCCGAGAGGATCACGTCGTCTGCGCGGCCGGTGAACCAGAGGTAGCCGTCTGCGTCCCTCGTGGCGCGGTCGCCGGTGACATACCAGTCGCCGCGGAACACGGCGGCGGTCTCCTCGGGCGCGTCCCAGTAGCCGACGAACAGGCTCGGCGGCCGGCCGCGAACTGCGATGTCGCCCTCCGCGTCGACGGCGACGACGTCGCCGTGCTCGTCGACGACCGCGACGTCGTGACCCGGAGTCGGCAGGCCCATAGAGCCCGGCTTCACCTCGAGCCGCGGCGTGTTGGCGACGAGGAGCGTGTTCTCGGTCTGGCCGTAGCCGTCGTAGATCGTGATCCCGAATGCGTCGCGAAAGGCCTTGATCACCTCGGGGTTGAGCGGCTCGCCCGCGGAGACGGCATGACGCAGGCGCGAGAGGTCGTGGCGGCCTAGGTCGTCGAGCTTCGCCATCAGCCGATACTCGGTCGGCGCCTGGCAGAGCACGGTGACGCGTAGTTGCTCGAGTAGGTCGAAGCGCCGCCGAGGGTCGAAGGCGCCCTCGTGGAGGAGGATCTCCGCGCCGCAACTCCACGGCCCGAGGAAGACGTTCCAGATCGACTTCGCCCAGCCCGTCCCGGCCGTGCACCAGACGAGGTCACCGGGCCGCGCGTCGAGCCAGTACTCGGCCTGCATCCGCTTCGCGTAGGCGTAGCCGTGGGTGTGCGTGACGCCCTTCGGGTCCTTGGTCGTGCCCGAGGTGTAGAGGATGAACGCGGGCTCGTCGGCGCGCGTGTCCTCGCAGGCGGGGATCGCCGCAGGCTCGGTCGCCTCGTCGACGAAGAGCGCGTCCAGGCCGGCCACCTCCGTCTCGGCGCCGCGATGGGCGACGAGGAGCGAGGCGCCGGAGTGGCGCATGCGGAAGTCCAGGTCCTTCGCGCGCAGCATCTCCGAGCACGGGATCGTGACGAGGCCGAGCCTGAGCGCGCCGAGCAGGATCAGGTGCCAGTCGGGCGTCTTGCCGACGAGCACGAGCAGCCGGTCCCCGCGACGGAGGCCCCGCTCGGCAAGCACTCCCGACCAGCGCGCGGCCCCTGCGGCGACTTCCGCCCAGGTCAGCCGACTCGCCCCACCGGCCGCGTCGAGGAAGGTCAGCGCGCCGCCCCCAGGATCGTCCGCCGCGTGCCGCTCGACGACGTCGCGGGCGAAGTTGAACCGCTCCGGGACCTTCACCCCTCCGCGGTCCAGCGCTCGCGGTAGTCCTCGCGCACCGGAGCGAAGACGTCGATCACGAGCGCGCCCTCGGGGCCGCAGTAGGCCGCGTGCTCGACTCCGCCCGGGATCACGTAGCCCTCCATCGGGCCGAGCTCGCGCGGGACACCGTCGACGACGAGGGCCTGCATCCCGCGGAGCACGATCCCGAGCTGCTCGTGGGGGTGGCTGTGGAGCGGCACGACCGAGCCGGGCTCGAAGTCGATCAGGTTGACCATCGCGCCGTCGCCGAACAGCGGCCGGCCCGCGACTCCCGGTGCGAGCAGGAACGAGCGGACGTCGTCGAAGCGGACGAACTGCGGCTCTGCCACAGGACGATTATCGTTGTCGTCATGTCGATCGTCGAGCAGCGCGACTACCAGGTCTACACAGGGAAGCTGCCCGAGCTGATACGCCTCTACGAGACTGAGGGAATCGCGATCCAGAACGAGGAGCTCGGCGGGCTCATCGGCGCGTTCACCGTCGACATCGGCGCGCAGCTCTCGACCTACACGCACCTCTGGCGCTACGACAGCCTCGACGAGCGGGCCGAGCGCCGCGCCAGGCTCCAGGCGCGCGACGACTGGAAGGCGTTCCTGGCGAAGATCCAGCCGCTGATCCACACCCAGGCGAATCGCATCCTGATTCCGACGCCGTTCTCGCCGCTGCGCTGATGGGCACGCTCGACGGCAAGGTCGCGGTCGTCACCGGCGCGGCGCAGGGGATCGGGCGCGCGCTGGCCGAGGGCCTCGCGCGCGAGGGGGCGCGAATCGTCGTCGTGGACTTGAAAGGCGCCGACGAGGCCGCCGCGAGCTTTGCAGACGGCGTCGGGATCACCGCCGATGTCGCCGACGAGGCGTCCGTCCAGCGCTTCGCCGACGAGACGCTCGAGCGCTGCGGCCATATCGACATCCTCGTCAACAACGCAGGCCTCTACGCGTCGCTCGAGATGCGGCCGTTCACCGAGATCCCGCTCGAGGAGTGGAACCGCGTCATGGAGGTCAACGTGGCCTCGATGTTCCTCACCTGCCGCGCGGTCGTCCCCGCGATGCGCGCCCAGGGCGGCGGCAAGATCGTGAACATCTCTTCGGGCACGCCGTTTCGCGGCGTCCCGTTCCTGCTGCACTACGTGACGAGCAAGGGCGCGATCGTCGCGTTCACGCGCGCGCTCGCGCGAGAGCTCGGCAAGGACAACGTGCTGGTGAATTGCGTCGCGCCGGGCTTCACGATGTCGGACGGCGTCAAGGATCACCCCGAGGTGGTCGAGAAGCTGCGCGACGTCTCGGTCTCGTCGCGGACGATCCAGCGCGACCAGGTTCCGGAGGACGTCGTCGGCGCGGCCGTCTACCTCGCCGGCCCCCACTCCGACTTCGTCACGGGCCAGACCATCGTCATCGACGGCGGCCAGTACTTCCATTGAGACTCTCGCTGTACGAGCATCGGGCCGGGGTCGAGACGGCCGCGGGCAACCGCGTCGTGTACGACGTCGATCGCGGCGAGGCGTTCTTCGGCGCCGCGAGCGTCGACGGGCCTGCGCTCGTCTGGGAGCTCGGCGCAGACGGGGACCAGGATGGCGCGCTCTTCTCGCGCCGGGTCGAGCTCGACCCGGCCGAGCCGTGGATCGCGCGCTGCGACCGGATCGACTTTCCGCCGGGCGGGATCGCATACATGCACACGCATCCCGGGCCGGGCATCCGCTACCTCCTGCACGGCGAGCTGCAGATCCGCACGCTCGGCAAGGTCGCCGTCTACGGGCCCGGCGGGATCTGGTTCGAGCAGGCCGGCGACCCCATCCTCGCGACGGCGTCGCCCGACGTGGACACGGCATTCGTTCGCGTCCTCCTGATCCCGGCCGAGTGGGAGGGGAAACGGACGATCCGCTACGTCGATCCTCTGGACGAGGAGAAGCCGAAGCTCCAGCGGCCGACGGTGTTCTTCGACCACGCGCTGGAGCTCGGATGACGCGAACCGGTGGCAAGATCCTCGTCGACCAGCTCGAGCTGCACGGCGCGGATCTCGCCTTCGGCGTCCCCGGCGAGAGCTACCTCGCCGTCCTCGACGCGCTGCACGACTCGCCGATCCGCTTCGTCGTCTGCCGGCACGAGGTGGGCGCGGCGAACATGGCCGACGCGTACGGGAAGCTGACCGGGCGACCGGGGATCTGCATGGTCACGCGTGGCCCGGGTGCGACGCACGCCTCGGGCGGGATCCACACCGCTTTCCAGGACTCGACGCCGCTGATCCTGCTGATCGGCCAGGTCGGGCGGGACATGCTCGGGCGGGAGGCCTTTCAGGAGATCGACTACCGGCAGATGTTCGGACCGCTGGCGAAGTGGGTCGCACAGATCGACGACGCGGCACGGATCCCGGAGCTCATGGCGCGCGCCTTCCACACCGCGACCTCGGGGCGGCCCGGGCCGGTCGTGCTCGCGCTGCCCGAGGACATGCTCGTCGAGGAGGTCGACGTCGGCGATGCCGCGCCCTACGAGCCGACCGTCACGCATCCCGGCGGTGATGACCTGGCGCGGATGCGTGACTTGCTCCAGGACGCCGAGCGGCCGCTCGTGATCGTCGGCGGCCAGCCGTGGAGCGCCGAGGCGCACGACGAGCTAGCGGCGTGGTGCGAGTTGAGCGAGCTGCCGGTCGCCGCGTCGTTCCGCTGCCAGGACTACGTCGAAAACGACTCGCCCGTCTATGCGGGCCATCTCACGCTCGGCCAGGACCCGCGGCTCGGCGAGCGCGTGCGCGATGCGGACATGCTGCTCGTCGTCGGCGACCGGCTCAGCGAGATCACCACCGCCGGCTACACGCTCCTCGACGTGCCCCGGCCGAGGCAGGGCCTGATCCACGTCCATCCCGACCCGAACGAGCTCGGGCGTGTCTATCAACCGACTCTGGCGATCGCCGCGAGCCCGCCTCAGTTCGCGGCGGCTCTGGGCGGCGTGCCTCCCCTCGACGCCGAGGCCTGGCGCGTCGCGACGGCGCTGGCCCGCGCCGAGTACCTCGAGAACCTCCGCCACACCCCGCAGCCGGGCGAGCTCGACATGGGCGAGGTGACCGCGCACCTGCGCGACCGGCTGCCCGCCGATGCGATCATCACGAACGGCGCGGGCAACTTCTCGGTGTGGGCGCACCGCTTCTACGAGTTCCACACCTACCGCAGCCAGCTTGCGCCGACGAGCGGCTCGATGGGCTACGGCGTCCCTGCAGCGGTCGCCGCAAAGCTCGTCGAGCCGGATCGGATCGTGGTCGCGTTCGCCGGCGACGGCGACTTCCTGATGACCGGGCAGGAGCTCGCGACCGCGGTGCAGTACGAAGCCGCAATCGTCGTGCTCGTGGTCGACAACGCGATGCTCGGGACGATCCGGATGCACCAGGAGCGCCACTACCCTGGCCGGGTGAGCGCCACCGACCTCGTTAACCCGGACTTCGCCGCACTGGCGGAGGCTTACGGCGCATATGGCGAGAAGGTCACCCACACCACCCACTTCCCCGCCGCGTTCGAGCGCGCGCTCGAGGCCGGGCGCCCCGCGCTGCTCCATCTCGTGGTCGACCCCGAGTCGCTGACTCCGCGCCAGACGCTGACCGAGATCCGGGAACAGTCGCTCGCGAAGTCGTAGGGTTGGCGCGTCAACGACCACCCAGGAGGACGAGATGGCTCTTTCGTACGCGAGCACGGTGATCGATTCGCCGGCAGACGCCGTGTGGGCGAGAATCCGCGACTTCAACGCGCTCTCGGACTGGTACCCGGAGGCGATCCTCGCGAGCCCGAACGAGGGCGGCAAGGCCGGCACAGAGGTCGGCGCGGTGCGCGAGCTCACGCTCGCGGACGACGTGAAGATCCGCGAGCAACTGCTCGCTCACTCGGACGAGGCGCGCTCGTACACCTACGACTTCCAGACGACACCCTTCGACGTCGACAACTACAACGCGACGATCCGCGTCACGCCGGTGACGGACGGCGACAAGGCATTCGTCGAGTGGTGGGTGACCTTCGACTGCGACCGCGACCAGCAGGCGCACTGGATCGGCTTCTTCGCGAACGACATCTTCCAGAACGGCCTCGAGGCGCTGAAGAAGCGCATGCGGGGCGAGTGAGCGAGCGGCAGGAGATCCGTGTCGAGGCGCTCGCGGAGCCGATCTCGCACTACACCGACGCGGTGCTCGCGGGCGGGCTCCTGTTCGTGAGCGGGATGGTCGCCGTCGACGGCGCGGGGAACCTCGTCGGCGGGGACGACGTCGTCGCGCAGGCGCGGCAGGTCTTCGCCAACCTCGACGCGGCGCTGGCCGCAGGTGGCTGCTCGCTCGCGGACGTGGTCAAGGTGACCGTGTTCCTGACCGACGTCGACGACCGCGCCGCCGTGAACACAGTGCGCCAGGAGCTGTTCGGTGACACGCGGCCCGCCTCGACGCTCGTCGAGGTGCCGCGGCTCGCAGTTCCGGGCGCACTGATCGAGATCGAGTGCGTCGCGCGGGTGCCCGCGTGAGCTTCGATCCGTACAACGCGATCGTCACCGAGATCGAGCCCGCGCCCGCGCTCGAGGGCCCGCTCAGCGGCAGGACGCTGCTCGTGAAGGACCTGATCGACACCGCCGGCGTCCGGACGACCTACGGCTCTCGCCTCTACGCCGACCACGTCCCGACGCGCAACGCGACGGTGGTCGACCGCGCCCTGGCCGCCGGCGCCGTCGTCGTCGGCAAGGCGAACCTGCCCGAGTTCGCCTGGAGCGTGCTCGGCCAGAACGAGCTCTATGGGACGGTGCACAACCCGGCCCGGCCCGGCAAGACGACCGGCGGCTCGAGCTCGGGCAATGCCGCGGCACTCGCCGCCGGGCTCGTCGACCTCGGCCTCGGGACGGACACCGGCTGCTCGATTCGCCTCCCCTCGGCCGCCTGCGACATCGTCGGTCTCAAGTCGCGCTGGGGCGTGATTCCGATGGACGGCATCTTCCCGCTCTGCCCCAGGCTCGACACGGTCGGACCGATGGGCCGCTCGGTCGCCGACGTTGCCCTCTTCTGGTCGGTGCTGGCCGAGCGGCCGGTCCCCGAGCCGCGTCTCGAGGGCCTCACGATCGGCCTCCTTCGCCGGCCGCCCGAGATCGGCGACGGCCGTCCCACGGAGACGAGCGACCTGGCGGAGGAATGGGTGCCCGAGCTCGAGCGGCTCGGCGCGCGGGTCGTCGAAGCCAGCTTCCCCAACGCGACCGCGAACACCTGGCCGCAGTTCCTCCACGAGGCGAAGGAGTCGCACGCCGCCACGTTCCCGAGCCGCGCCGACGAGTACGGCGAGGTGATGCGGACGAAGCTCGAGGCTGCGAGCAAGGTCGATCCGGGCGAGGTTGCGGCCGCCTACGCCGCGATCGCGGAGTGGCGGGCCTACGAGCCCGAGGTCGACCTCTACGTCAGCCCGTGCGTCGGCATCGAGCTCCCGCCGGAGGACGCGAACGAGCCCGAGATCCGGCTGCCGCTCTCGTCCTTCCTGCGCTGGGTCAACCTCACCGGCTGGGCCGGGCTCGCGATCGGGAACATGCAGCTGATCGCTCCGCACGACGAGACCGTGCTCGCCGCCGGGCTCGCGTTCGAATCCGGCCAATAGCAGGAGTTCCAGGAAAAAGCGAGTGTTGAATCCGTCTGTGCGGGTTGGTACGTTCGTGCGCGCATGCGGCGATGCTGCCCATTCCGAACGATGACGTTCCGCGGATGAGTGCCCTCGCCGCACGGATTCCATCGCGCTCGGAGCTCGGCTCCTACCTGTCGTGGCGACGGCTGCCCGTGCTTCTCGCGTTCGGGCTGGTCGCGTTCGCGCTGATCTACATCCTCTTCCTCGCGAAGATCCCGGCCGAAAACGGGGCGACGAACTGGCGGACGACGACCTTCGGCTCGGCCGTCCACGACCCCTCGTCGTTCCTGAAGGTCGTCCTCGACTCGCTGACGTTCGCCTCGGCGCTGTTCATCGTCGCCAGCGGGTTCGCCCTGATCTTCGGCCTGATGCGAACCGTGAACATGGCCCACGGCGGCCTCTACCTCCTCGCCGGCTACATCGCCTACGAGGTCCAGCAGCGGATGAACGGCTCGGCGGGGATCTCGCTCGACCCGTCGCAGGTCAACACATGGGAGTGGCTCGTCCCGCTCCTGATCGCCGCGCCGATCATCATGGTGATCGGGCTGATCGTCCAGCAGGCGCTGCTCCGCTGGAACCAGGGGCAGGAGCTCCGACAGGCGCTGATCACGATCGCTGTGTCGGTGATCATCGCCGACCAGATCATCGCTCACTTCCCGCGTACGGTCTCCGCCGGAACCGAGAAGTTCGGAGGAAACGCCGTCGATCTGACCTGGCCGGGCTGGGCGAACCGCTTCGTCAACCTGCACGTCGGTGGAGTGTCGTACTCCTTAGCGCGCCTCAACGTGCTCGCGATCGGCGTCGCCGTGGGCGTCGGTCTCTGGCTCTGGCTCTACCGGACGAAGACCGGGATGAAGATCCGCGCGGGCGTCGACGACGAGAAGATGACCTCCGCGCTCGGGATCAACATCCAGAAGACGTTTGCGATCGCGTTCGCGGTCGGCTGCGGCCTGGCCGCGCTCGGTGCCGTCGTCTGGGCCTCGCAGTCGAACATCTCCTCCGGGCAGGACGGCCAGTGGCTGCTGAACTCCCTGGTGGTCGTGATCGTCGGCGGCATGGGCTCGATCTTCGGCGCCGCGGCCGGCGCGCTCCTCTATGCATTCGTCGCCAACTTCGCCGCGACCTATCTCCCCAGTACGAGCCCGGACTGCTGTACGCAGTACTCGACGATCGTCACCTTTGTCCTGATCGCGCTCGTGCTCTCGTTCCGGCCGCGCGGGCTCTTCGGCAGGCCCGGATGAGCCCGAGCACCTGGACGTACCAGCAACGGGTCGAGCGCACGATCGCCGCGGTCGCACTCGTTCTCCTGGTCATCTGGCCGGCGGTCGGGAGCTCGTACTGGGCGCACGAGATCCTGATCGAGACGTTCCTGTTCGGCATCGCGGCGGCGAGCCTGATCTTCCTGTCGGCCTACGGAGGCATGGTCTCGCTCGCCCAGACGGCGCTGTTCGGGATCGCCGGCGTGATCCTCGGGAACATGGCGACCACCGGCGGCGCGGGCGGGACTTCCAAGGGCCTCCACCTGGGCTGGGACCCGACGCTCGCGCTCGTGCTGGCCATCTTCGGCACGACGGTGATCGGGCTGATCATGGGCGCGGTCGCCTCGAGAAGCACCGGCATCTACTTCCTGATGATCACCCTGACCTACTCGGTGATCGCCGTGTACACGCTCGGCCAGGTGACGGTGATCTCGGGCTTCTCGGGGATCGGCGGCATCAACACCACCACGCCGGGCTGGATCGGCAACATCCTGACGCACCCGAACCGGCTCTACTACATCGCGCTCGGGACGGCGATCGTGACCTACGTGCTGATCCGCTACATCGTCCGCACCCCGTTCGGCATCAGCCTGCAGGGCACGAGAGACGAGCCGATTCGGATGAGCTCCCTGGGGTACGCCGTGCCGCTGCACCGCACGCTCGCGTTCGGGTTCGCAGCGTTCCTGGCCGGGCTCGCGGGGGTCCTCTATGTCTGGTGGAGCGGCCAGATCGCGCCCGGCAACGTCGACCTGCCCCAGACGATCAGCCTCCTGATCATGGCCGTGATCGGCGGCCTCGCGCGCATCGAGGGCGCCTGGATCGGAGCTTTCGCATTCATCGTCATGAGTAACTACATCAGCACCAACACGCACATTCCGCTGGTCGGTTTCGGCGGCACGCTGTTCGGTGGCAGCTTCAACACCGTGATCGGAATCATCTTCTTGATCATCGTCGTCGTCTCACCCGACGGGCTGATGGGAATCTGGGGACGGATCTTCGAGACCAAGAGGCAAACAGGCGGCGAGATCGCGCAGGTCACAACCGACCCCCCGACCACTTGAAAGTTGGTTGCGAACTGCACGAGAATCGCCCGCACCCTTGAAACACGATGAAGTGAGGAGGGTACTCTCGATGAGGAGAACCAAGCTACGCAGTTGGAAAATGGCTGCGATCCTGAGCGTCGCCGTGGTCGCGGTCGCGGTCTGGGCGACGTCGTCGCTCGCCGCGTCGCATGCCGCGGTCGTCAAGGTCGCGATCATGACCGACTGCAAGGGCGCGTTCGGGTTCGGCTACGAGCCCGACATCGGCGGCGCACAGGCTGCGCTCGCCCAGTACGCCCACGGCAAGCCCGTCAACCGGGCCAAGCCGTCTGCGGGCATGACGGGCATCAACGTGAACGGCACCCAGATCAAGATCGTCGGGTACGGCTGCGGCAGCGACTCCGTGCCGGTTGCGGTCACCGAGACGAAGCGCCTGATGGAGCAGCTGGGCGCGGATGTCATGATCGGCCCGCTGTCGGGTGACGAGGCCGTCTACGTGGCGAACTACGCCAAGACCCATCCGACGAAGACGTTCATCATCGGCACCGCCGGTTCCGAGGATCCGACGATGCAGATCCACCCGGCGAACCTGTTCCGCTACCACGGCGACGGCGCCCAGTGGAACGCAGGCGTCGGTGAGATCGCGTACAAGAAGCTCGGCTGGAGGAAGGCGGCGATCATCGTGGACGACTACAGCTTCGGCTGGACGTCTGCCGCGGGCATGATCCTCGACTTCTGCGCGGTCGGCGGCAATATCACGAAGCGGGTGTTCCCGCCGCTGAACACGACCGACTACGCACCGTTCGTCCGCCAGCTGCCGCCACCGAATCAGGTGGACGGCTACTTCTCGGCGGTCGGCGGCACCGGAACCTCGGCGATGCTGAAGGCATACCAGCAGGCGTACGGCTCCCTCGATCCGAAGAAGTGGATCGGGAACCTGTTCTTCGGCTTCCTCGGGGCAGACAAGACCATCGCACCGCACTTCGTCGGCGCCTACATCGGCGGCACGGGCACGGCCCCGGGCCTGAAGACGTCGCAGGCGAAGGCCTACGAGGCCGTGGTCAAGAAGTGGTACGGGCCGTCGAAGATCAACCCGAACGACCTCTTCGTCGCCAACTACTACAACGCCGCCTGGGCATTCGTGCAGGGTCTCGCCAAGTCCGGCGGGGCAGTGGGCCTGAATCTCCAGAAGGCGATGCCGACGAGGCTCAAGGAGGGCTACGCGGTGTCGAGAGGCGGCTACATGTATCTCGACTCCCGCCGCCAGGCGATCCAGGACCAGTTCCAGCTCCAGCTCCTGAAGAACCCTGACGGATCGGTGAGCCCTCAGACGGTCGCGTACGTCCCGGCGGTCGACCAGTCGTTCGGCGGGCTCGTGAAGCCGACCGACCCGCCGTACGGGCGTACCGTGCCCGCATGCAAGAAGCTCGTGACGCCCTGGCAGGGCAAGATCAAGGTCGTGAAGAACGGCGTGATCACCAGCCAGGTCTACAAGTAGGCGTTTGACCGAAGCACCGGCAGCCGAGCACGCCGAGCCGACCCTCCGCTTACGGGGGGTCGGCCGGCGGTTCGGCGGCCTGCACGCCGTCTCCGACGTCGACCTCGAGGTCGCGCCGGGCGAGCGTCGTGCGATCCTCGGCCCGAACGGGGCCGGCAAGACCACTCTCTTCAACCTCGTCTGCGGCGACTTCCCCGTGACCTCGGGCACCGTCGAGTTGCTCGGCCGCGACGTGACGCACGTCCCGGCGCGGACGCGCGCCCGCATGGGGCTCGCCCGCACCTACCAGCAGTCGCGCCTGTTCACGGGCCTGACCGTCGAGGACAACATCTACCTCGCCGTCGTCGGCGTCTCGGGCGGCCATCTGCGCCCGGTGGTCACCAAGCGCGACGCGGAGTATCGCGACCGCGCCCGCAGAGCCGCAGAACGGGCGGCGATCGACCACAAGCTTTTCGAAATCGTCGGCTCGCTCTCACACGGCGAGCACCGGCAGGTGGCGCTCGCGATCGGGCTCGCCGCCGACCCCAAGGTGATGATGCTCGACGAGCCGTGCTCCGGGCTCTCCCGGGGTGAGCGCCAGCTGCTCACCGACCTGCTCCTCGCGCTCGACCGCGACATCACGCTGATCGTGATCGAGCACGACATGGACGTTGCGCTGCGCGTCGCCGAGAAGGTGACGATGATGTACGACGGCCGCGTGATCGTCGAGGGGACACCCGACGAGATCCGCGCGAACGAGGTCGTCCACGACCTCTACCTCGGTCGCGGTCACCACTGATGAGCGAGGCACTGCTCACCGTCGAGGGGCTGAACGCGCACTACGGGACCGCGCAGATCCTCACCAACGTCTCCTTCGAGCTCGGCGACCAGGCGGTCGCGATCGTCGGTCGCAACGGCATGGGGAAGAGCACGCTCTGCGCCGCGATCATGGGAATCTTCCCGCCCAAGGCGAACGGCTCCGTCCGCTTCGCCGGCAAGCAGCTGATCGGGATGCCCTCGTACAAGATCGCGAGTCTCGGCATCGGCTACGTCCCGCAGGGGCGCCGCCTCTTCCCCTCGCTGACCGTGGACGAGCACCTGCGCATGACGGCGCGCGGGACCGGCACGGGCCGCTGGACGATCGACAGCATCTACGAGCTGTTTCCCCGGCTTGCCGAGCGGAAGCGCAACGGCGGCGCGCAGCTTTCGGGCGGCGAGCAGCAGATGCTCGCGATCGGCCGCGCGCTGGTAACGAACCCGACGCTGCTGATCATGGACGAGCCGTCCGAGGGGCTGGCGCCGACGATCATCGAGCTTCTGATCGACACCTTCCGCAAGCTCGAGGAAGAAGGGTTGCGGATGCTGCTGATCGAGCAGAACCTCGGCGTGGCGACCTCGCTCGCGGATCGGCAGCTCGTCATGGTCGGCGGCGAGATCGCTGCCGAGACCACCGCGGCCGCCCTCGCCGGCGATCCCGAGCTCCAGCGCCGGTACCTCGGTGTCGAGCCGATCCGGAGATAGATGCGGCGCAGCGCTCTGCTAACGGCGGCGCTCGTGGCGCTGCTCGTCGCCGGATGTGGCGGCTCCTCGACGCCGAAGGGCGGCTATCCCCTCCTCTTCGTCAGCGTCAAGGACGGCGACTACGCGATCTTCGGCGCGAACGCAGACGGCTCGCACGCCCGACGGCTGACCAAGAGGGCGGACACCTCGAGCTCGCCGCGCGGCCTGTTCTTCCAGATCGAGCCAGCGTATTCGCCCGATGGGAAGAAGATCGCGTTCTCCAGCGGGCGCGACGGAATCTCCCACATCTTCGTGATGAACGCCGACGGCACCGAGACGACGCGGATCACCGGCTCGCAGCGGAACGACAACCATCCCTCGTGGTCGGCGGACGGCAAGCGGATCGTCTTCTCCAGGGAGGGCGCTCTCTTCGTCGTCCCGGCGACCGGGGGGGCACCGCGCCGCATCGGCCACGGCTACGGGAGCGCGATGGACCCCGCGTATTCGCCGAACGGCAAGCTGATCGCCTACGACTACCGCAAGCCCGGCTGGACGAACCGCGAGATCTTCGTGATGAACGCCGACGGCACCGGGATCCGTCCGGTGACTCATCTGGTCTACGTGAGCGCTCTCCCGTCCTGGTCTCCCGACGGCAAGTCGCTGGCCTTCCAGAGCAATCCGGTCGGCCACAACGAGATCTACACGGTCGGGCTGAACGGCACCCACCTGCACCAGGTGACGACGTCTCTGACGGACGTGATCCAGCCGGCCTGGGCCTCGGACGGGCACACGATCGCGTACTCGGGGGACGGCGCGATCTGGACGGTGAGCGGCGGAACCGACACGCAGCTGACCTCCGGCAAGAACAACGACTCGGCCCCGGCCTGGCTGCCGGCTCAGCCGCAGTAGGATCGTGACCGTATGGCGACCGTAGTCCTGCTCGGCACCCTCGATACGAAGGGGAAGGAGTACGACTTCCTCCGCGATCGCGTGCGCGAGCACGGCGTCGAGGTGATCCTGATCGACGCGGGGATCATGGGAGAGCCGCTCGCCACGCCCGACATCACGCGCGAGGAGGTCGCCGCCGCGGCCGGCGCCGACGTCGCCGCGCTCGCGGCCGCCGGCGATCGCGGCGTGGCCGTCGAGACGATGGCCGAGGGCGCGGCGGCGCTCGTGTTGCGCCTGTACGGCGAGGGTCGGCTCGACGGGATCCTCGGGCTCGGCGGCTCCGGCAACTCGGCACTCGTGACCCATGCGATGCGTGCGCTGCCGGTCGGCGTGCCGAAGCTGATGGTCTCCACCGTGGCCTCGGGCGACACGCGGCCGTACGTCGGCGCGGTCGACATCGCGATGATGTACTCGGTCGTCGACATCGCCGGGATCAACAGGATCTCGTCGCAGATCATGACCAACGCGGCCGGGATGATCGCCGGCGCGGTGCAGAGCCGCGTGCCCGATCGCGGCGCGGATCGCCCGCTGATCGGCGCCTCGATGTTCGGCGTCACGACGCCCTCGGTGACGACGGCGCGCGAGCGGCTCGAGCAGCTCGGCTACGAGGTGCTCGTCTTCCACGCGACCGGCACCGGCGGCCAGTCGATGGAGGCGCTCGCGAAGGGCGGCTTCCTCGCGGGGATCCTGGACGTGACGACGACGGAGCTGGCCGACGAGCTCGTCGGCGGCGTGCTCTCCGCAGGCCCCGACCGGCTCGAGGCCGCGGGCGCGCGCGGGCTGCCGCAGGTCGTCTCGCTCGGCGCGCTCGACATGGTCAACTTCGGCCCGCGCGAGACCGTCCCGGAGCGCTTCGCCGACCGGAACCTCTACGTCCACAATCCGACGATCACGCTGATGCGGACGACGCCGGAGGAGTGCCTCGAGCTGGGGCGGCAGCTCGGGCGCAAGCTCTCGGCGGCGACCGGCCCGACCGCGCTCTACATACCGCTGAAAGGCGTCTCGATGATCGCGGTCGAGGGCCAGGTCTTCTACGATCCGGACGCCGACGCGGCGCTGCTCTCCGGCCTGCACGAGACGCTCGGGCCGAGCGTCGAGGTGCACGAGCTCGACCTCGACGTGAACGACCCCGAGTTCGCGACCGCGATGGCCGATCGCCTGCACACGATGATCTCCGAGGGCGCATGACGCGGGCCGAGGCGCTCGCGCGCCTGCGGGCGCAGGTCGCGGCCGGCCGGCCGATCATCGGCGCCGGCGCGGGCACCGGGCTCTCGGCGAAGTGCGCGCAGGACGGCGGCGCCGACCTGATCATCATCTACAACTCGGGCCGCTACCGGATGGCAGGGCGGGGCTCGCTGGCAGGCCTGATGCCATACGGCGACGCGAACGCGATCGTCGTCGAGATGGCCGCCGAGGTACTGCCCGTGGCGACGAAGACGCCGGTGCTCGCCGGTGTCTGCGGCACGGATCCGTTCCGCCTGATGCCCGTGTTCCTCGAGGAGTTGCGCCGGATCGGCTTCAGCGGCGTCCAGAACTTCCCCACAGTCGGGCTGATGGACGGCACCTACCGCCAGGGGCTCGAGGAGACCGGGATGAGCTACTCGCTCGAGGTCGACATGATCCGCGCCGCGCACGAGCTTGACCTGCTCACCGCGCCCTATGTCTTCAACGACGACGAGGCGACCGCGATGGCGCAGGCCGGCGCCGACGTGCTGGTTCCGCACATGGGCCTCACGACAGGCGGCGCGATCGGCGGGCTGACCGCGAAGACGCTCGACGAGTGCGTGCCGCTGATCCAGGGAATGCACGACGCAGCGAAGCGGGTCAACCCGGAGATCCTCGTCCTCTGCCACGGCGGCCCGATCGCGGAGCCAGACGACGCCGCGTATGTCCTGGAGCGCACGGAGGGAGTCGTCGGCTTCTTCGGCGCCTCGTCGATGGAGCGGCTCCCCACCGAGACCGCGATGATCGAGAACATGAAGCGCTTCAAGGCGATCTAGCCGCGCGCGGGGCCGACGAGATCGAGTGACGCCAGCCCGCGGATGTCGCCGCGTGGCTTCCACGTCGGCGGACGCTCAGGATCGACCCGGAAGTCCGGGAAGAGCTCGGCGATGCGCTCGATCATGATCGAGAGCTCGAGCCGCGCGAGATTGGCGCCCAGGCACAGGTGGTGGCCGTGGCCGAACGCGACGTGACGGTTCGGCCGGCGGTCGAGGATGCAGCGGTCCGGGTCGTCGAAGACGCGCGGGTCGTGGTTGGCCGCCCCGTAGCCGAGCAGGACGACATCGCCGGCAGGGATGGTCTCGCCGTGCAGCTCCAGATCATGGGCCGCATTCCGGCAGAAGACCTGCACCGGCGAGACGTAACGGAGCAACTCGTTCACCGCGTCGTGCACCAGCGCGGCCGGATCTCCCAGTAGCTGCGCCCGCTGCTCCGGATTCTGGGCGAGGTGCAACAGGCTCAGGCTCATCGCGCCGGAGGTCGTCTCGTAGCCGGCGAGCAGCATCAACACGCCGAATCCGCGTACCTCCGTGTCGGTCAGGCGCTGACCGTCCACCTCGGCCTCGAGGAGCAGACCTATGAAGTCGTCGCGCGGTTCCGCCCTCCGCTCGGCGACCAGGAGATCGAGATACGCCTCGACGTCGTGGACGGCCTCACGCTGGTCGTCGGGGTCGCTGAGCGCGTTCGCGAACATCCGCTCGACCCAGTCGAACCAGCGTGGCTCGTCCTCCTTCGGGAGGTTCATGAACCGCGCGAGCGCACCGAGCGACATCGGGATCGCGAACTCGGACACCATCTCTCCCGCGCCCCGTCGCGCGATCGGCTCGAGCAGCGTCGCCGCCAGGGCCTCGAGCTCGGGCCTGAGCGCCTCGATCCGGCCCCGCGAGAAGATCGCGTTCACGAGACCGCGATACACCGTGTGCGACGGAGGGTCGAGCTCGATCGGGAGCAGCGGGTAGGTCCGGGGCTGAGACGGCGGGATGATGGTCGTGCCGACGACGCCTGACGTGAAGGACTCGTAGTCGAGCGCGGCGCGCGTGACGTCGTCGTATCGCGTGAGCAGCCAGAAGCCGCCGTGCTTGTCCGATTGCAGAAGCGGCTGCGCCTCGCGGATCGGGCCGATCACGCTGTAGGGATCCTCGACGAACCGCTGCTCGTGGTGGTCGAAGCTCATCCGTGGCCATCCTCCTGCTTCGCGACCTCGGGCACAACGCGGAATATGATCGCGGAATGGACGCGGTGCTCGTGCGGGAAGGCGCTGTGCTCTCGTACGAGGCGGTTGCCGACCCGGTGCCGAAACCCGGCGAGGCGCTCGTCGAGCTCAAGGCGGCGGCGGTCAACAGGCGCGACTTGCTCGTGAGCCAGGGCGTCTATCCGTTTCCGTTGCCGTTGATCCCGGGCTCCGACGGCGCAGGGGTCCGCCGCGACACCGGCGAGGAGGTCGTGATCCTGCCGTCGCTGAACTGGGGCCCGAGCGAGGCGGCGGCGAGCGAGAGCTTCGAGATCCTCGGCGGCCCGCGCAACGGCACCTACGCCGAGCTGATCGCGGTTCCCGTCGAGAACCTCTATCCAAAGCCGGCGCAGCTCTCGTGGGAGGAGGCGGCCGCCTTCCCGCTCGCGGCGCTGACGGCGTACCGCGCGCTGTTCGCCCGCGGGCGACTCACCTCGGAGGAGACAGTGCTCGTGCTCGGGGCAGGCAGCGGCGTCTCGACGTTCGCAGTGCAGATCGCAGCGCAGATCGGGGCACGCGTCCTCGTCACCTCCTCGTCGCAGGAGAAGATCGACCGCTCGGTCGAGCTCGGCGCCGAGCGCGGGTTTCGCTACACCGAGGGCGACTGGGTCGACGCGGCTCGGGAGGCGACCGGCGGCCGCGGCGCGGATCTCGTGATCGATTCCGTCGGCTCGACCTGGCCGGACTCGCTTCGCGCGGCGGCGCGCGGCGGGCGCGTGGTCGTGTTCGGCGCCACGGGCGGGACCGAGGCGCTGCTCCAGGTGCGCCCGTTCTACCTCCAGTGGCTCTCGCTGCTCGGCACGACGATGGGCAGCCCCGGCGACTTCGAGGCGCTGCTGCGGACGATGGAGCAGGCGCCGTGGCGGCCGGTGATCGACTCGGTGCGGCCACTCGCCGAGGCCGACGCCGCGCACACGAGGCTGACCTCGGACGCCGCGAAGTTCGGCAAGCTCGTTCTGACCTGTAGCTAGAAGGTTCCGAAGCGCTCGTACGCGTCGAGCGGCGTCATGCCGTCGCGGACGGCGTCGCGGATCAGCGACTCCGACGCGGCCTTCGCCTCGGCGGCGACCAGGACTTCCTCCGCGATCGCCGCCGGAACTGCGATCACGCCGTCTTCGTCGGCGACGATCCAGTCGCCGGGCTCGATCACGACGCGGCCGACGGTGATCGGCTCCTGCGTCGCGGTCAGCCCCCAGCGCCAGGTCGAGTCCTCCGGAGTGACGTAGCGAGAGAACACCGGGAAGCCCGTCTCGGCGATGAAGCCCGAGTCGCGGCAGCCGCCGTCGATCACGGCACCTGCGACGCCGCGCACCTGGAGCGAGGTGACCGAGAGCTCGCCGAGGTGCGCCGAGATGTCGTGATGGGCCGAGTAGACGGCGACGGCGCCGGCGGGCACCGAGCCGAGCATCGCCAGCACCTTGCGCAGCGCGGCGTCCCAGTCGGCGTTGTCGGCCGGGCGACCCTCGATCGTGAACGCGGGGCCGGCGACGCGGCTGCCCGGCACGAGCGGGCGCAGCTCGTGCGGCAGCGTCTGGTTGCGCAGCCCGCGGTCGTCGAGGATGTCGGTGAGCGCCGCGGTGTAGATCTTCTCGAAGCGCTCTCTCATCGCGCTCCTAGTCTCTCAGAGCTCAGCGCGTCGAAGCGAGTTGGGCCTTCATGCACTGGCGAAACGCGTCGGTGTCGGGCTTCAGGCCCTGCGCCTGGCAGACCTTTGCAGCCGCGGCGATCTTCGCGCCGGGGCCGTCGCCGGGCCCGTTCCCGTTGCTGTTGCCGCCCTTCGAGCCGTCGCCGCCGCCGAGCTGGGTCTTGACGCACTGGCGGAACGCGTCGGTATCGGGGGTGAGCCCCTGCGCCTGGCACGCCTTGGCCGCAGCCGCGAGCTTCGCGCCCGGCCCGTCACCGGTTCCCTTGCCGCTTCCGGTGCCGCCGCCGGTTGCGCCGCCGAGCTGGGTCTTCACGCACTGGCGAAACGCGTCGGTATCGGGCGTGAGCCCCTGCGCCTGGCACGCCTTGGCCGCAGCTGCGACCTTCGGATCGACTGTGCCGCCCTTCTGGCCGTCGCCACCGCCGCCGAGCCGGGTCTTCAGGCATGCGCGAAACGCGTCGGTGCCCTGCTTCAGGCCCTGCGACTGGCAAATCTTGGCCGCGGCGGCCGCCTTCCCGGGATCGCCGACCTTGCCCGGCTTGCCGGGCTTTCCCTCCGCGGCAGCGCTGCCGATCACGATCAGTGCGAGAAGCAGGCAACCCGTGAGGGCGAAAGAGCGAATGCCGCGCATGAAACACATCTCCTTGTCGAACGCCGCTGTCAACGGCGGATATCGGCCGCTCCGCCCGAGCCCGACACGCTCGATTGTGGGATCTGCGATCGCATAGGATTGAACGCGATGTCGCGGCCCGTCACCCTGTTCACCGGCCAGTGGGCCGATCTGCCGCTCGAGGACCTGGCCGCGAAGGCCGGTTCCTGGGGCTTCGACGGGCTCGAGCTCGCGTGCTGGGGCGATCACTTCGAGGTCGACAAGGCGCTCGCCGACGAGAGTTACTGCCGCTCGATCCAGGAGATCCTGGAGCGAAACCACCTCAACGTCTGGGCGATCGGCGCCCATCTCGTCGGCCAGGCCGTCTGCGACCGGATCGACGAGCGCCACCAGGCGATCCTGCCGCCCGAGGTCTGGGGCGACGGCGACCCTGCAGGCGTCCAGGCGCGCGCCGCCGAGCGGATGAAGGACACCGCGCGCGCAGCCGCGCGACTCGGCGTGACGCAGGTGAACGGCTTCACCGGCTCCTCGATCTGGCACCTGATCTACTCGTTCCCGCCCAACGACTTCGCCGAGATCGAGCGCGCCTACGAGCAGTTCGCCGAGGCCTGGAGCCCGATCATCGACGTGTTCGACGCGGAGGGCGTCCGCTTCGGGCTCGAGGTGCATCCCACCGAGATCGCGTACGACTTCGTCACCACGCGCAAGACGCTCGACGCGATCGGCAACCGCCCGGGCTTCGGGATCAACCTCGATCCCTCCCACTTCGCGCACCAGTCGCTCGACACCGCGCAGTTCGCGCTCGATTTCGCCGACCGAATCTACCACGTGCACGTCAAAGACTCGATCAAGCGCCTCGACGGTCGCCGCTCGATCCTCGGCTCGCACCTCAACTTCGGCGAGGAGGCCCGCGGCTGGGACTTCGTCTCGCCCGGCCACGGCGATGTCGACTTCGAGTCGTTGTTCCGCGCGCTGAACCGGATCGGCTACCAGGGGCCGCTCTCGATCGAGTGGGAGGACTCCGGGATGGAGCGCGAGTACGGGGCGCAGGATGCACTCGCGTTCGTGCGGCGCACCGACTTCGCGCCGTCGGAGCTCGCGTTCGACGCGGCGATGCAGAAGGCGGGCGCATGAGCATCCCGATCGCGCTGCCCGGCAAGATCGTCTGCGTCGGGCTCAACTACAAGGATCACGCCGAGGAGCAGGGCGTCGAGGCACCCAAGGCGCCGCTCTTCTTCGCGAAGTACACGACCTCGCTGATCGGCCCGGGCGACGCGATCGTGATCCCGCCGATCGTCACGCAGTGCGACTACGAGGCCGAGCTCGGCGTTGTGATCGGCCGCTCGGTGCGCGGCGTCTCGAAGGAGAACGCGTTCGAGGCCGTCGCGGGCTACCTGTGCGCGAACGACGTGTCCGCGCGCGACCTTCAGTTCTCGGACGGGCAATGGACTCGCGGGAAATCACCCGACACGTTCTGCCCGGTCGGGCCGCTCGTGCCGGCCTCCGAGATCGCCGATCCGCACAACCTGCGCATTCGCGCGATCGTGAACGGCGAGGTGCTGCAGGACTCGACGACCGCGAACCTGATCTTCGGGATCGACGAGATCATCAGCTACGCCGCGCAGACCTCGACGCTCGAGGCCGGCGATCTGATCCTCACCGGCACTCCTGCGGGCGTCGGGATCTTCCGCGACCCCAAGCGGTTGCTCGAGCCGGGCGACTCGGTGACCATCGAGATCGAGGGGCTCGGCGAGCTGACGAACCCGGTTATCGCCGGCTGAAGAGCTCGATCGTCTCGCGGACGCCGTCTGCGAGCGAGGTCTTCCGGATCGGGCCGATCGCGGCCTCGAGGCCGCCGTGCTCGAGCTGCTCGGGGAACGGCAGCGGCTGCTCGACCCACGTGATCTTGCCGGCCGCCTCGGGCGCGGCGGCCTCGATCGCGGCGACCACCTCCGCCATCGTCGCCGTCACGCCCGGGAAATTGAAGGCACCCGCGCCTTCCCGGACCGCGCGGCTCGCCTGCACGAGCGCGCGGCCGACGTCGCGTGCGTAGTCGAATTGCGAGGTTCCGCCGAAGGTGATCTCGAAGCCCTCGCCCCTGGCCGCTGCGGCCATGGCCTGCGTCGGCGTGGAGGTGACGCCCTGGTCGCGGCCGGGGCCGTAGACGCAGAACGGCCGCAGCGCGAGCGACGGCACGCCGTCGTCGGCCCAGTAGATCCGCGCCGTGCCCTCGTTCGCGAGCTTGTAGACGCCGTAGAGCGTCATCGGCCTGGTGCCGCCCGTCTCCGGCGCAGGTGACGGATCGTCGGGTGCGAAGACGGCCGCCGTGCTCGCGTAGATCACGCCCGGAATCCGGTCGAGGCGGCGCTTGACGGCCTCGAACACATTCGCCGTGCCGACGACGTTGACCCGCGCGCCCAAGACGGGGTCGGCCTTGACGAGCGGCACCTGAAGCGCGGCGAGGTGGATCACGCGGGTGATCGCGCGCTCGTCGAGGACGCGCTCGAGTGCATCGAGATCGGTCACGTCGCCGTTGACCAGCTCGACCTGCCCCAGCTCGTCCGGGGCGACGACGAGCTCGAGCCGGTGCCGCGAGCCGCCGAGGTCGTAGCCGACCGCCTCGTCGCCGTCGTCGAGCAGCGCCCGGATCGTCCACGCGCCGATGCAGCCGAGCGCGCCGGTGACGAGCGTGCGCTCAGCCAAGCGGCGCGTCCTGGTAGACGGTGACCATCTCGCTGTAGAACTCGAGCGCGGCGCGGCCCTGCTCGTGGGGGCCCCAGCCGGAGCCTTTGATCCCGCCGAAGGGGACATGGACATCGGCGCCGGCGGTCTGCGAGTTGACGTGCAGGATCCCGGCCTGGAGCTCGCTCGTGAACCGCTGCACGGCGTGGAGGTCGCGCGTGAAGATCGCCGCGGAGAGGCCGAACTCGACTGCGTTCGCGCGCGCGAGCGCATCGTCGAGCGACGAGACGCGGTAGAGCGACGTGACCGGGCCGAACACCTCCTCGCAGGACAGGTACGCCTCGTCGGCGACATTCTCGAAGAGCGTGGGCGCCACCAAATACGCCTCCGCATCGCCGCGCTCGCCGCCCGTGAGCACGGTGCCGCCCTCGGCCTTGCCGCGCTCGACCGCCGCGAGGACGTCGTTCAGCGCGCTCTCGTTGACGAGCGGCCCGACCTCGGTTGCCGGGTCGGACGGATCGCCGACCACACCCGACTCGATCCGCGCGAGCAGGCCCGTCTTGAACTCGTCGTACACGGCGTCGTCCACGTAGATCCGCCGGGTCGCGGTGCACTTCTGGCCCGCAGACCAGAACGCGCCGGCATAGGCCGCCTCGACTGCGCGACCGATCTCCGCGTCGGCGAGCACGATCATCGGGTTCTGGCCGCCGAGCTCGAGCTGGACGCGGCAGTTCCGCGCCGTCGCCTCCGCCCGCACCGAGCGGCCGACCGCAACCGAGCCGGTGAACGAGATCGCGCGCACGCCGGTGTTCGAGACGAGCTCGGCGCCGACCTTCGATCCGGCCCCGGTCAGCACGTTCAGCACGCCCGCGGGCAGGCCCGCCTCCGCGAAGCACTCGGCGATGTGGAGCCCCGTTCGCGGCGCCTCGTAGCCGAGCTTCAGCACGACGGTGTTCCCGTAGATCAGCGCGGGCGCGAGCTTCCAGACGGGAATCGCGGCCGGAAAGTTCCACGGCGCGATCAGCCCGACGACTCCGATCGGGCGCCGCACGGTGTAGAGCCGCTGGTTCGGCACGGAGGGCTCGTAGACCTCGCCGACGGAGCGATACGCCTCGCCGCCGGAGAAGCGGAGGATCGCGGCGGTGCGCGCCGCCTCGCCGCGCGCCTCGCGGAGCGGCTTGCCCATCTCGGCGGTCATGTCCTGCGCCATCTGCTCCGTGCGGGCCTCGAGCGCGTCGGCCGCCTTGAAGAAGAACGCAGCGCGCTGGGCCGCGGGCAGACGGGACCAGCCCGGAAACGCCTCGGCTGCTGCGGACACGGCTGCGCGGGCGTCGTCCGGCCCGGACGCGGCGTACTCACCGGTGACCTGGCTCGGCCGCCACGGATTGTGCTTCTCGTAGGTCTCGCCCGAGACGCTCCCGTGCCACTCGCCTGCGATGTAGTTCTTCATCGAGCGCTCCTTTCGAGCAGATCGGTGGCGACCGCCACAGTGTTCACGAGCGTGCCGATCCCGGGCACCCGGATCGCAACGACATGGCCGGGCTCGAGCGTGAAGTCGTCCGGCGGCACGAGGCCTGTCCCGGTGAGGAGCACGCTACCCGCCGGCACCGGGTTGTCGCGGACGAGCCACTCCGCGAGCTCGCCAAAGCTGCGCTTCATCCGCTCGGTCGAGGTCTCGCCGGTGAACAGCTCGCCGCCCTCCGCGTCGGTGATCCGCAGCTCGATCGTGAACTCCGGCTCCTCCTCGGTCACGAGCACACATGGCCCGAGCGAGCAGGCCCCCGCGTAGACCTTCGCCTGCGGCAAATAGAGCGGGTTCGCGCCCTCGATGTCGCGCGAGGACACGTCGTTGCCGATCGTGTACCCGACGATCGCGCCTCGCTCGCCGAGCACGAGCCCCACCTCGGGCTCGGGGACGTTCCACGCCGAATCGGCGCGGATCCCGACGGCGGCGCCCGGACCGACCGTTCTCCGCAGCCCGGCGTCCTTGAGGAAGAGCTCGGGCCGGTCGGCGTCGTAGACCAGCTCGTACACGTCCTTCGCGGCCGATTCGCCAACGCGCGCGTCGCGGCTTCGCTCGTAGGTCACGCCCGCGCACCACACCTCGGGCGGCTCGATCGGCAGCAACAGTTCCCAGGGCCCTGGCAGCTCGAGCGTCTCCGGATCGAGCGGCTCGACCCGCGCGCCACCGCTCGTGACGATCACTCCGCCCTCCACCACTCCGTGCTCGACACCCTGTGGGCCGCGCACGCGGACCCGTCGCATCAGAACACGGCCCTGCCGCCGGAGACGTCGTACGTCGCGCCGGTCGAGAACGAGCACTCCTCACTCGCAAGCCAGCAGATCAGCGCCGCGACCTCCTCGGCCGTGCCCATGCGCCCCATCGGAATGCGCTCGACCATGTAGTCGATGTGCTCCTGCGTGATCCCGTCGAGGATCGGCGTCTCGATCACCGCGGGCGCGATGCAGTTGACGAGGACGCCGGTGCGCGCGAGATCCTTGCCGATCGCCTTTGTCAACCCGATCACCGCGGCCTTCGAGGCCGAGTACGCGGCGGCCATGGGATTGCCGTCCTTGCCGGCGATCGACGCGAGGTTGACGATCCGGCCGTAGCCGCGCTCGACCATCCCCGGGATCACGGCGCGGTTGCAGAAGAAGACGCCGTCGGTGTTGATCGCCAGCACGCGCTTCCACTCCTCGTCCGGCACATCGACCGTCTTCAGCGACTGGCCCGGAATCCCGGCGCAGCACACGAGGATGTCGACGGCGCCGGCCTCGGCCACAGCCGCGTTGACATCGGCCGACTGGGACACGTCGCCGGCCAGCGCCACCCCGCCCTCGGGGCCCTCCGCGCGAAGGTCGAGCGTGAAGACCGTCGCGCCCTCGGCGAGCAGGCGCCGAGCGGCGGCCGCGCCGATCCCACTGGCGGCTCCGGTGACGAGCGCGATGCGCCCGGAAAAGCGATTTTCGTTCGACAAGGGCGGCTCGTAGCCTAACCTTCGGCCGTGAGCTTCGACCCGGCGACCGACTATCCGCTCGGCACGCAGCGACCCGACCTCGTCGAGACGCCCGGCGGGCTGCGGCTCGACGAGGTGACGCTCGAGGCCGCGCGCGAGGGCGAGCTGACCGGCGGCGAGATCCGCGCCACGCCGGCGACGCTGCGGCTCCAGGCCGAGGTCGCGCGCGCAGCGGGACGCGCGCAGCTCGCAGACAATCTCGACCGCGCCGCCGAGCTCGCCTCCGTTCCCGACGAGGAGCTGCTCGAGATCTACACGGCGTTGCGCCCGGGCCGCTCCTCCGCCTCGGAGCTGGAGGAGTGGGCCGCGAGACTCGACGACTGGGGCGCAGGGAAGACCGCCGCGTTCGTCCGGGAAGCCGCTGTCGCCTATACCGCCAGGGGGCTCCTTGCCTGAGTCGTCGGGCCGGTTCGCGTCACGGGCCGAGAAGGAGCTCCGCCGCGAGCTGCTCATCTCGCCGCTGCCGGAGCTCGGCCTGGTCGCCGCGAACGGGCCTTCCGACCCGGAGCCGGAGCTCGTGGTCGAGAACGGCGTCGTCACGCGCCTGGACGGGCGGGACGCGGCCGACTTCGACGTGATCGACCGCTTCCTCGTCGCGCACGGGCTCGATCTCGACGTGGCTGCCGAGGCGATGGCTCTTTCGGACACGGAGCTGGCCCACAAGCTGGTCGACGTCGACGTCCCGCGCGAGGAGCTCGTGCGTCTCTCCCGCGGCCTGACTCCGGCCAAGTTCGCGCGCGTCGCCGGGATGCTCGACCCGGTCGAGTTGATGTTCGCGCTGAAGAAGCTCCGCGCCCGCCGCGCGCCCGGGAACCAGGCCCACGTCACGAACCTGAAGGAGAACCCGGCGCTGCTCGCCGCCGACTCGGCCGAGGCGGCCGCGCGCGGCTTCGCCGAGGTCGAGACCACGGTCGGCGTCGCCCGCTACGCGCCGCTCAATGCGATCGCGCTCCTTGTCGGCTCGCAGACCGGCCGCCCGGGCGTGATGACCCAGTGCGCGGTCGAGGAGCGCCGCAACCTCGAGCTGGCAATCCGCGGCCTCGTCACGTACGCCGAGACGCTGTCGGTCTACGGCACCGAGCCGGTCTTCGTCGACGGCGACGACACGCCGTGGTCGAAGTCGTTCCTCGGCGCCGCGTATGCATCGCGCGGGGTCAAGGTGCGTTTCACCTCGGGCACGGGCTCCGAGGCGCTGATGGGCCACGCTCAGGGATTCTCGATGCTCTATCTCGAGTCGCGCTGCATCTCGGTCGTGCGCGCCGCCGGCTCGCAGGGAGTGCAGAACGGCTCGATCTCGTGCGTCGCGCTCGTGCTCTCGGTCGCCGGGGGTACCCGCGCGATCCTGGCCGAGAACGTGATCGCCGCGTGGCTCGACCTCGAGGTCGCGAGCGGCAACGACGCGATCGCCTCGCACTCCTCGATCCGCAAGACCGCGAAGCTGATGGGCCAGTTCCTGCCGGGGACGGACTTCGTCACCTCGGGCTACTCGGTGATGCCTCGCCATGACAACACCTTCGGCGGCGGCAACTACGACGCGGACGACCTCGACGAGTGGCTCACGATCCAGCGCGACTGGCAGGTCGACGGCGGGATCGAGCCGGTCGACCCGGAAACCGTCGCCGCTGTGCGCCGGCGTGCCGCGCTCGCCGTCCAGGCGGTCTTCGCCGAGCTCGGCTTCCCCGCGGTGACCGACGCGGAGGTCGAGGCCGCCGTCACCGGCTACGACAGCTACGACCTGCCCGACCGGGACCGCGCCGCCGACGTCGAGGCCGCCGACGCCGCGCTCGCACGAGGCGTGTCCGGACTGGACGTGGCGCTCGCGCTCGACCGGCATGGCTTCACCGACGTCGCCGAGGCGGTCGTCGGCATGCAGCGCCAGCGCGTCGCGGCTGACTACCTCCAGACCTCGGCCGTGATCGACCCGGCCGGGCTCGTCCACTCCGCCGTCAACGACCCGAACGTCTACCTCGGTCCGGGCACGGGCTACCGGCTCGAGGGCGAGCGCTGGGACCTCCTGCGCGCGCTCCCGCACGAGATCGACGCGGCGCAACTCGGCACCGGCGCCGACGGCGGCGCGCCGATCCTCGTGGAGCTCGGCGAGGCGGCAAAGGGCGACGACCCGGCCGAGGTCATCGTCGCCGTCGGCCCAGCCTTCGGCGACGAGCTGCGCGAGACGATCAACGGCCTGCCCCACGCCGACGTGCTCGCCGCGATCCTCGACGGCGTTCGCGAAGCGGGCGCGACGCCCCGCCTGATCCGGGTGCGCCGCGTCGCCGACGTCGCGTTCATCGGCCACGACGGGGCGCGGCTTTCCGGCTCCGGCATCGCCGTCGGGATCCAATCGAAGGGCACTGCCCTCATCCACCGCGCCGACCTGCAGCCGCTCGACAACCTCGAGCTCTTCGGGATGTCGCCGCTCTACTCGCTCGAGTCGTACCGGGCGATCGGCCGCAACGCCGCGGGCTACGCGCTCGGGCGCCGCGTCGAGCCGGTGCCGACCGAACTCGACAACTTCGCCCGCGCCAAGATGATCGTCCGCACGACGTTGTTACACGCGCGCGAGACGCGAGCCGTGGTCCCGGGCGCGCCGGCGGTCGAGCTCGAGCTCGTCGCGGTGGCGGTCTAGCCGCCCTGCTTGCCGCCGATGCCCCAGTGCTTTGCGGGCACGCCCTGGACGACCACCTGGATGTGCTCGACCGCGGCGCCGCTCGACTCGTGGAGGGCCTGCGTCAGCGCCTCGATGATCTTCGGCACCGACTCCTCGTTCACGCGGTGGTCGTAGAGCTTGACGTCGATCCAGGGCATGTGCGCCTCCTTCGGTTTATGCTCGACAGGCCGTGCTACTCGGAATCCAGCACTTTGCCCTGGTCGTCTCGGACCTCGAGCGGTCGCGCCGATTCTACGGCGAGGCGGCCGGAATGGAAGAGCTCGAGCGGCCCGGGAACTTCACCTTCCAGGGCGCGTGGTTCCGGGCCGGCGGGCAGGACCTGCATCTGCTGCTGGCCGAGGACACGACCCAGGAGGCCGGATGGAAGGAGCCGGGCCCGAGCGCGCTGACCGGGCTCGCGGCGCACATCGCGCTCCAGGTCGACAACCTCGACGAGGCGCGCGAGCGGCTCGCTGCGCACGGCATCGAGGTGTTCGCCGGGCCGTTCCAGCGTGGTGACGGCTTCGTCCAGTTCTACGTCAAGGATCCCGACGGCCACCTCGTGGAGTGGTTCTCGCGGACGGAGGAAGACCAGAGCGGGGCCGCCGAGCGCGCCCCGGTGAGGGGGTAGCGGTGGCGGACGGCCGGTTCTTCTCGCGTGGCGACCTGGAATGGGAGACGCCGTACTGGGGCCGGATGACGTGGGTCGCGCGACCCGATGTGACCGGATCGAAGGACATCGTCGTCGGCGAGGTCGAATTCGCGCCCGGCGGCTTCCACGACTTCCACTATCACCCGGGCCAGGAAGAGGTGCTGTACGTGCTTGAGGGCGAGGTCGAGCAGTGGCTCGGCACCGAGAAGCGCGTGCTCGGCCCGGGCGAGTCGCTCTTCGTGGCGCGCGACGTCGTGCACGCGTCGTTCAACGTCAGCGACGGCATCTCGCGGATCGTCGTGGTCGTCGGCCCTTGCGTCGGCCCGGAGGGCTACGGCGCCGTCGAGGTGGCGGGCGAGGAGCCGTGGAAGAGCCTGCGCCCGGCCTGAATGAGGCATTCGTCCACGAAGCCGAGCTGCGGCTGGAGCATGGCACCGACCCGGCGGCGCCCGGAGCGGCGGTCACCATCGCGCTCTGCGATCAGTGGGAGCACGAGGGACCGTGCCGCTGGCCCCACAACAGCAGCGTCGAGACCTCCGGCACGACCGCGTCGTTCCGCACGCTCTTCGTCGCACCGGCGGCAGAGGAGGACCAGGTTCGGGAGCTGATCGACCGCGCACTGCGAGAAGCATCCGGCTGGGCCGTGCTGGAGGCGCGGCGGCGGCCGGTCTCGCTCGAGGAGCAACCGCTGGCCGCCCGCCTCGCGACCGTGCTCTCCTCGCAGTAGGGGTCGTTCCGATCCTCGAGAGGAGTAAGGTGGCGCCATGATTCCATGGCTCATCGTCGCAGTCGTGGCCGTGCCGATCCTGGTGATCGCGGCCAGCCGGATGCGCAAGAAGGACGAGGTCGGCGAGCATCCCGCGACCGAGACCCAGGCCGACCGCGATCTCGTCGAGCAGGAGTTCGAGGAGTCCGAGCGCTACCAGGAGCAGTGGCGCAAGGAGCATCGCAAGGAGCACGACGACACGATGCTCCCCTAGCGCGATAGGCTCGGCGCATGGACTCTGAACGCGCGACCGAACTTCTCGCGCTCGAGCGCGAGCGGATCACGCGGGACCTCAGCGCCCGCGCCGCTGAGCCGGACGACGACCCGACGACGACCGACCCGGCCGACAAGGCGAGCGACGTGTTCGAAGCCGAGCTCGACGAGGGTCTCGCGGACGACCTGCGCGAGCAACTCGCAGCCGTGGAGCGCGCCGAGGCAAGGCTTTCGGCGGGGACGTACGGCCTGTCGATCGAAAGCGGCGAGCCGATCCCGGACGAACGCCTGGAGGCCGTGCCGACGGCCGAGCGCACGGCCGAGGAGCAAGCGCGCTACGAAGGCAGAGCCTGAGCGAGTAGCGAGGACTCGGCCCGGGCAATCGTGTATCACGAGCCGCCGCCGGTGCAGTCGGGAACGGACAGCCGCCGCTCGTAGGCGTCAGCCTGACGCTTGAGTGCATCTGGGTCGTGCGTGAGCGCGTGGAGTCGGGCGGGTATACGCGCGCGCGCCGCTGGGCTGTTCCACTCCTCGATCAGATCCCAGATCAGCAGGTAGTCACGGGCGTAAACGGCGACGAGACGTCGTTCGACCAGCAGCCAGCGCCGGATCGTTGCAGCCTGCGATTTCGGTTCGGGCACGGCGGCGACACGGCGAAGCCGGCGCGTGCCCGTCTCTCGGATGTCGCGAGAGACGGCGACCGCGCCAGCGCGGGTGCCGATCGTGTGGCTGTCCTCGAACAAGACCGCGCCCGCACAGATGTGACCCACCCTCTCCGAGAACACTGTCGCCTGCGGTGCAGCGAAGCCAGGCGCGGCGGCGACACCGAGGCCGACGAAGGCGATGACCATGAGTGCGCTTCGGAGCACCCGAGCATCGTCGGCGGGTCAGGCCGGCACGGGTATCGGACGTTCGTCGGATCTTTCAGCCGAGACGGCGGGCGGCGGCCGGGTCGCCGAACGCCCGTGCGACCGCCGCAGAGCGGCTTCTCACTTCAAGCTTCTCGAAGACGTGCTCGAGGTGCGAGCGGACGGTGTGCGGCGACAGCCAGAGCTCCCGCGCAATCTCCTTGTTCGCCTTGCCGGCGGCGACGAGCGTCAGAATCTCGCGCTCGCGCGGTGTCAGCGGTGAACGGGTCTCGGACGAGGCACGGCGCGCGGCGGCGCGCTGGTAGAGACGGTGGAAGTGTGGCGCGAGCAGCTGCAGTATCTGCACATACCGGTCGGGGATCCTGCCCTCCAGCGTGGTGAAGTTGTAGCGCCGCAGGCCGCCTTTCTCGGGTGCCGGCAGCCAGAGCGCGAGGCTGTCGGTGCCGAAGTGCCGGTCGATCAGCCAATAGGTCTTCCGCTTGCGCAGCTCCCGGTAGGAAAGAAGATCGTTTTCACGCACCGCTCGCAGCACGAGCTCGGGCGTCGGCTGGCATAACTCCTCTTCACGGCCGTAGAGCCGGAACGCCTCCGTGTGCTCCTGTATCCAGAAGACCGGCCCCGGGCGGATCCATTCGGCGCCGATGAACCGGAAGTCGACTGTCCTCAGCTGGTCGGCCGGGACTCGCGGATCCGGATGGACGAACAGGTTGCAGCAGTGCCCGCCGTCGACCGGCAGCAGCCGTGTGAGCGCATCGATAACCGGCTCGGTGAACGCATCCGGCCCATCCACAGCCGCGGCTTCGTGGAGAACCTCGAGCATGCCGGCGACATCGGCGTCGGTCAACGCGACAGCCATACCACACCTTACAACCCGGCCACCGACCCCAAAGCCCCAGGTCCCTGAGCCTGCGCCAGTATCCGCTCGAGCTGCAAGAGTATTTGCGCCGGGTACGACTCATTACCTTCCCAGGGCATGGAAGTATGAGTCGCGATGACAGCGGTCGAGCTCGTGTTCGCCGTCGGCTGGGCGGTGTTCTGGCTGTACTGGCTCGTGGCAGCCTTTTGGACGAAGAGGGGCCGTGTGCAGTGGTCACGCGAGCTCCGTATTCGGGCCGTGCTCGCTGTCGCCGTGGTCCTCCTGATTCGTCTCGGAGCGTTTCGGGGCCACGGCCTCGCCACCGATCCGTGGCGCGCCGGCATCGGACTCGTCCTCTTCACCCTGGGACTGGGGCTCGCGATCTGGGCCCGCGTACACATCGGGCGCAACTGGGGCGCCCCGATGACTCAGAAAGACGAACCAGAGCTGGTGACCGGCGGCCCCTACCACCTGGTCCGCCACCCGATCTACTCGGGCATCCTGCTCGCGGGCGCAGGCACCGCGGTCGCCCTGAGCTGGCAGTGGCTGATCGCCGTGGCCCTGACGGGCGCCTACTTCGTCTACAGCGCCACGGTCGAGGAGCGCTACCTGACCGACCAGTTCCCGGACGACTACCCGGAATACAAGCGCTCGACGAGGATGCTCGTGCCGTTCGTGTTCTAACCTCGGCCCTTCTGTACCGTGCTGCGCAGTGGAAGGCGCGGGTGACGAACGCTTCGATCTGAGCGCCGCGAGGACGACCGCGTTGGCTGCGGCACGAGAGTGGGGACTCGAGCTCGAGGAGCCGTTCGCGTTCTCGAACGTCTCCTATGTTGCCCCGGCCGGCGCGGTTGTGGTGAAGGTTCCGTGGGAGGGAGACGACGAGTCGCTGCACGAGGGCGACGCGCTCGAGCTCTGGAACGGCGACGGAGCGATCCGGCTTCTACGGCGGTCGGGTCGCGCGCTGCTCGAGCAGCGCGCCTTGCCGGGGACCGATCTCTCCGCGGTGCCGGAGGACGAGGCGACGGCGATCGCGGTCGGCGTCGCGTCCCGGCTCTGGCGACCTGCGAGAGCGCCGTTCCGACCGGTCGCTCCGGAGGTGTCGCGGTGGCTCGATCAGGCGGAGCGCGAGGGCGGTGAGCTCGTTCCGCTCGCTCGAGAGCTGCTCGCGACGCTCGATCCCCAGCCGGACTGGCTCGTACACGGGGACTTCCACCATCACAACATCCTTCGCGACGGCGACCGCTTCGTGGCGATCGATCCAAAGCCGTACCTCGCCGAGCGCGAGTACGACGTGCCCTCGTTCCTCTGGAATCCGCTCGACAACCGCATGGACGACCGTGAGCAGACCGAGCGCCGGATCGCCGCGTTCGTCGCGGCGGGACTGGACGAGTTCCGCATCCGCGCCTGGACGGTGATCAGAGGCGCGTACCTACGACCCGACCGCGCATCCATACTTCGTGCATGGATGACGACCGCCCGCCCATCTGCCCCGCCTGCGGGGTGACCATGGTGCCGGGCGTGCTCAGCGCGCACGAGGCATCCGTTGACGAATGGGTCTGCCTGGAGTGCGAAGAAGCGGACTAGCTCCGGCCGCAGCGCGGCAAGTGCGTCTCCGCGAGGCGCAGCAAGAGCGCGTGGAGCTGTAGCCGCTCCTGCTCGTCCAGCGGCGCGAGGAGCTCGTTCTCGATCCGGCGCGAGAGCGTGCGCAGGCGGCCGAGCGTGCGCTTGCCCTCGGGCGTGAGCTCGACGATGTGGCGCCGGCGGTCGCTCGGGTCGCGGTGGCGCTGGACGAGGCCCTGCTCCTCGAGCTCGTCGAGCAGGCCGACGAGCAGGCCGCGGTCATAGCCGAGCGCGTCGGCGATCGCGCCCTGCGTGTCGTGCGAGCTCTCGTTCAGCGCGACCAGCACCGCGTGGTGATACGGCGCGAGGCCGGTGCCCGTGTAGGCCCCGATCGACTGCTCCTTCGCCAGCATGCCGAGGCGCTTGAGCAGGAACGCGGACGAGGCGATGAGCTCCTCCGGGAATCGCGGAGGCGAGTTGGGAGTTTCAGGCTCTATGAGGGTCATCGAAAATAGAGTAGCGAGCCAAAGCGTTGTTGCGCTATATTGTTGTTGCGAACAACGATTGGGAGGAACAACGTAGTGGGAAGCAAGATCAACAGTACGAATAGGCGCTGGTTCGCCCTCGCACTGATCGTGACGGCGCAATTCATGGTGATTCTCGACGCTGCCATCGTGAACGTCGCGCTCCCGTCGATCAAGTCCGACCTCGGCTTCACGACGACTGACCTGCAGTGGGTGATCTCGGCCTACGCGATCATCTTCGGCGGCGTTCCTGCTGCTGGGCGGCCGGCTCGCCGACCTGCTCGGTCGCAGGCGGCTCTTCATCGCCGGCCTCGCTCTGTTCTCGCTGAGCTCGCTGCTCTGCGGACTCGCCTGGTCCGAGGGCTCGCTGATCGCCTTCCGCGCCCTGCAGGGGCTCGGCGGTGCACTGCTCGCACCGGCGGCGCTGTCGCTGCTGATGACGACGTTCGCCGAGGGACGCGACCGCAATCGTCGCGCTCGGCATCTACGGCGCGGCCTCGGGAAGCGGCGCAGCTGCCGGAGTTCTGCTCGGCGGGCTGCTCACCTCCTACCTGAACTGGTCCTGGATCTTCTTCATCAACGTCCCGGTCGCCGTCGCGGCGATCGCCGTCACGCCGCTGCTGCTTCGCGAGAGCCGTGCCGATGCCGCGCACCGGCATCTCGATCTCGCCGGCGCGGTGTCGATCACGTCCGGCCTGATGCTGCTCGTCTACGCCATGACGCGCGCGACAAGCGACGGCTGGGGCTCGAGCTCGACGATCGGCCTGCTCGCGATCTCTCGTGGCGCTCGTCGGCTCGTTCATCGCGATCGAGCTGCGGTCGCCGTCGCCGCTGCTGCCGCTTCGAATCTTCCGCTCGCGGACGCTCTCGGCGGCGAACGGCGCGATGGCGATCGTCGGCGCGGTGACCTTCGGCGAGTTCTTCCTGCTGACGCTGTACCTGCAGGACGTCCTCCACTACTCCGCCGTTCAGAGCGGCGTCGCGTTCAGCGCTTTCGCGCTGACGGTCGTCGTGATGTCGAACGTCGCCCAGGTCGTCGTCGGTCGGGTCGGCGATTCGGCCGACGCTCATCACCGGGCTGCTCGCTCTCGATCGTCTCGATTGCGATCCTGCTCACCGGCTGCCCGTCCACGGCCAGTACTTCTGGGATCTCTTCCCGGCGTTCGTGCTGGGCGGCGCGGGCCTGGGCTTCTCGTTCGTGCCGGTGACGATCGCGGGCCTGACCGGGGTCGATCGCTCGGACGCGGGCATCGCGTCGGGCCTGATCAACACCAGCCGCCAGATCGGCGGCGCGGTCGGCGTCGCGGCCATGAGCGCGATCGCCGCCGCCTCGACGACCTCTTACGTGCGCGGTCACGGCGGCCTCGCATCGACTCCGGTCGCGCTCGATCACGGCTTCCAGACCGCGCTCTATGCGATGGGGGGACTGCTGCTCTTCGGCGTCGTCCTCGTCGCGGTGCTCATCCGGCCGGCGCGTCCCGCGGCGGCCCTGGCCAGGGAAGGCGAGGAAGTCGCACTCGACCGGGCCGCGTAGGTCAGTCGACCTGGTTCCAGCCGTCCTCGCCGTGCGACCACGGCACCGCGGTGCCGCGCTCAAAGATCAGGTCGTTCGCCTCGTCACCGGGGAACACGCCGATCTTGTCGCTGTCGGGATAGACGGAGACGGCCGGCACGCCCGCTCTCGAGAAGAGCATCGTTCTCGCCGGTGACTCGCTGCGGTTCATGATCTTGTGCGCTCCCGCCGGACCGGCCGGGAAGCGCACGAGATCGCCGCGCGTGAGGGCGAGCTCCCCCTCGGGTGTGCGCACCGCGATCACGCCGTCGACGACGAGCAGCCACTCCTCCTCGTACTCGTAGTGGTACGGGCAGGAGCTCGAGCCTGGCGCCAGGTCGTAGATGAACATGAGAGTCGCGTCCGAGCCGAGCGCGCGGCTCACGTCGATCCTGCCTTCCAGGTTCTCTGCCGTGAAGACGTTGATCGCCGTCATCGCGTCACCCTAACCCGGCAGGATCGCCGACAGGTCCCAGACGCGCGGCTCCTCGGGAACGAGTCGCAGCAGGACTCCGGGCTTCGCGCTGCGCTCGGCTGCGAACCGCGCGCCGTCCGTCTCGCCGAGGTAGCGGCCCGCGATGTCCGCGCGCACCGGCCCGACGTCGCAGTCGATGAGCTCAGGCTCGCCGCGCACCTCGATGCCGCGGAACGGCCGCACCGCCTCGAACACGACCAGCGAGCAGCGAGGGTTGGCCGCGAGATGGCTGAGCTTGAAGTCGCCCTTCGCGATCACCACCTCGAAGGCATCGTCGTGCCATCTGAACCACACCGGCGAGACGAGGGCGCTGCCGTCCTTTCGATATGTCGTCAGCACGCAGGGCGAGGGAGCTTCGAGGAGCGAGCGGAAGCCCTCGATCACATGCTCTCGACGACCATCAGCGAGTTCGCGTCCTGGTCGCGGAAGAAGAACAGCAGCGGCACCGTGCCGTCGCCGCCCATCAGCTCCGCGTCGACGTCCACTCCCTTCGCCACGAGCTCGTCGTAGACGGCGCGGGCGTCGGTCGTCGCGAGGGCGATGCCGGTCATTCGGCCCGGCTGGGACTCGCCGCGCGCCGGGACGAGCGCGAGGGACGTCCCGCCGTCCGGCGGCGCGACCTCGACCCAGCGCTCGCCCTCGCCGAACGGGACGTCGGCGGCAAGCGTGAAGCCGAGCGTGCCGGTGTAGAACGCGATCCCCGCATCCTGGTCGGCCACCGGAACCATGACTCTGCCGACATGCGTGATCGGAGACATGCCGTACAGGCTAAACCGCTGCGAGAATGACCGCAATGGGCGAGATCGAGATCCGGCGGCTCGACGCTGTCGAGGCGCATGCGCAGCTCGACGCGCTCGCGGCGGTCCTCCAGGACTGCGTGGCCGGCGGCGCATCGGTGAGCTTCATGGCGCCGTTCTCGCACAAGGACGCGCGCGCCGAGTTCGAGGCCTGGGCCGTCGATGCCGGACAGGGACGGCGGTTGATTCTGGCCGCCTTCGCGGAGGGCGAGCTGGTCGGGACGGTGCAGGTGATCCTCTCGCTGCCGCCGAACCAGCCGCACCGCGGCGAGATCGCGAAGCTCCTCGTCCACAGCTCGGCACGCCGGCGCGGCATCGCGCAGCTGCTGATGGAGCGGGCCGAGGCGGAGGCCCGCGCGGAGGGCAAGACGCTGCTCGTCCTCGATGCGGTCAGCGACGGAGACGCTGCGCGCCTCTACGAGCGGACGGGCTGGACGGTCGTCGGCGTGGTTCCCGGCTTCGCGCTCTTCCCGGACGGCCGGCCGTGCGACACCACGTACTTCTGGAAGGCGCTCTAGGCCGGCTCGAACTTCCAGCGCTCGAAGTCGGTCACCGGCCGGTAGCCGATCCGCTGGTAGATCGAGTTCGAGGTCGTATTCGCAAGGTCGGTGAAAAGGAAGCAGAAGTCGCGGCCGCCGGCGAGCAGCTCGCGGGTCAGGGCGGCCGTGACCGCGCTCGCGTAGCCGCGGCCACGCAGCTCGGGCGGCGTGTAGACGGGGCCGATCCGGATCCCACGCGGGGTGGCGCCGCCGCAGGCGGCGAGCGAGACCGTGGCACCGTCCTCCCAGAGGACGAGCCTGCCGTCGGGATCCTCGGCGTTGCGATCGATCCACTCGCCGGCGTCCTCGTGGCTGTCGTCCGGCGACGCCTCGGCGACGAACGCCTCGAGCCAATCGCGCACGAGCTCGCGGTCTTGCGGGCCGGCGTCGCGCATCTCGCCGTCGACCGGCCGCGGCTCCACAACCTCGCGCGCCTCGTAGACCCGCATCGAGACCGACCTGCGCGCCCGGTCGCCGGTCAGCGAGGCCCATGCAGCGACGAACTCGCCCACGGAGCCGGCCGGCCCCGACACGCCGGACAGGCCGCCGAGTGCGTTGAGCGCATCGGCGGCGAGGGCGGCGTAGCAGGCCGTGTCCTCGCACTCCGACAGGACGAGCGGGAACGGAGGCGTGCAAAGCGCGGCGGTGATGACGCGGCCCTCGTCCTCGACGACGGCGAGGTACGGCGACCGCTCGCCGTAGACGTTCGCGTTCTGGCGCACGCGGCCCGAGAGGCCGAGGATCAGGTTGTGCTCCGCCTCCCGCGCGGCGAGGAAGTCGCCCGCGCGGGACGCGAACCCCGACGCGTCGACGCGCGTGACGTCCACGGCGCTAGGACTCGGGCCCTTCCCACGAGACGCTGTCGCCGAGGATCCCGTCGATCCGGTCGAGCGTCTCCTGGTCGAGGACGACGCCCGACGCGCCGGCGTTGTCCACGATCTGCTCGGGCCGGCTCGCGCCGATGATCGGAGCGGCGACGTTCGGCTCTCGCAGCACCCAGGCGAGCGAGAGCTGCGCGAGCGTGAGCCCGAGCTCGTCAGCGATCGGCCGGAGCTGCTGGACACGGCCGAGGAGGACGTCGCCGTAGCGGCCGCCGCGCATGAAGATGTTCATCTGCTCGGAGCTCATGCGGCTGTCCTCCGGCGGCGGCTCGCCCGGCTTGTACTTGCCGCTCAGGACGCCTTGCGCGAGCGGCGAGAACACGATCTGCGAGATCCCGTTCGCGGCGCAGAGCGGAATGATCTCGCGCTCCGGGCCGCGATGCAGCAGCGAGTACTGCGGCTGGCTCGAGACGAACTTCTCGACGCCGGGCAGCGCGAGCGCCTCCTTCACCTTCTCCGCGGGCCACTCGCTGAAGCCGAGGTAGCGCGCCTTGCCCTGTCGGACGACCTCGGTGAGCGCCTCCATCGTCTCCTCGAGCGGCGTGTCCCAGTCGTAGCGGTGGCACTGGTAGAGATCGACGTAGTCGGTGCGCAGGCGCTCCAGCGAGAGGTCGATCTGCTTGAAGACCTGCTCGCGCGAGAGCCCCTTGTCGGTGTCGCTCATCGGGAAGTACAGCTTCGTGGCGAGGACATAGGAGTCGCGCGGCCGGTCGGCCAGAACCTCGCCGAGGAACGACTCCGCCGCTCCCTTCGCGTAGACGTTGGCGGTGTCGATGAAGTCGATGCCGACCTCGAAGGCCTTGTCGACGCAGGCCTTCGCCTGGTCGCGGGCGACGCCGCCGCCGTAGGTGAGCCACGAGCCGAGACAGATCTCCGACACGATCAGGTCGCTGCTACCGAGTTGTCGCTTGAGCATGACCCGAACGTATCATTCGGCCGCTGTGGAGCTGATCGAAGAGCGGACGCTCGGGCTCGGCTGGCTCGAGGTGAGCCGGCAGATCCTCGCGCGGGGCGCCGACGAGAGCTACGAAGGAATCCCGACGAAGGAGCTCGCGCTGCTCACGCTCGTGGTCGCCGAGCCCGATCCGGACGACGAGGTGATCGCAGAGCTGGCCGATCCCGACTGGCTCGAGTGGATGGAGCGCAACTTCACGGAGCCGGACGACGTCGCCGAGCTCGGCGGCGCGCGCTCGTACGCGCGGCGCCTACGGGACTACGAGGGGCTCGACCAGGTCGCGTGGGTCATCGAGCGGCTCCGCGACGATGCGGCGACCCGCTCGGCCACGATCACGACGCTCCAGCCGCTGAGCGACTCGAGCTACGTCCCGTGCGTCTCGCTGCTCGACTTCTGGCGCGTCGACGGGCCGCTCGAGCTCGTCGTCTACTCGCACTCGCTGGACTTCGGGAAGAAGGCCTACGGCAACCTCGTCGAACTCGCACGCCTCCAGCACGAAGTCGCGAACGCTTTGGAAATCCCCATCGGCCGGCTCGTGCTCCACGCCAAGTCCGCGCACGTCTACGAGCCGGAGTTCGAGCTGATGCGCGAGCTGACGTGATCACCGAGGAGGCGACACTCGAGGTGAGGCCGGGCCGTGAGGAGGAGTTCGAGCTGGCGTTCGCCGAGGCGAAGGCGATCATCGCCTCGATGCCCGGCTTCGACTCGCTGCAGCTCCAGCGGTGCATAGAGCGGCCGAGCCGGTACCTGCTGCTCGTCTCGTGGGAGCGGCTCGAGGATCACACCGACGGGTTCCGGAACTCCGAGGGCTACGCGGAGTGGAGCCGCCTGCTCCACCACTTCTACGACCCGTTCCCGACGGTCGAGCACTACCGCCTGGTCGCGAGCGCGTGACGCACTGCTCGCACTGCGGCGCGCCTCTGCCCCACGCGGCGCCCGTCACCTGCAGCGCTTGCGGCACGAGCCACTGGCGGAACCCGAAGCCCTGCGGGGCGGCTCTCGTCACGCGCGAGAGCGGCGAGCTGCTGCTCGTCAGGCGCGCCCATGCGCCGTGGCAGGGTCGCTGGTGTGCGCCCTCCGGCTTCTGCGAGCACGCCGAGCATCCGATCGACGCCACCGTGCGCGAGGCCTTCGAGGAGACGGGCCTCGAGGTTGAGCTGACCGGGCACCTCGGCACCTGGGTCTCGAGCTACGACGAAGACGACATCGTCGGCGAGGACACCGAGGTCTCGATCGCGGTCACCTACTACCACGCGCGACCGCTCGCCGACTCGCCGTTCGCCTTCGATCCGGCCGAGGTCGCGGAGGTGCGCTGGTTCGCGCCCGACGACCTGCCCGCCGAGCTGGCGCCGCCGCACGCGCTCCCTGCGATCCTCGCCGCATGGCGTGCCGCAGTGCTCGCCGGTGAGACAGAATCCTCTCTGCGCGACCGACCGAAAGGAGCCCCAGGATGATCGGAGTGATCGTGACCTTCCCGTACCACGAGGAGATCGACCCGGCGGCCGTGACCGCGATCGCCGAGGGCGCGCGCGAGCGGTTCGAGGGGATGCCCGGCCTACACAGCAAGGCCTTCACGATCAGCGAGGAGCAGAACGCGGCGGTCAACTTCTACGTGTGGGAGTCGCTCGAGGCGGCCGAGGCGTTCTTCACGCCGGAGCTCACCGAGAGGGTGACCGGGCTCTACGGCGTCGCTCCGAGGATCGAGTACGTCGAGATCCCCGTGCTGGTCGAGAACTCAGCCTGAGCCGGTCTCCTTCGCGCGGCGGTACCGCGCCAGCTCGTCGGCCGGCTGCTCGGCCCGCTCGGCGCTCGGCGGGCCGTAGATCTCCGCCAGCAGCGCCCGCGCGGCCTGGAGCCGAAGCTGGTGATCCGGCTTGCCGTCGGCGCCGGTCGCACGCAGCGCCTCGTCGAAGACCGTCCAGATGCGCTCGGCGTGCTCACCGGCGCGCGTCCGCAGCAGGTCGCGCACCCACTCGGAGGATGCCGCTGGGGGCGGGGGCGACGGCGGCGGCGCTGGCTTCCCTGCAGGGCCGAGCGGCGCCCTGGCAAGCTCGGGCTCGGGCTCGCGCGCGATGTGCGAGCGGAGACCACTGCCGAACTCGACCGGCTCCACGGAATCGGGATCGGCGCCGCCGGCTTCACGCCCAATCATCCCAACGAGTGACCAGCGGAATCCGCGTCCGGCCGACAAGGTGAATTGAGAGAGGGGAATGAGCATGGCTGATGAAACGCGCCATGCGGCCTGGCAGTCCGAACGAAGCTTTGCGGTGCGACTCCTGCCAGAGGGCGGGGAGCCCACGGAGTTGGCCGCCGGGATCGGTGACTTCATGGAGGCCGTCGAGTTCGCGGTCGAGTGGCTCGGTCGCGAGGACCCCGAGCGGACGGGCACCGCGAGCCTCGCAATCTACGAGACGCGTGCCGGCGACTCGGAGAAGGTCTGGGCCTATCCGCCGGACGAGCCCGACGACGGAGACCCGCTGATGAAGATCTTCGGCTTCGATCCGGTGACCTGGCAGCCCGGCTCGAACGGGTACATGCCGAGGGAGCCGGCGCTCGGGACGTTCTTCACACGTCCAGTCGAGAACGTGACCGCGGCCCCGCCTCCGCCGCCAGCGCCTCGGTACATCCCTCCCGCCGCGCCATCACAGCCCATCGTCGTCGGCGCGGCGGAGGAGCCGGAAACGCCGCGCGCCGGCCGGCACCTGCGGCCTCGCAGCGAGCTCGCCGCCGCTTGGGCCGACCCGGTCGCGCGCTCGCTGCTTCTCGTCGGAGGCTTCCTGCTCTGGCTCACGGTCGCCTTCGGCTATGCGAGCGGCCTGCTGTTCGTGCTGTTCGCGCTCTCGGGCCTCTGGTGGCGACGCGGGAAGCTCGTCGGCATGGCGGAGACCGACGCCGAAGACTGGCTGTAATCTGCGCTGACCGTGCACCTGACGTCATTCTTCGTCCTGTCGGCACTGCTGATCGTCGCGCCCGGCCCGGACATGGCCCTGGTGGCGCGGAACGCGTTGCGCGGTGGGACGAGGGCCGGGATTCTCACCTCGCTCGGCGGGGTCAGCGGGCTCCTGATCTGGACGCTTGCCTCGAGCATCGGCGTCGCCGCGCTGATCCGCGCGTCTGAGCCCGCGTTCCTGGCGCTGAAGGCGGTCGGTGTCGCGTACCTCGTGTTTCTCGGCGTGCAGGCCCTGCGTGCGGCATGGCGTCCGGGCGGGCCCGAGGCACCGCGCCGGGCGGCCGGGAGGCCACGACACGCGTACAGGCAAGGGCTGCTCAGCAACCTCGGCAATCCGAAGATCGCGGTCTTCTTCACGAGCTTCCTGCCGCAGTTCGTGCCGGGCGGCTCGTCATCGTTCGCGGCGCTGCTCGGGCTCGGGCTCGTGTTCTGCGTGATGACGCTGGCCTGGCTCGTCTCCTACAGCCTGGTCGTCGCGAAGGCCGGCGACGTCCTGCGGCGTCCGCGCGTGCAGCGCGTGGTCGAGGGTGTGACCGGTTTCGTCCTGATCGGATTCGGCGCGCGACTCGCGACCGAGCACCGCTGAGGTGCCGCTGCAAAACCGCGTCACGCCGCTCGGCGAGCTGATCGCCGACCCGGCGCGCGGGCTCGTCTACGGGAACCGCGGCTGCCTGCACGACTCTTCGGGCCGGATCCGGCGGCGGTTCAGCGGCAAGCGCTGGATCGCATGTCGGCGCGAGTTCAAGGGCTGGCACCGTGCGCCGCTGCTGCAGCCGGGACGCTTCACGGAGCTGTTCTTCCTCGACGAGGCGACTGCCTTCGCCGCGGGGCACCGGCCCTGCGCGCTCTGCCGACGCGCCGACTACGACCGAGCTCTGGGACTCACCGGCTGGAGCAGCGCCGACGCGATCGACACGCAGCTCCACGCGGAGCGGTTGCGGTGCTACGGCGAGACGGAGCTCGGCGACCTGCCCGACGGCGCCTTCGTCCTACGGGACGGCGCGCCATGGCTCGTGCGCGGGGAGCAGCTCCTGCGATGGACACCCGGCGGCTACACGGAGCGATCGCCGCGCGGCTCGGGCCCCGTGACGGTGATCACGCCGCCGACACTCGTCGAGGTTCTCCGCTCGGACTGGCTGCCGCTCGTGCCGTTGTTACACCCGACGGCGGGCTAGGCGGGGCCGGGCGGCATCTCGTCTACCGGCCACGGCTTGCCGCCGACGCCCCAGTTCTTAGGCGAGTGGCCCTCGACGATCACCCACGTGTGGCTGCGCAGATCCGGATGCGTCGCTTCGCAGAGCGCGTCGGTGAGCTTCTCGATCAGCGCGGCGCTCACCTCGGGCGTGACGCGGTAGTCGAACAGCTTGACCTCGATCAGCGGCATGCGGCTCCTTTCTCAGGTATCGACGTGGAGCGAGCCGGCCAGGTCGCCGAGCACGAGGTCGCGCTCCCTGTCCGGCACATGGTCGAGCGGCGGCGGCGCGAGCGCCTCGATGAAGCTGCACCCATGCTCGGAAAAAAGCTCGTGCTCGATGCCGCGATTCACCACGGCCACATCGCCGGCGACCATCTCCTTCATCTCGTCGCCGATCGTCATCACCAGCGAGCCGTCCGTGATCAGCATCACCTGCTCGGTCGAGGCGTGGCTGTGACGGGGAACGGTCGTGCCGGGCTCGTATTGCACCCGGCAGATCAGGGCCTGGTCGCCGCCGATCGCGTGCAGCGTCACGCCCGGATAGAGCGAGAAGAGCTCGACGCCGTTCCAGCTCCGAAACGCACTCAAGAGGCCGTCTCGAACTTGAGCCCGGTGCCGACGGTGTTGACCGACAGCTCGTCGTCGAAGGCGATCAGCTTGCCCTCGCGGCGCGGCTCGGCCTTCGCCTCGAGCGCCCGCAGCACACGCTCGGGTGTGATCGGGAGCTCGGTGACCCAGACGCCGACCGCTTCGTAGACCGCCGAGGCGATCGCCGGCGGCTGCGGGTTGTTCGCCATCTCGCCGATCCCCTTCGCGCCGTACGGACCGTCGGCCGACGGGTTCTCGATGATCAGCGTCTCCATCTGCGGGAGGTCCTCCATCCCCGGCGCGAGGTACGAGCCGAACTGGCCGCCGCGGTGCTCGACGCTCGGGTAGTACGGGTAGCTGTTCTCCAGCACGCCGAGCCCGAGCCCCTGGATCGCGCCGCCCTCGATCTGGCCCTCGACGAGGGTCGGATTGATCGCGCGGCCGACGTCGTAGCACGAGACGATCCGCGTCACGGTCACCTCGCCCGTCTCGTCGTCGACCTCGACCTCGGCCGCGCAGGCCGCGTACGAGATCGCCGAGTGCGGCGGCAGGTCGACGCGTCCAGACGCGGGGTCGACGATCGCGGCGTACTCCTTCAGCTGCGCGCCGGTGCCGGTGAGCAGCTCGCCGTATGTCCAGGTCGCCGCTGCGGCCACGTCCGGAACGGAGATCTTCTTCTGCGGGGAGCCCTTCGCTATCACCTCGCCGTCGACGATTTCCAGGTCGGCCGGGTCGATCTCGAGCTCCTTCGAGGCGATCTCGAGGATCCGCTCGCGCACCTTCTCGGCCGCCTTCTTCACGGCCATGCCTGCAACGAACGTGGCCCGCGAGGCGAAGGTGCCGGTGCAGACCGGCGAGGAGTCGGTGTTCGAGTTGTCGTAAGTGACCCACTCGTACGGAATCCCGAGCGTCTCGGCCACGATCTGCGACTGGATCGTCTTCGAGCCGTTGCCGATGTCGGAGGTGCCCGCGAAGACGTCGACGCGCCCGTCCGGCTTGATCTTGATCCACGCCTGCGACGGGTCGCCGTTCTGGTTCATGCCGGTCGGGTACTCGATCGCCGAGAAGCCGCGGCCCTTGTGGACAGCCATCAGTGATCCTCCGGATTCTTGAGCTGGCCGACGAGGTGCTCGGGTAGCAGCGAGCCCTCACGCTGTCCCGGCGTCATCGCGCGGTACTCGCCGGGAAGCTCGTGCCCGATCGAGTCCGCGATCGCCTGGATCGTCGGGACGGTGGACGGGTCGGTGTAGACGATGCCGTTCGGAGACGTGTCCCCGATCCGGTTCGCGTTCTTGAGGCGCAGCTCGAACGGATCGATCCCGAGCAGCATCGCGATCCGCGACAGATGCGTCTCCGTCGCAAACGAGACCGACGTGACGCCGAACCCGCGCATCGCCGTCGTCGGCACGCGGTTCGTGAACACCACGTAGCCGTCGAAGTGCAGGTTCGGGATCGTGTAGGCGCCCGTGTGATGGAAGCTGTGCTTCGTGAGCCCGTAGGGCGAGAAGCGCGCGTAGGCGCCCGAGTCGTGCAGCGTCAGCATCTTGCGGCCGAGGATCCAGCCGTCCTTCGTGACCGCGTCCGCGATCTCCATGTGCCACGGCGCGCGGGTCGACGAGCAGAGGAACTCCTCCTCGCGCGTCCAGCGCCAGCGTGTCGGCTTCCCGGACTTCAGCGCCAGCAGCGCGCACATCGTCTCGGTGGCCGTGTCGACCTTGCCTCCGAAGCCGCCGCCGACCGTGCCGCCGACGAACTTGAACTTGTTCAGCGGCTGCTGGAGGTGCGCCGAGACGACGCCCATCGAGAAGTACAGCGCCTGCGTGCAGGAGTAGATCGTCAGGCGCCCGCTCGGCTCCGGCACCACCTGGCAGACCTGCGTCTCGAGCGGCACGTGCTCGATCGCCGCGGGGCGGTAGACACCCTGGACGATGTGGTCGGCCGCGTCGAAGGCTGCGTCGATGTCGCCCTTGCGGATCTGGCGGCGATCCATCTCGCCCTCGAAGTGCGGGTACCAGTTGCCCCAGTGGTGGATCTGCGGCGCATCGGCGTCGAACGCCTTGCGGATGTCGAACAGCGCGGGGCGCTCCTCGAGCTCGAGCACCATCGCCTCGACCGCGGCGGTCGCAAGCTCCTCGCTCTCGGCCGCGACCACAGCGATGGGCTGGCCCAGGTACCGGACCTCGTCCTCGGCGAGCAGCGGCTCGTCGCCCGGGATCCCGAGCGCGGAGAGGTGCCCGTACACGTTGAGGGGCACGTCCTTGTGGGTCACCACGTGGACGCCCTTCATGGCCTCCGCCGCAGCGGTGTCGAGCTTCACGATCCTTGCGTGGTGCGACGGCGAGCGGAGCGCCTTGACCCAGAGCGCGCCGGGGACGCGCACGTCGTCCACGTACACCGTCCTCCCGGTGACGTGCCCGATCCCGTCGTAACGCGGGAGTCGTGCGCCGACGGCCTTCATGAGGCGCCTCCCACGTTTGTCGTGTCGTGGCTCTCGGCCGTGATCGACATATCGAACTCGTCGCCGCGCGCCACGGCGGCGATCGCATCGACGATCTTCACGTAACCGGTGCAGCGGCAGACGTGGCCGCCGAGTGCGTGCTGGATGGCTTCCCGGTCCTCGGTGCCGCCGTGGTCGATGTAGGCCTGCGCGGCCATGATCATCCCGCACGTGCAGAAGCCGCACTGCGCGGCGTAGTGATGCGTGAACGCCTGCTGCAGCGGCGCGAGGCCGTCGGGGGAGCCGAGCCCCTCGACGGTGGTGATCGAAGCGCCCTCGACAGCCACGACCGGCGTCAGGCACGAGCGTCGCGGCTCGCCGTCGACGAGCACGGTGCACGCGCCGCAGCCGCCCTGCTGGCAGCCGGCCTTCGGGCTCTCGACCTCGAGCTCGTCGCGCAGCACGAACAGGAGCGGGGTCAGCGGAGCGCTCTCGACCTCGCGCTCGACGCCGTTGACGGTCAGGTTCATACGGAGTCCTCCAGTCCATCGAGAGCACGGCGGACGAGCACGGGCAGCGTGCGCTCGCGGTACCAGGCGGATGCGAGCGCGTCGTCGTGGAGCGTGACATCGTTCAGGGCGGCCTTGCCGGCGGCCTCGGGATCATTGGCGGCGGCCTCGGCGGACGGGAGCCGGACGCCGAAACCGGCGACTCCGGTCGCGGCCAGGCGGATCGAGCCGTCGGCCTTGTCCACGGCGGCGGAGACCGCGAGCGCGGTGTAGTCGTGTGTATGCGGCCGGCCGAGCGCGACGAACGCGCCGGCGGCCGGCTCCTCGAACGAGACGTCCAGGATCAGCCGGGACGCGCGCTTCGGCAGGAAGTCGTCCAGCGGCTCGGTCGTGATCCCGCCGGCGCCCGCCGAGCGGACGGTCGCGCCGAGCGCCAGTAGCGCGCCCTGAAGATCACCGCGCGGCGCCTCGGGTCCTTCGCCGGCGCAGAGATTGCCCGCGACGGTGCCCTGAGCGCGGATCTCGAGATCGGCGACGTTCGCAGCGCACGGCCCGAGCGGCGCGGGCTCGCCCTGCAGGTCGGCGACCGGGGTCATCGCGCCGATCGTGACCGTCGAGCCGTCCCGCGAGATTCCCGCGAGGCCGGCGCCGTGGAGCAGCAGTGCCTTCGTCGGCTTGAGGCGGCCGTACGTGAGCTCCGGAAGGACGATCGTGCCGCCTCCGACGACCGTGACGCCGGCCCCGTCGCCGTACAGCGACACGGCTTCGTCGGCGGACGCTGGAAGCAACACTTCGGGAGCTGCACTCATACGAACCCCTTCGCTCGAATGACGTCGCGAACGCGGAGTCTAGAGCCGCGCGCTGCGGCCCGTCTATGCTGGAACCATGAGTTTCGAGTCGATCGACGCACTCGAGGTCGCTCTCGGCGAGCAGGGCTACCTGCCGGACCGCGGCCTCGCGACCGCGCTCTACCTCTCGCTCACGCTCGACAAGCCGCTGCTGCTCGAGGGCGAGGCCGGCGTCGGCAAGACCGAGGCGGCCAAGGCCGTCGCGGCCGCGCTCGGCGCCCGGCTGATCCGGCTCCAGTGCTACGAGGGGCTCGACGTCGCGCACGCCGTCTACGAGTGGAACTACGCGCGCCAGCTGCTCCACATCCGCGCCGCGCAGGAGGGCACCGTGGTCGAGGCCGAGCTCTACGGGCCCGAGTATCTGATCCGGCGGCCGCTGCTCGAGGCGGTCGAGTGCGAAGAGGACGTCGTGCTGCTGATCGACGAGGTCGATCGTGCCGACGAGGAGTTCGAGGCGTTCCTGCTCGAGGTGCTGAGCGACTTCCAGATCACGATTCCCGAGCTGGGCACGATCAGCGCGAAGCGCAAGCCGCACGCGATCCTGACCTCGAACCGGACGCGCGAGCTCCACGACGCGCTGAAGCGTCGTTGCCTCTTCCACTGGATCGGCCATCCGACCCTCCAGCGCGAGATCGAGATCGTCCAACTCAGGGTGCCCGGTGTGCCCGAGCGCCTCGCGGCCGAGGCAGCCGCGTTCGTGCGCGGGCTGCGCGGCCTCGACCTCGCGAAGCCGCCCGGGGTCGCCGAGACGATCGACTGGACGCGCGCGCTCGCGGCGCTCGGCAAGGATGAGCTCGATGCGGCGACCGTCGAGGCCACGCTCGGCTCGGTCCTGAAGTACCACGAGGATGTCGAGGCGGTGCGCGACGAGACGCTTCAGGGCTTGCTCGCGGAGGCCCGGAGTGCAGGGTGATGCGGTTCTCCGGCAGGTCGTCACGTTCGGGCGGATCCTGCGCGAGGCCGGGCTCGAGGTCGGCCCGGGCCGCCTCGCCGACGCGCTGAACGGCCTCGACGCGGCGGGGCTCGAGAGGCGCAACGACGTCTACTGGACGCTGCGCACGACCCTCGTGTCGCGCGCCGACGACCTCGAGACGTTCGACCGCGCCTTCGCCGCCTGGTTCCTCGGCGCGCCCGTCGAGCTCGTCGAGCGGCGCAGGCCGGACGGCAAGCAGCGCGCGCTCCACGCCGTTCCCGGTGGCACGCAGGCCGACGGCGAGCAGCCTCCCGACGCGGGTGACGACGAGAGCGGCGGCTTCAGCTTCGAGGAGTCGCTGCGCCACAAGGACTTCGCGGAGATGACCCCAGAGGAGCTCGCGCGCGCCCGAAAACTGATCGCGAAGATCGCGACCGAACGGCCGATGCGACGCTCGCGCCGCCTGCGCCCGGCGCCGCGCGGCGAGAAGCTCGACCTGCGCCGGATGGTGCGCGCCTCGCTTGCGACCGGCGGCGACCCGCTCGAGCGTCCGTATCGCGCCCGCGTCGAGCGGCATCGCAAGCTCGTGCTGATCTGCGACGTGTCGGGCTCGATGGAGAAGTACTCGCGGGCGCTGCTGCTCTTCCTCCACGCGGCGCACGGCTCCGGCCGCGGCGTCGAGACGTTCGCGTTCGGCACGCGGTTGACGCGGCTGACCCCGGAGCTGGAGTCGCGCGACCCCGAGGCGGCGCTCGACGCGGCCTCGGCGCGGGTCGTCGACTGGTCGGGCGGGACGCGGATCGGCGCCTCGCTCAAGCACTTCAACGATCTCTGGGGCCGGCGTGCCTTGACTCGCGGCGCGGTGGTCGTGATCCTCAGCGACGGCTGGGAGCGCGACGACGCGACGCTCGTCGGCCACGAGATGGCGAGGCTCGCGCGCCAGGCCTTCGCGGTGGTGTGGGTCAATCCGCTGAAGGGCCACCCGGAGTTCCAGCCGCTCGCCGGCGGGATGCAGGCCGCGCTGCCGTACATCGACCGGTTTCTCCCGGGTCACGACGTGGCGAGCCTCGAGCAGCTGGCCGCCGCGCTGACCGGGATCGAGCGGAGGCACGCGGCATGATGCGCGAGGTCGCAGCCGAGCTAGCGCGCTGGCGCAGCGAGGGGAAGCAGGTCGCGGTCGCGACGGTCGTGGCGACCCGGCTCTCCGCGCCACGCCCGGTCGGCTCGAAGTTCATCGTCTCGGACACCGGCGAGCTCGCCGGCTCGGTGTCCGGCGGCTGCGTCGAGAACGACGTCTACACGTGCGCGCGCGAGGTGCTCGACGGCGCCGCGCCGCGACTTCTCACCTACGGGATCTCCGACGACGAGGCGCTCGAGGTCGGGCTCCCCTGCGGCGGCGAGATCGATGTCTACGTGGAGCGGTTCGACCAGGCGCTCCTCGCCGACGACGAGCGGGCGGTGTCCTTCACCGTGCTCGATGGTGAGCATGCGGGCTCGCGGCTGCTCGTCCTGCTCGATTCGGGCGAGACGGAGGGCGACGGGCCGCCCGGGCTGGCCTCGCTCGCGCCGGAGATCCAGCGAAACGGCGTCGTGCAGTTCGAGGGCGAGAAGGTCTACGCCGAGGTCTACGGGCCGCCGCCGCGATTCGTCGTCTTCGGCGCGGTCGACACCGCGGAGGCACTGTGCGCCGCCGCAAAGCTGCTCGGCTGGGACACGGTCGTCGTCGACGCGCGCGCCACGTTCGCGACCCCCGAGCGGCTGCCGAGCGCCGGCCGGATTCTCGTCTCGTGGCCCGAGGACGCGCTTCCGGGGCTCGCGCTCGACCGCGACACCGCCGTCGTCTGCCTGAACCACGATGCGCGCTTCGACATCCCGGCGCTCCGGGGCGCACTCGCGAGCGAGGCCTTCTACGTCGGCGCGCTCGGCTCGCGAAAGACGCAGGCCGGGCGCCGCGAGAAGCTGCTCGAGGCCGGAGTGCAGGAGGAGGAGCTGGCGCGGATCCACGGCCCGGCCGGGCTCGACCTCGGCGCCGAAACGCCTGCCGAGACCGCAATGGCGATCCTCGGCGAAGCACTCGCGGTCCGCGCAGGCCGCGCCGGCCGGGCGCTTCGCGACTCACCGACCCGCATCCATGTGGAGGGCTGAACCAGATGCAGCTGAGCACCGAACAGTGGGGCCCCGCCGACGGGCCGCTCGTCGTCTGCATTCACGGCGTCACGAGCCGGGCCTCGCGCTTCCGGCGGCTTGCCGAGGAGGCGCTGCCGGGCTACCGCGTCGTGAGTGTCGACCTGCGTGGACACGGCGAGTCAGGCTGGTCGCCGCCGTGGGACGCGGACACGCACGTCGCCGACCTGCTCGAGACGATCTCGGAGCCGGCGACGTGGATCGGGCACAGCTTCGGCGGCCGCCTGATCCCCGAGCTCGCGCTGCGCGCGCCCGAGCGCGTCGAGCGCGCGGTGCTGCTCGATCCGGCATTGCACGTCGACCCGGCGACCGCGCTGACGCAGGCGGAAGGCGTTCGACTCGAGACGACGTTCGGCTCGCTCGAGGAGTACGTCGACTTCCGCTACGCGTCCGGCACGCTCCTTCGCGCGCCGCGTGACCTGGTGACAGCCGAGAGCGCCGGAGACCTCGTCCCCGGCGAGGACACACGCCTCCGCGTCCACTACTGCAGAAGCGCGATCGTCACCGCGTGGAGCGTGATGGCGACTCCGCCGCCGCCGCTACCCGAGTGCCCGACGCTCGTCATCCTGGGCGAAGGCACCTGGATCCCGTACCACGCGCCGGCCCAGCCGAACGTCGAGGTCGTGACCGTGCCGGGCGGGCACACCGTGCTCTGGGACGCCTACGAAGAGACGGCCGCCGAGATCGCGCGCTTCCTCGGCTAGCAGGCGCCGACGGTCACGAGGCCGCCGGGGCCTACTTCGTGCTCGACCACGGTGCCTGCCTGCGCCGCCGCCTGAAGGCAGTACGTCGCAGTGCCCGCGCGGACGACGGTGACACCCGGGATCACCGGGGCGCCGACGTACGTGGCCGTTCCGGCGTGGTAGGCGTCCATCGCCGCGTCGGCGCCGGTGAACGTGGCGCGGTCGATCTGATGCTGCATCGGCGAGTTCGACGCGGTCGAGCCGGAGCCGAACGGCAGCAAGCCGCCCTTCACGGCCACGGCCATCCCGATCAGGAGGACCACGATTCCAAACATCCGCAGTACGGTCATCTCGCCGCGGTTATCGGCAAAAACGGCCGAGAGCCTTACTTCAGATGTGCGTAGGCCGGAACGGTGAGGAACTCGACGAACTCGTCACCGAGCGCGACCTGGTCGAACAGCTCGCGCGCCTCCTCGTAGCCCGGGCCGAGCTTCTCGAGCTCCTCCGCCTCGATCCGCACCACGTCCTCGCGGGACACGTCCCCGTGGCGCAGCCACTGCCAGATCTGCGAGCGCGAGATCTCGGAGGTGGCGGCGTCCTCCATCAGGTTGTAGATGGCGACCGCGCCGGAGCCCCGCAGCCACGCGGCGAGGTACTGGATTCCGACCGAGACGTTGTTCCGCACGCCCGCCTCGGTGATCGCGCCCGGGGTCGACGCGATATCGAGCAGCGCTGCCGCGTCCGGCTCGACGTCCTCGCGCAGCACCTCGAGCTGGTTCGGCCGCTCGCCGAGCACACGATCGAACGACTCCAGCGCGACCGGGACGAGATCCGGATGCGCGACCCAGGTGCCGTCGAACCCCTGGCCCGCCTCACGATCCTTGTCCTCGCGCACCTTCGCGAGCGCGACGGCATTCACCTCCGCATCACGGCGCGAGGGGATGAACGCGGCCATCCCGCCGATCGCATGCGCGCCGCGGCGGTGGCACGTGTGGACGAGCAGCTCCGCGTAGGAGCGCATGAACGGCACGCCCATCGTCACGTCGCCGCGATCCGGCAGCACGAACTCGGGGCGGTGGCCGAGCTTCTTGATCACGCTGAAGATGTAGTCCCAGCGGCCGGCGTTGAGCCCGGTCGCGTGCGGCCCGAGCGCATGCAGGATCTCGTCCATCTCGAACGCGGCCAGAATCGTCTCGATCAGGACGGTCGCGCGGATCGTCCCGCGCGGGATCCCGAGCGCATCTTGTGCGACCTCGAACGCCCGGTTCCAGAGCGCCGCCTCGCGGTGCGACTCGAGCTTCGGCAGGTAGAAGTACGGGCCGCTTCCGGCCGTGGCCAGGAGCGCGTGATTCCGCAGCACGTAAAGGCCGAAGTCGAACAGGCTCGCCGAGACGGGGGCGCCGTCGACCTCGAAATGCCGCTCGACGAGATGCCAGCCGCGTGGTCGCACAAGGAGCGTTGCGAGCTCTTCGTCGAGGCGGTAGGCCTTGCCCTCGCGGCTCGTGAACTCGAGGTCGCGGTCGATCGCGCGTGAGAGGTTCTCCTGGCCCGCCGTCACGTTCTCCCAGGTCGGCGAGTTCGCGTCCTCGAAGTCGGCCATGAAGACCTTCGCGCCGGAATTGAGGGCGTTGATCACCATCTTCGCGTCGACCGGGCCGGTGATCTCGACGCGGCGATCGGCGAGGTCGGCGGGCGCGGGCGGGACCCGCCAGTCACCGGCCCGAACCGCGGCGGTCTCGGGCAGGAAGTCGGGCAGTTCGCCGGCGCGCAGGCTCGCGGCGCGCTCGTGGCGGCGCGCCAGCAGCTCCTCGCGCTCGGGCCCGAGCTCGCGCTGGAGCATCGTCACGAACTCGCGTGCCTCGTCGGTCAGGACGCTCATCGAAGCTCCTCGGCGCCGAGCCCGCGGATCGACGCGTCCACGAGCTGGATCGGATGGTAGGCCGGGAGCGGCCGTCCCGCACGTCGCAGCGCCGTCGAAATCTGGATCAGGCAGCCGGGGTTCGAGCTCGCGAGCGCTTCGGCGCCGGTTGCGAGCACCGCCTTCGCCTTGCGGTCGCCGAGCTCCCGGGCCGCGTCGGGCTGGACGAGGTTGTAGATCCCCGCGCTGCCGCAGCAGAGCTCCTGACCCTCCGGCTCGAGGCGGACGAGGCCGGGGATCGCTGCCAGCGCATCGCGCGGCTCGGCGGTGATCCCTTGCGCGTGGCGGAGATGACAGGCGTCCTGGTAGGCGACGCGGAGCGGGAGCGGATGGCGCTCGGCCTTTGGCTCGCCGAGCAGCTCCGAGACGTCGCGCACCTTCGCGGAGAACGCGGCGGCGCGCTCGGCCCAGGCCGGGTCGTCGGCGAGGAGCCCGCCGTAGTCCTTGAGGTTCGAGCCGCAGCCCGCGGCGTTCGTGGCGACGAAGTCGTAGCCCTCGAGCGCGGCGATCGTCCTCCGCGCAGCCTCGAGCCCGTCGGAGAGCCGCCCGCCGTGAACCGACAACGCGCCGCAGCAGCCTTGCTCCCGCGGGCAGGCGACCGAGTAGCCGTCGGCCGCGAGAACCCGTGCCGTCGCCGTGTTCACGTCACCGAACGCGACGCTCTGGACGCAGCCGGCGAGCAACGCGACGTTGGCGCCCGGCCCCGGGGTCAGCTCCGGTGGCCACTCCGCGGAGCGTCGCCGCGGCGCGAGCTCGGCGAGCGCGCGCAGGCGCTTCGGGCCGACCTTGCGCCCGATCGGCGCAAACGCGAGCGCGACGGAGAGCCGCCGCCGGTGCGGAAACACTGCGAAGACCGCGCTCCGCAGCAGCCGGTCGCCGAGCGGCCGCCGGTACTCCGTCTCGATCTCGGCGCGCGTCTCCTCGATCAGCCGTCCGTACTCGACCCCCGAGGGGCACGACGAGACGCACGCGACGCAGCCGAGGCAGGCGTCGAAGTGCGAGACGACCGTCGCATTGAGCGGCGTGGTCCCGGCGAGCAGTCCCTCCATCAGCTGGATCCGCCCGCGCGGCGAGTCCATCTCCTCGTGCCAGAGCACGTAGGTCGGGCAGGTCGGCAGGCAGAAGCCGCAATGGACGCAGTCGGCGAGCAGCTCGGCCTTCACGCGAGCACCCCTTCCGGGTCGAGAGCGGCTCGGACGCGCTCGGCAAGCGGCGGCCAGCTCGTGTCGACCGCGGCCGGAACGTACGCCGTGTCGCGGCGCGCGAGGAACGGCGGCTCAGGCCCATCGACTCCGTCGAACGGGACACGTCCACCCGCGGCGGCCTGGAACGCGAGCACCTCCGGCCAGGGGTCGGCCTCCTCCCCGCCGAGCAGCGCCTGCGCGTCGCGAAGCTGCGCCTCGACGCCGCGCGGGGCGCCCTCGAAGAGGAGCGCGAGCCCGCCCGGGACGAGAAGGTCGGCGGCGCTCGGCACCAGCTGGGTCGCGCGCAGCGCCGCGAGCCCGGACGCGGGCGCCATGAACGAGCGCACCGCCACGGGCAGCGGATGCAGGCGCAGGCTCACCCGCGCGATCAGGCCGAGGCGGCCCCGCGAGCCGCAGAAGAGCTTTGCCAGGTCGTAGCCCGCCACGTTCTTCACGACCTTGCCGCCCGAGCTCGCGACGGTACCGTCGGCGAGAACGACCGTCATCCCGAGCACGAGGTCGCGCATCGTGCCGAAGCGATGGCTGAGCGGGCCCGAGAGATCCGCCGCGACACAGGCGCCGATCGTCGGGTCGCCCGGCGGATCGAGCGAGAGCCGCTGACCGTGCTCTGCGAGCCGCGCGTTGAGCTCCGAGACGCGAATGCCCGCCTCGACGATGCAGGTCAGATCGCCCGGCTCGTACTCGACCACGCCGTCGAGGCGCGCGGCGGACAGCGTCGTCCCGATCTCGACGCGTCCCGCGTCGCGCAGGAAGGCCGAGGCCTCGGCGATCGTGCGGGGCTCAAAGGCGCTCAGCGAGACCTGCCTTCTCGAGCGGATGCTGGCGGTACGGCCCGGGCACCTCGCCACAGAGGCGCGGCGTCGGAAATGCCTTCCCCGGATTCGCGAGCCCGGCCGGATCGAACGCGCGCCGGACGCGGTGCATGGTCTCGAGATCGGCCTCGCCGAACATCAGCGGCATCGAGCACGCCTTGTCGGAGCCGACGCCGTGCTCGCCGGTGAGCGAGCCGCCCGCATCGAGGCACGCCACGAGAATCGCTGTGGCGAGCTCCTCCGCGCGCTGCGGCTCACCCGCGACCTTCCCGTCGTAGAGGACGAGCGGATGGAGGTTGCCGTCGCCCGCGTGGAAGACGTTGCCGACCCGGAGCCCGTACTCGGCCGAGAGCACGGCGATTCGCCGCAGCACCTCGGGCAGCTTCGTGCGCGGGACGACGCCGTCCTGGACGTAGTAGTCGGGGCTCATCCGGCCCATCGCCGCGAACGCCGACTTGCGCCCGCGCCACACCGCGGCGCGCTCCGCTTCGTCGGCGGCGATGTGGAGGCCGAAGGCGCCATTCGCGCGGCAGACCTCCTCGACCGCGACGAGATCGTGCTCGACCTGCGCCTCGACGCCGTCGAGCTCGATGATCAGCACCGCCTGCGCGTCCGGCGGATAGCCCGCGGCAACCGCTGCCTCGGCCGCCTCGATCGTGACCCGGTCCATCATCTCGATCGCCGCAGGCATGATCCCGGCCGCGATCGTCCCGGAGACCGCGGCGCCCGCCGCATCCGGCGACGAGAAGGCAGCGAGCAGCGTCCGCACCGCCTCGGGCCGGCGCAGCACGCGAAGCGTCACCTCCGTCGCGATTCCCAGCGTCCCCTCCGAGCCGATGAACAGGCCGAGCAGGTCGGGGCCTGGATCGCCGAGCGAAAGACGGACGATCTCTCCGTCCGCCAGCACGACCGTGGCCGCGACGACATGGTTGACGGTGAAGCCGTACTTGAGGCAGTGCGCGCCGCCCGAGTTCTCCGCGACGTTGCCGCCGATCGAGCAGACCTGCTGGCTCGACGGGTCCGGCGCGTAGTAGAAGCCGTCGCCCGCAACCGCACGCGTGACGTCGAGGTTCGCGACGCCGGGCTGCACGACCACGCGGCCGCGCTCGAGGTCGACCGAGAGCACGCTGCACATCCGCGCCAGCGAGATCACGATCCCGTCGGCCACCGGCAGCGCGCCGCCGGAAAGTCCCGTGCCTGCGCCCCGCGCGACGAAGGGAATCGCCGCCTCGTTGCAGAGCCGCACCACCGCGGCGACCTCCTCGGTCGTCTCCGGCAGCGCGACGAGCGAGGGCACCACGCGCCGCCCGGTCAGCCCGTCGCAGTCGTAGACGCGCAGCTGCTCGGGCTCCTTGATCACGCCGCCGGGCCCGAGAGCGTCCTCGAAGCGGCGGACGAGATCAGGTGCCAGCGTCACGGCACGACTCTAGAGATTAGGATCGCTCCATGGCAGAAATCGGAGTCGGGATGCTGGGCTACGCCTTCATGGGCAAGGCCCATTCGCACGCGTTGAAGACGATCGGGCACATGACGTGGCCGCCGCCGCTCGAGCCGCGCCTCGTCAGCATCGCCGGACGCTCGGAGGCCGCGGTCAGCGAGGCGGCGGGGCGCTACGGGTTCGAGTCGTGGACGACCGACTGGCACGACGTGGTCAACGACGATCGCGTCGGCCTGTTCGACAACTGCGGGCCGAACAAGCTTCACGCGGAGCCGACGATCGCCGCGGCCGAAGCGGGCAAGCACGTGATCTGCGAGAAGCCGCTCGGGATGAACGCCGACGAGAGCTACGAGATCTGGCAGCGCGTCGAGGCGACCGGAGTCAAGCATGCGTGCGGCTTCAATTACCGCTTCGTCCCGGCCGTGCGCCTGGCGCGCCAGATCATCGAGTCCGGCGAGCTCGGCGAGATCCGCCACTTCCGCGGCCGCTATCTCCAGGACTGGCTCTCTGATCCGGCCGCGCCGAAGACCTGGCGGCTCGACAGCACCGAGGCCGGCACGGGCGCGATCGGCGACCTCGGCACCCACGTGATCGACCTCGCCCGCTTCCTTGTCGGCGAGATCGAGACGATCTCGGCACTGACCCGCACCTTCGTCGACGAGCGCAACGGCCAGAAGGTCGACGTCGACGACGCGTTCGAGTCGGTCGTCTCGTTCGCGGGCGGCGCCGTCGGCACGATCGAGGCGACCCGCTTCGCACTCGGCCGTAGGAACGCGTTCCAGTGGGAGATCAACGGCTCGAAGGGCTCGCTCGCCTTCGACATGGAGCAGCTCAACGAGCTGCACTTCTCGCATGGCGGGCCCGGCTTCGAGCGGATCCTCGTCACCGAGCCGACCAATCCGTTCATCGAGTTCTGGTGGCCGCCCGGCCACATCATTGGCTGGGGCGACACCTTCGTCCACGAGCTGCACCACCTGCTCAAGGCGATCGCCGACGACACCTCCGTCGGGCCGTACTGCGCGACACTCGAGGACGGCTATCGCGCTTCGGAGGTCGCCGACGCGATCCTCCGCTCGGCCGCATCCGGCAGCCGCGAGACGATCAACTACCGCTGAGCGTCAGGCGCAGGAGTGCGCCGCCACCCTCCGGGGCCTCGGCCGAGACCGAGCCGCCGTGCTGCTCGGCGACCTGCTTGACGATCGCTAGGCCGAGGCCCGAGCCGGGCATTCCGCGCGCGGCCGGCGCCCGGTAGAAGCGGTCGAAGACGAGCGGCAGGTCGGCCGCGTCGATCCCGCGGCCGTGGTCGCGGACGGTCACCTCGCCGCCGTGCACCGTGACCTCGATCGCGCCGCCGGGCGGGCTCCATTTGACCGCGTTGTCGAGGAGGTTGCCGACGGCGCGCTCGAGCGAGGCCGGCACGCCGCGTACCGTCGACTCCTCGAGCTCCGCACGGATCACGACCTGCGGCGCACGCCGTTGCGCTCGCTCGATCACGTCGTCGACGAGCAGGTCGAGGCGGACGTCCTCGGGCTCGGGCTGCTGCGCCGACTCGCGCGCGAGCTCGACGAGGTCGTTCACGAGCGCCGACATCTCCTCGAGCTGCTCGGTGAGATCCTTCAGCAGCTGCTCGCGCCGCTCGCCGGTCGGCCCGTCGCCCCGGGCGAGCACCTCGATGTTGGTGCGCAGGCTCGTGAGCGGCGTGCGGAGCTCGTGCGAGGCATCGGCGACGAGCTGCCGCTGCGCGCCGACCGAGAGCTCGAGCGCCTCGAGCATCTCGTTGAAGCTCACCGCGAGCCGGCTCAGCTCGTCGTGGCCGGCGACCTCGACGCGGAGGCTCAGGTCATGGGTGCGCGTCACCTCGTCGGTCGCGGTGCCGAGGCGACGCACCGGTGCGAGCGCCGCGCGCGAGACGATCGCGCCGGCTGCGATCGCGAGCCCGATGCCGCACGCCGCCACGAGCGTCATCAGCAGCGCGAGCCGGTTCAGCGTGCGGTCGACCTCCTGCAACGGGCGCAACACTTGCACGGCGATGCCCTGCCCGAGCGGCGCCGTGAGCACGCGCACGTGGACGCCGTCGACGGTCGAGTCGGTCAGGAAGGCATCGGCGGTGCCGCCTGCGACGAGCTTCGTCTGCCGACTCACCGGGATCCCGATCGTGTAGGGCGCGCGCAGCACCGCACCGTTGGCCTGGACGAGCTGGACGAGCGTGTCGCCGCCGCCCTGGCCCAGCGGCGCGAAGAAACGCCCGGCGCCGGGACGTTCGAACGCGTGTTGCGCCGCCGCGGCGCGGTTGCGGAGCGTGTCGTCGACCTGGCCGCGGAGGTCGCCGCGGACGATCACGTAGACGAGCCCGCAGGCGATCGCGACGGCCGCGGCGACCGCGACGGCGACCGCAAGGGTCAGCCGCGCGCGCAGGCTCACTGCTCAGGCTCCCGCAGCGCGTAGCCCACGCCGCGCACGGTCTGGATCAGACGCGGCTCACCGCCCGCTTCGAGCTTCCGGCGCAGGTATCCGATGTAGACGTCGAGCGAGTTCGAGCCGAAGCCGAAGTCGTAGCCCCAAACCCGCTCGAAGATCAGCGAGCGCGTCAGCACCTGGCGCGGGTTGAGCAGGAACAGCTCGAGCAGGTTGAACTCTGTGCGGGTCAGCTCGAGCGAGCGCTCGCCGCGGCTTGCCTCGCGGGTGCTGCGATCGAGCGTGAGATCGCCGAAGCCGAGCGAGTCGTGTTCGCCGCCGACCGCGCGCCGCATCAGCGCGCGCACTCGCGCGAGGAGCTCTTCGAGCGCGAACGGCTTGACGAGGTAGTCGTCGGCGCCCGCGTCGAGCCCGGCCACGCGGTCACCCACCGCGTCGCGCGCGGTCAGCATCAGCACCGGCACGTCGTTGCCCGAAGCGCGGAGCCGGCGACAGGCCTCGAGCCCGTCGATCTCAGGCATCAGCACGTCGAGCACAACGGCATCGGCGGCGCCGCGCTCGCGCAGGAACGCGAGCGCCTCGGCGCCGTCGCTCGCCACCGCCACCTCGTAGCCCGCGCCGGTGAGCGCTCCTTCGAGCGCCCGCCGGACCGCAGGCTCGTCGTCGACCACCAGGATCTTCACCGCATAAGTGTGCGGCCTGGACCTGAACGGTGCCTAAGAGACCGTTCTTACCCGCCTCTTAGCCCCTGCTGCTCCACTGTGACCAACCCCCGTCGCACCGAAGGAGCGCCCAGATGAAACTCAGCCGCACAGTCGCAATCGCCGGAGCAGTCGTTCTCGCCGCAGTCGTCGGCGGCGGCGCCGCACTCGCCGCCTCGCACGAATGGGGCTCCGACCAGCGCCAGGCCGTGATCAACGACGCCGCCGGACGCCTCGGCGTCACGCCGAGCGCGCTCCAGGACGCCTTCAAGGGCGCGCTCAAGGATCAGGTCGAGGCCGCGGTCACCGCCGGCAAGCTGACGCGCGCCCAGGCCGATGCGATCGAGGCCAAGATTGCCGCAGGCCAGGGTCTCGGTTTCGGCGGCCATCTCCGCGGCGGCCCGGGTGGCCCCGGCGGCGGGATGCGAGGCATTTTCGGCCCGAGCCTCACGGCGGCATCGACGTACCTCGGGCTCACCGAGGCGCAGATCCGCACCCAGCTCCAGTCCGGCAAGACGCTCGCCGACATCGCCACCGCGCAGGGCAAGACCGCCGCGGGCCTCGTCGACGCTCTCGTCACCGCCGAGACGGCTCAGCTCGACCAGGCCGTCAAGGACGGGCACCTGACCGCGGCGCAGGAGCAGCAGATCCTCGGCCAGCTGAAGCAGCGCGTGACCGACGGGGTCAACGGCAAGTTCGGCTTCGGGATGCACGGCGGCCCCGGGCCGGGCATGGGCATGGGCGGCCCGCAGAACTACTTCAGGCACAACGCGGCGAGGTCGACCCCGAAGACCGCGTTGTAGGTGAAGCAACCGCTGTTGGCGGAGACGAAGATCCGGTTCGTGGAGTTGGCGCGCGCCGCCCAGGGCGCCGCGTCGGTGGTGATGTCGGCGTCCAGCCCCGAGTAGGTGCTGTAGCGCTTGTCGCCGAACAGCAGCGAGGCCTGCGCCATCCGCTTGTTGTAGGCCGGATCGTCGAAGTACGAGACGTTGCTGTTGTTCGCGGCCTGGATGTTCCCGCCGTCTAGCAGCACGTTCACGAAATCGGACGGATCGGCATAGTCGGCGGCCCAGCCCTCCGTCGTAAAGTCGAAGGCGGCGCCCTTGATCCCCTCCTTCTGGATCTGCACCGCGCGCGTGAACGCCTGCACCTGCACGTCGAGCCCGATCGCCTTCAGGTTCTGCTGGTAGATCTGGGCCTGAAGCGGCGCCGGGTTGGTCGTCGACGTCCACAGGATCGCCGTGCCGCCGCGCGTGTGGCCCTGGGCGAGCTGCTTCGCCCGCGCGATCGACTGCTTGGTCTGCTGGAGCGGGTACGCGCCGACGCGCTTGAAGCCGGGCATCCCCGGCGGCAGGATCTGGTCGGTGAGCAGGCCCGCGTAGTAGCCGCCCTGCGAGAGCAGCGCGGCGCGTGAGATCGCCCAGTTCACGGCCTGGCGCAGCTTGATGTTGTCCTTGAACAGCGGCCGCGACGTGTTCATCGCGAGGTACTGGACGCTGAGCTGGGGCTCGACCCAGAAGCGCTCCTTGTTCACGCCGTACTTGTCCGAGATGGACTTGTAGTTCGTGGGCGGAACGCCGCTCGCCGCGTAGTCGGTGGTGCCGGAGGACACGTCCTGCTCGATCACCACCGGCGAGTTGCCGATCTTGTAGTCGATCTCGTTCACGTTGTGCGGGCGCGGGCCTTTGTAGAAGCGGTTGCGCATGATCGTGATCGAGTTGTTGGGGATGCGATCGGCGATGTAGTAGGGGCCGCACGATGCGGGCGTGTTGACGCCGTTCGGGTTGCGATCGGCGGCGAGCGCGGGATTGATCGCCTGGAAGAACGGCATCGCGAGCCGCGCGAGCAGATCCGGTGCGGGCGCGAGGAGCGAGATCGTGAGCTTGTTGCCGTCCACGACGACGCCCGAGATCGTCCTTGCCTTCCCTGCGAAGACGTCGTTCGCGCCGACGAAGTCCGAGAGGAACGCCTGGGCGGGAGACTGGAAGGTCGAGCTCGCGTCACGGTTGAGCGCGTCCGCGAAGCTCTGCGCGGTCACCGGCTGGCCTGTGTTGAAGCGATAGCCCTTGCGGATCGTGAACGTGTACGTCTTGCCCCCGTCGGAGACCGTGGGAAAGGCCGTCGCGACCTCGGGCTGGAGCTGCGAGCTCGCCGCTCCGTTCTTGTCCGGGTAGTTGAGGAGCTTGCAGCCGGTCGCGTACTGGATCTCCCAGCCGGTCGTGAGGTAGTCGAGGCCCGGGTCGGTGTAGTCGACGTCGCTGTTCAGCTCGACGACGTAGGTGCCGCCGATCGCCGCCGGAGTCGTGGCCGTGCCCGTCGGCGGGCTCGCCGACTTGTTGCCGCCGCAGCCGGCCAGGACGAGAAGCATTGCGCCTAGGAGGGCTGCGAGCGACCACAGCCTCACCCGTCTCGTGGCGCCGCTCACGCGCGGAACGATACCGCCAGGCGCAGCGCGAGCACGAAGAGAAGCGTGAACGTGAGCGCCACGCCGAGAAAGGCCGCCTCCCGCCCGTCGAACGCGCGGCCGAGCACGAGCGCGCGCAGGACGACTCCCACCGGCACGCCGACCGCCCAGGTCAGGAGCAGGGCACGCAGCGAGCGACGGCGGTAGGTGCGGAAGACGAGCGCCGCGAGGAACCAGCCGGCGAGCAGCGGCAAGGCGTCGTGGGCAAGCCCGGCCGCCGAGACTCCGCCGTGATGGGACAAGAGCCCGACGACCGAGAAGAGGACGAGCGCGGCGGCATCCGAGAGGGCGAGCACGCCCGCGGGCCGGTTCGGGGTGACCGTCAGGCGCACGGAACTCACGCTATCCTCTCGCCGCTCGGACGCGCACTCACCCTTGGCGCCGCCTTCCTCGCCGTGCTCGCGTTCGCCGCGAGCGCCGGTGCGGTCACCGGCAAGATCGTGGTCAATCCGTCGAGCCTGTCCGTCGGCAAGAACGCGGCGATCCGGGTTCAGCTCAGCGGCGCCACGGCGCCCGCCACGCTCAGCCTCAAGGTGATCTCACCTCGCGGCGGCTCGCCGAAGGCCGGCAGCGTGCTCGGCTCGACGACCGTCGTCGTTCAGAAGCCCTAGCGGTCACTTCGCGAGCGGCAGGGTGACGCGGAAGGTCGCTCCCGCCCCCGGTTCCGAGCTCGCCGACGCCGTGCCGCCGTGGGCCTCGGCCACCGCGGCCACGATCGAGAGCCCGAGCCCGACGCCCCCGCTCGCGCGCGAGCGGGACGCATCCGCGCGGTAGAAGCGCTCGAACACGCGGGCGGCGTCCTCCTCGCTCAGCCCGGGCCCCGAGTCGGCGACCTCGATCACCGCATCGCCGTTCAGGGTGGAGACGCTCACCTCGACGGGCGCGCCCTCGGGCGTGTGCGCACGCACGTTGGCGAGCAGGTTGTCGACGACCTGGCGCAGCCGGTCGGGATCGCCGGTCACAACGGCGTGCTGCGCCTCGAGCGAGATCGGCCGCTCGGGCTCGACGGTGCGCGCCGTCTCGACGGCATCGCCGACGACGCGCTCGAGCTCGACTTCCTGCCGCTCGAGCGGCCGGCCCTCGTCAAGCCGGGCGAGCAGCAGCAGGTCGTCGACGAGCAGGCTCATCCGCTCGGACTCGCGACTGATTCCGGTCATCGCGCGGGCCAGGTCGTCGGGCCGCTTGTCGGCGCCACGGGCGAAGAGCTCGGCGTAGGCGCGCACTGCCGTGAGCGGCGTCCTGAGCTCGTGCGAGGCGTCTGCGACGAAGCGGCGCAGCTTCCGCTCCGACGCCTCGCGCGCGCGAAACGCCGTCTCGATCTGGCTCAGCATCGCGTTCAGGGCCAGCCCGAGCCGGCCGACCTCGGTGCGCTCGTCGGCGCGCTCGACACGGCGCGAGAGATCTCCGGCGGCGATCGCGCCGGCGGTCTGCTCGATCTCCGCCAGCGGCTTGAGGCCGAGGCGCACGACCCAGAGCCCGAGGCCCGCGATCGCTACGAGCACGGCTCCCGTGACCAGCAGCTCGATCAGAAGCAGCCGGTGAAGCGTGCTGTCGACGCCGCTCAGGGACGTGGCAATGATCAGCAGGTAGTTGCTCGCCTGCGGCTCGATCGACGCCCGCACGCGGTAGCGGTCGTTGCCGCGCTGCGAGGAGACCGTGAAGTAGCGCACGCGATCGCCCTGGCCTTTTGCGGCAGGCACGGTGATCGTTGCGGGGAGCCGCGGCGGCGGCAGAGTCTGCTGGTCCGAGAACTGGGGCACCGAGCCGCTGCCGACGATCTGGCCGTTGAGTCTCCGCACCTGGATGTAGGCGCCGGGCGCGGCGGCCGTGAGCGAGTCGATGCCGCCGCTCGGGCCTGGGTCACGCTGGAAGAGCGCGTGCTCGACGGCGAGGTGCGCCGCGTTGAGCGTGACATCGGTGCGATGGATCAGGAAGCGGCTCAGCGCCGTGTAGGTCGCAACGTCGGCGACCGCGAGACCGGCACCGGCAAGGACGACTGCGCCCAGCACGAGCCGCGCGCGGAGCGACAGCCTCCCGAGCATCTACTTCGTTCCGGCTTCGAGCATGTACCCGGCCTGCCGCACGGTGCGGATCAGCGGCGGCCCGGCGGCGTCGAGCTTCTTGCGCAGGTAGCTGACGTAGGTCTCGACGACGTTCGAGTTGCCGCCGAAGTCGTAGCGCCACACGTTCTGGAGGATCTGTCCCTTCGACAGCACGCGGCGCGGATTGAGCATGAAGTAGCGGAGCAGCGAGAACTCGGTCGCGGTGAGCTCGATCGTCGTCGTGCCGCGAAAGACCTCGTGCCGGCCCTCGTCGAGCGAGAGATCCGCGAACCGCAACACGTCGCCGGGGAGCTCGCCGGCGGTCCGGCGCAGGATCGCCTGGGTCCGGGCGACGATCTCGGCGAGGCTGAACGGCTTTGTCACGTAGTCGTCGCCGCCGGCGCGCAGCGCCTCGACCTTGTTCTCCGTCGAGTCCCTCGCGGTGAGGAAGAGCACGGCGCTCTTGAAGCCGTTGGCGCGCAGCCGGCGGCCGACCTCGATGCCCTCGATGTCGGGGAGCATCCAGTCGAGCACGATCAGGTCGGGCTCGGCGGTCGCGACGGCGACGAGCGCCTCGTGGCCGGTGTAGGCCTCGTCGACCTGATAGCCCTCGTAGCGAAGCGCTGTCGCGACGGCGTCGACGATCGACTGCTCGTCGTCGACCACGAGGATCCTGTGTCCGCTCGGGTTCGTGCTCATGGGTGAACGGTGACACAGATTCCTGTGAGCCGCCTGAGAATCAGGCGGCGAGCTCTTCGCTCTGGTAGGTCTCGATGCTCACGGGCTCGGGAAGCGACGGCGAGCCGATGCGGAACGGGATGCGGAGCACGTACGCAAGCACTCCGAAGAGGGCGATCACGAGGACCGCGTTGAGGATGACGACGGTGCTGATGGACATGGGTTCTCCTTGGTCGTTGGGTACGAACCAAGGAGACCACCCGGGCTTTGGACGGCGCTTGGAGCCGTCTGTGGATTCGCTAAGAGGCCTTACGTGAAGATGATCTCGCCGCCGCCCGCGAGCTCGTAGAACTCGCCCACGGTGAGCACCTTCTCGACCTGCGGCACGAAGTCGTCCATCGTCAGCCCGAACATGTCCACCGTCGCCTTGCAGGCGTAGAGGCGCGCGCCCGAGTCGGCGATCAACTCGATGAACTCTGGGACTGGCGGGATGTCGAGCTTCTCCATCTGCCCCGCCATCATCTTCGTCGCGAGCCACGACATCCCGGGAATCACGCCGATCAGGGTCGGGATGTGCAGGCCGGGGTTGCCGACGGTCGCGACCTTGATCTTCGCGAAGCGGTCCTTGCGGATCGCGTCGAGGCCGAAGAACGTGAAGAAGATGTCGGCCTCGATGCCCTCCATGCGGGCGCCGTTGGCCATAATCAGGCCGGGATAGATCCCTTCCAACGAGCCCTTCGAGATCACAATCGCGACCTTCTCGATCGTGGTCTGCGCCGGGGATGCCAGCTGTGCCCGTTCTGCCAGCTCAGTCATCGTGGGACTCCTTCCTAGATGCAGCCGTGCGGCTTGGGGATGCCGCCGATCCTGGCCGCGAGCTTGGCCGGGCCCTTCGGGAAGAGCTCGTAGAGCTCTTTGACCGGGACGCCCGACTCCTTGCCGAGCGCGCGGATCGAGGGCGCTGTGCCGGTCTGGAGGTAGCGGTCGCGCATGAAGCGCACGACGAGCCAGTGCCGGTCGATGAGCTCCGGGATCCCGTACTCGCTCGCGATCGCTTGGGCGATCGCCTCGTCCCACTGGTCCGGATCGGTCAGAAAGCCTTCGGCGTCGACGTCGACCGGTGCGTCGGCGATCAGCGTGGTGGTCATCTCATCCTCCTTCGGCTAGGCGACGCGCTGCTTTCCGGCGGTCGGCATTGCAGGGCCGACACCCGGGATCTCGCGTCCGGGCAGGAGCGCGTGCCAGTAGAACCACTGGAACATCAGCTTCCCGAAGTGGTTCAGCCGCGACTCGCGCAGCAACGGCAGCGGGCCGAGCGCGGTCGGGAAGCGGCCGGGGAGCGGCTCCGTGTCGTAGTTGAAGTCGATGAGCAGCGCCTTGTGGAACCCGGTCTCGACGAAGCAGTTCGCGTGCCCGTCGAAGGTCGGCTCGAGCTCGTCGCCGGCGAAGAAGCGGGCAACGTTGGCGTCGAGCAGCTCGCCCTCGAAGTGCGTCACGGAACCGGCCTTGGAGGTCGGGACGTCGGCGGCGTCGCCCAGCGCGAAGACGTTCTCCTTCGCGCGGGCCTGGAGGGTGTTCGGGTCGGTCGACACGAAATCGAGGGCGTCGCCGAGGCCGGGCGAGCGGCCCACGTAGGCGGCGCCACCGTGCAGGGGCACCGTCACCAGGAGGTCGAACGGGATCTCGCGGCCGTCGTAGGAGACGAGCTTGCCGCCGACGCCGTCGACCTCGCTCGCGCTGAACTCGGTCACGAGCTCGACCTCCTTCTCCGCGAGCAGGTGGGTGAGGTGCTCCGACGCGATCGGCTTCGTGAAGCAGGCGTCGAGCGGCGTCGAGAGCACGAGCTCCGTCTTCGCGCGCACGCCGCGCTCGCGCAGGAACCAGTCGGCGAGGAAGGTGAACTCGATCGGTGCGACGGGGCACTTGATCGGCATGTCTGTGATGTTCACGACAAGCCGGCCGCCGTCGAAGTGTGCGAGCGCCTCGCGCAGCGCGACCGCGCCTTCGAGGTCGTAGAAGGTGAAGACACGGTCGAGCCAGCCTGCTCCGGTCAGCCCTTCCGTCTCCTCCGGCAGCAACCTGGCTCCGGTCGCGACGACGAGCGCGTCGTAGGAGAGAGCCGTGCCGTCGGCCAGGCGCACGCGATCGGTGTCGAGATCGACGCTTTCGACGTCGCACTCGTGAAACTCGATGCCGGCGTGGAACTGGAGCCGGCGCGGCCTGACGATCTCGTCAGGGTCGGCCAGACCGAACGGAACGAAGAGGAGGCCGGGCTGGTAGACGTGCACGTTGTCGCGGTCGACGACATGAATCTCGGCCTCGTCCGGCTCGAAGCGGCGACTCAGACGGTTCGCCGTCAGCGTGCCGCCGGTGCCTCCTCCGAGGATGACGATCTGCTTCTTCATCGAAGCTCGAGCTCGACCTCGACGGGCACGTCCAGGGACGCGGAGACGAGGCAGGTCTCCTCGGCCTTCCGCACCAGCTCGCGCGCTTGCTCTTCGTCGCCCGCTTCGATCTCCAGAGCGACCCTGAGCACTACGCGCGTAAATCCGAAGCGCCCGTCCTCTCGCGCGCCGACGACCCCGTCGCCGTGAACCTCGAGGGTCGTGAAGACGAGCTCCGCCCGCTCGGCGAGCCCCGTGAAGGTGACGGCCAGGCACGAGGCGGCCGCGCCGACGAAGAAGTCTTCTGGGCTCCAGGTGGCCGGATCGACCCCGCGGAACGCCGGCGGGGGCGCCACCTCGATTCCCTGCTTGCCGTCAACCCGTGCCACGACCCGGCGCCCGCCTGCCCACTCGACGGAGAGCGGAAAGTGGAACTCCTTGGTTCGGACGGCTGCCACCACTTCAGCGTCCATTCATCCGGCTGTTCCGGCAACCGCAAATCAGCGGAACAGGGTTGCGGCAAACTACGTCGGGTTCGGGCAGGCCGCACCGCCGGCTAGGCGTCGAGGCGCGAGACCTCGAGGTCGAGGTCGAGCTGGACGAGGCGCATCACGTCGTCGCTGATCTCGCCGGTGTTTCGCATCTCGACGACCGCATGGCGCTCTGCCTCGAGCAGCTCGCGGCGTAGCCGCTGGTACTTCATCGAACGCTTCTCCAGCTTGCCGTCGGCCTCGGGATCGCTCCGCGCCGAGAAGCGGTCGATCCGGAATCGATACTGGCCGCGGAGCCGCTCGGCGGTGTCGTCGAGCACCCACTCCTCGCTGGCCAGCTCGTCGAGGCGCTCGAGGGCTGCCTCGGCGGCTCTGACCCGGGCGCGCGCCTCCTCGGCTTCGGCGCCGCCGTCTGCCTCGAGCCGCAGAGCGCGGATCACTGCGGGCAGCGAAAGGCCTTGCACGACGAGCGTCCCGAGCACGACGCAGAAGGCGAGGAAGACGATCAGGTCGCGGTCGGGGAACGGACCGCCCGAGTCGGTGCGTAACGGGATCAGGAGTGCGGCCGCGATCGTCACGGCGCCTCGCATGCCGTTCCAGGAGATGAACGCAGGCGAGGTCCACGTTGGGTAGGGATCGCGGGCGCGGAGCCGGGGAGACAGCCACCGCGGGACATAGGTCGTCGGGAAGACCCAGAGGATCCGGAGGAGGATCACCGCAAGCACGATCGCAACGGCATAGGCGATGAGCGACCAGGTGCCGTGCCCGGAGAGACCGTCCAGGATCGGACGCAGCTGGAGGCCGATCAGCCCGAACAGGAGCACGTTGAGCAGGAAGGTCAGGATCTCCCAGAAGCCGCTGCCCTGCAGGCGGGTCTGCACCGTCGTCAGCTCGGGCGTGTACCAACCGAGGTAGATGCCCGCGGTGACGACTGCGAGGACACCGGAAACGCCGAGCGCCGTCGCGGGCAGAAACGCGAAGTAGCCCGTGAGGAACGCGATCGTCACCTCGAGCGGCGGGTTGTCGAGCGACCGGCGGACGATGCGGACCAGGAAGCCGACGACGAGGCCCACGGCGATCCCGCCGACGATCGTCAGCACGAGCAGCCCGCCGGCCCTCCACGGCGAGAACGTCCCGGCGACAGCGGCGAGAATCGCGGTGCGCAGGAGGACGAGCGCGGTGCCGTCGTTGACGAGGCTCTCGCCCTCGACGATGTCGATCAGCCGGCGCGGCACGCCGAACCGCCGTCCGATCGCAGTCGCAGCGATCGGATCCGTTGGCGACACGACCGCGCCGAGCACGAACGCCTCGGGCCAGGGGAGACCCGCCACCGCATGCGCCACCGCCGCGACGCCCACATTCGTCACCGCGACGAGCCCGAACGCGAGGAACGAGATCGGCCGCACGTTCTTGCGGAGCTCGCGCAGCCCGGTGCGGTCGCCGACACGTAGAGGAGCGGCGGCAGGATCCCGAACAGCACGATCTCCGGCGGCATCGTCACCACCGGCACGCCGGGAGCGAAACCGAGCAGCAGGCCGCCGACCACGAGCAGGATCGGGTACGGAACGCGCAGCGGGCCAGACAGGATCAAGAGCGCCGCAGCCGAGACGAGCAGCGCCAGAAGCTGCCACTCCTGCTGCGTCCCGAACGCGAAGATCACGCCCGCGACCCTAATCGAGTTGTGCGCGGACTACTTGATCAGCGTCAGCATCTTGAACATCGGCAGGTACATGCTGATGATGATGATGCCGACCATCAGACCCACGCCGATCATCATCAGCGGCTCGATGATCGAGGTCAGCGACTGGATCGCCGCATCGACCTCGTCCTCGTAGAAGTCCGCGATCTTCGCCAGCATCTTCTCGAGCTCGCCGGTCTCCTCGCCGATCTTCACCATCTGCGAGACCATGGCCGGGAAGACCGGGTTCTCGATCAGAGGCTCTGCGATCGGCACACCTTCGTGCACGCGGGCGCGAACGGTGATCAGCGCCTCCTCGATCACCCAGTTTCCCGCCGTCTGCCCGGTGATCTCGAGCGCCTTGATGATGTCGACGCCGGCCGCGACGAGTGTCGAGAGCGTGCGCGAGAACCGCGCCATCGCCACCTTGCGCACGGTGTCGCCGATCTTCATCGGCACGCGCAGCAGGATCCGGTCGTACATCTTGCGGCCCTTCTCCGACTTCTTCCACTTCTTGAAGGCCACGACCGACCCGATCATCAGCGGGATGATGATGTACCAGTCCGCGCGCAGGATGTTCGAGGCCTTCACGACGTACTGGGTCAGGGTCGGGAGCTGGCCGCCGAGCTGCGCGAAGATCTTCACGAAGATCGGAACCAGGAACATCAGCATTCCCATGAGGACGAGGGTTGCGAAGACCAGCACCATCGTCGGGTAGATCATCGCGCCCTTGACGCGGCGCTTGATCGCGGTGTCCTTCTCGATCTGGAATGCGACGCGGTCAAGGACCTGGTCGAGGATTCCCGCCGCCTCGCCGGCCTGCACCATCGAGACGTAGAGGCGGCTGAAGATCTTCGGGTGGCGGCCGAGCGCTTGCGAGAGCAGGAGCCCTCCCTCGACGTCGGCGCGGAGCTCCTTGATCACGGCGCCGAGGTACTGGTCGTCGGTCTGCTCCTCGAGGATCACGAGCGCGCTGACGACGTTCAGGCCCGCCTCGATCATCGTCGCGAACTGGCGCGAGAAGATCTGCAGCGACTTCGGCTTGATCTTCTTGAAGACGGTGCGGGCGCTGTCCTCGCCGCTCGCCGGCATCTCGATCAGGTTCAGCGCAAGCAGACCGCGCAAGCGCAGCTGCTCGCGCGCGGTCTTGTGGTCGGGCGCGTGGACCTCGCCCTTCGCCTCGATTCCCGCAGCGTTGATCGCCTGGTAGGTGAATGCCGCCATTCCCACTGCGTATCGGCAGAGGGATGGAAGCGCTTGAGTCCGAGGCGCACGCTGCCGATAGGCGGTATGTGATTGGACGTCTGCGTGGCCAGAGCGGCTTTGGCCTGATCGAACTCTTGATGGCGATGGTGATGTTGAACATCGGCCTCCTGGCGGTTGTCGCTGCCTTCACATCGGGAATGTGGGGGCTCGCGCGCGCGGGTGCCGTATCGACGGCCTCGGCGCTCGGCGACTCGCAGATGGAGCTCTATCGCGGCCTTCCGAACGCGTGCATCTACATCACCTCCCCGCCGACCTCCGGCACGTACGCCGGCGACAGCGCCTATTCGGCCTCGCAGGTGACGAGCGCCACGAACTGCGCGGCGATCCCGATCACGCCGCCGACGAAGGCGACCACGCCGAGCCAGACGATCGTCGGGCCTGACCATCACAAGTACGAGGTCGACAGCTACATCGTCTCGGTGACCCCGCAGAGCACCGCGCGGTCGATTCCACAGGTGACGGTCGTCGTCCGCGACGGGCTGAACACCGCCAAGGTGTTGGCGCGGCAGAGCTCGACGTTCGACTCCTCGTCCGGCTAGAGCCGGCCGTCCCGAAGCGACAGCTCGTGGGGTCAGGCACTCGGACCTGGCCAAAAGCGGCGTAGCACGAGACCACGAGGGGCGTCACGCTCGAGACCGCTGCCGTCCGGCCTGCACGGGTAGCCATGTCCGGGGGTCAGGCACCGGGACCGGGCCGACGCAGGCGTGGCTCCATCGCGCTCGGCTCGACGAGCCAGGCCTGGGGTCAGACCCCGGGCATGGCCGTTTGGGGCTAGCCGGTCGAGACGAGCTTGATCGTGTACTTCGTCCCGTCGGCGGTGTTCAGCAGGGTTACCGTCTTGCCGACCGGGATCGTCACCGTGTTCTGACCGTTCGTCAGCGAGCCGCCGGCGATACCGATCTTCGCCGAGGTCGCGGTCACGGAGACGAGCTGGAAGTAGGGCTGCGCGGGCGGAGCCGGGAACGTCTTGCCGACCGCAACCGTCTCCGGCGTCCCGTTCACGGAGATCACGGCGCTCGTGGGGGCCGCCTTGGGCGCCACCGGCGTCGTCGGGGTGGGAGTTGTCGGAGGAGTCGGCGGCGTCGGAGTCGTCGGGGTCGTCGGCGTCGCCCCGGTGCCGCCGGCAGGCGGGTTCGAGTTGCTCACCTGCTGCTGGAACGGATCCTTGCTGACAAAGAGGCTGAACGAGACGAGCTTCGCCGTCGAAGGCGGCGCGGGGGCGTCGGACGAGACGAGGGCGCCTGCGGCCGCGGCCGCAGCCGGTGTCACCGTCGTGCCAGAGCCCGCGAGCGTCGGCGGCGCGAGGGTGCCGGCCGCAACGGTCGAGGTCGGCCCTGTCGAGGCCGGGGTGGTGTCGGTGCGAGGCGGATTCAGCTGCTTGAGCGTGCTCGGCACCTCGATGACGAGGATCCCGACGAGCAGGACTGCGCCGACGCCGGCAATGATCTTCTGCCGCTTCGCCTTGGCCTTCGGATCGATTCCCTTCTTCGCCATTACTGCGTTCCTCCTGCCGCCGTGGCACCGGTCGGAGACGGGGTCGTGGTCGCGCCGGTCGTGTCGGTCGGCGCAGAGCCGGCCGAGCTCGCGGGCGCGCCCGTGCCGTAGACGAATGCGTCGACGACGAGCGTGGCAGCGACCTGCGGGAAACCGTCGGCTCCTTCATTGAAATTGAGCGTGTCGACCGCGAACAGTCGGCCGTTCGCGGCGAGCTGACCGTTCTGCACATCGACGAGGTCGCGCAGCCGGAGCAGGAAATCGACGAGCCCGTAGTAGTTCCCGGTGAACTGAATCGTGATCGGGACGGACTGATAGCCGGCGAGCAACGCCGAATCGCCGGGGCGGATCGAGTCGAAGCTGATCCCGGCCTGAGACGCCACGAGGTTCAGCTGGAGCAGGATCCCGGCCATGTCGGTCTGGTCCGGCATCGCCTTCGTGAGCCGGAACAGCGTCGCGACCTTGATCGGCTGCACCTGGCGCGACTGGTGCGAGAGTGCGCGCGCCGCGATGATCTGCGTGTTCGTCGAGTCGATCTGCTTGCTCAGGCTGCTTGCCTTGCCCTTCTCCGAGGAGACGAGCACGAAGTAGCCGAGCAGCAGGATCACGAAGACGCCGCCGGCAACGAGCGCGAGCTGAATGGGCGGGGTGAGCTTCTGGGCCTTCACGATGCGTTCGCCCCCGGTGCGCGCACGTTGGCCACGATCGTGAACTGGACGATGGTCTGGGTGCCCACCTTCGACGACGCGCTCGAGGAGAGCTGGACGTCAGACAGGTCCGGCACCACCATCAGGCGGGTGAGGACGCGCGCGACGCCGTCCTGCGAATACGTGTAGCCGTTGAGGGTGAAGCCCGTCGGCACTCCGGTCGGTGCGACCGGCGCCGCGGCGGAGCCGGGCGAGGCGGGCGAGACACCCGCGAGGCTGATCAGCCATACGTCCTGCGGCAGGACGAGCGTCACCTCACGCAGCACGCGGTCCCAGGCGACCCGGCGCGACATCGCGGTCGAGACCGCAGTCACGCGCGCCTTCTGCTCGGTCGCGAGGCCGGCATCCGCCGAGCTCTGCTGCACGGGGGGCGGCACGACGGCGAGCTGGGCGCGCAGCGTGTCGAGCTGCTGCTGCCGGTCGTGGACGGTGGCGCTCGCCGACATGTACATCATCCCGATCAGGACCGTCGAGAGGACCACGCCGGCAATGCCGACGACAACCGGGATGTTGGTCTTGGTACGACGAGTCGGATCGTCGGTGGGCAGAAGGTTGACTGAGCGCATCTAGTCCTCGATCCCCAGGCCGATCGCGATCGCGTACGAGCCGAGCTGCTCCGGCTCCTCGACGCGCTTGCCGACCTTGACGCGGACGAGCGGATCGCCGAGCTTGACGCGGACGCCGATCAGGCGCTGCAGCTCGGCGGCAAACCCCGGCAGTTGCGCCGTTCCGCCCGTGAGGACGATCTCGCCGATGCCCAGAGAGCCCGGCTGGTTCTGGTAGAACTGGAGCGAGGAGACGAGCTCCCGCGCAAAGTTGTTGATTTGTGCCTTGACGGCCTCGCGCGCAGCGGTGGCGACCTCCTCGGTCATGCCCTCCGGCGCCGGCCCGGGCTCGAGTGAGAGCGCCCGCTTGATCGGCTCGGCCTCCGACGGCGTCAGGTCGAGCGCCCGCGCGATCGCGATGCTTAGCGTCGAGCCGCCCCAGTCCAGGACGCGGGTGAACTCGCAGACGCGCCCGTCGGAGACGGCGAAGGTCGAACGGTCGTGCCCGACGGCGACGGCGACGAGCGCGGCAGGTGCCGGCCCATCCTCCTCGCGCGGCGCGGCGAGCGCCCGCAGGAGCGCGAAGGCCTCGAGGTCGATGCCCACGAGCGAGAGCCCCGCGTCGCGGCAAGCCGAGACGTAGCGGTCGACGAGCTCGCGATAGGCGACGACGAGCAGGATCTTGCGCACGGTCTCGCCCTCAGCGTTCTTCGTCTCGGAGAGGACGTGGTAGTCGAGCACGGCCTCCTCGATCGGGATCGGCAGCGCCTCCTGGGCGCGGAAACGGATCGCGTTCGCGAGCTGCTTCGGATCCTCGATGCCGGTGATCTCGAAGGTCCGGACGCCGATGCGGTTGTTGGCGATGCCGAGCCGGATGCCCCGTTTCGGGAGCTTGTTGTCGTGGAAGAACTCCTTGAGCGCAACGGCGAGCGCCTCGGGATCGCGAAGCTCGCCGCCGACGACGATGCCGGAGTCGATCTCTTCACGCGCGACCTGGGTCACCTCGGCGACGCCGTTGTTCGAGACCCGCGCCGCCGCGATCTGCGAGGCGCCGATCTTGAGCCCGACGAGCTCCTTGTGCTTCGCCGTGCTCTTCTTCCCGGGACGCTGCGGGAGCACGAGGGTCGGCATCGAGAAGCCGCGGCGCTTCTTCAGCGGCTTCTTGGCACCGGCCTCCAGGGGAGCCGCCGGGTCGGGAGCCGCAGCCGGCTGCTTCTTCTTCGAGCCGCCGATCTGCTTCTTCCAAAATGGCGTCTTGCCCTCGACGACCTCGGGCTCGGCCGCGACGACGGCTGCCGCTGCGACGACTGCGGCGCCGGCCTTCTTCTGCTTCTTCGAGCCGCCAATCTCCTTCTTCCAGAACGGCACCGAAGCACCGTCGGCCTTTGGCTCCTTCGCCTGCTTCGGCTCCTTGGCGGCCTTCGGCTGCTTCGGCTCCTTGGCGGCTTTCGGCTCCTTCGTCTTCTTCGAGCCGCCGATCTCCTTCTTCCAGAACGGGACCTTCGCCTCGTCGGCGATGGGCGGCAGCTCTGATGCCGGCACGGGCGGAGTGACGACGACCGGCGCAGCAACGACCTCCGCGACGATCGGAGCCGGGAGCGGCACGGGCACGGGAAGGACGGGCGCCGGCGCTTCGACTACGGGCGCGGGGAGCTCGGCGGCGGGCGGCGACACGGGCTCGGGAGCCGGAGGCAGCTGGGGTGCAGCCGGTGCGGCGGGCGCAGCCGGTGCGGCGGGCGCAGGCGCGATGTCCTCGGCGGCGCTCGCGTGCAGCACGGCGTCGACCCACGAAACGGGATGCAGCTGCTCGCGTTCCTCGGCCGGCGCTTCGGCGACGGGCTCGGGGAGCGCCGCGGCGGCGGGCGGCAGGACAGGCTCAGGCTCAGGTGCGGGCGCGGGCTCGGCAGCGAGCGGCACGGGCTCCGGCAGGGGCTCCGGCAGGGGCTCCGGCAGGGGCTCCGACAGGGGTGCGACAGGCGCGGGCGCTACCGGCGCGGGCGCGACAGGCTCGGGCGCAGCAGCATGGGGCTCTTCGAGCAGAGGCACAGGTGCCGGCACCGGCTCGACCGCGGCGGGCGTCGCGGCAGGAGGCGCCTCGGCAGCGGCCTGATCCTGGGCGGCGAGGGTCGCGAACGCCGAGGCGAGCAGTCGCTCCATCTCGTCGGCATCCGAGGTGTCCTCGGTGGCGGGCGGAGCCTCGGCCTGGGGGTCGTCGCTCTTTGCCTTTCGGCCCAGCGAGACTTCCTTCTTCCAGAACGGGGTCTTGGGCTCGGCGGGCGCGTCCGGCGCGACTTCGGGGACGGCCTCTGCCTCGGTCACCGCTTCGGCTTCGGGCTTGCTGCGCCCGAGCGAGAGCTCCTTCTTCCAGAACGGCGTCTTGGCTGCCGCCGGCTCCTCGGCCTCGACCTGCGTGGGCTCGGGCTCGAGGTCACCCTCGGGCTTGGGCTTGCGGCTGAACGAGATGTCCTTCTTCCAGTCGACCATTACGTCCCCGCAACCCGCAGTGAGCCGACCGGTGACTGCAACGACGGCTGTGCTGCGGCCGTCTCGATCTCCTCGGGCATTTCGTAGCCGGCGCGCTCGAGCAGGCTGAACAGCTGGTCGGGACGGCTCGAGCGCGACTGCGCGACGTCGAAAGTGACGATCCGGCGCTGCACGAGCTCGGCGAGCGACTGCTCCATGGTCTGCATCCCGCGCTGGGTGCCGGTCTGCATGATCGAGTAGATCTGCTCGACCTTGCCCTGGCGGATCAGGTTCCGCACGGCGTCGTCGGGATAGAGGATCTCGAGCGCCGCGCACCGGCCCTGGCCATCCGCGGTCGGCAGGAGCGCCTGGGTCAGGATCCCCTGCAGCGAGTTCGCGATCATGATCCGGATCTGCTCCTGCTGCTCGGCCGGAAAGACGTCGATCAGGCGGTCGACCGTCGAGGAGGCGCTCTGCGTGTGGAGAGTGCCGAAGACGAGGTGGCCGGTCTCGGCGGCGGTCAGCGCCGTGCTGATCGTCTCGAGGTCGCGCATCTCGCCGAGCAGGATCACGTCGGGGTCCTCGCGCAGCGCTGCGCGTAGGGCCTCGGCGAAGCTGACGGCGTCGACGCCGACCTCGCGCTGGTTGACGATGCAGCTCTTGTGCTTGTGCACGAACTCGACGGGGTCCTCGATCGTGAGGATGTGCTCGTGGCGCGTGCGGTTGATCTCGTCGATCAGCGCCGCGAGCGTCGTCGACTTGCCCGAGCCCGTTGGCCCTGTCACGAGCACGATCCCGCGCGGCTTGTCGGTGAGCTGATGGAGGCTGGTAGGGAGCCCGAGCTCCTCGAGCGTCTTGATCTGCTCGGGGATCACACGGAAGGCGCCGCTCAGCGACTCGCGCTGGAAGAAGACGTTGACGCGGAAGCGCGCGACCCCGGGAACGGAATGCGCGAAGTCGATCTGGCGCTTGATCTCGAGGTTCTTCTGCTGCTCGCTCGAGATGATGCGGTAGAAGAGCTGCATCGTGTTCTCGGCGACCAGGGGCTCGAAACCCTCGAGCCGCTCGAGCTCGCCGCGCACACGGATCGTCGGCGGTGCGCCGACGGTCATGTGCAGGTCGGACGCGCCGCGCGCGACCATCTGCTTGAGCAGGTCATCGATGGAGTAGGTGAGTTCCGGCATGTCCCTCGACCGAGCTATCGGCAGCGGGACACGGTTCCTTTACTGGTGCCGAAACAGCCGTGCAAATCCCTCGTTCAAGGGCGCGAGCCGGAAGCAAGGGGAGCCGATGCAGAATTTTGCCACTAGCGGGCAAGCCTTTCCCGCAACCGTTCGGAAGGAGCTCCTCCCATGATCGACCAGATCCAGCGCCGCATCCACGGCGACGAAAGCGGCTTCACGTTGATCGAGCTGCTCGTCGTGATCATCATCCTCGGCATCCTGCTCGCGATTGCGGTGCCGTCGTACCTCAGCTTCCGCACCCGCGCGAACGTCTCGGCCGCCAAGGCGAACGTCCGCGCAGCGGTTCCCGGCATGGAGGCGTTCAACGCCGACCACGCCACCGGCTACACCGGCGTCACGCTCACCAAGCTCCAGCAGAGCTACGACGCCGGCATCAAGAACATCCAGATCGTCCGCGCCAACATCACCAGCTACTGCATCCAGAACACCACCCCCGGCACCGTCACCTACCACAAGGGCGGCCCATCGGGCGACATCATCTCCGGGGTCTGCTAGCCGGTATCCCTCGAATGAGGCTCGGGTCTCCGGGCGCCACACCCGATACCGGAAACCGCCACCAGTTCCTCCACCTAGAAGGAGCACAAAGACATGATCGCAACGCTCAGGCGTCGCATCGCACGCGACGAAGCCGGTTTCACGCTGATCGAGCTTCTCGTCGTAATCATCATCCTCGGCATCCTGCTTGCGATTGCAGTGCCGTCGTACCTCAGCTTCCGCACCCGGGCAAACGTCTCGGCTGCGAAGGCCAACGTCCGCGCGTCGATCCCCGGCATGGAGGCGTTCAACGCCGACCACGCCACCGGGTACACCGGCGTCACGCTGACCAAGCTCCAGCAGAGCTACGACGCGGGTATCAAAAACATCAAGATCGTCCGCGCCACCAGCACCAGCTACTGCGTGCAGAACACGAGCCCGGGCACCGTCACGTACCACAAGGGCGGCCCGTCGGGCGACATCATCTCGGGCGTCTGCTAAGCCCGGATAGTCAGCCTTCACGGCATGGAAAAGGGCGCGGGAGACCGCGCCCTTTTTCGTTCCCTCAAACGGGGGCAGAGGGACCGTAGGCGCCGGCCGATAGTCGAGGACAGTCCTCCCCCTCCCAAGGAGCTACACCGAATGATCTCGACTCTGCGCCAACGCCTCGAACGAGACGAGCAGGGCTTCACGTTGATCGAGCTGCTCGTCGTGATCATCATCCTCGGCATCCTGCTGGCGATCGCAGTGCCGTCGTACCTCAGCTTCCGCACCCGCGCAAACGTCTCGGCCGCGAAGGCAAACGTGCGCGCCGCCGTGCCGGGCATGGAAGGCTTCAACGCCGACCACTCCACCGGCTACACCGGCGTCACGCTCACCAAGCTCCAGCAGAGCTACGACGCGGGCATCAAGAACATCAAGATCGTCCGCGCCACCAGCACCAGCTACTGCATCCAGAACACCGTCCCGGGCACCTCGACCTACCACAAGGGCGGCCCGTCGGGCGACATCATCTCGGGCGTCTGCTAGCCCGCCGATCCGCCAGGCACGGCTGAGACGAGGGGCGCGGGAGACCGCGCCCCTCCTCGTTTTGGGCCCCTCGTTCAGTTTATTGGAGATCCCTCAATCGAGTCTCGCGCTCAGGTACGCGAGTCCCGATACGGACCGGGCCACTGTTCCACCGTTTCGTTACCTGAAGGAGTCATCGCATGATCGCCAAGTTTCGGCATCGCCTCGCACGCGAGGAGAGCGGCTTCACGTTGATCGAGCTACTGGTTGTGATCATCATCCTCGGCATCCTGCTTGCGATTGCGGTGCCGTCGTACCTCAGCTTCCGCACCCGCGCGAACGTCTCGGCCGCCAAGGCGAACGTCCGCGCAGCGGTTCCCGGCATGGAGGCGTTCAACGCCGACCACGCCACCGGCTACACCGGCGTCACGCTCACCAAGCTCCAGCAGAGCTACGACGCGGGCATCAAGAACATCCAGATCGTCCGCGCCAACATCACCAGCTACTGCATCCAGAACACCACCCCCGGCACCGTCACCTACCACAAGGGCGGCCCGTCGGGCGACATCATCTCCGGGGTCTGCTAGCCGTGCTTTCAACCACCAGAAGGAGCCATCGAATGCTTGCCAGTCTGCGCCACCGCCTCGCACGTGAGGAGAGCGGTTTCACACTGATCGAGCTTCTCGTCGTAATCATCATCCTCGGCATCCTGCTTGCGATTGCGGTGCCGTCGTACCTCAGCTTCCGCACCCGGGCAAACGTCTCGGCTGCGAAGGCCAACGTCCGCGCCTCGGTCCCCGGCATGGAGGCGTTCAACGCCGACCATTCCACCGGGTACACCGGCGTCACGCTGACCAAGCTCCAGCAGAGCTACGACGCGGGTATCAAGAACATCAAGATCGTCCGCGCCACCAGCACCAGCTACTGCGTGCAGAACACCACGCCGGGCACCGTCACCTACCACAAGGGTGGCCCGTCGGGCGACATCATCGCCGGCGTCTGCTAGTCACGGCTCAACCGGGTTCACGAGGGGCGCGGGAAACCGCGCCCCTCGTGCATCAAGGCGAGCGCCGGAAATGCCGATACGAAACGCATGACCGTCTCCTCCCCCATCAAGATCGTTGCCCTCCTCGGCGTGCTCGCCGCAGTCGGGCTCTTCATGTACATGGAAGTGCTCCCGCACGGTGGCTCGACGCCCGCTCCGGCGGCCGCGATCAAGCCGCTCCATCCCGTGAAGGCGCACATCCACACGCTGACGCCGGTGAAGAAGACGACGGTCACCAAGGTGAAGACGCCGCACAAGACCGTCGTCCGCGTCAAGACAACGCCGAAGGTGAAGCCGAAGGTGGTCGTCGCAACTCCAGCGGCCAAGGCGGCAGCCGCGGCAGCCGCAGCGGCGGCGGCCGCGCCGGCGGCGAACGGGCTGCCCAACCGCATCAACGAGGCGCTGCGCGAGTACCCGGTCGTCGTGGTCTCGCTCTACAACCCCGAGGCTTCGGTCGACGCCACGTCGCTCGGTGAGGCTGCCGCGGGCGCGAAGACCGCCAAGGTCGGCTTCCTCGCGATCAACGTGCTCAACCAGGCGCAGGCCGCTCCCTTCACCACCGCGTTCGGCGTGCTCCAGGACCCGACGCTGCTCATCTACGCCCGGCCGGGCAAGCTGACCTTCAAGGTCGACGGCTTCGCCGACCGCCAGGTCGTCGCGCAGGCCGCGCTGAGCGCCAAGCGCGCGACATGAGCCAGCCGGCACCCGCCGCCGCCCGCGAGCTCTTCGTGCGCCATGCGCGCAAGGAGGGCCGCTCGGTGGCCGTGATGCGCGCGGTCGACTACGGCGAGTCGTGCGTGGTCGAGGCAGAGGTGTACCCGCTCGGCGCGACCGATCCGGTCAAGCCCGGCCCGTACACCTTCGCCGACGCCCGTCAGGCCACCCAGTTCGTCACGGAAGCCGTCGAGGCATTGATGTACCTCGGCTGCGACATCCAGGCGCAGTAACAAAACAAGCCCTTGTGCTCATGAGCATTAGGGCTCCTTGCGGATCGACCTGGACCGAGCCCTGGGCGAGCCAACGCTACGCCAGAAGGGCGCTTGTGCTCATGAGCATCAGGCGCTCTTAGACCGAGACGCGCGCGAGCTCTTCGATCGACGTGAGCCCGGCGGCGACCTTGCGGATGCCGTCGTCCCACAGCGTCCGCATGCCCTCGGACATCGCGGCGCGCTCGATCTCCTCCCGGCTCGCCTTCTGCACGGCGAGGCTCTCGAGCTGCTCGCTCATCGCCAGGAGCTGGAAGATGCCGATCCGGCCCTTGTAGCCGGACTGGTTGCACCGCGGACAGCCGCGCTTGCGGTAGAAGACCATCCCGTCTGAGGCCGCCGCGACATCGGGCGACACCCGGGCGCGGATCAGCTCCTCCTCGGACGGCTGATACATCTCGCAGCACTGCGAGCAGAGCTTCCGCGCGAGGCGCTGGGCGAGCACGCCGGTGACGGCGGAGCCGACGAGGAAGGGCTCGACGCCCATCTCGTTGAGGCGCGTGATCGCACCCGGCGCGTCGTTGGTATGGAGCGTGGAGAGCACGAAGTGACCGGTGAGGGCGGCCTCGATCGAGATCTTTGCGGTCTCGCCGTCACGAATCTCTCCGACCATCACCACGTCGGGGTCGGAACGCAGGATCGACCGCAGAGCCGCGGCGAACGTGAGGCCGGCGCGGACGTTGATCTGCACCTGATTGACGCCCGCCAACCGATACTCGACCGGGTCCTCGACGGTGATGATGTTGATCTCCGGGCGGTTGATCATGTTGAGGCTCGCGTACAGTGTCGTCGACTTACCGGAACCGGTCGGCCCGGTGACGAGGAGCGCGCCGGTCGGCCGGTTCACGATCTCCTCGAGCGTGACTCGCATCTCGTCGGAGAGGCCGATCTCGGTCAGCGTCGGCGGCTTCTTCGACTTGTCGAGCAGACGCATGACGAGCGACTCGCCCTCGACCGTCGGCAGCGTCGCGACACGGATGTCGAGCATGCGGCCGGCCGCGGCGGCGTTCAGCGAGATGCGGCCGTCCTGCGGCTTCCGGCGCTCTGCGATGTCGAGCTTCGCAAGCACCTTGAGGCGCGTGGTGACCCCGGCGGCCATCCGCTTCGGGATGCGCTGCACCTCCTGGAGCACGCCGTCGATGCGGTAGCGGACGATGAGCGAGTCCTCTTGCGGCTCGAAATGGATGTCGGAGGCGCCGTCCTCGGCAGCCTGGAAGATGACCGAGTTGACGAGCCGCACGAGCGGCGCCTCGGAGATGCCGTCGTCGACCTCGAGGTCGTCGTCCTCTTCCTCCGCGGCCTCGGTCTCGAAGCCCTCGGCGACCGCCGCGCGCGCGCCGAACGCCTCCGAGGCGCGGACGAGGCGCTTGATCTCGACCATGATGTCGTCGCGCGAGGCGACGGAGAGCTCGACCTGGTGGCGCGTCGCGAGCCGCAGCTCGTCGACTGCGCTGACGTTGCCCGGGTCCGAGATCGCGACCTTGAGCGTGTCCTCGGTGAGCAGGTACGGAATCGCGATGACTCGCTCGAGCACATGGAGCGGGATCAGCTTTGCCGCCTCCGGGTCGACCTTGATCACGAGCATGTCGGCGAGCGGCATGTTGTAACGGGCCGCCAGGGTGCGGGCGATGCCCTCGCCGGAGGCGACGCCCTCGTCGATGATCGCCTGGGCGATCGAGCCCTGCGCCGCGCGCTCGCGGACCGAGGCGAGCTTGTCCGCCGGAATCAGGCCCGTGGCGGCCAGCAGGTCGGTGACGAGCTCCGTCAGCGGATTCAGCGCAAACGGCGCGCTACCGGGCTGCGAGAGCGCGCCGGCAGTGACGTCCTCGTTGCCGACGGTGCGTAGGCTGGGGGGTGGATCGAAGTCGGTCATATCCCTCAATCGAGTTATCGGCACGTGCGGGGCGTTGCTTGACCGCAGCCGTGGTGCGGGGGGAAGTGATTCGACCCCCGCGGACCCTCACCTGCCGGTGGGGAGGCTCGTACCCTCGAACGAGGGACTAGTTCTAAAAGGGGGCTCTAGGAGCCGAGCAGCGAGAGGTAGCCGTGCAACAGCCAGCCGCCGGCGAAGAGCGCGACGATCGAGCCGAAGGCGAGGAACGGTGCGAACGGGATGCCCATCTTCCGTGCCTTCGAGCCGTGCCGGGCGAAGAGGTAGATGCTCGGTACGAGCGCAGCGATCATCCCGACCATCAGAGCCACGGCGACGTCGCGGCCGAGCACCGCGCCCATCAACAGCGCGAGCTTGACGTCTCCCATCCCCATTCCGGCCGGATAGGCGAGCGCAGCGATCAGCAGGAAGCCCGACGCGGCGATCGCAGCGATCGCCCACTCCGGGCTCGGATGGATCACCGTCTGCGCGACCAGCCCGATTGCGGCGGCCGGCAACACGATCCGGTTCGGGACGATCCGGTACTCGAGGTCGATAGCCGAGATCACCACCATCACGATGCAGAAGCCGGCCGCGACGACCGCCTCGGAGGTGAGCCCGAACTTCCAGAACGAGCCGGCGACGAGCAGCGCCGTGATGAGCTCGACCGCGGGATAGCGCACCGGGATCGCCACGCCGCACGAGCGGCAGCGGCCGCGCAGGAGCGCCCACGAGAGCAGCGGGATGTTGTCGCGCGGCTGGATCTGGGTGCCGCAGCCCATGCAGGCCGACGGCGGGTGCACGATCGAGCGCCGCAACGGCACCCGGGCCGCGACGACGTTCAGGAAGCTGCCGACCGCGAGGCCGGGCGCGAAGAAGATGGCGGCGAGTCCCATCGGCGGCTCAGCAGGGCGATGCGGTGTACGAGCCGCCGCCCGTGCGCGAGCTGTTGCGGAGCACGATCCCGTCGCACAGCGTGTAGCCGTCCGTGGTCGCGGCGAGGTGCTTCGACGAGTCCGTGTTGACGGGAAGCTTCACGTAGACGAGCGCGAGGCTGCCCGGGAACGGCGCCTGGTACGTGAAGACGCTCCCCGTCGTGAGCCTGTCCATCATGCGGATCGCCGGAGAGGCCGAGCTGCACGTCGAGGCGGGCGCGCGGTAGAGCCCGGTGTCGCCGCCCACCGTCGCGGTGCACCAGGTCAGATTGCTCGCGGTCGCGTTCAGGCACGGATCGGTGAAGGTCACCGAGGTCGCGCTCTGCGCCGTGACGGCGCTCGCGCAGTGGATGTCCCTGCGGATCTTGTCGAGGCCGATCCGCGCCTGCTGCTGAGCCTGGAAGCGGTTGTTCATGCTGAGCTCGGCGTTCGAGCCCTGGACGAAGACGGTGGTGATCCCGGTCATCACGATCGACATGATCAGCATCACGGTGATCATCTCCACCATCGTGTAGCCGCGGTTGCCGCGGAGGCGCTCGAGCAGCCTCACTTCGACCTCGCCGTGACGACGGCCAGTGCCCTGCGCGCGGTGTTCTCGCTCGCGGTGCCGATGCCCCACTGCGCCTCGGCGCGCTTGTCGACGACGATCAGGGTGCGGAGCGCCGCGGCGCCGTGCCACCAGCCGAAGCCCGCGCCGGTGACGATCCAGGCGTGCTGGTAGAGCCAGTAGCGGACGTTCGCGTTGGTCGGCTTGGTGTGGGTCGCGAGCCAGACCGAGAGGTTCATCGCGCGGACGGTGAGCGGAATCTCCTTCAGCGGCTCCTTCGGCGCGCCCTTGACCACGAAGGCCGGAGGACGAGCGCCGACCTTGAGCGTCGTCTTGACGTTCGGCTTCGCGAGGGGCTTCGCGACGACCTTGGGCGCCTGCGTCGGGACCGCCGTAGACCCGGACGGGGCGGGGAGCGGCGCGAGCTCAGAGGTGATGGGCGCAAGCCTGAGCGCGGTCGCCTGGTAGGGCGAGTCGTTCTCCGGCTGGCCGTGCTCCTTGAAATGCGCGTTGCGGGAGAGCGTCAGGGTCAGCTTCGGCGCGCCGGTGTCGACGACGCGCGTGCCCGCAGCCGGGGTCTGCGTCGCGACGGTGTCGACCGCGAAGCCGCGGACCGGGCCCAAAACGTGCCACGCGAAACCGGCGTCCTGGATCATTCCCTTGGCGAATACGAACGCCTGGCCGCTCACGTCAGGGACGACCAGAATCTCCGGCTGAGTCGACGCGGTGGTAGACGTGGCCTGGGGCGCCGGGGTCGCAGCGGTCTGCTGCGCGGCGTAGGTCAGGCCCGCGAAAACGAGCACCGCGAGGACGGTGAGGAAAATGACACGCAGGAGCCGCACACCCATAGTTCCTCTTTCGGCAAAAAGCGCCGGCGGGTTAACCCCCCTGCAGGGTGAAGCCGATGGCGGCCGACGCTGCGGGGGCGCGCAGCGGAGCCGGCTGCGAGGGCACGACCGCGAAGATGGGGCCGCTCCGCACCGGCGCCGCGGCGGTCAGAGCGCGCTCGGCGGGAGCGGCATCCTGCCACGTGTAGGCGACTCCGGCGAACGACTGGAACCAGGACTGGTCCTGCGGGTACGAGGACGGCTTCAGGCCGAGATGGAGGTGCGGGCCTGTCGCGTGGCCGGTGTGGCCGACGAGCCCGACCGAGGCGCCCGCGTCGAAGACGGCGCCGACCTGCACGGCCGGCTCGCGGAAGGAGAGATGGCAGTAGACCCAGGTCTGGCCGTCTCCGGTCTGGTACTCGAAGCCCGTCCCGCAGAGGTCGTCGTCGACGAGCTGCGTGACGACGCCGTGGGCGAGCGCGAACACCGGCGATCCTTCGGGCGCGGCGATGTCCGCGGCGGGGTAGTCGTGATGGAAGTGGGAGACGGACACCTCGGATGGCCCGCCTCCCACAGGGAAGACCCAGCCGCCGTCGTACGCGGGCGCTCCGAGGAGCGTGCCCGCGCCGGGCGAGAACGCCTGGGCCTGTGAATTGGTGCGCGCGTCGTCGAGCGCCTTGCGCGCGTCGTCGACACGGCTCTGCGCCTGTGCCACCGCGGCTGCGGCGTTGTCGCGCCGCACTCCGGCGAGCACCGCGAGGCGCTGCATGGCGAGCTGATTCGACAGCAGTGTCGCCGACGAGACCAGCGCGAGCCGCCGCTGGTAGGCGCGGTCGAGCGTCCGCTGGACGCCCTGCGCGGCCGCGAGCTGGGAGCCGGCGTCGGCCAGGGCCTGCTGCGCATCCCCGAGCGACTGCTGCATCTGGTCGAGCTGGAGCGTCGCGTCGCTCCCGGCGGCCCCGAAGAGCTTCGAGATCGAGAGCACCTCGTTCACGTACCAGTCGGCGTGGTTGTAGGAGAAGATCGCGCGCTTGATGTCGGTCTGTCCGCCCGCGGCCGCGAGATAGCGCGCGGCGGAGGTGATCGCATCCTCGGCGTTCCACGGGTCGGCGACCCCGTCGCCGTTGCCGTCGGTGCCCCAGCGCAGCCACGTCGACGGCATGAACTGCATCCAGCCGATCGCCCCGGCCGAGCTCGGGCCCATGTTGCGGCCGAAGTTCGACTCGACCTTGTTGATCGCGGCGAGCACCTGCCACGGGATCCCGTACTCGCTCCCGGCCTGCTGCCAGAGCTCCTGGAGAGCCAACGGAGACACGGTCTCGGGGACTGCGGGAGGCGTCAGCAGAGTCCCAGGGACGATGAACGAGGCGTCGTTCGGCAACGCGGCGCTCGCCGGCGAAGCGGTCGGGACGACGGCGAAGGTATCGGCGTGCGCGGTCCCCGCAACGAGCGCGAGCACGACCACGAACGCGGCGGCGAAAAGGGGCTTCATCAGTCCGCCGGAGCGGCGAGGCGCAGCTCGGGCATGCCTTCGCGGTCGGCCTCGCGCTGGAGGCGCTCCTGTTCCTCCACCTCTGTCGCTTGGTCGTGGGCCTGGCGCTTCATCGCCTGCTCGAGCGCGACGAGGAAGTCGTGCCGGTTCGTGGAGGCGTTCGCGGCGATCTCCTTGTCGACCATGCCGTTGAGCACGTGCTCGATCAGGGCCTGCGTGAACGTCTGCATGTCGAAGTACGCGCCCTCGGCGATCGCCTCGAGCATCTCGTCCTCTTTGTTCTCGCGGATCAGGTCGGCGATGCGGGAGTTCATGACCATCACCTCGACCGCCGCCACGCGGCCGCCCGTCAGTCTCGGCAGCAGGCGCTGGCTGACGACGCCGCGCAGCACTCCGGCCAGGATCGAGCGGATCTGCGGCTGCTTCGCCGCGGGGAAGAACTCGATCAGACGGCCCACCGTCTCGGCCGAGTCGATCGTGTGCATCGTCGAGAACACGAGGTGGCCCGACTCCGCCGCCTGGAGCGCGGTCTGCGCAGTCTCGGCGTCGCGCAGCTCGCCGATCAGGATCGTGTCCGGATCCTGGCGCAGCGCGCGTCGAAGGGCCTGCTGGAAGTCTGCGGTGTCGAGCCCGATCTCGCGCTGGTTGACGATGCACGAGTGGTCGGCGTGCAGGATCTCGATCGGGTCCTCGACCGTGATGATGTGCTGCTTGCGCGTGCGGTTGATGTGATCGATCATCGCCGCGAGGGTCGTCGTCTTGCCCGAGCCGGTCGCGCCCGTGACGAGGATCAGGCCGCGGTGCTCGTCGCCGAGCCTCTGGACCCCTGCGGGAAGGTTGAGGTCGGCGAACGACGGGACGATCCTCGGAATCGCGCGGAAGGCGAACGAGATCGAGCCCCGCTGGCGGAAGGCGTTGACGCGGAACCGCGGCAGGTCGCCGTCCTGATAGGCGACGTCGAGATCGCCGGAGTCGTAGAAGGCTTCGAGGCGCTTGGGCGCGCCCGCGCCGACCATGTGCAGCGCGCTCTCGAGGTCGGCCTCGGTCAGGACCGCCCAGTTCTCCATCGGCGCGAGCTCGCCGTCGCGTCGGAGGATCGGCGGCTGGCCGATCTTGAGATGGATGTCACTCGCGCCGAGTTCGACCGCGAGCCGCAGGCAGGAATTGAGGTCCATTGGGCCAGTCCTGGCATCGGCACCCGCGGCGGATCGCTTTAGGGCACCTTGCCGATTGTCGAATCCCGGCGTACTCTGCGCGCACGGAGATGAGGTTCCGTCCCCTCCATGCGGCACTCGTGATCGCGCTCGCGGCGGCAATCGGGCTTCCGACTGCGGCGGCTCGACAAGCTGCGTCCAAGGGCAAGATGCCGGTGGGCGTGGCCAAGTCGCTCGCGAAGCTCGCGACTGCCGCGATCGCAGACGAGCGTGCGGCGATCCACGGGCGTTGGGATGTCCGCCGCTTCCACGCCGAGATCTCGAAGTCGCAAAGCAAGCTCGATTTCATCGCCAGCGGCAGCCTTGCCCACGACGACTCCGGCGCCGCCGCGGACGCGAGGGGCGCGCTGCGGGACGACGAGGAGGCGCTGCTCGAGGCCAAGACGCTCGAACCGGACGTCGAGAGGATCAAGAAGCTGATCAACTCCGCGATCCGGCTCAAGACTGCGGCGCACGCCAATCTGATGGCGATCGTGAACGCGGCGCCGACGATCACGCCGACGACGCCGGCCACTCCGGTACCCGGGCCGCTCACGGCATGCGTGACCGTCGAGAACGACGGCAACAGCTCCAAAGAGTTCGTCCATGTCGCCGAGGCCGGCGCGGCGGGCGCCTCCGGCAAGGTGAGCTTCAACGGGCAAGGCGTGAACCAGACGACGCCGTTCACATTCGACTCGAACGGGACCGGTGTCGTGAGCTTCCCCGTCACCACCTTCGGCGCCGCGGTGATCACGATCGACGTCACGTTCGTGAACGGCCAGGTCGTAGCGCTCAGCTTCGGCTTCACGCTTGCGGCAGACAACGACGGCGGGCCACAGAGCTGCACCCCGAGCGCCACTCCGCCCGGGCACTAGGGCGTCGAGGCGCGAGCCAGCCGCTTCAGGACCTTCAGCGGCACCCGTGCCGGACCGGTCGCCTGGCCGGGCGCCGCGAGATCGCCGCGCATCAGACGGACGACGACGTCCCAGAGGTAGGGCGCTCGGGCGGCGGTGAACGTCAGCCGCGGGAAACGGTCGAGCGCCCGCTTCGCGCCCCACGAGGCGCGCACCATCGGCGCGAGTCGCGCGTCGAGCCGCTCGGCGTAGGGCTCGAAGCCGTCCTCGTCGCCGGCGAGGATCGCAACCGCATGCTCCGAGGCGAGCCGGGAGGAGAGGAACGCCTCGTACATCCCGTCGCCCGAGAGCGGGTCGACGAGTCCGGCTGCGTCGCCGACGAGCGCAACTCGACCCTGGGCCAGCGGGGACCCGGGCCTGCGCAGCGGCAGCCGGTGGCCGCGCAGTCCCTCGAGCGCGGCGGCGTCCATCCCGTGCTCCGCGCAGAGGCGCGCGAGGTGCTCGCGCAGCCGCGGGCCCTCGGAAGCCCAGCCCCCCACTCCCACGTTGACGTGATCGCCCTTTGGGAAGACCCAGCCGTAGCCGCCCGGGACGGTGGCGAACTCGAGCACGAGTCGCCCGCCGTAGCGCTCGCGCGTGACCGGCGCCCCGTAGGGGATGCTGCCCTCGAGCGCGACGGGACGGTCGCATTCGACGGGCAGCTCGAGCGAGCGGGCGACGACGCCGTTCGCGCCGTCCGCGGCGATCAGCACCTCCGCCTCGATCCACTCGCCGTCCGCTTCGACCGAGGTTCCTCGCGCGCGCGTGACTCGAAGTCCGTCCCGAAACTCGGCGCCCGCCTCGACGGCGCGCTCTGCAAGGTACAGATCGAGCCGCCGCCGCTGGGTCATCAGCGCGAGCGGCGCGGCGGCCTTCCGCTCGAAGCCGCGCCTATGTCCGATCCGCAGCTCGAAGGTCGTGACCACGTCCTCGACGACCGGGTCGATTCCGAAGGGGAGCTGTCGCAGGGCGCGGATCGTGACGCCGCCGCCGCATGGTTTGTCGCGCGGGAAACGCTCGCGGTCGACCAGGAGCACCGAGGCGCCGGCCGTGGCCAGTCGAAACGCGGCCGTCGAGCCCGCGGGCCCAGCACCGACGACGATCGCGTCGTAGCGCAGCATTCTGCGAATCCTATGGCCAATTGATTGGCAAAGACCCGGCGGTGGCATCACCATTACGCAACTCTTAAGGGGAGAGGACGGGGCTGGCGGGATTCCGAGTGCCCTGTCGTCAGCGGAAGCTGTATTCCGATCAACGTGGCGCTTGCGGGCCCCGGAGCCGTCACGGCGGCGGCGAGCGCGGAGGGCATCAACTTCGGCGCAGACCGTCACCTGGACGCCACGCACGAACCACTCTTCGCCGCGACCGACATGCGCGGGCGCGGCCCACTGCGGCCCGGCTCCCACGCGTTCCGCTGGAACGTCCGCCAGGACTTTCCAGCGCTGATGGGGGAGAGAGGATTCGAACCTCTGAAGGCTGAGCCGACGGGTTTACAGCCCGTTCCCTTTGGCCGCTCGGGCACTCCCCCTTGGAGCGGAAGGATTCTAGCCGTCGCGCGGGTACACTCCCGAAACCAGCCCTCTTAGCTCAGCTGGTAGAGCACCTCCATGGTAAGGAGGGGGTCAACGGTTCGAGTCCGTTAGAGGGCTTTAGGAAAACCCCAGGTTCCTGGATGTCATGTCGCCTGTGCGGGCGACAGCCGATACGCGCGGGACAGGTTTTGGGACAGGCCACCGAAATCGGCCGTGATCCAACAGCCACTACTACGCGACGCAAAAGCGCTCGTGATCGTGCGGGCTTCTACCTGCCCGTCGTTTGCGGCGGTGACTTCAGCGGCATAGTGCATCTCAACGCCGGGTTCGTAGCCGAACGTTTGAAACCAGTCGGCGACGTATTACGCGGATGTCTTTTAGGTGATGAAGCGGTGGATGGCTTCGTTGGCGTGGTCCTGAAACGACGGGTTGGCGAGATCGGGGAAGATGTCTGCTTGGTCGACCACGGGACCCTTAAGCGTGTTGGCCGCGCTGGCTTAGAACACGCCGCTGGACAGGGTCGGGTCGGTGACGCCGTCGACCAGTCGCTTCGCGCCCACGTCAAGCTTGTGGGCGATGCCCACGCGGGGCATGACGTACTTGGCCGCTAGGCGCAGCGGCAATTTGAGGTCATTGGGTGCTTGGGTGCCGGTGGTGTTGCCGGGGCTCACGCAGATGAATCGGCGGTCGGGGTGTTGGCGGGCCAGGTAGGCCATCCATAGGATGCCGATCAACTTGGCCTGCCCAAAGGCCAAATTGACGCTGCCAAGCAGATTCCGCTCGGCCGGGTCGCCGACGTGCACGAGCTGTCCGACGTCATCACGTTCCTTGCGACCCCCGCGGCCGGCTACATCAACGGCGCGATCATCCACGTCGACGGCGGCCGCACCGCGGTCTGAGAGGAGACGAGATGATCCTGGTCACCACTCCCGGCGACGTCGGACACGAAGCCACTCGGCCGCTTCAATTCCGGCGACGCGCGCGAACGACGGCGTCGACGCCGGAGCGAGCTGCGGGTCTCGGACGATCCTCGGCAACGATCAACTCCCAGTGTGCTGGATCGAGGGCGGGCGTCACGGTGGCGAGCGAGACCTGCACCTGACCGGCCGCAGGAGTCGAGTCTCCGGTGGCCGGGTCGACGGGCTGGTGCCCGACGAGTAACAGCGTCCCGCCGGGAGCTACCGCTGCTGCCAGCCGCCTGACCATCTCCCCCACCGACCCCGCGATGTGGACGTACAGGGAGACCGCGAGGTCGTAGCGACCCGGCTCCGGCGTCCAGGTTCCGAGATCGGCCTCCACCCAGTCGATGCGCCCTGCGAGCTCCGGCCCGGCAGCCTCGGCCGCCGATCTGCTCTGGGCGAGAGCGGCCGCAGAGAAGTCGACCGCCGTGACCCGCCAGCCCTGCGCGGCCAGCCAGATCGCATCGGCGCCGTGACCGCAGCCGGCATCGAGGGCGAGGCAGGGCTTCAGGCCGTCGATCTCGGAGGTCAGATGCCCGTTCGCAGGTCGATGCGCGACCTGATCCCCATGCTCGCTCAAGGTCCTGGCCCAGAGCCGTTCCCAGAAGTCGCGGTCGTACGTCGGCTCCGTCACGAGGGGATCGCAGCCTCAGGCTCCGGGACGACATTCACCGTCGGCTTGGGCGCCGCCGCACGGCCGCCCAACGCGGCTACGGCGAGCGCTGCGACCACGAGCAGCGCGAGTGTCTTCGGCAGCCCGATCCGATCGGCGAGAAGACCGATCAGCGGCGGGCCGACGATGAAGCCCGTGTAGCCGATCGTGAAGGTGGCGGCGAGTGAAGGACCGGGCGGATCGAGCCGCCCCGCCGCGCTGAAGAGCAGCGGCACGGCGTTCGCGATGCCGAGGCCGCAGATCGCGAAGCCGAGCACGGCGGGCACCGTCTCGCCGATCAGCAGGACGCCGCCCAGCGCGACCGCTACCAGCGACATGCCGCCGCGCATCAGCGTCGAGGCGCCGAGGCGTATGTTGAGAGCGTCGCCGCCCAGGCGCGCGACCGCCATCCCGAGCGAGAAGCCGGTGAACGCCGTCGCCGCCGCCGCGGTGCTGGCGCCGACGTCGTGGCGGAGGTAGATCCCGCCCCAGTCGCCGATCGCGCCCTCGGTCATCATCGCCAGGAAGCACAGTCCGCCGATCAGGAGCACGGCGCGCGAGGGCAGCGCGAACCCGCTTCCCGCCTTGGACTGGGCGGATGCACTCCCCAGCCGGCCGGTGATCCACAATGACGCCAGCCAGAGTGCAACGCCGACTACCAGGCTTTCTAGCCGCGGGTCGACTCCCGCCGCGGCGGCGATCGCGACCAGGCCCGCAGCGATGAATCCGCCCACGCTCCAGCCACCGTGCAGCGACGACATGATCGGCCTGCCCAGCTCTCGTTCGACGGCGACGCCGTGGGCGTTCATGGCGACGTCCATCGCGCCGCCGCTCGCTCCGAAGACGAACAGGATCGCGCCGAGCGTCACCGGGCTCGTCGCCAGGAGCGGCAGCGGCAGCATCAGGCAGAAGACCAGCGCAGCGGCGCGCGTCACCGAGGCGCTCGAGCGCCCGTTGAGGATGTGCCCGGTCAAGGGCATCGAGACGAGCGCGCCCGCGGCCATGCACAGCAGGCACAACCCGAGGGTCGCTTTCGAGATCGCGAGGTGGTCCTGCAGCCACGGGATGTGCGCGACCCAGGTCCCCATCATCGCGCCGTTGATAGCGAACACAGAGAACGTCGCCAGGCGCAGCGTCATACGGCTACCACGTCGATGCCGGCGCTCGTGTACGGGCGTGTCAGCTCGCCGCTGCCGTCGGTGACCAGGTGATCGATGTCCGCGAGTTGCGCGACGACCCACGGGCTTGCGGTGCGGAGCTTGTCCGCCGTCGCGAGCGCGATCACCTCGCCGGCCGAGGCCACCATGGCGCGCTTCACATACGCCTCTTCCTCGTCGGGCGTCGTGACGCCGACGTCGGGATGCAGCGAACAGATGCCGAGCACGCAGAGGTCGGCCCGCACCGTGTGGAACGCCTCGACTGCGGCCGCCCCGACTGCGACCTGGGCGTCCTTCAGCAGGCGGCCACCGACGAGTATGACCTCGGCCCTCGGGTGATTCGCCAGCGCCGACGCGACCGGCGGCGAGTTGGTGACGACGGTGCCGTCATAGAGCAGCGGGAGACGACGGGCCAGCTCCAGCGTCGTCGTACCGCCGTCGAGGACGATCACGCGTGCGCCGGCGAGCAACGGCAGCGCCGCCACGGCGAGTGCTGCCTTCTCCTCGTGTGAGATCTCGAGCCGGTTCGCGAACGAGCTCGTCGGCGGCGCGGAGGCCAGCGCGCCGCCGTGAACGCGATGCAGCAGGCCTTGCTCGGCGAGGTCCCGCAAGTCGCGGCGCACGGTGTCCTCGGACACGCCGAGGCTGGCCACGAGCTCCGAGGCGACGACCCTCCCGTCGCGCTCGACCAACGTGAGGATCGCCTGTCTCCGTTCCTCCGTCAGCACTCTGCGCGTTATAGCACGGATCTGCAGGTTTCTGCGGGTTACGCCGGCCTTGGCCTCAGGTCAGCCAGTCCTCCGAGAGCTGCCAGAGCCGGTCTGCGTTCGCTGGGTCGAGGGCGTACGGCGCGACGCCGGAGGTGCTCGTGTCCGGAGCGTCGGGAGCGAGGACGAGCGCCTCGTTGCAGTCCTCGAAGTAGCGGCCGCCGATGCCCTCGAGCTGCGGCGATGTCGCGACGAGGACGCTCGTCGCGGCGCCCTGCTCGATCGTCTTGAACTCCACCTTCACGTCGCCGAACATCTGTCCGCCCTCGGCGCGCAGGCCCGCGACGAGCTCCGGGTCCATGTGCCGCGAGAGATTCGTGTCGAGGATCACACCCGGATGGACTGCGTTGGCGGTGATCCCGTCCCCGGCCCACCGGCTCGTCGCCCCGACGGCGAACAGGATGTTGGCGGTCTTGGACTGGCCGTAGGCGAGCCACGGGTCGTAGGGACGCGAGGTGAAGCTCACATCGTCGAAGACCACCGGTGAGCGCAGGTGCCCACGTGAGCTGAGTGACACGATCCGCGCGTTGCCGGCGGCGGCGAGCGCATCGTGCAGGCCGACCGCGAGTGCGAAGTGGCCGAGATGGTTGGTCGCGAACTGCAGCTCCCACCCCTCCGCCGTCAGCTCGAGCTCGGGCAAGGCCATCACGCCCGCGTTGTTGACCAGCAGGTCGAGCGGCCCGCTCCAGCTCGAGGCGAAGGCGTCGATCGACGCGCGGTCGGCGAGGTCGAGCCGGCCGACATGGACCGTCGGCGCTCCGATCTCGGCGGCCGTGCGCCGACCCGCGTCGGTGTCGCGCACCGCGAGCGTCACCTCGGCGCCGGCGCCCGCGAGCGCGCGTGCCGTTTCGACGCCGATCCCGGACGAGCCGCCGGTCACAACCGCGCGCTTGCCGCTGAGGTCGATTCCGGCGATCACCTCTGCAGCTGTGGATTCGCGGCCGAACGGAGTCGTGATGATGCCCATGACCTAGCCGGTCTGCTCGGGAAGGCGCGCCGGCTCGCCCGGATCCGCGGCGATTGAGGCGTCGCGGCCGCGCCCCGTGGGGCGGCTTGCGGAGATGGAGCGCTTGAGAACTTCGAGTGCCGCTTCGGGACGGCCGGTCTCTTCGAGCAGCTCGGCGAGCCGTGTCCCGGCCTCGATCAGGTACGGCTTTCCATGCTCCTCGAGGATCGACACGGCGAGCTCGAGCAATTCGATGGCGCGGCCCGTGGCGCCGTCGGCCCTGAAGACGTCGGCCAGAAGCATGTAGCCACGCCCGCGATCCTGCAGATCGAGCACGCCCATCTTTCCGAGCACCTCTGCCGCTGCCCGCGACGCCTCCTTGACCCGGCCGAGCGAGAGCAGCGCCCTCGTCTCCTCGAGCGCGAATTTCGCGTCGTCGTGGACGCTGAGCTCGCCGCCGAGGAGCTCCCGCCCACGCTTGAGCTGTTTCAGCGACTCGCTCCCGTGGCCGGCTTCGACCTCCGCGTACGCGAGCAATTGATAGGCCAGCGCGACGTAGGAGTCGTTTTCGGTCCGCTCGAGGATCTCGATCGCCCGCCGTGCGTAGCGAACGCCCAGCTGCGGACTCTTGTGAACCGTGTGCAGCCGTGATTGCGACCAGTACACCTTGGCCGTTGCGAGCGGGTCTCGAAGATCGTGGGCGATACGGATCGACTCCCCGAGCAGCTGCTCGGCCCGCTCCAGCTCCCCGCTGTCGATCAGGGCGTTGGCAAGCAGCACCTGAAACCGAAAGGTCTCCAACGGCGCCTCCGCCGTCACAGCTTCGGCAAGCGCGCGTTCCAGGAGAGCCCGCGCCGAGGCCAACTCACCGGTCGTCGCGTAGGCGCGGGCGAGGCTGTCGATCGCGGCCGGGTCGTCCAGGAGACGCCCCTCGCGCACCTCGATGGCTCGCTCGAGGAGCGTGATCGCCCTCGTCAGCTGATCTTCGCGAAAGGCGATCTGGCCGAGTCCGGCAAGCGCGACAGGGTCCTTCGGATTCTCGTCGAGGCGCTTGCGGTAGACCTCGCGCGCCACGCCGATCTCCCCCAACCGCAGGGCCACCTCGGCGTCGAGGAGGGGCTGGTCGCCGTCGTCCTCCTCCACCCCTGTCGCCAGAAACTGCGGCGAGATGGCCAACCGGCGGGCGAACTCGTGGATCACCTGCAGCGAGGGGACCCGGGCGCCCGACTCGATCCGCGAAATGTAGGCGTTCGTGCAGCCCGTAAACGCCAGATCGCGCTGCGAGAGGCCGGCCCGTCTGCGCGCCTCGCGGAGCCGGCGCCCAACAAGCTTCGGATCGTCGATATGCATTCCGGTCGAACGGGGCATCCTGCGCATCCTACCAACGCCCTGCGGACGGGATTGTCTGTAGTTAGCTCCATTTCCTCGACCTATTGCCGCCGCCGTCGTGTTCCCAGATACTCGGACTCGGCCCCGGGGCCGTCCGGTAACCCCTCCACGGAAGGACGGCTCACACATGCGGAACTCGATTCGCTCCCTCGGAGCGCTTGTGGCCCTCGCTGCGTTCATTGCCCTGGTGCTCGTGCCCACGGCCGCCGCCGGCGGCCCGCCCTGGCCGTAGGCCGACCAGGAACTCGGCGACAGTTGGGTGGCGCGGCGTAGCTGCTGCGTCACCCAACGGATTGACAGGAGTTTATTGAGGTGTAAGTTTCCGCGGGTGCGGCCCGCGGCTATCGCGCGGATCGCCTGCCCGCAGACAGGCTCCGCGTCTAGGCGTCCGCTTGCCAGCGCCGCCGCCCAGCCACGGGCCGCACATAGTCTCTTTCAGTCGGTGCGACACGTCCATCGTCGACGCCGACGCCGATCAGGAGGAGCGTTGACTCTCACTGCACAGCGCCTCTATCGTGAGTGCCGATGAGCGACGGGGCCGTGGTGATCATCGGGGGGACGTCCGGGATCTGCGGGGGACTGGCGGCGGCCTACGCCGCACGCGGCCGTACCGTGGTCGTCACGGGTCGCGACGCAGAGCGAGCTGCAGCAGCGGCCGCGACACTCGAGGGCTCCGCCGAGCACGGATCGTGCGCGTTCGACATCAGCCACCCGGAGGAGATCGCCCCTGCGCTCGAATGGCTCGGGCCGGTCGACCGCCTCATCCTCGGCGCGATCGAGCGCGACGAGAACACGGTCGCTGACTACAACCTCGAGCGCGCGCTGAAACTGGTCACCCTGAAGCTCGTCGGCTACACCGAGGTCGTGCACGCGCTGCGGACGAGACTGACGGCGAACGCGTCGATCCTCCTCTTCGGCGGGCTCGCGCTGCGCCGCCCGTACCCGGGCTCGACCACCGTCACGACCGTGAACGGCGGCGTCACCGGGATCGTGCGGACGCTCGCCGTCGAGCTCGCGCCGATCACCGTGAACGCGATCCATCCCGGGATCGTCGGGGACACGCCCTACTGGGCCGCCAAGCCGGAGGGCGCACTCGACCCCGTGATCGCGCGCACGCCGATCGGCCGGCTCGCGACGACGGCCGAGCTCGTCGACGCCTCGCTCTTCCTGCTCGAGAACGGCGCCGTCAACGGCGTCAACCTCGAGGTCGACGGCGGGTGGCTACTCACGTGACCGCATGCACACGCTGATCCGACGAGAGGACATCGAGCTCGTGCCGGCGCTGGCCGAGCACAGCTCCGGCCTGACGCGGGCGCTGCTGATCGGCGGGCACACAGGCTCGACGCACACCGGCCTCACGCTGGTCGAGCTGACGGACGGTCACGTCGAGGCCCACGTCCACTCGTTCGAGTCGAGCTTTTACGTGCTCGACGGCGAGCCGACGCTGTACCTCGAGGACGCGGGCGTCCGGCTCGTATCGGGAGCATGCGGCGCGATCCCTGTCGGCCTCCGCCATGCGTGGCGCGCCGACGCGACGGCGCGCTGGATCGAGATGCTCTCTCCCAAGCCGCGCCAGCCCGGTGAGCCGCCGGACACCTTCTTCGTCGGGCCGGCGCCCGAGACCGAGCCGGTCCCCCTCGACGTGCGCGACCCGCGCAACCGCCACCTCTTCCGCCTTACCCCGAGCGACATGGACCTCGACCGACTGAAGGTCGGCGCGTCGGTCGACCAGCCCACCGTCTCGGCGAGCATGGCCACGGCCGCGCTCGCCTACAGCGGCATTACCGTGAAGATGCTCGTCGACAAGCGGCTCGACGCGCAGCTCCAGACGATGTTCATGGTCCACTACGAGCCGGGCGCGGTCGCCCATCCGCACGACCATCCGTTCGAGGAGTCGTACGTGATGCTCGAAGGCGAGGTCGAGGTGGTCGCCGACGGAGCCCGCTACACGCTGCGACCGGGCGACGTGTTCTGGACCGGCGTCGGCTGCATCCATGCGTTCTACGAGACGGCGGGCGACACCGTGCTCTGGCTCGAGACCTCGGCGCCCGGCCCGCCCGATCGCCACTCCTACCGGTTCGAGCGCGACTGGGCCTACCTCGAGGCGCAGCTCGGCGCTTGAGACTCGGCGGGCCGTGCCTGGGTCAGGCGCCCGACCAGCAGCGCCCTGAGGAGTGAACGGTGCGCTGAGCGACGGGCTGTCGTTCGCGCCAGCGCAGGCGGCACGAAGACGAACGCGGCGGTGCCGGTCCCGCTGACGCGTTAGCAGCAGCAGGACCGGCACCAGCCTCGCGTGCCTAACCCGAGGTGACCGCGAGCAGGTGCGCGCCGGCGGCGAAACCGGCCGTGATCGCAGCGGTGATCAACGCCGCGAGAATCGGCAACATCAGCTTGCGCATGTTCGGATCCCTCCTCTTGTCGGGCTCCCCAGAGGCCCGTTTCGCGCCGACCATAGCGCCGTGCAAGCGCCGTTTACCCCGCGGCGGAGACATCGACACAGGCCGTCCACCAACCGGCAACAGTGTCGGTATCGTGCCGGTCGTGCGCGCAGTCGTCGTGACCCGAAGCGGCGGCCCCGAGGTGCTCGAAGTTCGGGACGAGCCCGAGCCGACGCCGGGCCCCGGGCAGCTCCTCGTCGAGGTCGAGGCGGTCGGCGTCAACTACCGCGACATCTACGAGCGCGAGGGCACCTACGGCGGCTCGCCGCCGATGATCGCTGGGGCCGAGGGCTGCGGGACGGTCGTCGGTACCGGGCAACGCGTCGCCTGGGCAGCCGCTCCGGGCTCGTACGCCGAGCGGGTCGTCGTCGACGAGGCGAACGCTGTCCCGGTGCCCGACGGCATCGCTCCCGAGATCGCCGCCGCAGCGCTGCTCCAGGGCATGACCGCGCACTATCTCGCCCGCTCGACGCACACCATCGAGCCGGGTGACATTGCCGTCGTCCATGCCGCGGCGGGCGGCGTCGGCCTCCTGCTCACGCAGATCGTCAAGCTCCACGGCGGCACGGTGATCGCCACGACCTCGAGCGAAGAGAAAGCAGGGCTCGCACGCGCGGCCGGCGCCGACCACGTGATCGGCTACGACGGCTTCGCCGACCAGGTGCGCGAGCTGACCGGCGGCGAGGGCGCCACGGTCGTCTACGACGGCATCGGCCAGGCGACGTTCTCCGAGAGCCTGAAGGCGCTTCGCCCGCGCGGACTGCTTGCGCTGTACGGCGCAGCGAGCGGCCAGCCGGCGCCGCTCACCGTGAGCGAGCTCCAGGCCGGCGGCTCACTCTTCCTCACGCGCCCGTCGCTCCCTCACTACACGCGCACGCGCGAGGAGCTGCTGCAGCGCGCGGGCGACATCTTCGCCTGGAACGCGGCGGGCAAGCTCGAGCTCCGGATCGGCGGGACCTACCCGCTCGAGCAGGCGCGCCAGGCCCAGGAGGATCTTGCAAGCCGCAAGACCACCGGCAAGCTGATCCTCCTCCCCTAGCCCTTACACAGCACTTACCGAGCGCTTTCGCGGCCGTGACCGTGGGCGAACAGGCGCGTGGGACAACGGGTCGGTCACCACTTCGACCAGGGGGTCTCACCATGAAGGCAAGGCTGATCGTTCTCGCAGCGGCCGCGATGCTCGTCGTCGCTGCAGCTGCTTCGGCGGCGCAGCTCGACGTGATCCGCGGCACTAACGGCCCGGACACGCTGAAGGGCACAGCGGGTGCCGACGTGATTTACGCACGGGCGGGCAACGACGTCGTCCGCGGCGGCCAGGGCAACGACGTCATCTACGGCGGCCCCGGAGACGACGTGCTCTGGGCCGGCGCCGGAGCCGATGTCCAGTACGGCGGGCAGGGCAATGACGTCCTCCATGCGCTCGCGAACGACAACCAGCGCGACGTGCTCGACTGTGGCCCGGGCTGGGACGTCGCCTACGTGATCGCACACGATCCGGTCACGTTGCACGGCTGCGAGCAGGTGATCCGGCTCAGCTCGGATCAGGCCGCAGCGCTCGCCGCGGCGAACAGCGACAACTAGCCGCGCCTCGCCTAGCCGGTCGGCCTGATCAGCCGGCCGGCCGCGGCGACCTGGCCGAGCCCAACGTCGGCGAGCTTCGTCGGCGGGACTGCGCTGAGCGCCACGAGACGCATCCAGCGTCCCGACGGGCTCTTCACGCAGCGCCAGGCCTGCTGCTGGTAGCGATCGACCATCGGGTTGGTGGTCTGCGACCAGTACACCTTGTTGCCGTCGAGCTGGAACGTCTTCTGCATCCCGTCGGCGCAGTTCGCCGTGAGGCGAGGCGTGACGACGAACTCGACATCCCAGTGCGAGCGGTTCGTGAACCAGACGCGCAGCTCGCCCGGCACGTACTGCCAGCGGACGTAGTGCCAGCCGGTCATCATCCGCGCAGGGGTGTAGCGCTCGATCCCGGCCTTCTTCGCGATCTGGCGCTCGACGGCCACCGGGACGGGCTGCCTGGTCATCGCCGAGGCTGCGGCGACGCCGGCGGTCAGCACGAGTAGCGATGCGAGGGCGAGGAGTCTCACACCGTCGACGGTAGCCGTGCCGGGTAAACCCCGCGTTTCCCGCGCATGAAGATTCATTAAGTACAGTCAGCCGGTGGCGGTCGGGGCAGACAGAGGCGTGCAGGCGACGGCCGGCAGATCCAGACGCGGCTTCCGCGTCTACGCATCGCCTCCGGGCCAGCCGCGGTTCCGGCGGGCGACCGACATCCTGATGCTCGTGCCGGCCCTGCTGGGGCTGGCATTCCTGATCGTCGCCTACCCGCCTTCGGCGTTCGAGCGCTCGCTGCAGACGTTCCTCGCCAGCTTCCCGGACTGGCTCGGGCCGGTCTGGGGGTTCGTCTACGACCTGCTCGGGCTTTGGGCGCTCGCGCTCCTGATCGCGGCGGCGGTCGCCCGGCGGCGAGGGCTCGCCCTGGAGGAGCTGGGTGCGCTCGTGCTCGCCTCGGCGCTCGCGCTCGCCGCGAGCAGACTCGCGATCGGCTCGTGGCCCGGCCTCGGCGCCCTCGTGCCGGGCAACTCCGCCTCGCCCGCGTTTCCGGCCGTGCCGCTCGCCCAGGCCGTTGCGGTGATCCTCATTGCCGGACCGCACCTCGTCCGTCCACTGCAGACGGCCGGACGCTGGATCGTCGCGCTCGGCTTCGCGGGCGCACTGCTGGACCAGCACGCGACGCCGAGCGGAACGCTCGCCGCCTACCTGCTCGCGCTCCTGGTCGCCGCGGTGGTCAGGCTCGCGTTCGGCACGTCAGCGGGACGGCCCGGGCTCGCCTCGGTCGCGGCCGCGCTGCGCGAGCTCGGCGTCTCCGCCAAGAGCCTAGTCGTCTCCGAGCGCCAGATCGCAGGCGTCTTCCTGGTCGAGGGGCGCGATCCCACGGGCCGGCAGCTGCTCGTCAAGGTCTACGGCCGTGACGCGTACGACACCCAGCTCGTCGCCAAGTTCTGGCGCACGCTCTGGTACCAGGACGACGGCGCGCCGCTGCGGCTCGGGCGCAGCCAGGCCGCCGAGCACGAGGCGTTCGTCACGCTCCTCGCCCGCAACGGCGGGGTGCGGACGCTCGAGGTCGTCACGGCCGGCGAGACCGTCGCCGGCGACGCGCTGCTCGTGCTCCGCGGCGAGGCGGAGACCTTCGAGACGTTCGTGCCCGATGACGAGGCGCTGCGCCGCAGCTGGGAGACGCTCGAACTGCTGGGCAAGGCCAACATCGCCCACCTCCAGATCGACCGCTCGAGCGTCGCACAGCTCGGCGACGGCATTGCCCTGGTCGACTTCGCCGGCGCGACGGTCGCACCGAGCAAGGATCAACTGGCGACCGACCGCGTCCAGCTCCTCGTCACGACCGCGACCGCGGCCGGGACCGAGCGCGCGGTCCGCGCCGCAGTGCAGGCGCTCGGCACCGCCGGCCTCGCGGCGCTGCTTCCCTACCTCCAGGCCGCGGCGCTGCGCACGCCGCTGCGGAAGGCGGTGAAGCTCGCGGGGATCGACATGGACGAGCTCCGAGCAGAGGTGGCCAGAGCGGCCGACGCCGAGCTCCCGGACCTGATCAAGCTTCGGCGCCTCACGTGGTGGACGGTGATCCAGGTCGCGCTGCTCGTGCTCGCGGCGACCGCCGTGTTCAAAGCCGCGAGCAGCGTCGACTGGAGCGTCGTGCGCGAGGACATCGCCGACTCGGCCTGGGGCTGGCTTGCGGTGGGCTTTGTCTTCGCGCAGCTGCCGAGGCTCACGCAGGCCGCCTCGACGCTCGGCTCGATCGCGGCGAAGCTCCCGTTCGGCCCGGTCTACATGAAGGAGCTCACGACCTCGTACCTGAACCTCGCGATGCCCTCGAGCCTCGGCCGGCTGACCGTGAGCATCCGCTTCTTCCAGTGCCAGGGCCTGCCCGGCGCAGCGGCGGTCACAGCGGGGGCGATCGACTCGCTCGTGGGAACCGTCGTCCAGATCGTGCTGCTCGTGGTGCTGCTCGTCTTCTCGGAGGCGAGCCTCAACGTCGAGCTGAGCACGCCCGAGGCGAGGACGCTCCGCCTGCTCTGGATCCTCATCGGCCTCGGAGTCGTCGCGATCCTGACTGCAGTGCTCGTCGGCCGGATCCGGCGCGCGATCGTCGACCGCGTGCGCGCGTGGTGGCCGCAGATCCGCACGGCGGTCAGCGGCCTGCGCGCCTCGCACAAGCTCACGCTGCTCTTCGGCGGCAGCATCGCGACGGAGATCCTCTTCGCGACCGCGCTCGGGCTGTTCGCGCGCGCGTTCGGTTACGACATCTCGCTGGTCGACCTGCTCGTGATCAACATGAGCGTCTCGCTGCTCGCCAGCTTCATCCCGGTACCCGGCGGCGTCGGCGTGGTCGAGTTCGGCCTCACGCTCGGGCTGACGGCGGCCGGAATGACGCAGGAAGCAGCCCTCGCGGCCGTGCTCATGTACCGGATCTCGACCTTCTACCTGCCGCCGGTGTGGGGCTTCTTCGCCATGCGCTGGCTGCAGCGGAACCGGTACCTCTGATGGGCCGCATCGACGAGCTGAAGGCCCGCGCGAAGGCCTACCAGGAGCGCGCCGAGCAGATGCGCCGCGAGCACGGCTCCGTCGACGCCGTCTACGTGATCGCCGACCGCGACAGCGAGATCGGCGGCGGGCTGATGGCCGGCGCGCTCGCGTACCGGCTCTTCATCTGGCTGTTGCCGTTCGCGCTCGTCGTGGTCGGCGGGATCGGGATCGCCGCCGCGGCCGACGAGTCGGCGACGAGCGCGACGCATGCGCTCGGGCTCGGCGGCATCGTCTCGACCTCGGTCGCGCAGGCCACCGCGAACGGCTCCTCGCGCTGGTACGCGCTCGCGATCGGGATCCCGCTCCTCCTCTACGCGACGCGGAGCCTGCTGAAAGCGCTGATCGTCGTGCACCGCCTGGTCTGGGGCGACCTGCGGCGAACGGTGCCCAAGCCCACGGTCGTCGCCACCCTCTGGCTGCTCGCGTTCCTCGTTGCCTACTTCGCGATCCAGCAACTCGCACGCTGGGTCGGCATCTGGAGCGGGAGCTTCCTCCTCCGCCTCGTCACCGCGCTCGCCCTGCTCACGGTGTGGTGGGTCCTGGTCTCGCTCCGGGTGCCGCACCGCGAGGCCCGGCTGCTCGATCTCCTGCCCGGCGCGCTGCTGATGGCGGTCGGCCTGGACCTGATCTCGAACGTCGGCGTCTACTACATCACGCGGCGCCTCGAGTCGAGTCAGAGCACCTACGGCGCGCTCGGGGTCGCGGCGACGCTCCTGTTCGGGCTCTACCTGCTCAGCCGGCTGATCGTCGGCTCCGCCGTCCTCAACGCCACGATGTGGGAGCGGAGGGTAGAACACGACCGGCAGGGTTGATACGGTCGCGCGCAGTGAGCGCTGGCGCCGCAGCCGCTGATCCGCAGAAGACGTTCCTCGAGCGGATGCTCGACGGAATCGAACGGGCGGGAAACAAGATGCCGGACCCGGCCATCCTGTTCCTCGTGCTCTGCGGCGCGGTGATCGTGATCTCGCAGATCCTGTTCTGGTTCAACGTCCAGGCGACCTACCAGGTCGTCAAGCCGCCGCCGGTGCCGACCGAGGAGACCTACTACGGCGGCTCGACCGAGCCGGCCGACGTCGGGCCGACGATACCCGAGCCGCCCAAGTCGTACGAGGTCAAGACCGAGACGGCGAAGGTCAAGGGTCTGCTCACCGGAGAGGGCGTCCGCTTCCTCTTCACCTCGTTCGTCTCGAACTTCAGGAACTTCTCGGCCGTCACGATCATGCTCGTGGTGATGATCGGCGTCGGGCTGGCGGAGGCGGCCGGGCTGATAGCCAGCCTGATACGCAAGCTCGTCGGCGTGTCCTCACGGGGGACGCTGACATTCATCATCGTGCTGCTCGGCATCCTCTCGAGCGTCGCCTCCGACGCCGGCTACCTGGTGCTGATTCCTTTAGGAGCGGCAGCCTTCAAGAGCGTCGGCCGCAATCCGTTAGCCGGGATCGCGGCGGCCTTCGCGGGCGTCGCGGCGGGCTTCGGCGTCAACGTGCTGATCACCCCGCTCGACGGCGTGCTGACCGAGATCACGAACGACGCGGCCGGGATCTCCGGCGGAGCACACCACATCGACCTCGCGGCGAACCTCTACTTCGGGATCGGCTCGACGATCTTCGTCGCGTTCCTGCTGACCTTCATCAGCGCGCGCCTCGTCGAGAACCGGCTCGGGCCCTGGGATCCCGCCGATGCCGGCGACGGCTGGGCGATGGACGAGGAGGAGCAGGAGATCTCGCCGGAGGCCGACAAGAAGGGCCTGCGCTGGGCCGGGATCGCCGCCCTCGGCGTGGCCATCGTGATCGCGCTGCTGACGTTCCTCCCGAATGCGCCGCTGCGCGACCCGGTGACCGGGAAGATCATCGGCGACTCGCCGTTCATGGACAGCCTGATCATCATCATCACGCTGTTCTTCTACGCGGCCGGCTATGCCTACGGTCGCGGGGCCGGGACGATCAAGGGCAGCGCCGACGTGCTCGCGACGATCACGAAGTCATGGGCGGGCCTCGCGAGCCTGCTCTTCCTGTTCCTGCTGATCGCGCAGTTCATCGCGTACTTCAACTTCACCAACATCGCGCAGGTGGTGGCCGTGAAGCTCGGCGACTGGCTCGAGCGGGCCAACATCGGCGCTCTCTGGCTCCTGGTCGGCCTGATCTTCATCACGATCATCGTCGACCTGATCATCCCCGCCGCGATCGCGAAGTGGGCGCTCCTCGCCCCGATCTTCATCCCGCTCTTCATCCGCCTCGGCGTCGCGCCGCAGACGGTGCTCGCCGCGTACCGCGTCGGTGACTCGCCGGCCAACGTGATCACGCCGCTGATGGCGTACTTCCCGCTGATCGTCGTTTTTACGCAGCGCTACAAGAAGGAAGCCGGGATCGGCACCGTCGTCTCGCTGATGCTGCCGTACGTGTTCATCCTGACGATCGCGTGGACGCTGTTCTTCGCCGCCTGGTACCTGCTCGGGATCCCGCTCGGCCCGGGCTCGCCCGTCAAGCTTTAGCCGTCGGCGAACAGGCGGAAGAACTCGGCCTCGGCGACGATCGCCTTCTCGAGCTCGTCGACCACGACGCGCTCGTCGGGGCCGTGGATGTTGCTGTAGCCGTCGGTGGCGCCGAAGAGCATGATCTCGGCCGCGGGCACCGCCTGCTGGAGCGCGGCCACGAGCGGGATCGAGCCACCGGTCGCGGCCTTCGCAGAGGGAACGCCCCACGCCGTCTCCATCGCGGCCTGCATGGCCGTGTAGGCGGGGCCCGAGGTTCCGGTCGCGAAGCCCGGGCCGGTCGCGCCGGCCTCGACCTCGAGCTCGATCCCGAACGGCTTCAGCTTCTTGAGGTGCTCCATCACGGCGACCTGCGCCTCGGCGGGATCCTGCTCCGGATGGACGCGGACGTTGAGCGTGGCGCGCGCCTGCGGCGAGACGGCATTGAGCGCGTTCTCGACTGACGGCACGTCGATCCCGGTGACGGTGATCGCCGGGCCCGACCAGAGCCGCGAGCCGAGGTCGCCGGTGCCGAAGAGCGGCAGGCCGGGCTCGACCTCGGCGAGGGCGCGGAACTCCTCCTCGTTGTAACCGGCGCCCGTCCACTCCTCGCGGCGCAGGCCGGGGACGGCCACATCGCCATTCGCATCGTGCAGGCTCGCGAGTGCGTGGAGGACCGTGATCAACGCGTCGGGCGCGGCGCCGCCGTACTGGCCGCTGTGCTTGGCGCTCGCGAGCGTGGTCACGCCGAGCGTCACCTGGGCCATGCCCCGCAACGCGACGGTGAGCGCGGGCACCCCGGGTCGCACGCTGCCCATGTCGGCGATCAGCATCGCGTCGGACGCGAAGGCCTCCGGATGCGCCTGCGGGTAGGTACCGAACGCGCCGCCGCCGACCTCCTCCTGGCCCTCGATCACGATCCTGATCCCGACCGGCGGCTTCCCGCCCCAGGCGCGCAGCGCGCCGATGTGCACCATCACGTTCGCCTTCGAGTCGGACGCGCCGCGCCCGAAGATCGCGCCGTCACGTTCGGTCGGCTCCCACGGCGGCGAGCTCCAGAGCGACTCGTCACCGGCGGGAACGACGTCGTAGTGCGAGTAGAGCAGCACGGTCGGTGCGCCCGGAGGCGCGGGGATCGTGCCGGTCAGGACCGGCGCGGTGTCGGGAAGATTGAGCGTGAGGAGCTCCTCGACGCCCGCACCGCGGAGCAGCTCGACCACGAGATCGTGCGCCTCCTGGAGCGGCTCGGGCGGGAAGTCGGGGAACGCGATCGAAGGGATGCGCACGAGCCGGCCGAGGTCGCTTACGACCTCCGGCATCAGCGCACTGACCTTGTCGTGGATGGTTTCAGACATGCGACTACCTTACTGTCCCAATCGCCGTGAGTGATACCACCATTACGTTCCTCGTACTGGCGGCGGTCGTCGCCGTGTTCGTGTGGGACTACTTCCCGGTCGCGATCGTGGCGATCGGCGTCTCGGTCTCGCTCTGGGCCACCGGCGTGCTCGACCTGCACCAGGCGCTCGCCGGATTCGGCGACCCGGCGGTGATCTTCATCGGCGCGCTGTTCGTCGTGAGCGAGGCTCTCGACGCGACCGGCGTCACCTCGTGGGCCGGCCAGGAGCTGATCAGTCGCGTCGGCTCGAGCCGCACGCGCCTGGTCGTACTGATGATGCTGCTCGTCGCGCTGCTGACCGCGCTGATCAGCGTCAACGGCGCCGTCGCGGCGCTGCTGCCCGTGGTGGTCGTGATGGCGGTGCGGCTCGGCCGGTCGCCCTCGCAGCTCCTCCTGCCGCTCGCGTTCGCCGCACACGCCGGCTCGCTGCTCGTGCTCACGGGCACGCCGGTGAACGTGATCGTCTCGGAGGCCGCCGACGAGGCGGGCGTCGGCGGCTTCGGCTACTTCGAGTTCGCGCTGGTCGGGATTCCGCTCCTGATTGGCACGATCGCGATCGTGGTGCTGTTCGGCGAGCGCCTGTTGCCGAGCCGCAGCGCGAAGGTGCTGCCGCCCGACTTCAGCGACCATGCGCGGACGCTCGTCGAGCAGTACGAGCTCGAGCACAGCGCCGACGCCCTCCTGAATCGGAAGGTGGGCGTCGCCGAGGTCGTGATCCCGCCGCGCTCGAGCGCGATCGGCGAGACCGTGTTCCCGGGCATGATCACCGACAGCGGCGACCTCGTCGTCCTCGCCGTGCAGCGAAACGGCGTCGACCTGGGGCCGGACGAGTCGGTGCTCGAGGTCGGCGACACGCTGCTGCTGCAGGGGAAGTGGGCCGCGCTCGACGAGAACCTCACCGACCCGGCGGTGCTCGTCGTCGACGCACCGGACGTCGTGCGTCGGCAGGCGGTGCCGCTCGGCCCCGGCGCGAAGCGCGCTCTCGCCGTGCTCGGGGTGATGGTGATCCTCCTGGCCACGGGCGCAGTGCCGCCGGCCATCGCGGGACTGCTCGCAGCCGCCGCGATCGTCGTGCTGCGCGTGCTCGACGTCGAGCAGAGCTACCGCGCGATCTCGTGGACAACGGTGATCCTCGTCGCCGGGATGATCCCGCTCTCGACCGCGATGCAGGAGACGGGCGCAGCCGCGAAGCTCGCCGACGGGCTCGTGCGGATCGTCGGGGGCCACGGCGGCTATGCGCTGCTGTTCGGGCTGTTCGTGCTCACCGCGGTGCTCGGCCAGCTGATCAGCAACATGGCGACGGCGCTGATCGTGATCCCGGTGGCGGTTTCAGCCGCGTCCGACATGAACGTGTCCGCCAAGCCGGTGCTGATGGCGGTCACCGTCGCCGCGGCGGCCTCGTTCCTGACCCCGGTCGCGACGCCCGCGAACCTGATGGTGATGGGACCCGGCGGCTACAAGTTCGGCGACTACTGGAAGCTCGGGCTGCCGCTGCTCCTCCTGTTCGGCGTCGTCGCGGTCGGCCTCGTCCCCGTGTTCTGGTCGTTCTGAGGTGACCGGCGAGTTCGTCTCCACCGGGCACCTGCCCTCCGGCGACCGGGTCGCCGAGCTCGTGACCGAGGCCTACGAGCGCTACCGCTCCGACACGGCCGGCGAGAACTCCGCGGTCTACCCCGCGCTGGCCGCGGTGCGAAGCGACTGCTTCGGCATCTGCGTGGCGGACACCGGCGGCGAGGTCTTCGCGGTCGGCGACGCGGAGGTCGAGTTCACGGTGATGAGCGTGTCGAAGCCGTTCGTCTTCGCGCTCGTGTGCCAGGCGCTCGGGCCCGAGCAGGCCCGCGAGAAGCTCGGCGTCAACGGCACCGGCCTCCCGTTCAACTCGCTCGAGGCGGTGGAACGAAGCGGCGACGGGCGCACGAACCCGATGGTGAACCCCGGCGCGATCGCGACGACGAGCCTGCTCGGCGACTGGCGGGCGATCCGCGATGGCCTCTCCGCCTTCGCGGGACACGAGCTGACGCTGAACGAGGAGGTCTACCGCTCCGCCTCCGACACGAACGAGCGAAACCAGCAGCTCGCGCGGCTGCTCGAGCGATTCGAGCGAATCTACCGCGATCCCGAGGAGGCGGTCGATCTCTACACCAGGCAGTGCTCGCTGAACGTGACCGCGAAGGACCTCGCGGTAATGGGCGCGACCCTGGCCGACGGCGGCGTCAACCCGCTCACCAGGCAGCGCGTCGTCGACCAGGACGTCTGCCGCTATACGCTCGCCGTGATGACGACCGCCGGCCTGTACGAGACCTCCGGCGACTGGCTCTACGACGTCGGCCTGCCGGGGAAGAGCGGGATCGGCGGCGGGATCGTCACCGTCTCGCCCGGCAAGGGCGGGCTCGGGACTTTCGCACCGCGGCTCGACGAGGCCGGGAACAGCGTCAAGGGCCAGCTCGCGGCGCGGTTCCTCTCGGCGCAGCTCGGCCTCGACCTCTTTGCCTCGAGGCCCGAGGCGTGAGGGCGCTCCTCCTCGCAGTCGCGATCGCCCTCGTGGTCCCGTCGCTCGCCGGCGCCTCGCTCAAGGACGAGCAGGAGCTCGCCGCCCGCTACGCACCGGAGGTGAAGCTCGTCGCCCAGGCCCAGGAGTGCGGCTCCGGCGAGTCGTACCGGCCGATCGACGTCAACGCGCTCTTCGGCCAGCAGACCGTCGCGCTGCGCGGCCCGTGGGGCGCCGGCGACCTCGTGAAGATCGCGCCCGCGGCGAACGACCTCACAGCGGCGCGCTACGAGTACCACCTCGACTTCCCGGGCAGCGCGCTCGACCCCGGCTGCGGCTACGAGAAGTGGTCGCAGCTCGTCACGGCCGGGACGAAGCCAACCGTCTACGCGCACGTCGCGACCGATCCCGCCCACCCCGGCAAGCTCGCGCTCCAGTACTGGCTCTACTACGTCTTCAACGACTGGAACAACACCCACGAGGGCGACTGGGAGATGATCCAGCTCGACTTCGACGCCGCCACGGCCGCGGAGGCGCTCACCAAGACGCCGACGCAGGTCGGCTACAGCCAGCACGAGGGCGCCGAGCGCGCGAAGTGGGGCGACGAGAAGCTCCAGCTCGTCGACGGCACCCATCCCGTCGTGCATCCGGCCGCCGGCTCGCACGCGAACTTCTACGGCGAGGCGCTCTACCTCGGCAGCTCGGCCTCAGAGGGCGTGGGCTGCGACGACACGCGCGGCCCGACGCTCGATCTCCGGCCCGTGGTGCAGACGATCCCGAGCGATCCGGCGGCCGCGCTGAAGGCCTTCCCGTGGATCGGCTTCGCGGGCCGCTGGGGCGAGCTCCAGCCCGCGTTCTTCAACGGCCCGACCGGCCCGAACCTGAAGACGCAATGGACCGAGCCGATCACGTGGTCGTCGACCGACTGGCGCAGCGGCAGCATCGCGGTGCCCGGCGGCGGCGCGGTCGGGACCGGCGCGACGGACTTCTTCTGCAGCGCGGTCGCCAGGGGCTCGAACTTCATTCGCCGCAGCATCGACAACCCACTGCCCGCACTGCTCACACTTGCCGCGCTCGCGGTCCTGATCGTCTTCGTCCTCACGCGTACGTCGTGGCGGCCTGCGACGCCGTTTCGCCTCGCGCGCCGCCGTGCGTGGGGCCAGATTCTGTCCGCCGCGTTCACGATGTACGGCCGGCGGCTCTGGCTCTTCCTCGGGATCGGGATCTTCGTCCTGCCGATCTCGGTGGTCGTGACAGTGCTCCAGGCCGGGCTGATCCATGCCTCGCGCGTCTTCGGCACCGAGTCGCAGGGAGAGTTGCGCGGCTTCATCGTCTGGGCCGTGCTCACCGTCGGCACCGCGCTGACGCTCGTCGGGCTGGGGTTCGTGATGGCGGCGACCGCCCGCGCGCTGGCCGAGCTCGACGAGGGGCGAACGATCTCGCCGCTGCGCGCCTACCGGATGGCGACCGACTCGATCCGGCCGCTGCTCGGCGCGCTCGCGCTCGCGTCGATCGTGATCTCCATCTGCTTCACGACGGTGTTCCTGATCCCGATCGCGATCTGGCTCGCCGTGCGCTGGGCGCTGCTCGTGCCCGCGATCGAGCTCGAGCACCGCCGCGCCTTCGCAGCGCTGCGCCGGAGCGGGCGGCTCGTCAGCCACGGCTGGCTGAAGGTCGGCTCGCTGATCGTCGTCGGAGCCGCGCTCGCGCTGCTGGCCGGCCCGTTCCTCGGAGCGCTGCTGATCCTGGTCACGAACGTGCCGCTCGTGTGGATCAACGTGATCTCCGGCCTCGTCTACGCCGTCGCGATGCCGCTCGTCGCGCTCGCGACGGTCTATGTCTATTTCGACATGCGCGTCCGGGACGAGCTCGCGGCGGAGCGCGGGCCCGAGCAGCTGCCCGCCGAGATCGAATTCTCGGGCTGAACGCGTAAACTGTCGCGAGCGAGCGTGCGACAGCGGAGTCGCCACATTCGAGCGACGGGGCTCGGCGACAAAGATCATGCCCACGTCCGCCAACACATCAATCCTCGGGCTCGAGGCCGGCTACGAGACCGGTGCGTTCTTCGACGAGATGTTCGAGGCGCCCGGCAAGCCGCGGCCGCACTACCAGGTGCTCGCCGAGCAGCTCGCCAGGCTGACCGTCGAGGAGTTCGAGGAGCGCCGCCGCGCGGTCGACGACTCGTTCCTGAACGCGGGGATCGGCTTCACCGTCTACGGCCAGGACGAAGGGCTCGAGCGGATCTTCCCGTTCGACCTGATCCCGCGCATCATCCCGGGCGACGAATGGGCCCACATCGAGCGCGGGCTCATCCAGCGCGTGCGCGCGCTCAACCACTTCCTCGACGACGTCTACCACGATCAGAAGATCCTGCGCGAGGGCCTGATCCCCGCCGCCCTCGTCTTCGGCGCCCGTCATTTCCGCCGCGAGATGATCGGCGTCGATCCACCCGGCGGCGTCTACGCCCACGTGGCCGGAGTGGACCTCGTCCGCGACGACAACGGTGAGTATCTCGTGCTCGAGGACAACCTGCGCTCGCCCTCCGGCGCCAGCTACATGCTCGAGAACCGTGCGGCGATGAAGCGCGAGTTCGCGCCCCTCTACGAGCGCTACGGCGTGCTCGCGATCGAGCAGTACCCGCAGGAGCTGCTCGCCGCGCTCCGCCAGGTTGCGCCGCCGGCCGCGTCGATGCCCACCGTCGTCCTGCTCACCCCGGGCATCCACAACTCGGCCTACTTCGAGCACTCGTTCCTGGCACGGACGATGGGAGTCGAGCTCGTCGAGGGCGGCGACCTGCTCTGCCATGACGACGTCGTCTACATGCGCACGACGCAGGGCCTGCAGCGCGTCGACGTGATCTACCGTCGCGTCGACGACGAGTTCCTCGATCCGCTGGTCTTCCGCGAGGACTCTATGCTCGGCGCGCCCGGCCTCCTCAACGCGTATCGCGCCGGCAACGTGACGATCGCGAACGCGCCCGGGACGGGAGTCGCGGACGACAAGGCCGTGTACCGATACGTACCGGAGATGATCCGCTACTACCTCGGCGAGGAGCCCGTGCTCGGCAACGTCCCGACCTACCTCGGAGTCGACGAGGCGGATCGCCGCTATATCGTCGAGCACCTCGACGAGCTCGTGGTGAAGACGGTGGACGGCAGCGGCGGCTACGGGATGCTGATCGGCCCGGTCGCGAGCGCGAAGGAGCGCGAGACGTTTCGCCGCGCCGTCAAGGCGAACCCGCGCGAGTTCATCGCCCAGCCGACGCTGGCGTTGAGCCGGATGCCGATCTACGACGAGTCGCTGCGGCCCGCGCACGTCGACCTGCGCCCGTTCGTCCTCTCGAGCCGCATCACGAGTGTCGTGCCCGGCGGACTGACCCGCGCCGCGCTGCGCGAGGGCTCGCTCGTCGTCAACTCCTCGCAGGGCGGCGGCAGCAAGGACACCTGGGTGCTGAGGCCCTGATGCTGAGCCGGGTCGCAGAGTCGCTCTACTGGACGGGCCGCTACATCGAGCGGGCAGAGGACACGAGCCGCCTCCTGCACGTCAACTTCAACGCGCTGCTCGACGCCGAGTCGGCCGATCGCGGGCGCGCGTGGCGCGACCTGATCCTGCTCGTCGGCCTCGACGACGTCTTCAAGGAGCACTTCTCCGAGTACACGGCGCAGACGGTGACCGAGTTCATGCTCTGGCATCCGGCGAACCCCGATGCCGTCACCGCCTGCGTCGCGCGCGCGCGAGAGAACGCACGTGGCGCGCGCGAGCAGATCTCGAGCGAGATGTGGGAGCACCTGAACCGGCTGCACCTGCGCGTCTCGCGGCTCCGGCCCGAGGCGGTGCTCGCCTCGCCGCACGACTTCTTCGTGCGCGTCCGCGACGGCTCGCACTCTTTCCAGGGCATCACGAAGGCGACGCTCTCGCGCGGCGAGGCGTACGAGTTCCTCGAGCTCGGCGGGCACCTGGAGCGCGCCGACTCGACCTCGCGGCTGCTCTCGATCAAGGTGCCGGGACTGATCACGGCCGAAGAGGGCGCGCGGACCAGTGCACGGCTCTCGAGCCTGCTCAAGTCGTGCGGCGCCTTCGAGGCGTTCCGCAAGCAGGAGAGCGACGAGCTGCGCGCGGCGCGAGTGGTCTCGTTCCTGCTGCTCGAGCGGCGCTTTCCCCGCGCGGTGTGCTTCACCCTCGAGCTGTCGCTGAACGCGATTCGCGCGATCTCGGGCGATGCACTCCGCCCGGAGCGGGCGATCGGCCGCGTCTTCTCGGAGCTCGCCTTCACCGAGCTGCACGAGCTCGACTGGACGACCGAGCTCCTGCTCGGGCGCGTGATGCGCGGGATCTTCGACGCCGCCGACGAGATCGCAGCCGGCTACTTCACGACGCGCACCGTCCCGCCCGGCCCCTACGCCCAGCAGCAGGCGCAGCAGTGATCCTCCGCGTCGAGCACACCACGGAGCTCCATTACGACAAGCCGATCGCGGAGGCCTACACCGAGCTCCGCCTTCGTCCGCTCGAGGGCGGCGGCCAGCACTGCTCCGCGTTCCGGCTCACCACCGAGCCGCACGCCCTGCGCGTCCGCGAGTACCGCGACCACTACGGCAACGACGTCCACCACTTCGACGTGCTCGAGTCGCACGACCGGCTCGCGGTGACCGCGGTGAGCGAGGTCTGGACGCCGCTCGCCCTCGTCACCGATCGCGACCCGCCGACCCCGCTCGAGCGCCACGACTATCTCCATCCCACCGACTTCACGCCGTTCTCCAAGAGCGTCCGCGAGTTCGCCGCCGGCCACTCGGGCCCACACGAGCTGATGCACGCCGTCCACGCCGACCTCGTCTACGACACGAGCGCCACCGACGTGCAGACGCGCGCCGACGAGGTGCTCTCGCTCGGTCGCGGCGTCTGCCAGGACTTCGCCCACGTGATGCTGGCCGCGTGCCGCAGCACGGGCACTGCCGCCCGCTACGTCAGCGGCTACCTCTACGACCAGACGCTCGTGGGCGACAACGCCGCCTCGCATGCCTGGGTCGACGTCTGGGACGAGGAGCGGGGCTGGCTCGCGCTCGACCCGACCCACGATCGCGAGCAGACCGAGGCGTACGTTCGGGTCGCGGTCGGCCGCGACTACAACGACGTGCCGCCGACGCGCGGCGTCTACACCGGCTCGGCGAGCGAGACGCTCTCCGTGCGCGTGGGACTACAGGCGCTCTAGGACCACGACGGGGATCTCGCGGTCGGTCTTCTCGGCGTAGTCGTCGTACGCGGGCCACTGCAGCGCCGCGAGCTTCCAGAGCCGCTCGCGCTCCTCGCCGCTCGCGGTCCGGGCCGTCGCGGGGAACACCTCGTCCATGACCTGGAGCTCGACGTTCGGCTCCTTGGCGAGGTTCTGGTACCAGCCGGGATGCTCGGGCGCGCCGCCCTTCGACGCGATGATCACGTAGGCGTCGCCCGCGTTCTCGTAGATCAGCGGCGCGGTACGGGGCTCGCCGGTCGTGCGGCCCTTCGTGGTGAGGAGGAGGATCTTCGAGCCGTTGCGCCAGATGTGGCCGACCTCGCCGCCCGTCTCCCGGTAGCGCTCGACGTGCGCGTCGCCGAAGAGGTTTTCCGCCTCGCTCATACCCCGTAGATTACTCGCTGCGATGCCATTTCCGAACGATTTCATCTGGGGGACTGCGACTGCGGCGCATCAGGTCGAGGGCGGCAACGTCTGGAACGACGGCTGGGTGCTCGAGCACGTGCCCGGCTCGCCCTACGCCGAGCCCTCGGGCGACGCGTGCGATCACTATCACCGCTACCCCGAGGACATCGCCCTGATCGCCGGGCTCGGGCTCGGCGCCTACCGCTTCTCGCTCGAGTGGTCGCGGATCGAGCCGGAGGAGGGCGAGTTCTCCCGCGCCCAGCTCGACCACTACCGCCGGATGCTCGACGCGTGCCAGGAGCATGGGCTGACGCCGATGGTCACGTTCCACCACTTCACCTCGCCGCGCTGGGTCGCCGCCGACGGCGGCTGGGAGGGCGACCGGACCGCCGAGCGCTTCGCGCGCTTCTGCGAGCGGACGATGCGCCATCTCGGCGACCTCGTCCCGCTCGCGTGCACGCTCAACGAGACGGGCATCGGCGCGCTGCTGCACGAGGTGTTCGGGATTCCGCATCCGCGCACCGGCGAGGGCTGGGCCGCCGCAGCCGCGGCGCTCGGGACGACGCCCGGCCGGCTCGCGCCGTTCATCAACTCGGGCAGCCCGAAGGCCGTCGAGGTGATGCGGGACGCGCACCGGCTCGCGGTCGATGCGATCAAGGGCGTCCGCGGCGAGACGCAGGTCGGGCTCACCGTCGCGATGAGCGAATGGGAGGCGGCGCCCGGTGGCGAGGAGACGCTCGCGCGGCTCCGTGGGCTCTGCGAGGACCCGTTCCTCGAGGGCGTCGCCGGCGACTTCATCGGCGTCCAGAACTACTCGCGCATTCTCGTCGGGCCCGACGGCCCGGTCGACGAGGGCGACATCGAGCGGACGCAGATGGGCTACGCGTACCGCCCCGAGGCGCTGGAGCACGCGGTCCGCCGCGGCGCCGAGCTGACGGGCCTGCCGGTGTACGTCACCGAGAACGGGATCGGCACCGCCGACGACGCGCGCCGGATCGACTTCGTCGAGCGCGCGCTGGAGGGCGTCGAGGCATGCCTCGCCGACGGCGTCGACGTGCGCGGCTACTTCTACTGGTCGATGTTCGACAACTACGAGTGGACGTTCGGCTACCGCGTCACGTTCGGCCTCGTGGCCGTCGACCGCGAGACGCAGGTGCGCACACCCAAGCCGAGCGCGCGCCGGTTCGGCGAGATCGCGCAGGCGAACGGCCTCGGATGACGGTGTGGGCGGACGCGCGCGAGACGCTCCGCCCCGGATCGGACGCGCGTGACGGCCAGCTGCCACCGCTCTTGATCGCCGCTCACCCTCGTCACAGGCCTCGTCGACGCGGCGAGCTTCCTGAACCTCGGTCACGTGTTCGTCGCGAACATGACCGGGAACGTCGTGTTCCTCGGCTTCGCGATCGCGGGCGCAAGCGGCTCTCGGTCTGGGCGTCTCTCGTCGCGCTCGGCTCGTTCCTCGTCGGCGGCATCGCCGGAGGACGCCTCGCAGGCCGCTACGCCGACCAGCGGCTCGCGCTGCTCCAGGCGGCGCTCGGTCTCCAGCTGGTGGCCGTCGCCGGCGCCGCGGTTCTGGCGCTGGTCGCCGGCGACCCGGTTCCGCATCCGGCTCGGTATGCGGTGATCGCGCTCCTCGGCATCGCGATGGGGATCCAGAACGCGACGGTGCGCCGGCTTGCGGTGCCGGAGCTGACGACGACGGTGCTGACCATGACGCTGACCGGCATCGGGGCCGACTCGCGGCTCGGCGGCGGCTCCGGCTCGAAGATCGGCCGTCGCGGCCTCGCCGTGGTCGCGATGGCCCTCGGCGCCCTGATCGGCGCCCTGCTCGCGCTCCACGTCGATACCGCCGCCCCGCTCGCCGCGGCGGCCGGCGTGACTGCCCTCACGGCGCTCGCGGTTCGACGGATCCCGCGGTCTACCGATCGAAATCACCAGGTAGGGTGACGGCATGGCCACCCCCGTCGTCTTCGTCCACGGTCTCTGGCTCCACGCCAGCTCGTGGGGCGCCTGGGTCGACCTCTTCCGCGAGCAGGGTTACGAGCCGTCGGCGCCCGGCTGGCCGGGTGACTCCGACACGGTCGAGGCGACGCGCGCGAACCCCGAGCCGATCGCCGGCCACGGGATCGACGACGTCGTCGACCACTACGCCGACCACATCGCGGGGCTCGAGTCCAAGCCGATCGTGATCGGCCACTCGTTCGGCGGGCTGATCGCGCAGCGCCTGCTCGGACAGGATCTCGCCGCCGCCGCGGTCGCGATCGACCCCGCGCCGATCAAGGGAGTGATCTTCCTCCCCCCGTCCGCGCTCCGCGTCGCCTCGATCGCGCTGAGGAACCCGTCGAACAAGAACAAGACGGTCGCGCTGACCCAGACGCAGTTCCGCTACGGCTTCGGCAACACGCTCTCCGAGGCCGAGTCCAACGAGCTCTTTGAGAAGTGGACGATCCCGTCGCCGGGCAAGCCGCTGTTCGAGGCGGCTGCCGCCGGCCTCTCGCCACACTCGCCGGCGAAGGTCAACACGGGCAACGCGACGCGCGGCCCGCTGCTGATCACCGCGGGCGGCAGGGATCACACCGTCCCGGCCTCGATCAGCCGGACGACGCGCAAGCTCTACCACAAGTCTGCGGCGGTGACCGACCTGCGCGAGTTCGCAGACAAGGGCCACTCCCTGGCGCTCGACAGCGGCTGGCGCGGCGTCGCCGACGTCGTCCTCGCCTGGCTCCGCGAGAAGTCTCTTTAGTCCGCCAGCGCGTCGAGGAAGTCGGCCGGTGGCGCGAAGAAGAGACAGCCTGTGACCGGATGCGTGAAGTCGAGCAGCTTGTCGTAGTTGCCCGGCGGTGAGCCGATGAACATCCGGTCGATCATCAGGATCATCACCCGCGGCGAGCGCGCGTAGCCGATGAAGTAGGTGCCCGACTCGCCGCTCGCCAGGCCGAACGGCATGTTGTGGCGGACGATGTCGATCTCGACGCCGTTCTCCTCGATCACCGTCAGCGCGTTGTGCGCGTACGAGGGCTTCGTCTCGTCGTCGAGCTCGATGTCCGAGAGCTTCGTACGGCCGATGATCAGCTCCTGCTCCTCGGTCTTCACGGCGTCCCACTTCGGCAGGTCGTGGATGTACTTCTGGATGAGGATGTAGCTTCCGCCCGCCGCGTCGGGATCCTCGTCGCCGACGATCGTCGCCTCGACCGCCTCGTCGCCGACCGGATTCTCGGTGCCGTCGACGAAGCCGGTCAGGTCGCGGTCGTCGAAGTAGCGGAAGCCGTGAGTCTCGTCGACCGGGTTGACGGCATCACCGAGGCGGAACACGATCAGCGTGGCGAGCTCGAAACAGAGATCCATCCGCTCGGCCTTGATGTGGAAGAAGACGTCGCCGGGAGTCGAGACGGCGTGGCGCGCGCCGGCGACGACCTCGCGAAAGGGATGCAGGTCGAGCGGACGAGGCGGCCCGAACAGGCGATCCCACGCATCCGAGCCGAACGCCACGACGCAGCTCAAGTGCCCGCCGAAGTCGCGCTGGCCGACGGCGCGCACGAGGCCGGCGAGGTCGCCGCAGAGCGTCTTCACCTTGTCCTCGCCGCCCGGGTTGACGGTGACGGTGAGGAAGATCGCGTCGCGGGTCGCCGCCGCGTTGATCGGCTGTGAGCTCATCGCAGGAGCGAATTTATCTCAGCCGGCGTGCCGATCACCAGGCGCGGGCGGTCGCCGCCGCACGTGCGACGGCGACCGGTGCGCCGCGATGTTACGGCTGGAACACGATCCTTGCGGGAACGCGGCCCGCCTCGACGTCCGCGATCGACTCGTTGACCTCGCTGAGCGGCCGAACTTCCCGCTCGACCGTGGTCTGACCGGCGGCGTGGAGCTCGAACACCTCGCGCAGGTCCTTGCGGGTGCCGACGATCGAGCCGACGACCGTGATTCCGTTGAGGACGGTCTCGAAGATCGGCAGAGTCATCTCGTTCTCCGCCGGCAGTGCGACGAAGACGAGCTTGCCGCCGCGCCGCAGCGAGGCGAACGCCTGCTCGAACGCCTTCGGCGAGACCGCGAGAGCGATCGCCTGATCGGCGCCGCCGAGCTTCTGGATCGCCTCGACCGGGTCCTCGTGCGCCGCGTTCACCGTGAACTCGGCGCCGAGCTCCTTCGCGAGCTCCAGCTTCTCGTCGAGCAGGTCGACCGCGATCACGCGGCCGCCGGCGATCTTCGCGTACTGGATCGCCATGTGGCCGAGCCCGCCGACGCCGAAGATCGCGACGAGGTCCGACGGGCGGGTGCCCGCGACCTTGACGGCCTTGTACGTCGTGACGCCGGCGCAGGTGAGCGGCGCCGCGTCGAACGGATCGATGCCCTCGGGCACCTGGACGACGTACCTGGCGTACGCGACCGCGTACTCGCCGAAGCCTCCGTCGATCCCGTAGCCCATGTTCTTCTGCTCGAGGCAGAGCGTCTCCCAGCCGGAGACGCAGTAGTCGCAGACACCACACGCGTAGCCGAGCCACGGCATCGCGACGCGGTCGCCGAGTGCGACCTCCGTGACGTCCGGGCCGAGCTCGCGCACGATCCCGACGCCTTCGTGTCCGGGGATGAACGGCGGCGAGGGCTTGACCGGCCAGTCGCCGTGTGCCGCGTGGATGTCGGTGTGGCAGAGACCTGACGCCTCGACCTTGACCAGAATCTGGCCCGGGCCGAGCTCCGGCTTCGGAACCTGCTCGATCGTGAGCGGCTCCGTGAAGCTGTGGACGACGGCGGCCCTGTAGGTGTCCGTCACCGCCTCGGTGCCGTTCAGTGTTGGGGTTGCAGTAGTCATGACAGGCCTCCTTCGGGTGTACGGACGACGAAATGAAATCCTTCGCGTTCCTCGAGCGAGAAGCCGTGACCGGCTCCCGGGCCGACGTCGAGCAGGAACGCCGGACGCCGCCAGCGCTCGTACTGCTCCTCGTCGATGAAGAACGATGCGCCCCCGACCTCGCCGAGCAGCAGGTCGTTCGGACCGACCAGGAGCTCGCCGTCGCGGAGGCAGACCGGGGAGCTGCCGTCACAGCAGCCCCCCGACTGTACGAACATCAACCTGCCGTGATCGGCCGTGAGCCGCTCGATCGCCTCGAGGGCCCGATCGGTGGCGGTGACACAGCCGCTCACCCTGCTCCTAGAACAGACCCAGCGCGTGCTGGTCGTAGCTGACGAGCAGGCACTTCGTCTGGCTGTAGTGGTCGAGCATCATCTTGTGGTTCTCACGCCCGACCCCCGACACCTTGTAGCCACCGAAGGCGGCGTGCGCCGGGTAGAGGTGGTAGCAGTTCGTCCACACACGGCCGGCCTTGATCGCCCGGCCCATGCGGTACGCCTTGCTCGTGTCCCTAGTCCAGACGCCGGCCCCGAGGCCGTACATCGTGTCGTTAGCGATTGCGAGCGCCTCGGCCTCGTTCTTGAACGTCGTGACTGCGAGAACGGGCCCGAAGATCTCCTCCTGGAAGATCCGCATGTCGTTCGTGCCCTTGAAGACGGTCGGCTCGAAGTAGTAGCCGCCGGCCAGCTCGCCCTCGAGCACGTTCCGCTCGCCGCCGATCAGGAGCTCTGCTCCCTCGTCGAGGCCGATCTTCACGTAGCTCTCGATCTTCTCGAGCTGGGCGGTCGAGACCTGGGCGCCGATCTGCGTCGAGAGATCGAGCGGGCTCCCCTGGCGGATCGCAGCGATCCGCTCGAGGCACCGGCCCATGAACTCGTCGTAGATCGACTCCTCGATCAGCGCCCGCGACGGGCACGTGCAGACCTCGCCCTTGTTGAAGGCGTAGAGCACGAGGCCCTCGATCGCCTTGTCGAAGAACGCGTCGTCGGCGTCCATGATGTCGGCGAAGAAGACGTTCGGCGACTTGCCGCCGAGCTCCGTCGTCGACGGGATGATGTTCTGGGCCGCGTACTGCATGATCAGCCGGCCCGTTGTCGTCTCGCCCGTGAAGGCGATCTTGGCGATGCGCTTGTTGGTCGCGAGCGCCTTGCCGATCTCGGCGCCCGGCCCGTTCACGATGTTGATCACTCCGGGCGGGAGGATGTCCTGGAGGAGCTCTGCGAACTTGAGGATCGACCAGGGCGTCGGGCTCGCCGGCTTCAGCACCGTGCAGTTGCCCGCGGCCAGTGCCGGCGCGAGCTTCCATGCCGCCATCAGCAGTGGGAAGTTGAACGGGATGATCTGGCCCACGACCCCGAGCGGCTCCTGGAAGTGGTAGGCGACCGTGTCCTTGTCGATCTCCGAGATCGAGCCGGTCTCGCCGCGGATCACGGAGGCGAAGTAGCGGAAGTGGTCGGCCGCGAGCGGGATGTCCGCGTTCAGCGTCTCCCGGACCGGCTTTCCGTTCTCCCAGCTCTCGGCGACCGCCAGCATCTCGAGGTTCTCCTCGATCGCGTCGGCGATCAGGTTCATGACCTTCGAGCGCTCGGTCACCGAGGCCTCACCCCAGGCGTCCTTGGCGGCATGCGCCGCATCGAGAGCGAGCTCGATGTCGCCGGCGCCGGACTTCGGCACCTCGGTGAATGCCTCGCCGGTGGCGGGCGTGAGGTTCGCGGAATACTCCCCGGTGAGCGGCTTGACCCACTCGCCGCCGATGAAGTTCTCGTACCGAGGCTTCAACGCGACCGGGCTCTTTGCGTCTCCGGGCGCGGCGTACACCGTGGTTTCGATGGTCGCCATTCGGTTCTCCTCTCCTTGCAGGTGGTTCCTCGAGACGCCGGCCGCGAATTGCTCCGCGGCCGGCGTCTCGAAGCGAGATCAGACCGTGACGACCTCGGCCTCGGCGGCCCGCAGCTGCGGGACCGGGGCGGCTGAGAGCACGACCTTGAGCGCATTCGTCTCGGCGGCGTTGCCGAAGACCTCGTAGGCCTCCTCGGTGTCGCCAAGCTCGAACCGGTGCGTCGCGAAGACCGTCGGATCGAGCCTGCCCGAGCGAACCAGCTCGAGCAGCCTCGGCGTCGTGTTCGCGTCGACGAGGCCCGTGGTGATCTTGACGCCCTTGATCCAGAGCTTCTCGAGATGCAGCGTCGCCGGCTTGCCGTGCACGCCGACGTTCGCCACGGTCCCGCCCGGGCGGACGAGCTCTGTGCAGAGCTCGAACGTCTCCGGTACACCGACGGCCTCGATCGCCACGTTGGCGCCGAGCCCATCGGTGAGCTCCATGACCCGCGCGACCGCATCCTCCGTGGAGGGATCGATCGAGACGTCCGCACCGAACTCCTCGGCCTTCGCACGACGCGGCGCCGCGAGATCGATCGAGATGATCCGGCCCGGCGTGTAGAGCTTCGACGTCATGATCGCGGCCAGCCCGATCGGGCCGGCGCCGACGATCGCGACGGTGTCGCCGGGGAGGATCCCGCCGTTGAGCACGCCCACCTCGTAGGAGGTCGGGAGGATGTCGGCGAGGAAGAGCACCTGCTCGTCGGTCAGGTCGTCCGAGATCTTGTAGACGGACGTATCCGCGAACGGGACGCGGGCCAGCTCGGCCTGCACACCATTCGTCGTGTGCCCGAGGATCCAGCCGCCGCCACCGGTGCAGAGCCCGTAACGCGCCTCCTTGCAGAACTGGCAGCGCCCGCACGAAGTGATGCACGAGACGAGGACGCGGTCGCCCTTGGCGACCGTGGTGACTGCCGAACCGATCTCGACGACGATGCCTACAGCCTCGTGGCCGAGGATCGTGCCGGGCGTCACGGCCGGGACATCACCCTTGAGAATGTGAAGATCGGTCCCGCAAATCGTCGACGATGTGATGTGGACGATCGCGTCGGTGGGTGCCTCGATCGTGGGGTCGGACACCGTCTCCCACGCCAACAGGCCCGGGCCGTTGTATACGAGTGCCTTCATTACTGCCCCCTTGAGTTGGTCTACCCCGGAGTCTTGCGACCCGGGGTAGACCGACCATCGGGGCGACCGCTGAACCGCCTGTGGGAAAGCCGCAGCGCTACTCGGACGGCAGTTCCTCGGCGTCCTCGGCCTCGTCCGGCTCCAGCCAGGCGACGATCTCGGGCTCGCTGCTGAGGATCTCCCGCAGCATCGGCTCCATGGTGGTGTCGCCCCGCTCCCCCACGTCTCTCCTCTACGCGACCCTCGGCTCGATGTTCTGATTGACACGGAACAGGTTGCCCCGGTCGTAGGCGCCCTTCGTCTTCGCGAGCCGGTCGTAGTTCGCGCCGTACGAAGCCTCGACGCGCGCGTGGCCTTCGTCCATCATGAAGTTCACGTACGCGCCGCCGGCCGAGTACGGATGGGTCGCGTCCCAGTAGTCCACCGTCCAGTCGCGGATCATGGCGGCGTTCGCCGGGTCCGGGTCGACGCCGATGATTACTTCGGCGAAGTCCGCGTCGCGGTAGGCGAACGGCGTGTCCGCGTTGCCCACGTCGTGGACGGCCCCGTTGATCGGGTACATGTGCATCGACGAGTGGAGCGTCGGGAGCTTCTCGGCGAACGCGAAGTGCTGCGCGATCGCGGCCTCCGGGAGCTCCTTGACGAAGTCCGCGCGCCAGTACCACTGGAGGCCCGGGCTGTAGAGCCCGTCGAACAGGCTCTGCAGTGCGGGAAACGGCGCGGGCCCGACGCCGTGCAGGAGCGGCGTGCCGACCTCGTGCACCGGGGCGAGCGCCTCGGCGGCTCCGGCCTCGTCTCCGTTGTAGCACCAGATCACGCCGCAGACCTTCTGAAAATGGAGCTCAGCCGGAAGGAAGTCGGCCGGGGGAACGGTCATCGTCGCGAAGAAGCCGCCCAGCTCGCGCGGCGCGTCGACGATGAACTCGCGCCACCAGCGCATCACGTCGGCCGTCTGCTCGAGTGGCCAGAACGTGGGGCCGGCCTGGACGATCGAGCACGGATGGGCGCGGAACGTGAACGAGGTGACGACGCCAAAGTTGCCGCCGCCGCCGCGGATCGCCCAGAACAGGTCCTGGTTCTCGTCCGCGCTCGCGCGAGCGACGCTGCCGTCGGCGAGCACCAGCTCGGCCTCGAGCACGTTGTCGATCGTGAGCCCGCAGCCGCGGCTCAGGTGCCCGATCCCGCCGCCGAGCGTGAGCCCGCCGACACCGGTCGAGGAGATGATCCCGCACGGCACCGCGAGGCCGTGCTCGTGGGTGGCCGCGTCGACCTGGTTCCAGACGCAGCCTCCGCCCACGGTGACGGTGCGATTCGCCGGGTCGACGGAGACGGAGCTCAGTCCGGAGAGGTCGAGCACGACGCCGTCGTCGACGACACCGAGGCCGCCCCCGTTGTGGCCGCCCCCGCGCACGGCCAGCAGCAGATCGTGGTCGCGGGCGAACGCGATCGTCGCCGCGACGTCGGCCGGGCTCTGGCAGTACGCGATCACCGCCGGCCGCCGGTCGATCATCGCGTTGTAGACCGTGCGGGACTCGTTGTAGCCCGAATCCTGGGGGCCGACCAGAGCCCCGGAAAACCGGGAGCCAAGCTCCAGACGTGCTGCATCGGCAACCGTCGTCTGCGTACTCATCGTGAACCTCCTGCTCGCCTTCAGTGGAGCGAGAGTACGGCTGCGCGCCGCCGCCGTCATGACCTGGACTGACCGAGTTTCCCGCGCTCTGCGAATCGGGCGATAATCAGATCTGACTACTGCCGTGACCGAGCCTGTCTTCCTTCTTGCCTCGTCGCCGTTCGTCGGCCGCTCGCGCGAGCTCCTGACGCTGCGGGCGCTCGTGCCCCGTGCGGAGAGCGAGGGGCGCCGGATCGCGCTCGTCGGCGGCGAGGCGGGCTCCGGCAAGAGCCGGCTCGTGCGCGAGTTCGCGCGCGAGGCCACAGAAGCGGACGTGCTCGTCCTCACCGGCGCCTGCGACGCGATGGTGCGGACGCCGTACCGCCCGTTCGTCGAGGCGCTCGACCAGCTGGTGCGGGTCACCGACCCCGGTGTCCTTCGGGCGGATCTCGGCAGCGCGGGCGGCGAGCTGACGCGTATCCTCCCCGACCTCGCGGCGCGGCTCGGCGGGCTCCCCGATCCGGTCGGCGCCGACCCCGACACCGAGCGGCACCGGCTACACACCGCAGTCACCGACCTGCTCGCGGGCGCATGCAGCCGCCGGCCGGTGGTGCTCGTGATCGAGGACGGCCACTGGGCCGACGGGCCGACGCTCCAGCTCCTCCGCCACCTGGCCCGCTCGGTGCCCGACGCGCGGCTGCTCGTCCTCGCGACCTTCCGCGACACCGACGCCGACGTCCCTGCCGAGCTCGCCGACGCGCTCGCCGATCTGCGCCGCTCCGACGACGTGGTCCGCCTCCGCCTCGGCGGCCTCACCGACGACGACGTCACCGAATACGTGCGCCGCTCCGCCGGCGCCGAGCTCGATCCCGCGCTGGCCGAGCTCGCCCACGCGATCCGGGCGCTCACCGAGGGGAATGCGTTCCTCGTCTCCGAGCTCTGGCACACCCTGGTCGAGACCGACGCGATCGTCGTAACCGACGGCGCGCTGCGGTTGACGCGCCCGCTGGAGGAGATCGCCACCCCGGACAGCGTGCGCGAGGTCGTGAGCCAGAGGCTCTCCCGCCTCGACGCGACGATCCGCGACCTGCTCGAGCTCGCGGCGGTGGCCGGGACCGAGTTCGAGCTCGACCTGCTCCGCCGCGCCGCCTCCGAGGAGCTGACGCGGCTCGACGTGCTCGAGCCGGCGGTGCGGAGTGGGATGATCGAGGAGGTGCCGGCGCCGCGGCTCGCCTACCGCTTCACGCACGAGCTCGTGCGGCGCGCGCTTTACGACCGCCTGAGCGAGCTCCGCCGCGCCGAGCTGCACCTCCGGGTCGGCGAGGCAATCGAGGCGCTTTCTCCCTCGCCGGACGCCCGTGCGCTCGCAGACCTCGCCCACCACTTCGCGGCGGCCGCTCCGATCGGTGGCCCCGAGCGCGCGATCGAGTACAGCCTGCTCGCGGCACGGACGGCGGCCGGCGCGCTCGCCTACGAGGAGGCCGCCGCGCACCTGCAGACGGCACTGCGGATCGGGATCGCGGACGAGCGCCACCGGGCGGAGACCCTGCTCGAGCTCGGGACGGCGCTGTTTCGCGCCGGCGTCTCGCTCGACGCGCTGCGGTCGTTCCGCGAGGCTGCGGAGATCGCGCGGAGCCTCGGCGACGGCGAGCTGCTCACCCGCGCGGCGATCGGCTTCGAGGACGCCTGCTGGCGCCCCGCGATGCACGAACAGGGCGCGCGGCCGCTGCTCGAGGAGGCCTCCGACGCGCTCTCCGACGAGGACTCGACGCTGCGGGTCGGCCTCCTCTCCGGGCTTGCCCGCACGCTGGAGTTCGAAGGCGCCTCCGCCCAGGGCAAGGTCGTGCGCGAGGAGGCAATCGCAATGGCCCGGCGGCTCGACGACCGGCACGGCCTCGCGGCCGTGCTGATGCGCGCGTACTGGGCGCGGAGCACGCTGGGCCTGCGCGAGATCCTCGCGATGCTGGACGAGGCGTGCGAGCTCGCGAAGCAGATCGGCGACATCGACATCGAGGCCGAGGCGATGGAGTGGCGGGTCGCGACCCTGCTCGCGCTGGGCGAGGTCGAGGCGGCCCGCACAGGCGTCGCCGTCGTGCTCGAGATGGCCCAGCAGATGCGCCAGCCGTTCATCCTCCACGTCGCCGAGCACTACGAGGCCTCGCTCGCGCTGTTCGAAGGGCGGCTCGCCGACGCCGAGCGCGCCGCCGAGCGCTCCCGCGAGTGGGGCCGGCTGATGACGGGACGGGACGCGTCGGGGATCTACGGGATCCAGATGTTCGGGATCCGGCGGGAGCAGGGCCGACTCGCCGAGCTCGCGCCGCTGACGCGCATCCTCGCCTCCGACGACCGCGACGGCAGCGCTTGGCGTCCCGGTCTCGCTGCATTGCTCGCCGAGCTCGGGATGCACGACGAGGTGAAGCGCGAGCTCCGCCGCGTTCGGGAGGACGGCCTCGACGAGTTCCGCGCCGGACTGTGGGTCGCCTCGCTCACTTACCTCGCCGACGCGGCGAGCGCCGTCGGCGATCGCGACCTGGCCGGGTTGCTCTACCCCGAGCTCGCGCCGTTGACGGGCCTGAACGTGATGATCGGCCACGGCGTCGCGATCTACGGCTCGGGCGACCGCTACCTCGGCATGCTCGCGGCAACCCTCGGTGACCTCGAGGGCGCGGAGCGGCACTTCGAGGCGGCGCTCGAGCTGAACCGGCGGATGGGAGCGCAGACGTGGCTCGCTCACACGTATCTCGAGTACGGCCGCCTGCTCCTGCGCACTGGCGAGCCGGAGCGCGCCGCCGGGCTCCTGGCCGAAGCGGGTGCCCTCGGCGAGCGCCACGGCCTGACCGCGCTCCAGGCCCTCGCCCGCAGCCTCGGCCCGGTCGAGCCCCAGCACCCCTCCGGGCTCTCCGACCGCGAGCTCGAGATCCTCCGGCTCGTCGCGCGCGGCCTCTCGAACCGCGAGATCGGAGCCGAGCTCTTCATCAGCGAGCACACCGCCGCGAACCACATCCGCAGCATCCTCCGCAAGACCGGCAGCGCGAACCGTACCGAGGCGACCGCCTACGCCTTCCAGCACGGCCTAGAAGATCACTGAGCGCCGCGATACCATCAGCCGATGCCGACCTACGTGATCGAACGGAGCTTCGCCGAGCAGCTCGACCTCACCGGCGAGGACGTGAAGGTGATCGAGGAGGCCAACTCGGAAGAGGGAGTTCGCTGGCTCTTCTCCTTCCTCAGCGCCGACCGCCGCCGCTCCTACTGCCTGTACGAGGCGCCCTCGGCCGAGGCGATCATGGCCGCCGCTCGCCGCGCGGGCATCCCCGCCGATGCGGTCACCGAAGTGAGCCGCATCAGCGCGGAGATGTACGCCTGAGTACCTAGCTCACGACTCCGCTCTGACGTGCGCGGTTCCCTCGGTGTACTTGTACGGGTTCTCGATCTCGGCCGCGGGCGCGAGCACCGGGTGCATGCCTTCCTCCCAGGCCTCCTCGCCGAGCTGGGAGCGCACGTACTCGACTGACTTTGCCACGGCATCCCGCGCCGGCGCGATGTCGAGGTCGATGCGGGTGCCGTCGTACTTGACCACCCGGCCGTCGACGACGACGGTGTGCACGTCGGCGGTGCCTGCCTGGTACGCCACGTGGGCGTAGGGGTGGAGGATCGGCGTCATGGCCGGCGACTGGTCGTTCTTGATCAGCAGGAGGTCGGCCTTCTTGCCCGGGGTGATCGAGCCGATCTTGTCCTCCATGCCGAGCGACTTCGCGCCGCCCATGGTCGCCATCCAGACGACGTCCTCGGCCCGGAGCCGGTTGTGCGTGATCGTCTCTCCCTTGGCATGAGCCTCGAGGTGGTCGCGCGAGCGGTCGGCGCTCAGCGTGGCGCGCATGGCCGAGAAGAAGTCCGCACTCCACCAGACGCTCGTGTCCATCGACAGCGACGCCGGGATGCCGTACTTGCGGATCTCCCACGTCGACGGATACCCCTGGCCCGCGCTTTGCTCGCTCTCGCACGCCACTGACACGGTGCCGCCGGTCGCGGCGATCTTCTGGTAGCTCTCGGGCCTGAGGGTCGTCGCATGCACGTAGGTGATCTCGGGCGTCATGAAGCCGGCGTCGTACATCTGGTCGATGCCGATGTCGGTCGTCGCACCCCACACGCCGGCGTGGGTCGTGACGCGCAGGCCCATGTCCCTCGCCTTCGCGAAGGCCGCCTGCTCGGGGAAGCCCTCGGCGCCGGTCACGTCGAAGGCGATCTGCAGGCCCAGCATGTCGGTCGGATTCGAGAAGTGCTCGGCGACGAAGGCATCGAACTCGGGCGTGTTCATCCAGTCCCAGGCACCACCGAGGTAGTTGCCGTAGCCGAGCACGAAGCGGCCCGGGATCTCGCTGAAGGCCTGTAGCGCCGCCTCCGCGTAGTCCGGCGTCCGCAGGGCGTGCGACCAGTCGAGCGTCGTCGTGACTCCGGTGTCGACCGACTCGAGTGCGCTCAGCAGGTTGCCCGCGTAGATGTCCTCGGGGCGGAAGACCTGCCCGTGCTGCAGGTAGTAGAAAACGAAGTACTGGCTGAGCGCCCAGTCGCCGCCGTAGCCGCGCAGGGCCGACTGCCACATGTGGCGGTGAGTGTCGATCATGCCGGGCATCAGGATGCCGCCGCTCGCGTCGATCTCGACGGTACCCTCCGGCACGGGAAGGGCCTCGCCCACCGCGGTGATGGTGTCGCCAGTGATCAGCACGTCGCCGTCGAGCAGCACACCGGGGGTGTCGACGGTGATCACGATGCCGTTGCGGAACACGATCGGCCTGCCCGGAGCGAAGTCCTCGGCGTGCGGACTGGTGTCGGTCATCTTGCTTCCTCCTATCGTGTTGCGGCGCTTTCACCGGCAGCACACCCTTGTTCACGCTGCCACATGTACAGCAAGCATAAACCGGCAAGGCACCGACGAGTCAATGCCTCGATGCCAGTCTCCGAACCGGTAGAACGCCCAGCCCCGCTCGGGCCACCGTTCAGCCGGGATGTACGAACAGGCTCGTTTCGCGTTCTCCGTTCGGCCAGTATTGACACTCCCTGCTGCACATGGTGAGAATGGGCGCCTGGTCGCGGCAAGCATCTCACCGTCGTTCCGCCACGGACCGGACGGTCCATGAGCAACCCCGGGCGCGCGCTCGTCGCGAACACCCTGGTCGGGGCCCGCTTCCTGCCGGTGTGGCTGGCCACCGTCGCCCTTCTGGCCGTCGCCGCGATCATCGCGCCCGAGGCGCTCCAACACACGTCGTGGGCGTTCGTCCTGCCCTATATGACGGTTCTCGCCATTGCAGCGCTCGGGCAGATGCTCGTGGTGATGCAGGCCGGCATCGACCTGTCGGCCCCGGGCGTGATCTCCCTCGGCGGAAACCTGCTCGTCGGCGTGGGCGTCGGGTCACACCATGGGCTCGCAGCCGGGATCATCGCCTGCGTCGGTCTCGGGGCGCTCGTGGGGCTCGTCAACGGCGTGCTCGTCGGAATCGTGAGGCTGAACCCGCTGATCGTCACGCTGGCGGTCGGCCAGATCGTGCTCGCATGGAGCTCGAGGTATGCGCGCGACCATACGATCTCGTTGCAGGTGCCGGGATCGCTCTCGCGGTGGGCGGCGCAGCAGCCGCTCGGCATCAGCGTCGTCTTCTGGACGGGCGCCGCGATCGCCCTCGCCGTCGCGCTCGCGCTCCGCTACACGACCGCCGGACGGCGTTTT